>LR778114.1:1285168-1927752 GCA_902809825.1 Candidatus Hydrogenisulfobacillus filiaventi
GGGAGATGGTCACCACCCGGTCGAGCCCGCCCCGGCGGATGACCAGGATGGCGGTCATCATCTTGGTCAGGCTGGCCGGGTCCATCTGCCGGAAGGCGTGTTTAGCGTACAGGACCGCCCCGGTGCGGGCATCGATCAGGATAGCGGCCCGGGCACCGACCACCGGCGGCGGCGGCCCGGCCGCCCGCACCGGCGCGGACGCCGGCAGGTCCATCCACAGGATCGGGGCCACCAGGAAGAGGGTCCGCCAACCACCCGTGCGCATGACTGCCTCCCGGGACGGACGGCCGCCTGCCGGCGGCCTTTTTTCCCAGCATATCCGCCCCGGGGCCGGATCATGTCCCCGACGCCGTCTCGAACAGCACGTGCAGGGGCTGGCCGGGCTGGCCCAGGGCGCCGATACGCACCCCGTCCACGGTCATGGAGGCGGCCGGGGGGTTGCCGAAGAAGAGCCGGAGGCTGTGCCGGGCCGAGACCCGCAGCACCTGCCCCGGCTGGTACGTGTAGCCCGCGGGATTGGCGTCGTACCCGTCCACGGTGGCCCGCACCCAGCAGGCGGAGGAAAAACTTAGCGAGACCACGATCGGAGTCCGGCTCACCTGGTAGGTCATGACGTTGCCCTGGGCCATGAGCGGCACCACCCGCACCGGCGCCGACCGGGTCCGTCGGGCGCGGCGGACCACGTGGCGGGTCCCTCCAGCCGCAGCCGGTCGGGGCGCGGCCAGCCGGCGGCTGCCGGCCGTGGCACGCTGATGCAGGTAGAAGAGTCCGCCGACGATGAGGAGCAGGAGCAGCAGCACCGCCCCCACCACCGCGATCCCGTTGCCGCGGCCGGCCGCCTCCGCCGCCCGCCTGGAGCGCGGCCCCGGCACCGTAGCGGTCGGGCCCCCCGGCGGGACGGGGCCCAAGGTCGGCAACGCGGGCGGAGGCAGGGGCGCACCCGCCACCCGCCGGCGGGCCTCCACCAACACATCCCCGTCCAGTCCCAGCCACCGGGCATAGCTGCGCAGAAAGCCCTGTCCGTATACCTCGCCCGGCATGGCGCTCCAGTCATCCGCCTCCAGGGCCTCCAGATACCGCCGCCGGATTTTCAGCTCCCGCACGGCGTCATCCAGCGACCAGCCCCGCGCCTCCCGGGCCTGGCGCAGGACGGGGCCCAGGCGGTCCCCAGGCAGGTCCTGATAGCCGTTGTCCACTGCTTCGCCTCCTCCGTCGGTCCCCAGATCAGGGCCGGGCCCGGTTCAGCATCCGCGGGAAGGGAATGGTCTCCCGCACGTGCTCCAGACCGCCGATCCAGGCCACCAGGCGCTCAATGCCGATGCCGAACCCGCTGTGGGGGACGCTGCCCCAGCGCCGGAGGTCCAGGTACCAGCCGTAGGCGGCAGGGTCCAGCTGGTGCTCCCGCATTCGCTGCTCGAGCAGTTCGTAGTCATGGATGCGTTCACTGCCGCCCGCAATTTCGCCGTAACCTTCGGGCGCCAGCAGGTCCGCGGCCAGCACCACCTCGGGGCGGGCGGGATCCGGCTGCATGTAGAAGGCCTTGATGGCGGCCGGGAACCGGTGCAGGAAGACCGGACGGTCGAACTGCAGGGCGAGCGCCGCCTCATGGGGTGCGCCCAGGTCCTCCCCCCACGCGAGTTCCATGCCCGCCGCTTTCAGGCGGGCCAGAGCCTCATCGTAGGAGATGCGCGGAAACGGGGTCCGGACCCGTTCCAGCGCCGCCAGGTCCCGCCCCAGGATGGTGAGCTCCCGCCGGCAGCGTTCCCGCACCTCCGCCACCACCGCGGCAATCAGCTCCTCCTGCCAGCCCAGGTTCTGCTCAAAATCGCAGAAGGCGATCTCCGGTTCCACCATCCAGAACTCCGTCAGGTGGCGGCGGGTTTTGGACTTTTCCGCCCGGAAAGTGGGGCCGAAGGCGTACACCCGGCCCAGGGCCATGGCCAGGGCTTCCATATACAGCTGTCCGGACTGGCTCAGGTAGGCATGCTCGCCGAAATAGTCCACGTCGAACAGGGTGGTGGTCCCCTCGGCGGCCGCAGGGGTGAGGATGGGGGGGTCCGCCTCCACGAAGCCGTTGCGGTCGAGGAAGTCGCGGATGGCCCGCATCACCGCCGCCCGCAACCGCAGAACGGCGGCCTGGCGGGGGGACCGGATCCAGAGGTGCCGGTGGTCGAGCAGGAAGTCCACCCCGTGCTCTTTCGGGCTGATGGGGTAGTCCCGGGCCGCCTGGATCAGCCGGATCTGGGTGGCCTCCAGCTCCACCCCCAGCGGGGACCGGCTGTCCCGCCGCACCAGCCCCGTCACCGCCAGCGCGGACTCCTGCCCCGCCCCCCGCCAGGTCTCGCTGTTCAGAAGCTCCAGGGCCTCGCCCCGCACCACCACCTGCACTTCCCCGCTGCCGTCGCGGATGACCAGGAAGTCGATCCGGCCCGAGGACCGGTGGTGCAGGAGCCAGCCTTGTATGGTGACCGGGGACCCCACAAAGCGTTCCAGTTCCGCCACCCGCACCACGGGAAAGGCCACCGACGGTTGCCTCCTCTGCCGCGGCAGCCGCGCCATCCGGCCGCCCGCGGACGCCCACACGGCGAAAAATTTTTCGGCCACAGGACCGCGCCATACGGCGGGCGCCGGGCCTTTTCCGGTAAAATAGTATCAGAAGTACACGGCCAAGGACCATGTCCCGTCCGCCCCGGGCGAGCGCGTTGCCCGGGGCAGCTGCACACCCGCCGTCCGGCGCGTGCGCCGCGGGCAGGAAACAGCCAAGTCCTGCGTAAGGGAGGCGCCAGCCATGCCGGTAGGTCGAGACACCGTCACGCTACCGATCTTCCCCCTGAATGCGGTTCTGTTCCCGGGGATGCGGTTGCCCCTGCATGTCTTCGAGGATCGCTATCGGCGCCTGGTCCGGGAAAGCCTGGACCGGGACACGGCGTTCGGCGTCACGTACATCCGTCAAGGGCAGGACGGGGATGGTCCCGTGGAGCCGTACACGATAGGCACGACGGCCCGGATCATCCAGTCGGTCCCGTTGCCGGACGGGCGCTACAACATCACCGTGGTGGGGGTAGGGCGTTTCCACCTGCTCTCCTACAAACACAACGGTACCTACCTGGTGGGACAGGCGCGCTTCCTGCCGGATCTCGCCGAAGAGATCCCCTGGCGGCTGATCGATGAGGCGCGTGCCCTGGGATCCGAATACTGGAGCCACGCCCGCCTGCGGGCGGACACCGCCTACCCGGTGATGCCCCAGGACGCGGAAGCGCTCTCCTACTGGATCGCCCAGTACCTGCCCATTCCCCTGGCCGAGCAGCAGGAACTGCTGGAAATCCGGACCACGCTGGCCCGCCTGTCCAAGGAGGTCGCCATCCTGCGCACCGTCCTGGACACCCTGCGCACCGAGCGCTCGGGCTAGCCGCGAGGCCCATCCAAGAAGGGGTCGAACCGATGACGGCAGAGACGCAGTCCCCGTACGCAGTCGACGCGCTGGACCGCCAGCTGATGCAGTACCTGGTGGATGATGCGCGTATCCCGGTGGAGGAGCTGGGCCGGCGCCTGGGCCTGGCCCCCACCGCGGTCGAGCAGCGCATCGCCAAACTGGAACGGATCGGCATCATCAAGGCCTACCGGGCGGTGGTGGACCCTTACCTCTATTCGCTGTACTTCTTCGAAAACGGCCCCCTGGGCCCCGGCCGGCGGTAACCGCCGCCGGCGCGGCCGGGGACCCCCGCCCGGGGGCCCCGGCCCGCTTGTTTTGCGGCGCCTCATCCCCGGGGCGGATGCGGCAGTACCACCGATCCCCGCACCGCGGCAGCCGCTTCCGCCTCCGCCACCGCCAGAGCTGGCAGCAGCCAGCCGTCCGCCACCGCCAGCCAGTACCGCCAGTCGCCTTCCGTGCGCACCAGGGGCAGGCCGGGCGCGATCTCCCCCAGCCCCGCATGCAGGCCCTCGGGCCAGGTGAGGGTAATGCCGCCCGGGTGCGGGCCATGCGCCGGATGGAGCACGATCCAGGGCCGGAGGCCGGGGCTTTCCAGAACCAGCCCGTCCCCGCGCGAGGCCGGGCGGACCAGGCGCCAGCGGCGGCAGAGGCGGGCATGGCCGGCCAGGGGCGGCGGATCCCCTGCGACCGCCGCCAGCCGGCGCCGCAAGGCGTCCACGGTGGCGGCGGCCGTGGCCTGGCCCATGGCCCGCTGCCAGAGCCCGCGGCCGTCCGGCGCCGGCCCGAAGTCCCCCGCCGCGGTCAGCGCCAGGATAGGCAGCCGCCGCCGGTCCCGCGCCAGGGTGCGGTAGGCGGCGGCCCGGTCGGCTCCCGGCCGCAGGCGGTAGAGGCATTCCACCCGGCTGCCGCTGCGGAAGCGGCGCAGGGTGAGCACCACCTCCCATTCCGGGCTCCAGTCGGTGGTCCACTGCACCCCGGCCTGCAGCCCCCAGGGCTCGGGCCAGGCAGGCGGCAGCGGGTCCGGGTCCGGCCCGTCGGCGCGCCGGACCTCCAGCCACACCGGCCGGCCTCCCAGTTCCGCCGGCTCCGGGCCCGCCAGGCTGTCCCGCCGCCGCAGGGTCACCGCCCAGGTACGCCGGCCGAGGGCGGACAGCAGCTCGCGGGCCTGCCCCGCCACCGGCGCCTCCGCGCCGGCGTCGCCTGCCAGTTGCAGCTCACGCAGGACCGGGCCCAGGCGCCGGCGGGTCAGGGTGGCGGCGGGCAGCCGCCAGGCGGCCTGAGGCTGGCCGCCCCACCACCAGGCCAGCCCCGCTTCGGCCTGGCGGGCCGCCCCCTCCTCCAGACGTCCGGCCAGATGGTCCGGCCAGGACCCGGCCCGCGCCCGTATCCCCAGCAGACCCGGGCGCCAGTCCACCGCCGTCTCCCCGTCCAGGGCCACCCGGACATGTACCAGGGCGCCGGGCTCGAGGAACACCTGCAGGTAGTCCCAGAGCCCGGTGGGGGCCTCCGGCTCCAGATGGGCCTCCACCATGAGGCTGCCCCCGAGCCGGTCCAGCCAGGGGCGCAGGCCCGCCCAGGTGCGGCCGCGGACCGACAGCACGCGGCGGCGGACGCGGACGCCCAGCCCGGCGAGCCAGGTCTCGGTGGCCAGGGCCTCCTCCCAGAAGCCCCAGCCGCTCCGGGCCGGGTGGGTGCCCGGCGGACGGAAGCGGGCCAGAAACCGGGTACCGTCCATGTCCTCCCCCTTCCTCCCCGCAGGCGCGTGGTCAGCTGCCGGGCCCCGCCGGCATCCCCTGGCGGGCCAGGTGCTCGAACTGCTCCCGGGAGAGCCGTACCTCCCGGGCCCGGCTGCCTTCCGCCCGCCCCACGTAACCGAGCTGTTCCATGATATCGACCAGACGCGCAGCCCGGCTATAGCCTACCCGCAACCGCCGTTGCAGCAGGGAGGCGGAGGCCTGCCGGTGCTCCACCACCAGGCGCAGGGCCTCCAGGAACAGCGGGTCCGCCGCCGCCGCCCCCTGCTCCTCCTCCACCGGCTCCTCAAAGCGGGGGGCCTCCGCAGCGGGGGATTCCCCGCCGGCTGCCCGCGCCAGGTACCGCGTGACCGCCTCCACCTCCGCTTCACTGACGTACGCCCCCTGGATGCGGGTCGGCTTGGGCGCCCCCACCGGATGGAACAGCATATCGCCCCGCCCCAGCAGTTTTTCCGCCCCAGCCGCGTCCAGGATGGTGCGGGAGTCCACCTGGCTGGAGACCGCGAAGGCGATGCGGGAGGGGATGTTGGCCTTGATGGTCCCGGTAATGACGTCCACCGACGGGCGCTGGGTGGCCACCACCAAGTGGATGCCGGCCGCCCGCGCCATCTGGGCCAGGCGTGCGATGGACTCCTCCACGTCCTGCGGCGCCACCATCATCAGGTCGGCCAGCTCGTCGATGACGATAACAAGATACGGCAGCGGCTCCGGGGCCTGGGCGTTGTAGCGCCCGATATCCCGCACCCCGGCCTCCGCAAACCGGCGGTAACGGTCCTCCATGGTCTTGACCGCCCAGCGCAGGGCGCCGGCCGACTTGCGGGCGTCGGTCACCACCGGCGCCAGCAGGTGGGGGATGCCGTTGTAGACCGACAGCTCCACCACCTTGGGGTCGATGAGCAGCAGCTGCACCTGCCGGGGCCCGGCCCGGTACAGGAGGCTGGTGATGAGGGCGTTGATGAGGACGCTTTTGCCGGATCCGGTAGCCCCGGCGATGAGCAGGTGCGGCATCTGGTCCAGGCGCGCCACCATGGGCAGCCCGGCGGCATCCTTACCCAGGGCCACGGTCAGGGGCGAAGCCGAGTCGACAAAGGCGCGGCTCTGCAGCACATCCCGCAGGTAAACCGGGCTCACCTCGGCGTTGGGCACCTCGATGCCCACCGCCGACTTACCGGGGATGGGGGCCTCGATCCGCACCCCGGTGGCCGCCAGGGAGAGGGCAATGTCGTCGGCCAGGTTGACAATGCGGGAGACTTTCACCCCCGGCGGCGGCTGAATTTCGAAACGGGTAATGGCCGGCCCCTGACTGACCTCCCCCAATTTCACCTCGATCCCGAACTGCCGCAGCGCCTCCACCAGGATGCGCGCCCGCTCCTGCATGTTCTGCCGGGGTTCGGCCGGCCGGCCTTCCCCGCCGGCCAGAAGCTGCAACGGCGGCGGCGCATACCCCTGGCCGGCGGGCAGGTCGGGCACCGGTGGCGGTGGCGGCCCCGGCTCCGGCACCGCCGGTGCCGGCACGGTCCCCCCTACCGGCAGCACCGGGGCGGCGGCCGCGGCCACCGGCCGCCGGGACCGCCGGGTGGACACCGGCGCCGGTGCCGGCTCGGGCTCCGGTTCGGGAGGATACACCCAATCCGCCAGGCGTCCCCCGGCCCAGCGCAGGCCCTGCCCCAGACCGCGGGCCGCCGGCCACGCGGCCCGCCCCAGCCCCTCCAGTCCCGCACGCAGGCTGCGCCCGGACAGCAGGGAGAAGGCCACCAGCCCCAGCGCCCCCAGCACAATCACACTGCCGCCGATGCCCAAACCCGCCCGCAGACCGCCGGCCAGCGCCTGCCCCACCAGGCCGGCCCGCAACCCGGCCCGGGGTCCCACGGCACTCAATCCCCCCGCGGCCACCAGGCCCAGCAGCAGCCCCACCCCCCGGCTGCGGCGCCAGGGGGAGGGCTGGTCGAAGATACGGGCCACGCCGCTGGCGATCACCAGCAGCGGCAGCACCCAGCCCACCCAACCGAAGCCGGAAAGGAGCGCCTGGCGCAGGCGGGCCAGCAGCAGGGCATGTCCGCCCGCCAGCAGGGCCAGATACGCCAGCAGGCCGAGGGTGACCAGGGTGATGCCGGCCAGCTCCCGGGCCAGATCGGGCCCGATGTCCGCCCACAACTTGCGCACGCGCCGCCTACCTCCCGGTCCACCAGCCCAGCCCCGCCAGCAGGGCGGTGTACACGGCAAAGCCGCGCCAGGCCGCGGGGCGGGTCAGGGCGTGTTGGACCCATTGTACCGCAACCGCCCCGGCCAGGGCGGCCACGGCCACCGCGGCGGCCAGCCACGGCCAGCCCGTCACGGCCAGGGGCGGGCGGCGCAGGAATTCCAGCCCCACCGCCCCCGCCACCGCGGGAACGCCGAGCAGGAAGGAGAAGGCGGCGGCGGTTTCGGGGTCCAGCCCTCCCAGGCGGGCAATCACGATGGTGGTGCCGGAACGGGAAAGGCCCGGCCATAAGGCCAGGGCCTGCCCCAGGCCGATCGCGGCGGCGGTAGCCCAGGGCACCTCTGTCAGGCGGTGCACCCGGCTGCGGGCGGGCGGGGGGGTGAGGGCGAGCAGCAGGGTGGTGCCGGCCCAGCCCCAGCCCGCCATGGCGGGCGTGAAGCGGGCAGTGATCCAGTCCCCGGCCGCGAGGCCGGCCAGCGCCGCCGGCAGCGTGGCCACCGCCAGTTGGGCTGCCAGCCGGCGGCCGGGCCCGCCCCGCCACAGGCCGGCGGCCAGGTCGGCCAGGGGTGCCGCGTATACCCAGGCCACCGTCAGCAGGGTGCCGAGGTGCAGCGCGACCTCCAGGGTCGCCCCCGGTGCGGCGACCCCCAGCCAGGCGCGGGCCAGGACCAGATGCCCGGAGGAGCTCACCGGCAGGAATTCCGTCAGTCCCTGCAGCACCGCCAGGGTCAGGATACGGGCCCCCTCCACAGCGTTCCCCCCTCGGGGACACGCTATGGAGGCCGGGGCCGGCCTAGACCGGGCCGGCCGGATCCGCGTCCCAGCCCAGCAGGCGGTTGGGGGTCCAGCGCCCGTCCAGATAGTCGGCCGGGTCGGTGGACAGCAGCCGCTCCAGACGCCAGCCGCCGGCGGGATCGCGACGGACCAGGCAGAGGCGCCCGTCCACCCGCACGCTGCGCAGCGGCGGGGTGGGGTCGGGTCCCCATAGCAGGGCGGGGTCGACCAGGGTATACAGCATCAGGCTCCCCCCTTGGGCCGGGAACGGGCGGCCGCCCGCCGGCGGGGCCGGGACGGCGGTCCCGCCATCTCCTCCAGCTTGGCCATCGCCTCCCGGATGCCGCCTACCGCATCCATGAGGCCGGCCTGGACCGCGTCGGCCCCCACCAATACCGTGCCGACATCCCGGGCCAATTCCCCTGTGCGCAGCATCAGCTCCCGGAAATGGGCCTCGCTGATATGGGAATGGCTGACCACAAACTTGACCACGCGGTCCTGCATCTTGTCCAGGTACTCGTAGGTCTGGGGCACCCCTACCACCAGCCCGTTCATCCGGATGGGATGGATGGTCATGGTGGCGGTGGGGGCAATGAAGCTATAATCGGCGGCCACCGCCACCGGCGCCCCGATGCTGTGGCCCCCGCCCAGGACCAGGGAGACCGTAGGTTTGGAGAGGGAGGCGATCATCTCCGCCAGGGCCAGCCCGGCCTCCACGTCCCCGCCGACGGTGTTCAGCACCACCAGCAAGCCCTCAATGGCCGGATTCTGCTGAATCGCCACCAGTTGGGGAATGACATGCTCATATTTGGTCGTCTTGTTTTGAGCCGGCAGGATGGTATGGCCCTCAATCTGCCCGATGACCAGCAGGGTGTGAAAACGGGATTTACCGGCCGGTACCGTGGGCGTCCCCAGTTCGCGGATGGCGGCAACCGCCGCCTCCTCCTCGCGGGCCTCGGCACGCGGGCCCTGCGGACCGGCCTCCTCCGTCCCCGACTCCTGTTGCCAGGCGTGCCTCATGCCGCCGTCCCCCCTGTCTGCAACCTGGGCCTAGTGTTCAAGCCCGTCCCGGTTTTAATGCGTGCCCGCCCGGCATACAGGAAGGGGGGACGGAGCGCATGCAGGGAGGGGGCACGCCGGTGCGGGACACAGGCTGGTGGCGGCAGGCCCTGGCGGTGGCCCTGCCGCCGGGCCTCCTGGCCCTGGGCATTACCCTGGGCGGCGGCCTGCTGGGGGCCTGGGGCACCTGGCTGGCGGGGGCGGGTCTGCCCCGCCCCGGCGCCCTGGCTTACCGCCTCCGTTTCTGGGCGGTGGCAGCCGCCATGGGCGGCACCTTCACCGCCTTTGAACAAATCGAACGCCACCTCGCCAGCCGGGGTCCGCGGGTGCTGTTGCGGGACCTGGCCGTCCTGGGGGCGGCCTACCTGGGGGCCCGGGCGGGGGCCTGGATCCTCAACCGGCTGGGGAGCGGATGACGTGGGGGCGTGGCGGGGACAGGCCGTGGCCGCCCTCCTGCTGGGCCTGCTGGCAGGCGGCGGCTGGAGCTACCTGCGCCTGGGCGGCAGCCTGGCCGGCTGCCAGGCAGCCCTCGCCCGGACCCGGGCACAGGTGCGGACCCTGGGGGCCGAAAACCGCCGGCTGGAGGACGCCCTGGCCGCCCTCAACCGGCAACGCAGCCGCGGGCAGGTCATCCGGCGGGTCCAGCTCCGGCTGCTGGCCTCCCCCCTCACCGCCGCCCAGGTGGAGGCGGCCCTGGCCCCCTACCTGGAACCGCTGCTGGGCACCAGTCTGCAGGGGGTCCAGCCGGAACTGGTCTACCGCCTGCTGGCCGGGCGTATCCTCACCGTGGGGAACGGGGTCTACCGCCTGGAGGTGGCCGCGGTGCTGCTGGCGCCGGACACGGTGCTGCTGGTACGGGTCGTGCCGTTAAGCGGCGGAGGGGGACCCGGCTAACACGGCGGCCCGCCGTCTCCGGCGGGCCGCCCCTTCTGCTGCCGGCCTCAGACCTCAGACCTCCATGATAATGGGCAGGATCATCGGCCGCCGCTTGGTCTTCTCCCACAGGAAATGGCCCAGGGTGTCCCGGACCGCGGACTTGATCATCGACCACTCGCTGAGGTTGTCCGCCTCCAACGTGGCCAGGGTATGCTTCACCCGCTGCCGGGCCTCATCCAGCAGGCCCTCCGACTCGCGCACGTAGACAAAGCCCCGGGACACAATGTCGGGACCCGAGACCACGAGCCCGCTCTGCCCATCCATCCCCACCACCACGATGAGGATGCCGTCGTTGGAGAGCTGCTTGCGGTCGCGCAGTACGATGTTGCCGACATCCCCCACCCCGAAGCCGTCGACCAGCACCTTGCCGGAGGGCACCTCGCCTACGATGGCGGCGCTGTCCCGGGTGAGTTCGAAGACCGCCCCGTTTTCCCCGATAAGCACGTGGGAGGGGTCCATCCCCACCGCCTTGGCCAGGTTGGCATGATGCACCAGGTGCCGGTATTCCCCGTGCACCGGGATGAAGAAGCGCGGCCGCACCAGGGTGAGCATCAGCTTCAGCTCCTCCTGGCAGGCATGCCCGGAGACATGGATCCCCGCCTGAGGCCCGTAGAAGACCTTGGCTCCCCGACGGTAGAGGTTGTCCACCGTGCGAGCCACGTTCTTCTCGTTGCCGGGAATCGCGGTGGCGGAGATAATGACGGTGTCGCCCGGCAGGATCTCCACCTTCTTATGGTCCGCGGTGGACATACGGGTCAGCGCCGACATCGGCTCGCCTTGCGATCCGGTTGTCAGGATGAGGATGCGGTGCGCCGGCAGCCGCACGATCTCGTCCACATCCATCCAGGTGCCGGGCGGGAAGTCGAGGTAGCCGAGTTCGATGGCCTTCTGCACCACGTTCTCCATGCTGCGGCCCACCACCGCCACCCGCCGCCCGTGGCGCACCGCCGATTCCACCACCTGCCGGATCCGGTGGATCTGGGAGGCGAAGGAGGCGACCAGCACGCGCCCCTCTGCCCCGGCGATAATGCGTTCCAGGGTCTCCCCCACCGTCTTTTCGGACGGGGTGAACCCGGGACGTTCGGCGTTGGTGCTGTCCGCCAGCAGCAGCAGCACCCCTTCCCGGCCCACTGCTGCCAGCGTGGCCAGGTCGGCCACGTTGCCGTCCACGGGGGTGTAATCGAACTTGAAGTCCCCCGTGTGGACCACGGTACCTACCGGGGTGCGGATGATGAGCCCCATCGCGTCGGGGATGGAATGGTTGACGCGGAAGAACTCGACCGTGAAGCTGCCGGCGTGGACGACGTCCCCCGGCTTCACCGCCCGGGACCGCTCGGGCAGGGTCAGCTGATGCTCCTGCAGCTTCAGCTCCACCAGTCCCATGGCCAGGCGGGAGCCGTAGATAGGCACCTGGATCTGGCGCAGGAAGTAGGGAATCCCGCCGATATGGTCCTCATGCCCGTGGGTCAGGAAGACGCCCCGCACCCGGTCACGATGCTCCACCAGATAGCCGATGTCGGGCAGGACCAGGTCGATCCCCGGCATGTCCTCTTCCGGAAAGGCGAGACCGCAGTCGATGACGATGATATCGTTGCCGTAAACCAGGGCGGCAATGTTCTTGCCGATCTCCCCTAGTCCCCCTAATGGGATAAACTGTAACTTACCAGGACCCGGCCGTGCCAGTGTCCCCACCTCCAGATTGTGGCGGGCAAACGCATGAAAGGTCCCTCCCCGGACAATGCGGGTACAGCGACCCCCCTTAACGCAACCCCATCGCCGGCCCCGACCGTTCACTGCCGCCGGCGACGTCCGTTGCGGTTTACACCACGCACAAAGTTGTTGGAAATAGTATAGCGCCGGCCTCCCGCGGTGGCAAGGGGACGCCGGAAGGGGGGACCGCCCGGCGGCCGCCGCCCCGCCCGGGCGGCGGCCGGCGCCCGGACGGGGCTACGACCCGGCAGGGCGAAAGAGAAAGGCCTCCAGGACGGGATTGGCGGCGGCAGCCAGCTCCCGGTCCCGGTCCGTGACCCCGCCGGCATCATGGGTGGTCAGGCGCCAGCGCACCCGGACCCAGGACCAGGTCAGGTCGGGATGATGGTCCCGCTTCTCGGCCAGCAGCATCACCGCCATCACCGCGCCGGCCGCAGCGGCAAACGACGGGAACTCCACCTCCCGCTCCAGGGCCCGGCCGTCCTCCGACAGACGCCAGCCCGCGGGCAGTGGGCCCGTTTCCTGCCCGTACTCCTGCTGCATGGATCAGACCCCCTTGGCCAGATTGCCGGATGATCCGGGCGAAACGGCCCGGACGTCGCCTCCATTGTGCCACTACCCGTAGTAAGAGGCCGGGTCTTCAGACGCAGACGGCCCAAAATTCCCGTGGAAAAACGTTCAATTCGTTTCAACAATGTTTCACAATCGCGGTACAATAATGCAAACAACGGCGGACACATATCGGGGCATCCGCCGTCATCCGGCACCCGCAGGGCGTCCGTCGCTATCGGGGCAGGTGCCGGTAGCGAAAGGAGCGAATGGCATTGTCGGAACAGGTCGACCGGGAAATGGAAACGATGGCCTCCGGCTCCGAGCGGCGGCCGATCCGGGTGCTGGTGGCGGACGACCATCCCATCCTGCGGGCGGGGTTGCGGGTGCTGCTTAGCCGGAAAAGCTCCCTGATCGTGGTCGGGGAAGCCGGCGACGGCCGGGAGGCACTGGAGGCATGCCGGGAGCTCAAGCCCGATGTCGCCGTACTGGATATCGCCATGCCGGGCATGGATGGGGTGGAGGCTTGCCGGGCCATCGGCGAGGAAGGCCTGCCCACCAAGGTCCTCATCCTCACCATGTTCGACGGCGAGGAGCATCTGGTCCGCAGTCTGGCCGCCGGGGCCCGCGGCTTCCTGCTGAAAGGGGCGGTGGACACCGATCTCGAGGAGGCCATCCGGGTGGTGGCCGGCGGCAACCTGTTCCTGGACGGCCGCATGGCCGGCCTGGTGTTCCGCCGGGCCGAGACCGACGGTCCCCTGCTCACGCCCCCGCCGCTGGCCTCGGGCGAGGACCTGTCCGAGCGGGAACGGGCGGTGGTACAGTTTACCGTCCTCGGCTTCACCAGCCGGGAAATCGGCGAGCGCCTGCACCTCAGCCCCAAGACGGTGGAGACCTACCGGGCCCGGGCCATGCAGACGCTGGGGGCGGAACGTCGCAGCGATCTCATCCGTTTTGCCCTGAGCGAGGGGATCTTTCCGGCGGCTGAGCTGACCGCCGCGACCCTGCGCGGCGATGCCCAGTAGGACCTCGCCGCCTACGGACCGGGGCCCCGGGCGGCTGCCCGGGGCCCCGTGCTTACCCGGCCCTTACGGTCGCGCAACCGGACGTGCGCATCCCACCTGGCGGTAGAGCACCACCGCCAGCCCGTAGACGAACAGGACCAGGAGCGCCCCCGACCACCACGGTACGCCCAGCGTCCGGGCCGCCGTGCCCAGGTGAACGGCCAGTACCGTTCCCAAAGCCAGGTAAACCAGGCTCAGGTAGACCCCAATGGCCCGCAACATCTGTCCCTCACCTCGGCATTTTCCAGGATGACGGCCGGAGGCCGACCGCGGGTCCCGGAGGAAGTCCGGGAACCCGTTGGATTTACTGAATATTATAACGTCAGTTGCCAACCTCGCCTAGTCATTCAGAACTAGTTCTTTCTATCACGAAGCCCGGGTGGCAGATCCCTCCTCCCCTGCCGGACATTCCCGCCGCCGCCGGCGCCCCCTGGCCGCACCCGCCCGCTCTGGGCGGGCATAGGGTGTGGTGCAGCCGCGCCGGATACGGCGCGGCGCGGAAGGAGGATCGCCATGTGCGGGATTACCGGCTGGTTCCGGCCCGGCCCGGGCCCGGATGCCCGGGAGGAGGCGGCAGTGCTGGACGCCATGGTGGCCAGCCTGGCCTGCCGCGGGCCCGACGGTGAAGGGCGGTACCAGGAGGCCCCCGGTGTGGCTCTGGGCCACCGGCGCCTGGTGGTGGTCGACCCCGCCGGCGGGGCCCAGCCCATGACCGCCCGTCAGGGCGGGGCGGACTACGCACTGACCTACAACGGGGAGCTTTACAACTACCTCGAGCTGCGCCGGGAGCTGGAGGCGCGCGGCCATCACTTCCGCACCCGTTCCGACACCGAGGTGGTGCTCCGGGCCTACCTGGAATGGCAGGAGGAAGCCCTGCCGCGGTTTAACGGCATCTTCGCCCTGGCGGTCTGGGACGGCGCCCGGCAGGCGCTCTTCCTGGCCCGCGACCGGCTGGGCGTGAAGCCCCTGTTCTACGGCGTGCGCCAGGGCACCCTGGTCTTCGGATCCGAGATCAAGGCCCTCCTGCAGCACCCGGCCTTTGAACCGGTGCTGGATGCGCAGGGCCTCAACGAGGTACTGGCCCTGGGTCCGGCCCGCACCCCCGGAGAGGGAGTCTTCCGGGACATCCGGGAGGTGCTGCCGGGGCAATGGGTCCGTTTCGACCGCCACGGCCTCACCCGGGGCACCTACTGGCGGCTGGAGGCGGCTCCCTACCGGGACGACCCCCTCACCAGCACCCACCGCGTGCGCGAACTGCTGGAGGACGCGGTACGCCTGCAGCTGATGGCGGATGTCCCCCTCGCCACCCTGCTGTCAGGGGGCCTGGATTCCAGCGCGGTGACCGCCCTGGCCGCCCGCCACATCCGTGGCCGCCTGCAGACGTTTGCCATTGACTTCGTCGACCAGGACCGCTACTTCCGGCCCGACGCCTTCCAGACCAGCCTCGACCGCCCTTGGGCCCGCGAGGTGGCAGCGTGGGTGAACAGCGACCACCATGAGGTGATGGTGGCCAATGCGGAGCTGGTGGCGGCCCACGACCGCGCACTGGAGGCCCGGGACCTGCCGGGCATGGCGGATGTGGACGCCTCCCTCTACCTGTTCTTCCGGGCCATCCGGCCGCAGGTTACCGTGGCCCTCTCCGGGGAAGGGGCCGACGAGCTCTTCGGCGGCTATCCCTGGTTCCACCGCCCCGACGCTCTGGCGGCGGAAACCTTCCCCTGGGCGCTGCGCCTGGCCGACCGCCTGCGGCTGCTGGAGCCCGGTCTGCGCCGGCAGCTGGAGCCCGAGGCCTACGTGGCCGAGCGCTACCGCCAGGCTCTGGCGGAGGTCCCCCGGCTGCCGGGGGAGAGCGCTCCCGAGGCCCGCCGGCGGGAAATCACCTACCTGAGCCTGACCCGCTTCCTGCCGGTGCTGCTGGACCGCAAGGATCGCATGAGCATGGCGGTAGGACTGGAGGTGCGGGTCCCGTTCCTGGATCATCGACTGGTGGAATACGTCTGGAACCTGCCGTGGCCGGTACGCGCCCCCGGCCAGGTGCCCAAAGGCATCCTGCGCCATGCGGTGGAGGACCTGCTGCCCCCGGCGGTGGTGGAGCGGCGTAAGACCCCCTATCCCTCCACCCATGACCCCGAGTACGGGCGGGCCTGGCGGGACGCCCTGGCCGCCATTCTGGACGACCCCGCCCAGCCGCTGGTCCCGCTGCTGGATACCGCCTATGTCCGCGGGTTGCTCGACCGGCCCCCGGCGGCACCGTTGCCCTGGTTCGGGCAGCTCATGGGCACTGCCCAGCTTTTCGCCTTCCTAGTGCAGGTCAACCGCTGGCTGGTCCGCTACCGCATCCGCCTCGCCCTCTAAAAACGGGCCCGCTGGCAGACAACGGGGGGAACGCTTATGGTGAACATGGACATTTCCCACGGCGAAGGAGGCATGGGCCATGGCATCCCCCGCCTTTATCCGGCTGCGCACCCCCCTGCCGGGCCCCAACAGCCGCGCGATCCTGGCCCGCATGGAGGCCGCAGTCCCCCGCGCTGTCCGCCCCGGGCCCACGGTGGTGGTGGCCCGGGCCCACGGCAGCCTGCTGGAGGACGTGGACGGCAACACCCTCATCGATTTCACCGGCGGGGTGGGGGTGCTCAACGTCGGCCACACGCCGGAAACGGTGGTGGCCGCCATCCGCGCCCAGGCGGAACGGTACCTGCATACAGACTTTACGGTGGTACCCTACGAGGGCTATGTGCGCCTGGCGGAACGCGTGGGGGCCCGCTTTCCGGGTCCCGGCCCGGTGCGCGCCGCCTTCTTTAATTCCGGGGCGGAGGCGGTGGAGAACGCGGTCAAGGTAGCCCGCATCTATACCGGGCGCAGCGCGGTGGTCGCCTTTACTGGCGCCTTTCACGGCCGCACCTGGATGGCCCTCAGCCTGACCAGCAAGACCCGCCCGTACAAACAGGGCCTGGGACCCTTCGTACCCGAGGTTTACCGCCTGCCCTTCCCCTACCCCTACCGCTGCCCGTGGGCCGCGGCGCCGGATCCCGCCCGCTACCGGCGGCTGGAGGAGGCCCTGGCCCTGCAGGTGGATCCGGGGGACGTCGCGGCGGTGGTGGTGGAACCGGTGCAGGGCGAAGGCGGTATCGTGGTGCCACCCCCCGATTTCCTGCCCTGGCTCCGCGACTTCACCCGACGGCACGGCATCTGCCTCATCGTGGATGAGGTGCAGACCGGTTTCGGGCGGACGGGGACCTTCTTTGCAGTGGAGCAGGCGGGGATAAGCCCTGATCTGCTGGTGACGGCCAAGTCCCTGGCCGCCGGCCTGCCCTTGTCGGCGGTGCTGGGCCCGGCCGCCGTCATGGACGCCCCTCTGCCCGGCCAGCTGGGCGGCACCTTTGTGGGCAACCCGGTGGCGGTGGCGGCCGCCCTGGCGGTGCTGGACCGTTTCGAGCAGGAGCCGTTGCTGGAGGCGGCCCGCGACCAGGGCCGGCGCCTGCGGGACGGCCTCGAGGACCTGGCCCGCCAGGACCCCGGCATCGGCGAGGTCCGGGGCCTGGGGGCCATGCAGGCCATCGAGCTGGTGCGGGACCGTACCAGCCGGGAGCCGGACCCGGCCCGCACGGCGGCGGTGGTGACCGCGGCCCGGGACCGCGGCCTCTTGCTCCTCCCGGCCGGCATCTACAACAACGTCATCCGCTTCCTGGCCCCCCTCACCACCCCCCCAGCGGTGCTGGAGGAAGGGATGGCGGTGCTGGGGGAGGCCCTGGCCGCCACCCGGGCTTAGACGGGCTCGATAGAGATGGACAGGTCCCCTTCCATCCGCACGACGTTGGCGTAGGTGACACCCCGGCCGCGGGCGAACTCGATGTCCAGGTGCCCGCTGCCGATCGCCAGCTGACGGAGGTAGATGGAATCCACCCAGGGCGGCAGCTCGGGCCGGCGCACCACGATCCGCCGGCCCTGGGCCTCGATGCCCAGCAGCAGCCGCAGGAGCATGAAAGGGGTAGCCGCTGCCCAGCTCTGAGGGTCGCATGCCACCGGATAATGCACCGGCCCGCCCCCCTGCCGGCGGGTGAAGCCGCAGAAAAGTTCCGGCAGCCGGCCTTGGGGGAAGAACTGCGCCGCCTCGTAGAGCGAACGGGCCAGGGTCATCAGCAACCCGCCCTCCCCCAGCGTCTTCAGCCCCCAGGCCACGATGGCGTTGTCGTGGGGCCAGACCGACCCGTTGTGGTAGCTAAGCGGGTTGTAGTAGGGGGCGGTCTCCGCCAGGGTGCGGATGCCCCAGCCGGAGAACATGGGGGTACGGAAGAGGGAGCGCGCGACCTGCCGAGCGGCCGGCCGGGGCAGGATGCCCGTAAATAGCAGGTGACCCGGGTTGGAGGACTCCACCCACAGCGGCCGCTTATGGCCGTCCAAGGCCAAGGCCACCCGCCCCTGCACCGGATCCCAGAACCGGCTCAGGAACACCTCCCGCAGACGGTCCGCCTGCCGGCGCAGCTGCTCCGCTTCCTCCGGCTCCCCCAGGGCGGTCAGCATCACGGCGCCGGCGCGCAAGGCATGGTAGGCGTAGCCCTGCACCTCCACCAGGGCCACCGGCCCCTCGGGCGGCCGGCCCTCGGCATCCTGGACGGCATCCCAGGAGTCCTTCCAGCCCTGGTTGTCCAGCCCGCGCGGGGACCGGCGCTGGTATTCCACCAACCCGTCCCCGTCCATGTCCCCGTAGCGCCCGATCCAGTCCAGCGCCCGTTTCAGGGCGGGGGCCAGCTCCTCCAGCAGGCCCCGGTCGCCGGTGAAATTCCAGGCTTCGTAGAGGCCGATAATCCACCACAACGTGCTGTCGACCGAGCCGTAGTACGGGGTATGCGGCACCTCGTTGCACCGGGCCATCTCCCCCCGCCGCAGCTCGTGCAGGATCTTGCCCGGCTCCTCCTCCCGCCAGTGGTTCTCCTCCACTCCCTGATAGCGGGCCAGGAAGCGCAGGCTGTCAATCAGGATCACCGGGTTCAGGATCAGGGTCTCGATGCCGGTAATGAGGGCATCCCGCCCGAAGGGCGCCACGTACCAGGGGATACCTGCCGCAATGATGCGGCCCTGGCCGGGATAGGAGGTGAGCAGGGCCCGCATGTCCATGGTAGCCTGCCGCAGCTGCGCACTGTAGACCCGGTTGTCGGTCTCGATGCGGGTGCAGGAAGCCTCCCAGTCGCGGTATTCGCGCGCCTGCCGGAAGGCGGCGCGGGCAAAGCCCCGGCTGAGGGCCATCGCCGGGCCGGGATCCGCTGTTTCCCCCGGTTCGTGCAGCACCGGCAGCACTTCCAGATAGCGGTACTCCTTCACCCCCGGCGGCAGCTCCAGGTGGTAGGACAGGCGCGCGCGCCCGCTGTCGTCCCATTCCACCCGGTCGGGGGGCGGGTCCATGCGGCAGACCGTCTCCCGCAGCACCCCGTCCAGGCCCCGGTAGGCAAACCTCACCCCGTCGGGGGTGCGCCGAGGTTCCAGGAGTTCGCCCCGCAGGACCCGCTGCAGGCCCCGCACTTCGAAGATGTCCCGGAAGTCGGCGGCGAGCAGCAGGTCCAGGGTGAACGCCACCGGGCGGTCGGAAAAGTTCAGCAGGCGCAGGCGCTGGTAGAGCCGGTCGGCCACCAGCACGCTGATGCGCAGGTGCAGGCGGTGGGCCGGCAGGCGGATCCCGTCCAGTAGCAGTTCGTGGTTGGTGGCGTCCATTTGCGCCCGGCCCGGTTCCGAGGCGCCTGCGGACAGGAGCTGCGGGCGGGTGCCGGCGATCCGCCAGGCCAGGCAGCTCAGGAAGCGCGTATCACGGTAGTATAGGCCCCCGCCGCCATCGGTCCGGCAGTCGTCATCCTCGGCATAGCCGACGTAAAACAGCTCCCCTTCCTTCAACACCGCCGCCGGATGCCCGTAGGCATCCGGCTGGGAGAAATCCTGCCGGCTAGGAGGCAAGAGGTGCGTCACGGGTCATCACCTCCGGCCGGGCCTTCAGGGCGGTCTGGTACACCGCTTCGGTGGCGGTGACCATCCCCTCCAGGGTGAAGGCGGCCTGCACCCGGGCCCGTGCCTCCCGGCCCAGGCGCGCCGCCTCCTCCGGCCGCGCCAGCACCCGGCGCATGGCCGCGGCCAGCTCCGCCACCGATCCCGGTGCCACCATCAGGCCGGAGCGGCCGTCCTCCACGATTTCCGGGAACGCCCCCAGGCGGGTGACCACCACCGGCCGCTGGCGGGCCATGGCCTCAATCACCACGATTCCGAACGGCTCCGGGTATTGGGACGGGTACACCACCAACGCGGCCTGGTCGTACATGGCCATGATCTCAGGCCAGGCGAAAGTGCGGAACCGGATGGCCGGCTCCAGGTCGGAGGCGGCGATGAGCTCGCGCATGGCGGCGATTTCGTGCCGCTGCAGGTTGCCCCAGTCCACTGTGCGGTCCACGCCCGCCAGCACCAGCACCGCGTCCGGCACCTCCGCCAGCACCTCGCGGAAGGCCAGCACCACCTCGCGCGAACCCTTGGCCAAGCTCATGCGCGCGGGATGGAAGATGACCGGCCGGCCCGCCAGGTCCGGATACACCGGCGGCCGCGGCGGCTCCTCCAGCCAGGCCGGCGCCAGGCCATGGTGCACCACATGCAGCCGGGCTGCCGGATACCCGTCCTGCAGGAGGGCCCGCCGGATATGCTCGCTCACCGCGATCACGGCGTCGTACCGGTCCCGGTAGCGGAGGAAGCTGCGGCCGGCGGCGTCCTCCCAGACGTTGTGGGCGGTGAGGACCAGGGCGGTCCGGGGGTGGGCCTCCCGCCAGGCCAGCACCGCCTCCAGGGGAACCGGGGTAAAATAATGCCAATTGTGCAGGTGGACCACGTCGGGGGCGGCCGCATCCAGGAACTCGGCGATGGTCCGCTCCACCTGCTCGCGCTCGGCTTCAAAGTCGGCGGCGGTCAGGTGGTTCAGTTCCAGCCACTCGGTGCGGGTCACGGTCATGCCCTCAAAGGTTTCCACCGCGGGGGTGCCGGGCGGGCGCCCGCACAGCAGCGACACGGTGTGGCCCCGGCGGACCAGGGCCGGGCCCAGCAGGGCCAGGTGGGTTTCGACCCCGCCGATGGTGGGAGGAAACGCCCAGTGCAGATGGGCAATGTTCATCTGGTGACCGCTCCCTTCCTGCGCAGCTTTGCCAGCGACCCGGCCTGCGGTGGGGGAGCGGACGGGGCGCACCCGTAACGCCCTGGCCCTGTCGATCGGCTCGCGGGATCAGTCTACGAAACCCTCGAGGCCTTCATGTACCCTCCCCCCGCGCAGGCCCCGGTTCCGGTTTTACCAGAAAACCGGGCCGCGCTCCATCCCGCGCGCCGCCGGGTCGCATGCGCTACCATGACAGGCAGGGGACGCCCCGGCGGGTATGTCCCCGCCATCCCGCAGGGCGGCCGCAGCCGGCCGCCGGAAAGGACCGTGACCATGGCTGGCGACCTTCGCCCCCGTTACCGCTGGTACCAGCTGGATGCCTCCGCCGGGGCCGCAGCCCTGGCTCTCTCCCCGGTGCTGGATGAGGCGCTGGCCCCCACCGTCACCCGGCCGGGGGCGCTGCCGCTGGTGCTGGTCCGCACCCAGTTCCCCCATGTCCTGCTGGGCCCCCGCGACCGCCGCCTGCCCCGGCTGGGGGAAGCCCTGGCCTGGCTGCGCCGGCAGGGCTACCCGGCCTATTTCCGGGCCGGCGGCGGCAGCGCCGTGCTGCTGGACGAAGGCTGCGTGAGCTTTGCGGTGGCCCGCCCCGCGCGCGACCTTACCCGCTGGCAGGCCAACTTTACTGAACTGGTGGAAGGGGTGGTGGCGGGGCTGGCGGAGCTCGGCATCCGGGCGCGGTTCGGGGCCGCTCCCGGGGCCTACTGCGAAGGGCCCTACGACCTGGTGGTGGACGGCCGCAAGCTGGCGGGGATTGCGCAGGCGGTCCGGCAGGGGTTTACCCTGGTCTCCGGCATGGTCCTGGTGGACCAGGATCCGGCGCGCACTACCGCCCTGCTGCAGGAATTTTATGAGCGGGCCGGTGACGGGCGGCGCCTTGACGCGGGCGCCGTCACCCATCTCAAGGCCCTCCGCCCGGAACGGCCCCCCGCCCCCGCGGAGGTGGCCGCGGCCCTGTACCGGGGCTACGCGACCGGCTTTGCCCTGGAGCCCGTCCCGTGGCAGGAGGCGGACTGGGACCGGGCCCGGCGCCTGCTGGCGGCGCGGGAGGCGGAGGTGTCCGCGCTGGCGGGGGATCAGGTGGCCAGGCCGGAATAGCGGCGGCGTAACCGGCGGCGCTGCCGCAGCTGGTCCCGGAGGGCCCGGGTCAGGTAGCGCACGCCGGGCGGATAGAGCCGGACCAGTGCCGGCTGGGGGATGGCCAGCTCCAGGTGCCCGCAGAGTGTGCACAGGCTGGCGTGCTCCACCGTGACCTGCATCCGGGCGCCGCTGACGGTGAGGGTGCCGGCATCGACCACCTCACCGGATCCGCAGACCGGGCATCTTCCGTCCCACATCGCTTGCTGCCCCCCTTATTCGGCGTCCCGCCCTGAGGGCGGCCGCCGTGACTTGCGCGGGGATGTTCGCCTTCCGGAAAACCGATTCCTGCTTATCCCCAAAAGATTCACCGATCATGCACAGACATTTGCACACCCTTATCCCCAGGATGTCCACAGCTTCGACATCGAGCCGGACGCCCCGGTGTCGAAACTATCCCGACAGGATCCCGCGCCGGCCTTTCAGGCCAGGCGTCCGGCCTCCTGCCGGGCCCGGCGGGCCCGGGCGATCCACGCCTCCTGCCCGGCCATCAGCGGCCCCGGCCAGTGCCCGGTCCGGTACCACCCGGCGGCCAGCACCTCCCCGTCAGCAGAGGGGGTGCCGGCCAGGCCGGCGGCCCCGGCCTCCCCCGCTTCCAGACCGCTGTCGATCCAGAAGCCCAGCTCCAGGTGGCGCGGCCGGGGAAGCGCGCTGCCCAGGGGATGCAGCGGCCCCGGCAGATGGAGGCCGGACTCCTCCCGGATTTCACGCAGGAGGGCGGTCTCAGGGGTCTCACCCGCCCGGACCCAGCCGGTGGGCAGACCCCAGGGGTAGCGGGGACGGTAGGAATGGCGCAGCAAAAGGACGTGGTCCGGGGATGCCCAGACCACGCCCACCACGGCCACCACGAAGTGGGACTGCGTCCACCACATGGCCTGCCAGACCGCCCAGGCCGGGCACCATCGCCCGGCCCGGCTCAAAAGCTGCTGCCTGTGCATCACGGTCCGCCTCCATCCCCGCCGCCGGGCGTGCCCGGCACGGGAGGCGGTCCGGGCTCAGGGCATCAAAAGGAGGGATACGCCTCCCACGGTGAAGACCGCCCCCAGCGCCCCCAGCCATTGCAGCAGGCGTTTGACACCCGGCGTCTTGCGTTCAATGAGTGCGGTCGCCAGAAACGTCAGCCCGAGGATCAGGATCAACACGCCCAGCGTGAGCCGGCCGTTCATGTTGCCCAGCGGCATCGCGATCGCTCCTTGAGCAGAATACGGGTCCCGGCCGGAACTTATGCCCCTTGCCGTCCCGGCCCGTACCCCGGGGCAGGGCCTTGGGCCCTTCCTTTCACAATGGCCAAGGCCGCCGGCGCCGGCAACGGCCGAACCGGCTAAGAAACCCGACAGGCGGTCATGGACAGCGGGGAAAATGGCGCGTTCCCGCCTGCCCGACCGGACCGGACGGGACGGCCAGGCCGTCCGCAGCCACCGCCGCCGCCCTGTGCTAGGCTCAAAGGGAATGCTGAGGCGGACCCCCGCCCGGAAAGGAGTGCCCATGGCGCGCCGATTGCCGCCCTATGCGCCCGTGATCCGCTTCCTGCGCCAGGCCCGTGGCTTAAGCCCGGAGGAACTGGCCCGCCGCATCGGGCAACCGGACTACTACGTGGGTTACCTGGAGGAAGGCTACCGACGCCCCCGCCTTCCGGTGCTGGAGGCCCTGGCGGCCGCCTTCGGCTGGCATCCCTTCGAGCTGGCGCTGGTGGCGGAGGAACCCATCCCCTACCCCGATTGGCCCGCCTCCGCCGCCACGGCCGAGTGGACCCGTCTGGCAGACGAATGGGCGACGGTGGTGGACGCGATCGACCGTTATGTGACCGCCCGTGCTCTGCTGGAGCATCCCGAATGGTGGGAGGAGGTAGGGGCCGGCCCCGAGGTCCGGGCCCGGGCGCAGGCCTGGGGCCTGGTCGCGGTCTACGATTGGTTGCGGGAGCGCTGGCAGCCGCTAGGTCGGCCGGCAGCCCGTCAGCGGGTCCCGGCCGGCCCCGCCGACATCCGGGCCCGCCTGGAGGCCGGCCCGCTGCCGCCGGCGGCACCTGAGCCCCTGCCGCCCTGGCTGGCCGGCCTGCCCGAACGTCAACGGCGCCTGCTGGCCCGCATCGCCGGGGCGCTGGCGGAACCGGAGGCCGACTAAGCCGGCCCCGCCCCGCCGCCAGGCCAGGGCTGCAATACCCCCAGCCCCCCGGCCGGGCCGCCCGGCCGCCGGGGGTGTCCCGGCGCGGGCCGCCGCCGGGGCCGCAGTACCGCGACCGGGGTCTGTTGACTGCCTTGTCCCATCGGGTTGTCGCGCAGCGCCTCCTCCACCAGCCGGGCATCCACCCCGGGACTGCGGGCCAGCACCACACTGCCGACGTCGTTGACGTCCACCACCGCCACCCCGCACCCGAGGCGCCGGGCCAGCCGGCGGGCAAACAGCTCCGGGCGGCGCGGCCCCAGCACGATGGCCCGGTTATACGGGGGAATGGTAGTAGGCCCTGGACCGTCGATGGTGGAGACCCGGCGGCCGGCTACGCGGTAGAAATCCCCCGAACGGCCGGTCAGGCGGTCCAGGGCTCCCGCCGCGGCCGCCGCCATAATGCGGAGGCTGCCCACTTCCCGGATGGCCATCTCCATGGTCTCCGGCCGGCGCAGGCCCAGGCCGTATCCGAGCTGCCGCACCCGGCCCGCAAGGAAGCGGGCCAGCCAGCGGGCCCGCACCGCCTCCAGCTCGTACACGCGCCCCTCCGCGATGGCCACCACCTTCTCGCCCACGCAGACGATATCCCCGGGCCGCACCCGGCCCGCCAGATAGGGGCTCAGATTGCGCACCAGGTCCTCCCGCGGCTGGACCAGGTGGGTCCGGACCACATAGCGTTCCACCCGGCCCGGGCCCACCTCCCGGGGCGCTTTGGGCAGCCAGTGTCCGGCCTGCCCGGTTGCCGGTCCCTCCATCCCGCTCATGCTCTGCTCAGCCCCCTTCCGCCCGGCCGGTCGGCCCGGCCTCCGGGGCCAGCCTATGCGGGGAAGGGCGGGGGGGACCGAGGGGCCTGACGCCAGCAGCGGCAGGGCCTGGAAGGGGCGGCGCGCAAAAAACGGCACAGGCCGCCGGAGGGGCGGCCTGTGCGGGAACCGGCGGTTAACGGCCGTAACGCTTCATGAGGTCGGAGACCGAGCGCGTCACCGTCAGCGCGTCGCTGTAGGACCGCTGCCAGACGTTGCGGCCGAAGATGAGCCCGGTGGCGCCGGCGTCCATGCACAGGGCCGCCTTCTGCAGGGTGTTGTCGATGCTGCCCCGCTCGCCGCCGGCGAAGATGACCATGGACCGGCCGGCCGAACGGATGACCTGGCGCACCGCCTCCTCCACCGTCCACGGCCGCTGGTAGGCCTTGGGTGCCCGGGCCAGCTTTTCGGGGTCCACGTTGGGCACGTTCAGCTTGATGATGTCGGCACCCAGCTCGGCCGCGGTCCGGGCGGCGTAGTCGACGGCGTACACGGTGTCCTTGCCACCCTTGGCTTCGATGGCAGCCCCGCGCGGGTACGACCAGACGATGATGGGCATGCCGTAGCGGTCGGCGTCCTCCCGCACCTTGCGGAACTGAGCAAAGTCCTCATCCTGCCGCGGCGAGCCCACGTACAGGGTGTAGCCCACCGCCAGCGCGCCCAGGCGGACGGCGTCCTCGACCGTGGCGTTGAGGGGCGAGATCGGGGCTTCGTCGGACGGAATCTCGGTCTTGCCGTTCAACTTGAGGACCAGGGGCACGCGTCCCGCGTATTCCGGGTAATACCGCTCGGCCAGCCCAATCTGGACCGCAATGGCCGAGTACGGGCCCTCCAGGGCGATGCGGAACTGGAAGTCGGGGTCGGCGGCCTCCGGCGCGTCCAGGAAGTCGCGCGGGCCGTGCTCCAGGCCCTGGTCGATGGGCAGCACCAGCAGGGTGCCGTTGGCGGGCCCATACTTGTACAGGAGCTGGTACAGCCGCGCCTTCTTCCCCGGCGACAGCCGCATGTCTTCCAGGGTCGGACGCTGAATCAGCTGCGACATGTGCGGTCTCCCTTCTTCATTCGAAATTACCTGGCCAGTGTACCGCCGGGACCGACGGAAGACCACCATCGCGTGCGGATATCGCCTCCGCGCCGCTCCAGGAGGAAGATGCGTTGACGAAGAATTCCCTCATCTCCCAACCCTCACAGTAGCACAAGAAGGAAAGTTTGTGAAGAAGCGAACACAAGCCCGGCCCGAGGGGCCGGGCTTGCGGAAGCGGGCTGCCTACTCCGCCTTAGGCAGGATGACCACATTCTCCGGCGGGAAGTGGGTCACCTTCATCACCGCATCGGCGATCCGCGCCACCTGGGTGGAGGAGAGGTGGTCGGCCCCCACCACCACCACCGCCGAGTTGCGGGTCACCGTGACCGCGGTCAGAGGAAAGCCCTGTGCGCTCAACAATCCCTCGATGGCCGCCTCCTGCTTCAGTTCCTGGGTGTCGCGCACCATGGTCTGGGCCGCCTCCGACTTGGCCTCCCGCGAGAGGGCAGGGTTATTGAGCACCCCCTTCAGGGTGGCGATCTCCTGGCTCATGACCTTGTCGCGGTGCATGCGGTAGTTCACGAAGTAGTTCTCCAGGCGTTGCAGGGATCCGCTGCTGGCCGGCCGGACCCGGTGGCGGGCTGCAGTGCTGAAGCCGACCGGCAGCTCCGACGCGGAGCGGTGATAGACCACGTAGCCCAGCAGGACCGCGAGCACGGTCACAAAGGCCGCGAAGCGCACGGTTTGCGTCCGGTTCATCATGGCTTGCCTTCCCTTCCCCTTTCCCCTTGCAGCCGTTTGCCGCTACAACCCCTCGGGCAGAATCAGGACCTGATAGGGGGCCAGATTGAGCAGGGTTTCCACCGCCTGCGCCAACTCCTGACGGACCAGGGGCCGGGTCGCCCCGCTGGCCACCACCACCACCCCCTGCACCACCGGCGCCAGCTCATCCAGGCGGACCGGCTGCTGGCCTCCGCTGGGGGTACTGACCACCAGCGGCCCGTTGCCGCCGCTCCCGCCGGATTCCCCCAGGTACTGGTCGGTCGCCGTCCGGGAGAGGGTGACGGCCACGTGCACGCGGCCGGCGCCGGGAATCCGGGCGAGGATGGCGGCCAAGCGGGCCGACACCGCCGCCTCCTCCCCGGCCAGGGTCCCCGCCGCCGTGCGGGCCGGGGCGCCGGAGCCCGGGGGGCCGCGCCCAGCCGGCCAAGCCATCCGCCGGCCCCCAGCAGCAGCACCCCCATCAGGCCCAGGGCGGCCAGGCGGGCCAGTGCCCGGCGGTCCTCCCGGGTCAGGTGGGTCCACCACTCCCGCAGCCCCTGCATCACGACTCCCCCTTCCCGGCCGCCACCGGCAGGACCTGCAGGCGGAAGGCGCGCCCCTGCCGGCCGGTCGCCGCCGCCAGCGCCGCCGCCACGTAAGCCCGGAAGTGCGGGCCGGGCGGGCGCCGGGCCCGGACCGCCACCGTGGCCGGAGCCCCGGGCCCGCGCCCGATCTGCACCCGGGCCGCCGTCACCCCCGGGTAGGCCTCCAGGATGGCCGCCGCCTGCTGCGCCTCCTCCTCCCGGATGAGGGCTCCATAGCCGGCCCCCCCGCCCACATAGCCGCCCGCCCCGGTCAGGGCAGCGCGGGCGTTGCCGAACAGGCGGGCGAAGGGCCCCAGGATGGCCAGCAGGAGCACCAGCCCCACCACCAGTCCTGCATGCCGGCGCAGGCTGGAATCGGGCAGCACCCACTCCAGCAGGTTCCCGAGCAGGGCCACCACCACCAGCGTCCGGACCCAGTCGCTCACCGTCGCCAGCATCAGAGCCCCACCCCGTTGGAGGCGCTGACCACCACGGTGATGACCAGGAAGAACATCAGGGCCACCGCCCCTCCCACCGCAATCATCCAGCCCATGGCATTGGCCAGGGCAGCCAGGGCCTGGCTCACCGGTCCCACACCCAGCGGCTCGGATCCCGCCGCCCCCAGCCGGTAGAGGAACATCATCACGAACAGCTTCAGCAGCGGGAAGGCCACGGTCACGATGATGGCCAGGGCCCCCACGATGCTGACCGCGCTCTTGAGCAGCAGGGAGGATCCCAGCACCGCCTCCATCGCATCGGAGAAGATCTTGCCGATGACGGGGACGAAGGTGTTGGCCAGGAATTTGGTGGCCCGCAGGCTGACTCCGTCCGCCACGGCCCCCGCCGCCCCTTGCACCGCCATCACCCCCAGAAAGACGGTCAGCAGTCCGCCCAACAGGGCCCCGCCCGCCTGCCGGAAGAGATTGGCCACATGGCGCAAGGAGAAGCGGGGCAGCCAGGTTCCGAGGAGCTCCAGCACGGTGGCGAACAGGATGAGGGGCAGCACCCACTGCCGCACCAGCACCGCCACCACGTTGACAGCCGCCACCATCCACGGGTGGAAGATGCCGGCGGCGGTGATGGAGCCGCTGCCGACCATCAGCACGACCAGCAGCGGAATCAGGGCCTCCATCATGCCGACCAGGTGGGTGACCACCCCCTGGACCAGCCCCAGGGCCAGGGCGAAGGAGCGGAGGGAGATGAGCAGGATGCCCGAGACCACCACCACCTCCGCCACCTGCGCCACCGCCGGGGCCTCAAAGGCGGCCCCCAGGCGCTCCAGCAGGGCGGCAAACACCGTCAGCACCAGGATGAGGCCTACCACCCGGAAGTCGGCGGCCACATCCCCGACCAGCCCTGCGCGCAGCAGCCGGAGCAGGTCGCCGGGGGAGACGGGGGCCCGGTGCTGGAGCAAATCCCGGGCCACCTCGCCCGGGGTGGGCAGCCGGGCACCGGGGTAGCTGGCGGTGAGCTGCCGGAGGTAGGCGTCCAGAGGGCCGGTATTGAGGCTTTGCAGTTCCCGGGACAGGACCGCCTGCGGCCCGGCGGCCCGGGCGGCCGGTGTCGCCGGCCCCCACGCCAGGAACAGGATCCCGGCCAGCACCCCCAGACCGGTACGCCAGCGCATGCACCGTCCCTCCCCCCGCAGCCCGGTCCTCAGGTCGGCAGCCAATGGATCAGGGTTTCGGTGATGGCCCGGATGATGGGGAGGGCCAGGGCCAGGATGAGCACCTTCCCGGCCAGCTCCACCCGCCCCGCCACCAGGGTCTCCCCGGCATCGCGTGCGACCTGGGCGGCCAGGGTGGTCAGGTAGGCAATCCCGAGCACCTTCAGCAGCAGGGTCAGGTAGGCGCCCTGGAGATGGCCCAGACCGGCCAGCTGGGTGAGGGTCCCCACTACCCGGCCCAAGGGCACCAGGACCAGGAACAGCAGAGCCACCCCCGCCGCCAGCGCCACCACCACCCCCCATTCCGGGCGCTCCCGCCGCAGGAGCAGGAGGAGGACGGTGCTGATGAGCCCGATGCCCACTGCCTGGAATGCCGCCGCCACCGCATGCCCTCCCTAGACGTGGAACATGGTGCGGACGGCCTGAAAGAGCTGGGCTACGGCTTGTATCACCATGAAGAATCCGATGGCCACTCCCGCCAGCACCACCAGCTGCCCGTATTCGCGCCGATCCAGCCGGTCCAGCACGCTGTAGACCACCGTGACCAGGATGCCGATCCCGGCCAGCTTCATGATGAGGTCGATGTTCATATCCGCCCCCGGCCGTTCGCATCAGTAGGTGACAATAGCCATGGCCAGGCCCGCCACCGCCGCCAGCACCTGCACTACCCGCGCCTGTTTGAGATCCTCGGCCTCCGCCGCTTCCCGCAGGAGGCCCAGCTCCCGCCGGGCCTCCTCCAGATGCCGCCGCTGGGCCGCGGCATCCCCATGTCCCAGGCGGCCGGCCAGGGCCGCCAGCAGGGCCCGTTCGGCCGGCCACAGCCCGGCGGCCTCCGCCTCCCCGTCCGCCCGGGCAAAGGCCTCTGCCACCGTCGCCGCGCCGGCCGTTCCCAGCCCCCGTTCCACCGCCGCCAGCCAGGGCTCCAGCAGCACCGTCCGCCGGCGGCGGCGGTACTGATGCCAAGCCAGCGGCAGCGGCCGGGCCTGGCGGCCGACCGCCACCTCCAGCCAGGCCAGGAAGAGGTCCAGCTCCCGCAGAGCCGCCCAGCGCCGGTAATAGGGGCGGGCCAGCACCCGTCCCGCTGCCGCGCCCACCGCCGCCACCAGGACCGCGGTTAACAGCCGCCAGGGCAGCCCCATCACGGATCCCCCGCCCCCCGCCGCCAGACCGTCTCCACCGTGCCCGGCCCCCGGCGGCGGGACAGCACCGCCACCGCCGCCACCGTGCCGTCGTCCAGCAGGGCCCGCAGGGGCGGACGGGCCCGCAGGTCCTCGAGGCCGGCACCGTGGACCGTGGCCAGGACCTGCACCCCGGCCCGGCGGGCTTCCCGCACCGCCTCCGCGTCCGCCGCCGAGCCCACCTCATCCATCACCACCACGTCGGGCCCCAGGGTGCGGACAGCCACCCGGGTCCCGGCCGGCTTGGACCAGCCCAGCAGGACGTCCGCATGCAACCCCAGCTCGAACCGGCCCCCGCCCGAGATCTCGCCCCGCTCGTCGACCACCACCAGACGGCGGCCGTCGCCGGCCCAGGCCCGGGCGAGGTCCCGCACCAGGGTGGTCTTGCCCGATCGGGGCGGCCCGGCCAGGAGGATGGCGGCAGGGGCGGGGATGGCCTCCAGGTGCGGGCGCAGGGCATTGGCCGCCCCCGGGACCGCCCGCGCCACCCGCAGGTTGATCCCGGTCACCGGTTCCTGCATCACCACCGTGTGCCCCTGCCGCACCGCCTGTCCCGCCACTCCGACCCGGTGGCCGCCGGCGACAGTGAGGTAGCCTTCGGCCAGCTCCGCGGCGTGGGCATAGGGGGAATGCTCGGCCAGAGCCTCGAAGACCCGGGCCAGCTCCTCCGCCTCCAGGCGCGGCACGCCGGGCCCCGGGGGGGAGGTTCCCCGGGGACCCAGGCAGCGCCATCCTCCGGACCGGAAATAGAGCACCACCGGCCGGCCCACCCGCATCCGGACCTCCTCCAGCTCCTCCCGCTCCGCCGGGGTCAGGCGTCCCAGCCAGTCCCCATACGGAGCCGGCAGGGCCGGCAGGTCTCCGGCCGGACCGGCGGACGGTCCCCCCACGCGGATTCCGATATCTGCGCCCACGGGATGGTGCATGGCAGCCTCCTCGCTTCGGGCGGGCCTACGGTCTTCGGCATCCTCCCGCTCCATCTCTACGGGACGGGCCCGCCGGTTATGCAGACGGGCCCCGGCGGCAGGGACACAAAAAAACGGCCGGGGGACCGGCCGTTCCCGGCGGCGCCGTCAGCGCTGCGCCTCCTCCTCGTCGTCCATCACCAGGCAGTCGACATCCGAGTCATAGACCACCGCCCCGCAATTGGGGCAGGTCAGTTCCACCCCGTCCCGGCCGCTGTCGAAAAGGGCGGCATTGTAGGCCGTCCAATGCCCGCATTCCGGGCATTGCAGCTCGATCTCCTCCCGGTCGGCGGCGGCCTCGTCGTGGCCGGTCCCCGACGCCGGCAGCACGTCCTCCTCCAGGGTCAGCAGGTCGGAGTCAATCTCCCCCAGGTAGTCCTCCAGCTCCTCCTGGCCCTCGGCGAGCTCCTCCACCCCTTCCGCCACATCCTCGAGGATGTCCGCCATCTCATGCAGGATGCGGCCCTGGCGGCCTTCGCGGCCGTCATAGCGATCGATAAGGTCGTGCAACCGCGACACCTTGCGCTTGAGGTCCGCCATTGCCCCACCTCCTTCGCCCCAGTCCGGGAGCCGCCTCCGGCGTCCCGGTTTTAACCTGTCCGGGGCTCCCGGCGCCCATACCCGACAAAAAAAGGCGGGCCGTGCCCGCCCAGGCGCCGGCCGCCCTCAGGCCCGGCCCAGGTACTCCCCGGTCCGGGTGTCGACGATGATGGTGGTGCCGTTTTCGATGAAGAGCGGCACCTTCACCACCGCCCCCGTCTCCAGCTTGGCCGGTTTGGTGCCCCCGGTGGCGGTGTCTCCCTTGAAGCCGGGCTCCGTCTCCACAATCTTGAGCTCCACGCTGTTCGGCAGGTCCACCCCGATGACCGCCCCTTTGTAGAACACAATCCAGACGGTCATGTTCTCCTTCAGGAAACGCACCCCGGGACCGATGTCCGCCGAGGGGATGGTGTGCTGTTCGAAGTTTTCACTGTCCATAAAGGTGTAGTCGTCCCCGCTGGAGTACAGGTACTGCATCTCCCGGCGCTCCACCCGCGCCGCCGGGACCCGCTCGCCGGCATTGAAGGTGCGATCCACCACCCCGCCCGTCTGCAGGTTCTTCAGCTTGGTCCGCACGAAGGCGGCGCCTTTGCCGGGTTTCACATGCTGGAATTCAATCACCTGATAAACCTGTCCGTCCAACTCGATGGTAACCCCGTTGCGGAAATCGTTGCTGGAAATCATGGCTTGTCCCCCTCTGTGGGCGGCCTCAGGTGGTCCGCCAGTCTTTATCCCAGGTCGTCAGCCGCTCGCAACCGGTCTCCGTGACCACCAGGGTGTCCTCCAGGCGCACGCCCCCCCGGCCGGGCAGATAGATGCCCGGCTCCACGGTCAGGATCATCCCCGGCTCCAGCACGTAGTCGACCGGCGGCTGGGCGGCGGCCCAGGGCGCTTCATGCACCTCCAGCCCCACCCCATGGCCAGTGCTGTGCCCGAAGGCCTCCCCGTACCCGGCCTCCTCGATGACCCCCCGGGCCGCCCGGTCCACCGCGGACGCGGGCACGCCCGGCCGTATGGCGGCAATCCCGGCCGCCTGCGCCCGCCGCACCACCTCATAGACCGGCCGCAGGGGGTGGGCGGCGGCGGCCGCGCCGATGCCCACCGTCACGGTCTCATCGGAATGGTAGCCGTCCAGGCGCGCCCCGAAGTCGATGGTGACCAGGTCCCCGGCCTCCAGACGGCGGGGGCCCGGTCGCGCGTGGGGCAGGGAGCCCCGGGGACCCGAGGCCACGATGGTGGGGAAGGCTTCGGCTTCGGCCCCCAGCCGGCGCATGGTACACTCCAGTTCCAGGGCCACCTCGGCCTCGCTGACGCCCGGCACCAGTCGGGGCCACACCGCCTCCAGCGCCCGCCGCGCCAGGGCCGCGGCCGCCCGTACCGCCTCTACCTCGTCCGGCGTCTTCACCAGCCGCAGCCCTTCCACCAGGCCGCTGACCGGACGCCAGGTAATGCCCCGGGCCTCCCCGGCCGCTTCCAGGCGGCGGAAGGCGGCCAGGGTCACATGATCGGCCTCCACTCCCACCGTTCGCCAGCCGGCGGCGGCCGCCTGCCCGGCCAGATCGGACCACACGTCACGCCCGTGCCGGATCACCGTCCAGCCCGGGGCCTGGGCGGCCGCCTGTTCGAGGTAGCGGAAGTCGGTCAGCAGCAGCCCGCGGCCGTCGGCGCCCGCCAGGAGGTAGGCGGAGGAGCCGGTGAAGCCGCTCAGATAGCGGCGGTTGGGCGAGGACCAGACCAGCAGCGCGTCCAGGCCGGCCTCCGCCAGCCTGGGCGCGAGGCGTTGCCGCCGCTCGCCGCTCATGCCTCCGCCTCCCCGCCCGGGCGCTGCCGGCGCCACAGCGCCTCCAGCGCCAGGTGATAGCCCAGCCAGCCGAGGCCGCTGACCTGGCCCCAGGCGGCAGGGGCGGTCAACGACCGTGCCCGGAAGTCCTCGCGGGCGAAGATGTTGGAGAGATGCACCTCCACCACCGGCATGGGCAGCGCCCGCAGACAGTCGGCTAGCACGTAGCTCTGGTGCGTCAGTGCACCCGGGTTGAGGGCAACCCCACCGCAGCCGCGGTCGGCCGCTGCCTCCAGGTAGTCCACCAGCCGCCCCTCATGGTTGGACTGGAAGAACTCCAGCGCCACCCCCCGCGGGCGCCACCAGCGCTCCAGGCGGGCCTGGATGGCCTCCCAGCTTTCCGTGCCGTAGATGCCGGGCTCCCGCCGGCCCAGCCGGCCCAGGTTGGGCCCGTTCACCACCGCCAGCCACAGGCCGACGGCCGCTGCCGCTTCCGCCATGCTGCGCCTCCTGTCCGTTTCAGGCCGGGATACCCGGCAGCGGGTACGCCCGCGCCAGGTCCCGCACCCGTGCCGCCCAGGGGGCGGGGTCGAAACCGGCCTCAGCCTTGAGCACGCCGGCGATGATGCGGCCGAGGTCGCGGATGGCGTTCTCGTCCAGGCCCCGGGTGGTGACCTGGGGCGTGCCGATGCGGATGCCGGAGGCCACGGTGGGCTTCTCGGTCTCGAAGGGGATGGTGTTTTTATTGACAGTGATGCCCACCCGTTCCAACCGCTCCTGGGCCTCCTTGCCGGTAATGCCCACGCTGGCCTTCACATCCACCAGCATCAGGTGGTTGTCGGTCCCGCCCGACACCAGGCGCAGGCCCTCCTCCTGCAGGACGGCCGCCAGGGTGCGGGCGTTGGCCACCACCCGCCGCTGATAGACCCGGAAGTCCTCCTCCAGCGCCTCCCCGAAGGCCACCGCCTTGGCGGCAATCAGGTTCATCAACGGGCCCCCCTGCAGGCCGGGGAAGACCACCTTATCCAGGGTCCGCCCCCATTCGGGGTCGGCCAGGATGAAGCCGCCGCGGGGCCCGCGCAGGGTCTTATGGGTGGTGGAGGTGACAAAGTGGGCATGGGGCACCGGGTTGGGGTGCAGGCCCGCCGCCACCAGGCCGGCGATATGGGCCATATCCACCATCAACAGCGCCCCGACCTCGTCGGCGATGGCCCGGAAGGCCTCAAAATCCAGCACGCGGGGATAGGCAGAGGCCCCGGCCACAATCAGACGGGGCCGCACCCGCCGGGCCAGGTCCCGGACGGCATCCATGTCCAGCCGCTCCGTCTGCCGGTCCACCCCGTAACTCTCCACGTGGTAGAGCTGGCCCGACAGGTTGACCGGGCTACCGTGGGTGAGGTGCCCGCCGTGGCTCAGGTTCATCCCCATCAAGGTATCGCCCGGCTTGAGGCAGGCCAGGTAGACCGCGGTATTGGCCATGGCGCCGGCGTGGGGTTGCACATTGGCGTAAGCGGCCCCGAACAGCCGCTTCACCCGCTCCCGGGCCAGATCCTCCACCACGTCCATGTATTCGCACCCGCCGTAATAGCGGTGCCCCGGATAGCCCTCGGCATACTTGTCGGTCATGACCGAGCCCATGGCCTCCCGGACCGCGACCGAGGTCCAGTTCTCGGAGGCGATCAGCTCCAGATGGTCCTGCTGGCGCCGTTCCTCCTGGCGGATGGCCTCGTAAACCGCCGGGTCCCGTTCCCGTAATGCGTCCATTGCAGACATTCGCTTTCCCCTTCCGCCCTATGGCGAGTCTTCCGGCCTCCGCCAGACCAGGTCGGGCTGCCGGGCTGCCCGCGCTTCGTCGGGCCGGCTGATGCGGGTCTCATGCGGTGCCTCGGCCAGCAGGGCCGGGTCCCGCCCGATTTCGGCGTCAATGGCCAGCAGCGCCTCCGCAAACCGGTCCAGGGTCTCCTTGCTCTCGGTTTCCGTCGGCTCCACCATCATGGCCTCGGGCACCACCAGCGGGAAATAGACCGTGGGCGGATAGTAGCCGTAGTCGATCAGCCGCTTGGCAACGTCCAGCGCCCGGGCGCCCCGCCGTTTCTGCTCCTCCAGCGTGAGCACGAATTCGTGCTTGACCGGCCGTTCCCGGGCGGGCCGGTAGGCCGGCCGCAACCGGGCCAGGAGGTAGTTGGCGTTAAGCACCGCCGTCTCGGCTACCGCGGTCAGGCCTTCGGCCCCCTGCTGCAGGATGTAGGCATAGGCGCGCAGGAGCACCCCCACGTTGCCGTAGAAGGCGCGCACAGCGCCGATGGACAGCGGCCCCGCCTCCTCCCAACGCCAGCCCTCCGGGCCCGGGACCAGGCGGGGACCGGGCAGAAAGGGGGCCAGGGCCGCCTTCACCCCCACCGGTCCCGACCCCGGACCTCCGCCGCCGTGGGGGGTGGAGAACGTCTTATGGAGGTTGAGGTGGACCACGTCGAAGCCCATGTCCCCCGGCCGGGTTTTGCCCAGGATGGCGTTGGCGTTGGCACCATCATAATACAGGAGGCCGCCCGCGGCATGGACCGCCTCCGCGATCTCCAGGATGTCGCTCTCGAACAGGCCCAAGGTGTTGGGATTGGTCAGCATGAGGCCGGCGGTGCGGCCGTCCACGATGGCCTTGAGCGCGGCCAGGTCCACCAGCCCCCGGGCATCGGACGGCACCACCCGTACCTCAAAGCCGGCCATGGCGGCGCTGGCAGGATTGGTGCCATGAGCGGAGTCGGGCACGATCATCACCCGCCGTTCCGGCTCCCCCCGGTGGGCCAGAAAGGCCTTGACGATCAGCATGCCGGTGAGCTCCCCGTGGGCCCCGGCCGCCGGCTGCAGGGTGATGGCATCCATGCCCGTGATTTCTGCCAGGGCCTGTTCCAGCCCCGCCAGCAGCTCCAGGATCCCCTGCACCGTCTCCGGCGGCTGCAAGGGGTGCAGGTCCCGGAAGCCCTCCAGCCCGGCCAGGCGGTCGTCGGCCTTGGGGTTGTACTTCATAGTGCAGGAACCGAGAGGATAGAAGCCGGTGTCCACGCCGTAGTTAAGGGTGGAAAGGGCGGTGTAATGGCGCACCACATCCAGCTCCGAAACCTCCGGCAGCAACGGCGGATCCCGGCGTGCAAACCCTGCCGGCAGCGCCTCCTCCGCCCGCCAGGGGGGCACATCCGGGGCCGGCAGCTGCACCCCGCGCCGCCCGGGCACCGAACGTTCAAAGATTACCGGGACGCCATCCATGCCCGCACCCCCTCCACCAGCCGGTCCAGCTCCGCCCGGGTCCGCTTCTCCGTGACCGCTAGCTGCCACAGGCCCGTAAAGGCTGGGTCAGCCGCCCCCAGGTCCCGGCCGCCCAGAATCCCGGCGTGGTCCAGCAGGTAGCGGTTGAGGTCCGCCACCGGACCCGGCACCTGCACCACAAACTCGTAGAGGAACGGCTCTTCCGGATCCGGCCGTTGCAGGCCGGCCACAGCCAGGGCCTCCGCCAGGTAATGGGCCTTGGCCGCCGACAGCTCCGCCACCTCCCGCAGCCCGGCCGGCCCCAGCAGCGCCATATGGATGGTGGCCATCAGGGCGTTGAGGGCGTGATTGGAGCAGATGTTGGAGGTGGCCTTCTCCCGCCGGATGTGCTGTTCCCGCGCCTGCAGGGTGAGCACGAAGGCCCGGCGGCCGCGCCGGTCCACCGTGGCGCCGGCCAGGCGGCCCGGCAACCGGCGCAGCAGCTCGCGGCGCACGGTGAAGAACCCGAAGGAGGGCCCCCCGTAGGAGAGGGGGTTGCCCAAGGGCTGCCCTTCCCCCACCACCACATCCGCCCCCCAGGCGCCGGGCGGGGTCAGCACCGCCAAGGCCACCGGGTCGCTCATCACCACCGCCAGGGCGCCCTGCTCATGGGCCCAGGCGATGGCCCCGGGCAGGTCGCGAATGCCGCCCCACAGGTCCGGATAGGCCCACAGCACGGCCGCCGGGGCGGGACCGCCGCCGTGACGGCGCAGGTCGGCCAAGTCCTCCACCACCTCCAGGTCGGCCCCCCGGGGGCGCAGGTAGGTCCGCACCACCGCCAGCGCCTCCGGTGGCAGGCGCCGCGAGGCCAGCACCCGGCGGGATCCCGTCTGGGCCAGGGCCAGCAGCGCCGCCTCCCCCAGGGCGGAGGCCCCGTCGTACATGGAAGCCTGGGCCACATCCATGCCCGTCAGGGAGGCGATCATGGTCTGGAATTCATAAATGGCGGCCAGGGTACCCTGCGACAGCTCCGGCTGGTAGGGGGTATAGGCGGTGGCAAACTCGCCCCGCCCCGCCAGCGCCTCCACCGCCGCCGGGATGAAGCGGTCGTAGAACCCGCTCCCCAAAAAGGAGACGAGCCGTTCCGTCCCCCGGTTGCGGCCGGCGGCGGCGGCAAACGCGGCCGCCACCTCCAGCTCGGAGCGGGCGGGGGGCAAGGCCAGGGGTTCCCGCCGGCGGACGGCTTCCGGGATGTCGGCGAACAGGTCCTCGATCCCGGATACCCCCACCGCCGCCAGCATGGCGTCACGGTCCGCAGGCGTATGCGGCAGGAAGGCCATCCGCGCCTACGCCCCTTCCGTCAGGGCCCGGTAGGCGTCAGCGGTCAGCAGGTCGGGCGGCTCCTGGTCCACGGCCAGGCGGGCGATCCAGCCGGATCCGTAGGGGTCCTGGTTCACCAGTTCGGGATGGTCGCGCAGCGCCTCGTTCACCTCCACCACCGTCCCGCCCACCGGACTATAGATGTCCGAGACCGACTTTACCGACTCCACCACCGCAAAGGCATCCCCCGGCGCCAGCTTGCGGCCGGTCTCCGGCAGCTCCACGAATACGACGTCCCCCAGGGCATCCTGGGCGAAATCGGTGATCCCCACCCGCCCGTCGCCGTCGATCCATTCGTGTTCCCGCGTATAGCGCAGATGCGCCGGAAACTCCATCTCGTCCCCTCCCCCTCATCGCGCGCCCGTCAGCGCGGGCGCCGGTAGAACGGTGTGGGCACCACCGGGGCGGGCACGCGCCGGCCCCGGACCTCCACCCACAGGGGCGTCCCCAGGGCGGCCGCCTCCGCCTCCACCAGGGCCAGGGCAATGGGATGCCCCAGGGTGGGGGAATGGGTGCCGGACGTAACCCGGCCTACCACCCGCTCCCCCAGGCCCACGGCGGCTCCCGACCGGGCAATGGCCCCCTGAGGCGCGAGGCCCACCAGGCGGCGGTGGCCGGGATCCTGCCGCTGCTCCCAGAGCCGGCTGCGGCCGATGAAGGCCGGCTTGGCCTCGAATTTCACAAACGGGGTCAGTCCCGCCTCCACCGGCGTGATGTCCTCATCCAGCTCATGCCCGTACAGCGGCAGGCGCGCTTCCAGGCGCAGGGTATCCCGGGCCCCGAGCCCGGCGGGACGCGCCCCTGCCGCCACCACCGCCTCCCAGATGGGCTCCGCCCCCCCGGCTTCCACGTAGATCTCGAAGCCGTCCTCCCCCGTGTAGCCGGTCCGGGAGATGGCCGTCACCGGCACCCCGGCCACCCGGGCCCCCAGTACCGCATGGTAGCTGCCCAGCCCGGCCAGGTCGGCATCCGTCAAGGGCGTGAGCAGGGCAAGGGCCTGGGGCCCCTGCACCGCCAGCAGGGCCGTCGCGTCGGAGATGTCCTCCGGCTGCCCCGGGTCGGCAGGCGCATGCACCTCGCGGAAGGTGCGCAGGGTCTGTTCCAGCCAGGCCCAGTCCTTCTCCCGGTTGGCGGCATTCACCACCAGCATGAACCGTGCCGGTGCCAGGCGGTAGACCAGGAGGTCGTCCACCGTGCCGCCCGACGGATAGCACATGGGGGTGTACAGCGCCTGGCCCACCGCCAGACCTTGCGGCCGGTTGGTCACCAGCCAGTCCAGGTAGGCGCCGGCGGCGGGCCCTTCAAGGAGGAACTCCCCCATGTGGGACACGTCGAACACGCCCACCCCCGTGCGGACCGCCCGGTGCTCCTCCAGGATGCTGCCGTAGTCCACCGGCATCTCGTAGCCGGCAAACGCCGTCAGGCGCGCTCCGTGATCCCGGTGCCAGGTATAGAGCGGCGTCCGTTTCATGCCCCGGCCTCCTTCCCGCGGCCGGCCGCCGTTTCCGCCGGCAGGATGGTCTCCACCGCCTCCCACACCAGCTCCCAGGGCACGTCCCGGCTGATGACCGGCTCGCCCGCCGCCCGCAGCAACGTCCACTGCAGGCCGAAGGCCCGGGCCTTCTTGTCCCGGTTGAGCACGGCCGCCAGGGCGGCGCGGTCGGCCACCGCCGCCGCCTGGGCGGGATCCAGGCGCACCGGCATCCCCCAGGCCTGCAGCCAATGCCGCACCTCCGCCTGCACGGCCGGGTCCAGCCCCCACAGCTGCTCCGACAAGTAGAGGGCCACCAGGCTGCCGAGCCCCACCGCCTCCCCGTGGCTGATGCGCCCATACCCGATGAGGGTCTCCAGGGCGTGGCCCAGGGTATGGCCAAAATTCAGGGCCATGCGGGGGCCGCCCTCGTGGGGATCGGCCGCCACCACCGCCGCCTTGACCGCGATGGTGCCGGCGATGATGGGCGTCCACCGCTCCAGCTCCCTTCCCGGTTCCGGCAATCCGGCACGCAAAGTGTTCCATAGGCCGCTCTTGGCAATCAAGGCCGACTTGACCACCTCGCCTAGCCCCGACCGCCATTCCGCCACCGGGAGGGTCGCCAGCCAGGCCGGCGCCGCCAGCACCAGTTCGGGCAGGAAGAAAGCGCCGGCCAGATTCTTGCCTTCGGGCAGGTCCACCGCGGTCTTGCCGCCGACTGCCGCATCCACCTGCGCCAGCAGGGTGGTGGGGACCGCGACCCACCGCACCCCGCGCAGGTAGGTGGCGGCGACAAACCCGGCCAGGTCGGTCACCACGCCCCCGCCTACCGCCAGCACCACCCCGTCCCGGGGCAGCGCCGCCCGGGCCAGCTGGCGCAGCACCTCCCCCGCCTGCGCCCAGGTCTTGGAGGGCTCCCCGGCCGGGATCACGGCCGTGGTGCGCACCTCAGCCACGGCGGCCAAGCCCGCCGTGACCCGCTCCGCCATGGGCAGGGTATGCGTATCCGCCACCACCGCCACCGGCCGGCCCTGGCAGTAGGGCGCCAGGATCTCCCCCAGGCGGGCCTCCAGCCGGGCATCCAGCACCGTGTCCGGCAGCAGCCGCACCTCGGTCCGGGGCCCGAACTGCCCGGGCAGGGACCACCGGTATTCCTCCACGCCTCGTCCTCCTCCCCGGCGGCGAAGGCCGCCTAGTCGTCCTCCTCGGGCTCAGGCCGCCGGCGCCGCCAGCGGGCCAGGATCTCCTCCGCCACCGCTTCCGGGGGGCGGCGGTCCACGTCCACGGTGTACGCCGCCGCTGCGGCGTAGACCACCTGCCGCTGCCGGAACAGCTGGTAGGCGTTGGGTCCGAAAAGGGGACGGGAGGGGTCCTCCCCGCCCAGACGCCGGGTCACCTCCTCCCAGCTGATGCGGAGCCAAACCGGCCAGGCCCGCCGGATGATGAGGGCGCGGTTGTCGGCATCCAATACCGTCCCCCCGCCCACCGCCAGGATAAGGGACCCGGCCCCGGGCCCCAACGCCCGTTCCAGCGCTGCCCGTTCCCGCGCTCGGAATCCGGCCTCCCCCTCACGCCGGAAGATGTCCGCCACCGAACGGCCCACCGTGTGCTCGATGACCCGGTCGAGGTCGATAAAGGGACAGCCGGCCATGCGCGCCAGCACGGGGCCCACCGTGCTCTTGCCCGCGCCCATGAAGCCGATGAGCACAATGCGGCAGGGCGGCTCCGGCCGCGGCCCTAAAACCGGCGCACCCGTTGATCCCATGCCTCGACCCTTTCCCGGACTTCCTCGAGACTGTCCCCGCCGAACTTCTGCAGCACGGCGTCCGCCAGCACGTGCAGCACCATGGCCTCCCCCACCACCACCGCCGCCGGCACCGCGGTGACATCGGACCGCTCCACCTGGGCCAGGAACGGCTGTTTACTCTCAATATCGACCGACTCCAGTGGCTTCATCAGGGTGGAGAGGGGTTTCATGGCGATGCGGACCACCAAGGGCTGTCCGGTGGTGATGCCGCCTTCGAGACCGCCGGCCCGGTTGGTGGGACGGGTAAAACCGGTCCCGGCCTCCCAGCGGATGGGGTCGTGCACCGCGGACCCCGGCTCCGCACTCTGCCGGAAGCCGGTCCCGACCTCCACCCCTTTGATGGCAGGGATGCTGAGCAGGGCGGCCCCCAGGGCGGCCTCCAGCCTCCGGTCCCACTGTACGTAGGAGCCCAGGCCGACCGGCAGGCCGAAGGCATCCACCTCGAACACGCCGCCCAAGGTATCGCCGGCCGCCTTGGCCCGGTCCACCTCCGCCATCATGGCCTCCTCGGCGGCCGGGTCCACCACCCGAACAGGCGAGGTCTCGGCCCGCTCCAGCTCCTCCAGGGTGTAGGCACGGGCGGGCGCCTCCACCGCCCCCAGGCTGAGCACGTGCCCCCGTACCGTAATTCCGAGGGCACTCAGAAAGGCCCGGGCCACCGCCCCCAACGCCACCCGCATGGTGGTCTCACGGGCCGAGGCCCGCTCCAGCACATTGCGCAGGTCACGATGGCCGTATTTGATGCCGCCGGCCAGGTCGGCGTGGCCGGGACGGGGCCGGGTCACCACCCGATCCACCTCCGCCACCGGTTCCACTGCCATGGTGGTCCGCCAGTGCTCGTGGTCCTTGTTGGCCACCAGCAGGGCCACCGGGCTGCCCAGGGTGCGCCCGTGACGGACGCCGCCCCAAATGGTGACCCGGTCCTGCTCAATGCGCATGCGGCCGCCGCGGCCGTAGCCCTGCTGCCGCCGGGCCAGGTCCCGGTCAATATCCGCCGGGCCCAGGGGCACCCCGGCCGGCACCCCCTCCACAATTCCCACCAGCCCGGGCCCGTGCGATTCCCCGGCCGTCAACCACCGCCACGCCTGCAACCCGTCCCCTCCTCACCAGATAGCTTGTACACCCCGGCCGCCGCCTTCAGCCGGCGTGCACGGCCAGCAGCAAGGCAGCCAGCCCGCCCAGGGCCAGGTAGGGCCCGAAGGCCAACGCATCCCGCGGGCCCAGCCGGCGCAGGGCCAGGGCCCCTGCCGCCACCGCCCCCCCAGCCAGGCTGCCCAGGGTTACCGCCCACAGGGCGGCGGGCCAGCCCAGTCCCAGGCCCAGGGCGGCCCCCAGCTTCACATCCCCGGCCCCGAGACCGCGGGTCCAGGCGGCCAGGGCGCCCAGCAACCCCAGCATCCCGGCGGCGGTGACCAGGTGCACCCAGACCGGCTGGCGGCCCCAGACCGCCAGCCACGCCCCGGCCGCCGCCACCAGTTGCAGGCGGTCGGGCAGGATGCGCTCCTGCAGGTCGACCGCCGCGGAGGCCGTCAGGGCCCCCGCCGCCAGGGCCGCCCCCGCCAGGTGCCAGCCGGAATAGGCTTGGGCCAGCAGCCCCCGCCAGCCCCGCCGCCGCGCCGGCCCCGGCCCGTGCCCGGGGGGATGGCAGCCGTTCCGCTCCCCAGGCCGGGGCAGAGACAGCCGCTGTCACACCGGTGGCTACGGCCCACCCCGCCATCGTCAGAAGGGTCATGCGGGTTCCACCTGCGCCGCCGCCGTCAGCATGACGGCCCGGGGACCTTCCTGTCCGAACCAGTAACGCCAGGCCAGGGCCGCCTGTTCGACCAGCAGGGTCAGCCCGTCCACCACCCCGCAGCCGCGTTGCCGGGCCGCCGCCAGGAACGGCGTCAGGCGGGGCCGGTACACCCAGTCCACCGCCACACTGTACCCCGGTTCAAGGGCGGGAAGGGAATCCCAGGGGGGCTCGCCCTCCTGACCCAGGGGGCTGGCGTTGACCACCACCCGCCAGCGCCCTTCACCCTTGGCCTCCCACGGCACCACCCGCGGATGCCAGACCACGCCCTCCGGATGGCGGGCCGCAACCGTGACCAGGTAGCCGAGCCCCTCCAGCACCGCCACGGTGGCGCGGCCCACCCCGCCCGCCCCCACCACCAGGGCCGCTTCCCCGGGCCCGGCGGGGGGGCAGAGGGCGGACAGGGCCTCGGCATCGGTATTGGCGCCGGCGAGTTCGGTCCCTTCCCAATACAGGGTGTTCACCGCCCCGGTACGTTCCGCCCACGGCTGCCGGCGCCCCGCCAGCCGGAAGGCCTCGGTCTTGAGGGGCCGGGTGATGTTGCACCCGCGCCCGTCGCGGGCCCGGAAGGCTTCCAGGGCCGCCGCCAGCTCCCCCGGCCGGACCTCCCAGGCCTCATAGCGGGCGGCGATGCCCCTTTCCCGGAAGGCCGCGTTGTGCATGACCGGGGACAGGGAATGCCCGATGGGATAGCCGAAAACTGCATAGCGGGCAATCTGCCCGGCGTGTGATTGCACCATGCTTGCCCCTTTACCGGATGCGGGGGTTAACCCTCCCCCCAGGACTGCGGGGTCCCGCCGCCCAGTATCAGGCGGCGCCGCACCAGGGCTTCGAGGCGGCGGAGCAGGCGGGTCCCCCAGAATTCGTGCTCCGCCACCGGCTGTACCAGGATGGTGAACAGTCCCAGACGGTTGCCGCCCAGGATGTCGGTGAAAACCTGATCGCCGATGACGGCGGTACTGCCGGCATGGGTCTGCATGGCGGCCATGGCCCGGGAGAAGGCCCGGCGCCGGGGTTTGCCGGCGCGGGCGATGCGGGCCGCCCCCACCGACTCCGCAAATCCGCGCACCCGCTCGTCGTGATTGTTGGACACGATGCAGCAGGTCAGTCCGGCCGCCCGCGCCCGCCGGAACCAGGCCGCCACCGCCGGGGTCACCTCGCGCTGGTTCCACGGAACCAGGGTATTGTCCAGATCCACCACCAAGCCCCGGATGCCCCGGCGGTACAGGCGGGCAAAATCGATGTCGAAGACGGAGGATACATAAAGGTGCGGACGCAACAGCGTATACACCGGCGGCCCCCTCCATTTTAGTCCCCAGCATTATAGCACGGGCGCCGCCCGCATCCCACGCCGGAGGCCGGCCCCGGCCCTATGGCCGCCGGTCCTTTCTCCCCCATCAACAATAACCCCCGGGCGATTGACATCCGGCTGAAGACCGCTAAACTAGAGAGGAAAACCGAGTAAAATACTCGGAAATGGCGGCCGACGCCGTCGGAGGCGAGGAGTGAGCAGCGGTGGCATCCCCGGTATTGGAAATCCAGGACCTCCATGTAGCCATTGGCGACAAGCCCATCCTGAAGGGCGTCACCCTGACGGTGCGCGGCGGGGAGGTGCATGCCGTGATGGGCCCCAACGGCACCGGCAAGACCTCCCTGGCCCAGACCCTCATGGGCTGGCCCTCGTATACCGTCACCGGCGGCCGGGTACTCCTGGACGGCCAGGATCTGCTGGCCATGCGCACCGACCAGCGGGCCCGCGCGGGGCTGTTCCTGGCCATGCAATACCCCAGCGAAATTTCGGGCGTCACCACCGCCAACTTCCTGCGCACCGCCTTAAATGCCCGCCGGGGCGAGGACAACCCCATCGGCCTCAAGGAGTTCCGTGATCAGCTGGACGCGGCCATGGACCAGCTGGAAATGAACCACCAGTTCGCCAACCGGTACCTGAACGAAGGGTTCTCGGGGGGCGAGAAGAAGCGCAATGAAATCCTGCAGATGCTGATGTTGAAGCCCCGCATCGCGGTGCTGGACGAAATCGACTCCGGCCTAGACATTGACGCGGTCAAGGTGGTGGCGGCCGGGGTGCAATCCCTGGTCGGCCCGGAATTCGGCGCCCTCATCATCACCCATTACCATCGCATCCTGGACTACATCCGGCCGGATTACGTGCACATCATGATGGACGGGCGGGTGGTCATGTCGGGCGGACCGGAGCTGGCCCACGAGCTGGAGGCCAAGGGCTACGACTGGGTCCGCAGCACCGTGCTTAACGCCGACCAGGCTCATTAATCCGCCGGGAGGAATCGGTCATGCATGAGGGCATCGCCACCCTGGGCCCTGAAACCCTGGAAGCGGCCGTACGCAGCCGCTTTGCCGACGATCCCGACTGGCTGCGCGCACGCCGGCTGGAGCTGGCAGCGGCCGCACTGGAACGGGAGCTGCCGCAACGGCCCCATACCCCGCTGAAAAGCCGCCGGCTGGACCGCATCCCCGTCCTGGCCGCAGGGGACACCAGCCCCGCCCTGCCCGAGATCGGGGTGGAAGGGGCGGCCGGTCTGCTGGTGGTGGCCGACGGCCGGCCCCTGCGCAGCTGGCTCGACCCCGCCCTGGCCCCCCAAGGGGTGGTGTTCACCACCCTCAGCCAGGCCGCCCGCGAAGCGCCGGGCCTGGTCATGCGCTTCCTCGGCCGATCGGCGGATGATACCGCCGACCGACTGGCAGCCCTCAACGGCACCCTCTGGGACGGCGGCGCCTTCCTGTACGTTCCCCCGGGGGTGGAGATCCCCGGCCTGTTCGTGGTGTTGTACCTGACCGGGGACAGCACCCCCGGCAGCTTCCCCCGCACCCTGGCCGTGCTCGACCGCGGGGCCCGCGCGACCTTGGTGGAGCGCTTCCAGGGCGGCGGCAGCGGCCGCACCCTCTTCTCCGCCACCAGCGAGGTGTTCCTGGAGGAGGCGGCGGCGCTGACCATGGGTTCCCTCCAACAGCTGGCAGGCGGCGTGGAAGCCTTCCTGCGGCGGGCGGCCACCCTGAATGCCGACGCCACCCTCGACTGGTCGATCGGGGAATTCGGTGCCGGACTGGTGGTTACCGGGCATCAGGTGCGGCTTACCGCCCCCGGTGCCCGGGCCGCCACCACCACCGTGTTCTTCGGTTCCGGCCGTCAGCATCAGGATTACCGGGCTGAGGTCGAACACCTGTCCCCCCACACCGCCAGCACCATGGTGGCACGGGGGGTGGTCAAGGATAAGGCCCGCACCGCCTTTTACGGCGTTTCCCACATCCATGCCGGGGCCAAGGGGGCGGATGCGCGGCAGAAGGAACAGATCCTGATGCTAAACGACGGCGCCCGCGCAGATGCGGTGCCGGCCCTGCTCATCGACGAGAACGACGTGTTCGCGGCCCATTCCGCCAGCGCCGGTCCTGTCGACCGGCAGGCCCTCTACTACCTGATGGCGCGCGGGCTGAGCGAGGAGCAGGCTGTCCGGCTGTATGTGCACGGGTTCCTGGCCCCGGTGATCGACACCATCGGCGACCCCTGGCTGCGGGCCCGGGTGTGGGAGGAAGCGGAAGGGAAGATGCTGACGTGAACCCGCTGGTGCCCCGCGAGGACTTCCCTATTCTCAGCCGCAGCGTGCATGGCCGCCGGCTGGTCTACCTGGATTCGGCCGCCACTGCCCAGAAGCCGGCCCCGGTGATCGCGGCGGTGGACCATTTCTACCGGTACACCAACGCCAACGTGCTACGCAGCGCCCACGCCCTGGCCGACGAGGCCACCGAGGCCTATGAGGCAGCCCGGGTCAAGGTAGCCCGTTTCATCGGGGCCGCCTCCCCGGCCGAGGTGGTGTTCACGCGGGGCACTACCGAATCCCTGAACGGCATCGCCCGCGGCTGGGGGGACAAGTTCGTCGGCCCCGGGGATGAGATTGTGCTCTCCCCCATGGAACATCACGCCAATCTGATCCCCTGGCAGCAGCTGGCGCGCCGCCGGGAGGCCCGCCTACGTTTCATTGAGCTGACCCCTGACGGCCGCATCACCCTGGAGGCGGCGCAGGCCGTCATCGGTCCCCGGACCCGGCTGGTGGCGCTCTCGGCGGTTTCCAACGTGCTGGGCACCATCAACCCCATCCCGGAGGTGGCCGCGCTGGCGCATCAGGTCGGTGCCGTCATGGTAGTGGACGGCGCCCAGTCGGTACCCCATGAGCCCACCGACGTGGCCGCCTTGGGAGCCGATTTCCTGGCCTTCTCCGGCCACAAGCTGGGCGGCCCTACCGGCATCGGCGTCCTCTGGGGCCGGGAGACGCTGCTGGACGCCATGGACCCCTTCCTGTTCGGGGGCGAGATGATCGCCTATGTCGACCGCGAGCATGCCACCTGGGCCGACCTGCCCCACAAGTTCGAAGCCGGCACCCCCCATATCGCGGGGGCGGTAGGCCTGGGCGCCGCCTTGGACTACCTGCAAGCGGTCGGCATGGCCCGCGTGCGCGATCACGGGCGGGCCCTGGGGGAGGAGGCCTACCGGCGGCTGGCGGAGGCCGGGGTGCAGGTGTACGGCCCGGCGGCGCCCCGGGCCGCCCTGGTGGCCTTCAATCTGGGTCCAATCCACCCTCACGACGTGGCACAGGTGTTCGATGCCGAGGGCGTAGCCATCCGGGCCGGCCACCACTGCGCCCAGCCCCTCATGCAGTGGCTGGGAGTGGCGGCCACGGCACGGGCCAGTTTCTACATTTATAACGGCTCCGACGACATCGACGCCCTGCTGCACGCGGTTGAGGTGACAAAGAGGTACTTCCGCCGATGAGCCTGGACGAACTCTACCGGGAAATCATCCTGGATCACAATCAGCAGCCCCGTAACCGGGGCCGCCTGGAGCACCCCACCGCTACGGTGGGCCTGTTCAATCCGACCTGCGGCGACCAGATTCGGCTCGACCTGCTGGTGGAGGACGGCCGGGTCAAGGACATCCGGTTCGACGGACAGGGCTGCTCCATCAGCATGGCCTCCGCCTCTATGATGACGGAGGCGGTCAAGGGCAAGCCGGTTGAGGAGGCGCTAGCGCTGGCCCGCGGGTTTAAAGCCTTCCTGCGGGGGGAGCCCCCGGGGGTGGCCCTGGGGGATCTGGAGGTGCTGGGCGGGGTAACCCAGTTTCCCAGCCGGGTGAAATGTGCCACCCTGGCTCATAATGCCCTGGAGAAGGGCCTGACCGGCCAGCAGGGCGGTCTGGACGAGGAATAGGCCGCCGGAGGCAGCCCGCGACGGCGTGCGACTAAAGGAGGAACCTGCCATGTCGGTCGACAATCGCGTCGTATCGGACGAGTACCGCTACGGCTTCAACGACGGCGACGTCAGCGTGCTGAAATTCAAGCGCGGCTTGTCCCGGGAAGTGGTGGAGGAGATCTCCCGCATTAAGCAGGAGCCGAAGTGGATGCTGGACTTCCGGCTACACGCGCTGGACGTCTTCCTCTCCAAGCCCATGCCGGCGTGGGGTGCCGACCTCTCCGCCCTGGACTTCGACAACATCGTCTACTACGTGCGCCCGTCCGAACGCCAGGGCCGCACCTGGGATGAGGTGCCGCAGGCCATCAAGGACACCTTTGAGCGCCTCGGCATCCCGGAGGCGGAGCGGAAGTACCTGGCCGGGGTCTCGGCCCAGTATGAGTCGGAGGTCGTATACCACAGCATCCGCAAGGACCTGCAGGAGAAGGGCATCATCTTCTGCGACACCGACACGGCGGTCCGGGAATACCCCGAGCTGGTGCGGGAGTATTTCGGCACGGTGGTGCCGCCGGAGGACAACAAGTTTGCCGCCCTCAACTCGGCGGTCTGGTCGGGGGGATCCTTCGTCTACATCCCCAAGGGGGCGCGGGCGGAAACCCCTTTGCAGGCCTATTTCCGCATCAACTCCCAGAACATGGGGCAGTTCGAGCGGACGCTCATCATCGCGGAGGAGGATTCCTTCGGGCACTACGTGGAGGGCTGCACCGCCCCCACCTACAACTCGGAGTCGCTGCATTCGGCGGTGGTGGAGATTATCATTAAGGACAACGCCCGCATCCGGTACACCACGGTGCAGAACTGGGCCCCTAACGTCTACAACCTGGTCACCAAGCGGGCGGTAGCCTACCGCAACGCCACCATGGAGTGGGTGGACGGCAATATCGGGTCCAAGGTGACCATGAAGTATCCGGCCGTGTACCTGCTGGGGGAAGGGGCCCGCGGGTCGGTGCTCTCCATTGCGGTGGGCGGCAAGGGGCAGCACCAGGATACGGGGGCCAAAATGGTGCATATCGCGCCCAACACCACCTCCACCATCGTGTCCAAGTCCATCAGCCAGCATGGGGGCAAGACCACCTACCGCGGGCTGGTGGAGTTCGGGCCCAATGCGGCCGGCGCCAAATCCTCGGTCAAGTGTGACACCCTCATCCTGGATCCGGAGTCGAGCTCGGACACCATCCCCACCAACGAGGTGGAAACCAGCCAGGGGCACATGGAACACGAGGCCACCGTCACCAAGGTCAGCGAGGAGCAGCTCTTCTACCTGATGAGCCGCGGCCTCAGCGAAGAGGAAGCGACCCGCCTCATCGTCATGGGCTTCATCGAACCCTTCACCCGGGAGCTGCCGATGGAGTTCGCGGTGGGGATGAACCGGCTGATCAAGTTCGAGATGGAAGGGGCTATCGGCTGATATGGCCTGGATACGGGTGGCAGAGGCAGCGGATGTGGAACCCGGCCGTCCGCTGCTGGTTTCCCTGGACGAGCAGGACATTGCCCTCTACCGGGTCGGCAACGAATGGTATGCGACCGATGACCTCTGTTCCCATGCCGAGGCCTCCCTGGCCGAAGGCCGGCTGGACGGCTACCGCATCACCTGTCCCCGGCACGGGGGCCAGTTCGATATCCGGACGGGGGAGGCGGTCAAGATGCCCGCCATCACCCCCATTGCCACCTTCCCGGTCCGGGAGGAAGGTGGCGTGATCTACATCGACTACGAACCCTGATCCGTCGTCCCGGTGGCGAACCGGCCGTACGGACCGGGCGGGTGCATAACCCTGGCGGCGCCCGCTCAAACTAGGTCCGGTGCGGCCGGTTTCGTCGTGGACAGGAAGGGGGACCGGGAATGGCACAAGCCCCGGAAGTCTTCTGTGAAGTGCGGACCTGTGGCCATTGGATGGCCGGCGACCGCTGCGCAGCCGGCAAGATCGACATCCTGATGCAGGACCCCCGCCACATGGCGGGCACGGTGGAGGAAACCGAGTGCAAGACCTTCGGGCGCAAGGATACCCTGGCCAACATGCTGGGCGGCCTCGACAACACCAACTGGTCGGGCGCGGTGATGGAACCCTTTGCCCCCGGCCGGCAGCTCAATCCGGCCGTGACCTGTGTGGTGAAGTCCTGCCGCTATTGGGTCCCGGGCGACGGCTGCCGGGCTGCGGAAATCCGCGTCATCGGGGCCCAGGCTCAGGAATGCCAGGACACCCATTGCCAGACCTTCGTGCAATAGCGGTGGCCTACCCGCCCAGGCGGGCGGCCAGGAAAGCCCGGACCCCCGGCAATCCCAGCAAGGTGGCCAGCAGCACCACCGCCGCCAGGACATAGAGCCGCTGGTTAAGGCTGTCCCGGTCATCCTCTAGTACCTGCTGCTGGATGCGGTCGAACAGTTCGTCCAGACGGCGGGACGCCTTCGCCTCCAGCCACAGGCGTTCATCCTGGATGTCCCGCGAGAGGCTGTAAAACCACATCCCCCGCCGGAATTGCCGGAAGAGATGGGCAAACTCCGACGTCCCCTGCAACCACCGCCAGAACCCGTGCCAGAAATGGCGGCTACGGCGGTTGCGTCCGGTCAGTTCCGAAATCTGCAACAGTACCTGGCGCTGAACCTCCGCCAGCAGCACCATCGGCAGGTAACGCGCCCCCACCCAGGTCAGGGTGTTCCCGGGACGGGTCACCTGGGGCACCTCCACCCCCCCGTTATGGGACAGGGCCAGGATGAATTCGCCGGCGGGGGTAAACCCGTACCGGGTGCTGGCCCATTGGTGGAACACCCGGTCCGTCGGCGGCGGATTGAGAAAACTGCCGGCTCCGTTCTCCCGCATGTCGGCCGTCGCCGGATGCCGCTTGAAACGACGGCCGGCATCAAACCAGTCCGCCACCGTATACGGCCCCAGGCGCCGGGTCCAGCCCTCGCCCTGGCGGGCATCCACCGCGGCGAAGCTTAATACCTTGCAATAGGCGATCCCGGGCGGCCGCACGGTCAGGTCCTCCGCCAGGACGGCCCAAAGCGCCTGCCGGAATTCGGCATTAAAGCGCAGTAAACCCTCCAGCCCCGGTTCCGGGCCCTCGAAAGCGGCCCGGACCACCACCGCATCCCATTCCCACCCCCGGGCTAGGCGGAACCGCCAGACCTCCAGCGGACCCCACTGCACCGGTAGCGGGGACGATGGCAGGCGCTCCACCGGAAGCGGCTGTTCCCCCACCGACACCGCCCGCCGGAAGAAGGCCAGGACCTCATCCGAAAACTGGTGGGGATCCGGCAGCACGGGCCGCGCCGGGGACCGGCGGCCGCCGGACGGCGGCAGCGCCCCGCGGGGAAGCACCACATAAAAATACGTGACGGCCACCGGCCGGCCCCCGGCCGGGGTGACAATCCGAGGTTGCTCCTCCCGCCGCTCCATCTGCGTCCGCCCTACCCGCCCGCCGCCGGACCTGCGTCGGTTTTTTCCCCCAGTATAACCCCCTGCGCTCCCCGCCTCATCTTCCGGGAGCTGCCGCGGGGCATCGATGCGTAAACCGGACCCCTTCCACGGGTACACTACCCCTGACCGACGGCCTGGCGGGAGCGTGAACCGGTTGGAACTCGAACTGCTGCTGCACACCCCGGGGGATTCGTGCGGGATCGCCATCGCCCCGCTCGAGGCGGGCCGGCCGGTCACGGGACTGGTGCTCGCGGACCGGTCCTCCCTTCAGCTGACGCCCCTGGAGGACATTCCCCTGGCTCACAAGGTGGCCGTCCGGGCAGTGGCAGCCGGGCAGCCCGTGATCCTGTACGGGCAGCCGATCGGCCAGGCCACCCGTCCCATCCGTCCGGGCGAACACGTGCATACCCATAATCTTAAGAGTTTGAGGTGGACATGACCGTGGGCAACTACACCTTCCCGGGATACCGGCGGCCCGACGGACGGGTCGGCGTGCGCAATCTGGTGCTGCTCCTCCCCATTGACGGCATCGCCAACCGGGCCGCAGAGAACGTCGCCCATATCGTCCGCGGCACCACCGCCCTCAAGCATCCCTATGGCGACCTGCAGTTCGGGGAGGACCTCGAGGTCTTCTTCCGGGTGCTGATCGGGGCCGGCACCAATCCCAACGTGGCAGCCGTGATCGTCATCGGACTGGAACCGGTGTGGGTGGACCGGGTCGCCTCCGGCATCGCGGCGAGCGGAAAGCCGGTGGCGCGGTTCGTCATCGGGCAGGCCGGGGACCTGGCCACGATTGAACGGGCGGCCCGGAAGGCGGTGGACTTCGTGATCCGGGCCAGCGAGCTGCGGCCGGAACCGGCCGGCCTGGACGCGATCATCCTGGCCGTGAAGTGCAGCGAATCGGACCCCACCAGCGGGCTGGCCGCCAACCCGGTCGTCGGCCTGGTGGTGGACCGGGTGGTGGCAGCCGGGGGAACGGTGCTGTTCGGGGAAACCTCGGAGCTGACCGGGGCCGAACAGCTGGTAGCGGACCGTTTCCGGACCCTGGAGGAGCGGGAAAGGTTCCTCCGGGTCTATCAAGAGTACGTCGGTTTCCTGGCCTCCCAGCATGCCAGCCTCCTGGGCTCCCAGCCCAGTCAGGCCAACCTCCAGGGCGGGTTGACCACCATCGAGGAAAAGGCCTTCGGGAACCTCACCAAGATCGGGCAGGCCCCGATCGAAGGAGTGCTGGAAAGCGCCCAGCACCCCCCGGACCGGGGCCTGTGGTTCATGAACACCTCCAGCGCGGCAGCGGAGGTGCTGACCCTCTTCTCCGCCGCCGGCACCGGTCTCGCGGTGGTGACCACCGGCCAGGGCAATATCATCGGGAATCCGCTCATGCCGGTCCTCAAACTGACCGCCAACCCGCAGACCGCCCACACCATGGCCGAGCATGTCGACCTCGACCTCTCCCCGGTGCTGCGCCAGGAGGTGACCCCGGAGGCCGCCGCCGACCAGCTGCTGGACCTGATCCTGCGGGTGGCAGGGGGCCGCTGGACGGCGGCGGAGGTGCTGCGGCACACCGAATTCGTGCCCGTCAAGCTGTTCCGGAGCGCCTGAGCGGGTGCCCGGCCCGGGCATGCCCGGCGGCCACGCAGGGTCCGCTGGCACCCCCGCGGGGCCGGTCCCCGCCCGGGTTCCGGGATGTTCCAGTAACCGGGGTCCGGGAGCCGACGTTCCTGAGGACGCTGGGGATTCGGATGGAACACCGGACTGTCCAGGGAGGCGCACCGTTTATGACAGCCGGGCATTTGTGGCATGGGGGCGCCCTCATCGGGCTTGCGGTCTGCTTCTGGCAGGCTGCGGGGCGGCTTCCGGCGGGCCGCCGGCGCCGGAGAATACGACTACCAACCAGACGGTGTCCTCCTCAGATACACTAAGCCCCCCATCCTCCACGGCTGTGCCGAATCACCCCATTGCCCCGACCCCGGCGCCCACCGCGCGGTCATCTTCAGTCACTACGCCCCCGTTCGCGGGCACCATCCTGCACCGGGTGGTGGGGCCGCGCGGCCCCCAAGCCCTTCCCAACGGTTTTGTTAGCAGTCCGCCGAGCCATGTAATCTTCTCCTCCAGCCGCTTTCCGCTGGCGGAAAGCTTCAGCGGCCGCCTGGCGGGCCATCCGTTTATTCTGGACTTTTACCGGAATTCACAAGGGGGGTTCATCGGCGTCCGCTACAACTCGCGCCCCGTGTATTTTGGTCCCGGCCCGGTCCCCACCCTCTCGATTCTCAATTTCACCGGCCCGTGGGTGGTGGTCGGCACCCCCTCGGCGGTGGCCTACGAGGCTATCAATCCCACGTCGGGCAGTACCATCAACAATCCGCAACAAGCTGCCCGGATGAAGCGATATCGCGGATTGGGCGAGCCGTCTCACATTTTAGGCCTACCTGCGAACAACCGCTGGCCTGTGACCATCCCCTAAACCGGTCCCGATCGCGCAGGGACGGTCCACGCATCATGACCGTCCCTGCGCCGATATGCCCCTCCCGCTCCTCAGGACCGTACCCGAGACAGCCCGCCGGCCGGTCTGCCTCCGGCACCGGCAGCGGGACAGCCGGGAGCGCCGGCCCAGGGCATGCAGGCCGCTCCCGGCACGGCGCACACCCGTCTGGGCCGGACTGCCCGCTGGAGGGGGCCGTTGCCGCGTGCCGCCGGACGGGATCGGACGGCGGGAGCGCCCTGCCCGCAGCTCTCCAAGGCTCGGGTTCTCCGCCGCGGGCCCGGCTGCCGGCTGCCTATCCCCGGATGGTCGGACGCGCGCGGCCCCCGCGACCCCCGGGGTCCGCCCGCCGGACCGGCGGCCGGGCCGCGAGAGCGCCCCCGGCCACCCCGGCCCCCGGCACCGCCTCAGGCCCGGGTGGCAGCCTCCTGGTGGTCATTCCGGATATTCTTCAGAATCCGCGTCACCGCCCGCTTTTCGATCCGGGAGACGTAGCTGCGGGAAATGCCCAGCTCGCGGGCGATATCGCGCTGGGTCTGCCGGGGATGCCCGCTGAGCCCGAACCGCCGGTCCAGCACCAGGCGTTCCTTTTCGGTCAGGCCGGACAGGTAGCCCTTCAGCCACTCCACCAGCATCTCCGATTCCACCTGGTCGGCGATGGAGTCCGCGTCGCTCTTGAGCACATCCAGCAGGGAGATCTCATTGCCCTCGCGGTCCACCCCGATGGGTTCGTACAGACTGACCTCGCGGGCGGTCTTGCGCTGGGCGCGGAGGAACATCAGGATCTCGTTCTCAATACAGCGCGCAGCGTAGGTCGCCAGGCGGACCCCTTTGTCAGTCCGGAAGGTATCCACCGCCTTGATCAGCCCTACCGTTCCGATGCTGATGAGGTCATCCGGTTCCTCCACGCTGTGGGTATACTTCTTGACCACGTGCGCCACCAGCCGCAGGTTGCGCTCGATCAGCAGCGCCCGGGCCTCCCGGTCCCCGGCCGCCATCCGCTCAAGGGCCTCCCGTTCCTCGGCCTCGCTCAAGGGATGGGGAAAGGCGTTCCCGCCCACGTACCCCGCCAGCCAGACCAGCCCCTGCAGGAGGGCGGCGGCCGCGGAAGCCACCAGGGTCAGCACCGTCAACGACATGCGTCCTCACCTCCACCAGCCCGGGCGGGTCCGCACCCCGGACCCGCCGATGGGCTACCAGGGTATGCCGGGCGCCCGCCGGAGGTGACGGCGGACGGGGGAGCCGGAACGCTCATGCTATACTGGGAGCGGATTCCGTGACGGAACGGGGACGGCGGGTGCCGTCCCCACCGGGGAGGGAAGGCACATGGCCGGCAGCGCATACCTTGACAACGCCGCCACCACCCGGGTGCGCCCTGAGGTGACGGCGGTCATGCGGGAAGCTCTGGAAGACACTTACGGCAACCCTTCCTCCGTCCACCAGGCGGGACGGGCCGCCCGTCATCTGCTGGAGCGGGCGCGGGAAACGCTGGCGTCGGCCATCGCCGTGCCGCCCGCCTGTCTCCTCTTCACCTCCGGGGGCACCGAGGCCAACAACCTGGCCCTGAAGGGGGCGATGGCCGCCTACGGCCGCGAAGGGCGCCACCTGGTGACCACCGCCATCGAGCACGCCTCCGTCCTGGACACCGCTCGCGCCCTGGAACGGGCCGGCTATACCCTCACCATCGTGGAGCCCGACCGCACCGGACGCATCGACCCCGACCGGGTGGCGGCAGCGGTGCGGCCGGACACGGTGCTGGTGAGTGTGATGCTGGTAAACAATGAGATTGGCACTGTGGAGCCGCTCAGCGACATCGTCCGGGCCGTCCGGGCCGTGCGGCCCCGGCCGCCGCTGGTGCACATGGACGCCGTGCAGGCCCTGGGCAAGATCCCGGTCACCCCCCGTCTCTGGGGTGTGGACCTGGCCTCCTTCAGCGCCCACAAGATTCACGGCCCTAAAGGCACGGGCGCGCTCTATGTCCGGGAAGGGGTCCGGCTGGTGCCCCTCCTCACCGGCGGGGGGCAGGAGCGCAACCTGCGCTCCGGGACCGAGAACGTGGCCGGCATCGCCGGCTTCGCCGAAGCCGCCCGCCTGCTGCTGGCGGAGCAGCCGGCCCTGCGGGAGCGCTGGGCCGCCTTCAAGCAGCGCATCCTGGACGGTCTGACCCCGCGCCTCCCGGGCCTGGCCGTCAACGGACCTGCCCCCGCGGAGGCGGCGCCCCACATCCTCAACCTGTCCGTCCCCGGCGTCCGCGGGGAGACCCTGGTCCATGCCCTGGCCGCGCGCGGCGTGTATGTCTCCACCGCCTCCGCCTGCTCCTCGCACCATAGCGGTCCCAGCCATGTGCTCACCGCCCTGCATCTGCCGGCAGACCGGCTAGAGGGCGCCATCCGCATCTCCTTTTCGCGGGAGACCACAGAGGACGACGTGGACCGCCTGATCGCAGCCGTGCCCGAGGCCGTAGCGGAAATCCGGCGGCCGGGGCCCGTGCGGCTGCCGGACCCGCCCCGGTCCCTGGCCGTGGGGCCGGCCGCGGAGCTGCCCGCGGGCGGTGCGGCGGAGGCATCCCGCCCGGCCGTGGCCGCTGCGCCGGCGGTCCCGTCCCCGGGACCGGCAGAGGAGGCGCAACCGGTGGTGCTGGTGCGCTACGGCGAGATCGGGCTCAAGGGGGAGAACCGCCGGCACTTCGAACACCTGCTCCTGACCCGTATCCGGCATGCGCTGGAGCCCTGGCCGGACGCGGCGGTGCATTGGAGCGGCGGACGCATCTGGGTGGAGCCCGGCACCGGCGGCCCGCCGGTGCTGGAAGCGCTGCGGCGGGTGTTCGGCACGGTGGCCCTCTCCCCGGGGGAGCGGGTGCCGCTGGACCTCGACGCCATGACCCGGGCCGGCATCCGTCTCCTGGGCGCCGCGGTGCGGGAGGACGGCGCTGCCAGTTTCAAGGTGGATACCCGCCGGCCCAACAAACGGTTCCCGCTCAATTCCCTGGAGGTCAACCGGGAACTGGGGCACCGCCTGCATCAGGCCTTTCCCGCCCTCAGGGTCGATGTCCACCAGCCCGAGGTGGAGGTCACCGTAGAGGTGCGTGACGACGCGGCCTACCTGTATGCCCGTTCCCTGCCGGCCGTAGGCGGCCTGCCGGCCGGCATGAGCGGACGCGCCTGCGCGCTGCTCTCCGGCGGGATCGACAGCCCGGTGGCGGCCTGGATGATGATGAAGCGGGGGATGACCATCATCCCGGTCTACTTCCACAGCTATCCCTTCACCGGCGACCAGACCAAGGATAAGGTGGTCGAGCTGACCCGCATCCTGGCCGGTTGGGCAGGAGGACGGATGCGCCTATGGGTGGTGCACTTCACCGAGGTCCAGAAGGCCATCTATGCGGATGCTCCGGCCCGCTATGGGGTGGCCATCATGCGGCGCATGATGCTGCGGCTGGCGGAACGAATCGCCGGCCGCGAACGGGCCACCGCCCTGGTCACCGGCGAGAGCCTGGGCCAGGTGGCAAGCCAGACGGCGGAGAACATCCGCTCCATCGCCGCCGTCACCCGCCTGCCCGTTCTGCGGCCCCTCATCGGCCTGGACAAGACCGAAATCATGGCCAAGGCCCAGGAAATCGGGACCTACCCGGTCTCCATCCTGCCCTATGAAGACTGCTGCACGCTGTTCATCCCCAAACACCCCGCCACCCGCAGCCGCCCGGAGGACCTGGAGCGGCTGGAACAGGGCCGGGACTGGGAACCCCTGCTGCAGGAGGCCCTGGGCCGCAGCGAGGTCCTGACGGTGGAGGCGGTGCCGGCGCCCGCTCCCCCCGTCGTGGCCCCCGTCAGCGGTCAATAACCGCTGCCCCCGCCGGCGCCCCCCGCCGGCGGGCCGGCGGGGACAGCCGCCTTCAGGCCCGGCACCGCCACGAACCATTCGTGGAACAACCCCTCCCCGTGGGCCTGACCGGGCGCCAGGTCGAGGCTGTACGTGTAGAGGGGGTGGCCGTTGTAGGTCACCTGCTCCCCGTTGCCGTCGGCCACTATCTTAAAGCGGCCGGGCACCCCGGATGGAATCTGGACGGGCTCAGTGGGGCTCACGGCCCGCAGCGCGGGCCAGATCTGCTGGCAGCTGCCGGTACAGGCCGACCGCTGCGGCTGGTCCAGGGTGAAGTAGTAGAGGGTGTGCCCCGCGTCGTTGGTGAGGACGGTTTCCTCCCGGCCCGCCACCAGGGCCCGCCCCACCTTAATCACCACCGCCTTCGCCCTGGACGGCGCGGCGGCCGGCCGGGCGGCGACCCCGCAGCCGCTGAGCAGGACGCCGGCCGCCGCGGCGGCGGCGGCCTGGCGCCAACCGGACCCCTTCATGGGCCTGGCCTCCTTCCTGCGCGCCGGCACCGGCGCGCTCCGCTGTCCGTCCCGGTTACGCGCCGGAGAGCCGGCCGGATTCATCTCCGGCCGGCTCCACCCGGTACAGCGCCGGCGGCTCCGCCGCCCGGAGACCGCCGCCCAGGCGGGCACAGCCGCCGGCAACCGGGCACAGCAGGCAGGCCGGTTTGCGGGCAGTGCAGATGAGGGCCCCCAGGTCCATGAGGGCCTGATTGAACTGGTCCGCCCCCTCCTCGGGCAGCACGGCCTCGGCCAGGGCCCATAGATGGTGGCGGCGCTCGGCCCCGCGCCCGCCGGGTCCCAACGCCGGGACCTCGAAGTACCGCCCCAGCACCCGCTCCACGTTGGTATCCAGGATGGGCGACCGGAGCCCGAAGGCGAAGGAGCGCACGGCCCCGGCCGTATAGCGGCCCACGCCCGGCAGCGCCAGCAGCTCCTCCCAGCTGTCGGGGATGCGGCCCCCGTGGCGCGCCGTCACCGCCCGGGCGATTTCCCACAGCCAGCGGCCCCGGACCTTATAGCCCAGGGGGTCGGTGATGGCTTTGACCTCCGCCAGCGGGGCCCCGGCCAAGGCGTCGAGAGTGGGAAAACGGGCCAGGAAGGCCTCATAAACCGGAATGACGGTGCGGACCTGGGTCTGATGCAGCAGGACCTCGGACACCAGGATGGCGTAGGGGTCCCGGGTGCGCCGCCAGGGCAGGTCGCGTCCGTGACGCCGGTACCAGGCCGCCAGCTCGCGTCGGAACAGGGTGAGCGGCCCCGGCGCCACCACCGCCCGGTATTTGAACAGCCGCTTCACCAGCCGCCGGCTGCACGCCCCAGCCGCAGCCGCACCCCCCCGCCCCGCCCCAGCCAACGGTTGTAGGCCACGGCCAGGAGGTACATCCACCAGCCGGTCGCCACCGCAACCAGAAACCCGCCCAGGGCGGTCAGGAACCCGCTGAAGATGGCAATGCTGAAACCGAAGTACCCCGCCGGCAGGTGGCGGGCCAGTACGGTCAGGGCCAGGTACAGCCCCCCCACCGTCAGCACCACCGCCACCAGGACCCAGGCGAAGAACAGGGTGGCCGAGACCAGCCGGATGCCGTTGGGGTCCAACGCCGCGACCCGCGTCCAGTCCTCCCCGCCGGCAGCTTCCTCCGGCCAGGTGAGGGTCCCGTAGAAGGGCACCACCACCCGGTTGTAGAGGAGGACGCTCCCTTCCACCAGGAGGAATCCCGCCGTCACGCCTGCCGCCAGCGGCCATCCCCAGCCCAACAGGGCGACGACCGGATGCAGCCAGCCCAGCAGGCCCAGCAGGACGGTGAGCCCGCCTCCTTCCAGGATCCCCCCGGCCAGCGCGGGGAGCAGCGCGGAGCGGGCATCCACCGCCATGATCTCCTGTCCTTCCAGCCAGAAGCGGTACCCGTGCCGGGGCCCGATCCAGCGGTTGTACACCCCGGCGGTCAACGCTCGCAACCCGAGCCAGCCGGCCCAGAGCAGCCCCCCCTGACCCAGGGCGCCCAGCGCCGCTCGGAACCCGCTCAGGTGCCCGGCGATCCAGAGGGTGACCGCCGCCACCGGCGGCAGCAGCAGCACCGCCCCCACCACCACCCACGGCCAGACGGCAACCGCCTGCACGTGGCGCTGTTCCCACATTCCCGACCACCAGTCCCCTTCGCCGCCGGCGCCCGGCGCCCGGCCGCAGCCGGGCCGCGTCCCCGCCGGCCCCTCCCACCCTACCCATGGTAGCGTATGCGCCGGCGTCCCGCCACGGCCCGGCGCCGGCGGACGGGGGTGCCCGCGGACGCAGAGGCGTCCCGCCAGCATTTCCTGGCCGGATGGGCCTAGTTGCATAATATTGCGTTATGATGATATCCGGCCGCACCAACGGGAGGGGGGACGGGGATGCACGGCCTGGAGGGCTGGTATCCGTTTCTGATGGGAGTAGCCGCGGTCTTCAACCCCTGCGGCATCGCCCTGCTGCCGGCGACCCTGGCCTGGATGGGGGGCACCGTCCCTGCGGGCCCGGGCATGCTGCACCCCGCGGGCCGGGGGGCGGCGGTGGGCCTGGCCATGGCGGCCGGGTTTACGGGAGTGGTAGCGCTGCTGGGCCTGGTGGTCCACCTGGCGGGGGTGGTGCTGGCCCCGGTCCTGCGGCCGCTGCTGGTCGGCCTCGGCCTGGCGGTCCTGGCCGGGGGGATGCTGGTGGCGGGCGGTCGCCTGCACCTGCCCGTCAGCCGGTGGACGGGGGCCGACCGCCTGCCGTCGGGGCAGGCCGGGAGCCTATGGGCCGCCTTCCTGGCCGGGGTGGTCTATGCCACCGCCGCCCTGGGCTGCACCCTGCCCTTGTTCGTGGCCGTGCTGCTGCCCGCCCTGACCGCCGGCTGGACCGCCTTCCTGGCCCTGGTGGGATCCTTCGGTGCCGGGGCGGCGCTGGTGCTGACGGCTGCCGGGGTCGCTGTCCTCTTCGCCCGCGAGGCATTGGCCGGCGCGGTGGCCCGTCTGGGCCCGCGCCTTAACCTCTGGCTGGGCCTTATCATCGGGGCGGCCGGGGCGTATCTGACCTACTACTGGCTCTGGGGCCCGGGCCGCCTGCTCGCCTGAGGGACCCGGAAGGAGGCGGGAACATGCGGGGAGGACGCCGGGCCGCGCTGGTCTGGCTGGGTGTTGCCCTGGCCGCGGGTGCCGGCGCATGGTGGGCCGGCAGGCAGACCCCGCCGCGCGCCTCGCGGGCGGCACCGGTTTCCCCGTCCCGGGCCGCGGCCTTCCGGCTGCAGGCCCTGGGCGGGCAGCTGATCCGGGTTCCGGCCGGGGGACCCACCCTGCTCTACTTCATGTCGGCCCAGTGCGCCAGCTGCATCGCCGGGGAGGAGCAGCTGGCCGCCCTGCGGCCCCGCCTGCCGGCGGGAGTGCACCTGGTCTCTCTGGATGTGACCCCGGGGTACGACACGGCCGCGGCCCTGGCCGCCCTGGCCCGCCGGGCCGGGGCCGGCTGGCCGCAGGCCTTCGCCACCCCGGCCATCCTAACCGCCTACCGGGTCACCGCCCTGGACCAGGTGGCGGTGATTTCGCGGCAGGGACACCTGCTCTACGACGGGCCCCTACCGTCCGACCGGCGCCTGCTGGCCCTGATGGCTGCCGCCGCGCGCTGACCCGGCGGCGCCGGGCGTCCCGCGCGGCCGCTGCAACCCCTCAGCGGCCCCGGACCGGGGGACGGGGGACCGCCCCCCCGGGCGCGTAGCCGCCAGCCAGGCGGCCCGATGGCTCTGCCACCAGGCCAGCAGGGCGCCCAGCCCGGCCTGCAGCGACTGACGGCCGGCCGCCGCCGGACCCGTGAACACCACCACCAGGCGGGCAGCCGGGCCCGCACTGCCCGGCACCAACGCCACCGCCGGGCCCCGGCCGAGCCCGCCCCAGACGACCACCTGGCGGCCGTCCACGGTCAGAACGGGCAGCGCGTCCAGCAGGGCGGCCCAGCCGCCGGCCGCCCCGGCCGCCGGAGCCGGGACCGGCTGCAGTCCCAGGCGCACCGGCGGCAGGTCGCCGCCGGCGACAAAGGGCAGATAGGCCCGGGCCAGGGTGAGCGGGGTCACCGCCGGTGCCCCGGCTCCCCACCACGCCACCGTGCCGGCCGGACGCCTTGGCGGGGGCGGAGCCCCGGGCAGGGGATCGGCAGCCGGCAGCGCGGCGGCCAAGGCCCGTGCCGTGCCCGCCGCCCCCCAGCGCCGCACGTAGGCCTGCAATACCGTGGGGCCCAGCGCCGCGGACGGCCACGGCGGCCCCCCCAGTTCCGGTGCCTCGGCCAGCAGCACCGGCAGCAGAGAGACCCCCGCCGGCACCGCACGCCAGGCGGCCGCGCCGCCGGCCAGGGCCAGCACGGCGCCGTCCCCGTCCACCACCGCCGCCCCCGACCCGGCAGGCAGGTGGGCCGCCAGCGCCGCCCCCAACCCGGGGGCCAGGGAGAGGGGGGCCGGCCCCCGGCGCGGGCCGGTAGACCCCGCCCGCGCCCCGCACCAGCCGGACGCGGCGGGGGCGGCCGCCGGCACCGCCTTCGCCAGCCCCGCCGGCAGCCCCTCCAGTACCGGCACCGCCGCCCGCGCGGCCACCAGGGCGCCGGGCGGCAGCCGCCCCTGCCAGGCACCCAGCCAGGGTACCTGACGCCGCAACACCAGCCAGGGCCCCCGTCCGCGCCCGCCGGCCGGCAGCCGGTCCGCCAGCCGCCGGCGCAGCGCGGCCGGCAGCGGGCCCTGAAGCACCCAGGCCGGGACCGGCGTCCAGCGGACCCGTGCACCGGTCCAGCTGCGGGCCGCCACGGGGAAGCCGGCCGCCTCCACCCGGGCCGGCACGGGCAGAGGCCGGGGCGTACCCGCCCCCAGGCGTCCGAAGCCCCAGGCTGCGGCCGCCAGGCCCGCCGATGCCGCCGCCATCCAGAGGGCCCGCCCCGTCCAGGCCGGCGCCCTGTTCCGCCACAGCACCCTGCCATCCCTCCCGGTATGCCTGATACCGGAAGTATTCCCAGGTTTTACTTCCCTAAGCGGGCCGGCGCCAGGGCCCGCAGGTGCTGCAGCTGCTGGGCATAGGTGTCCGCAAACAGGAAGCGGCCGTCCGGGGTGCTGACAAAGTAGAGGTAGCCCACGCGGGCAGGGTGCAGGGCTGCCTGCAGCGCGACCGCACCCGGGTTGCAGATGGGTCCGGGCGGAAGCCCGCGGTACCGGTAGGTGTTGTAGGGGGACGGTACGGTCAGGTCCTGGAGATCGAGGGGACCGGACGGAGGGTCCCCCAACGCATAGCGCACGCTGGCGTCCGACTGCAGGGGCATGCCGCGCGCGAGCCGGTTCTCAAACACGGCCGCAATCCGGGCATCGGTGGCCGGGTCCTGATTGCCCTCCGCCTGCACCAGGGACGCCAGGGTGACCCATTCCGTCAGGGTCCAGTGCTGCCGGGCCAGTAGGGGAGCGGCCCCCGCCGTCTCGCGCCGGAAGGCAGCCAGGGCGGCCCCCAGCGCCGCCCGGGGCCCGGCGCCCCAGGGCAGGGTGTACGTCGCCGGAAACACGTAACCCTCCCAGGGGTCCCGCACCCCGGGGGCCGGAGGAATCCCGGCAGGCGGCCGGCGCAGCGCCGCCGCCCAGGCGGCGGGACTGCCGATCCCGGCCCGCTCCAACCGGGCCACTGCGGCCCGGACGGTAAGGCCTTCCGGTAGCACCACCCGCACCACGGCCACCTGCCCCCGCACCATCCGGGCCAGGATGGCGGTGGCGGTCATGGCCGGGGACAAGCGGTAGGTCCCCGCCTTGATAGCCGTGGCCCGCCCGCCCAGGCGGCTCCACCACGCAAAAAAGAGCCCGCTACGCACCACCCCGGCCGCCTGCAGCTGCCGGCCGATGGCAGCGGCGCTTTCGCCCGGGCGGACGCGGATATAGCGGACTTCCCGCGCTCCAGGGTGCAATGGCCCGTTGACGTACCGCCATCCCCCGGCCCCGGCGGCCAGGGCCAGGGCCGCTGCCCCCAACGCCACCGGCACACGCCGCGGGCGGCCGGCCGCGCCCCGCAGGCCCCGCTCCGGCTGCCCGCCTCCGGTCATGCCGGACGCCCTACTCCTCTTCCTCGTCCAGCATATTCTCGTAAACCTGGGCGACCTTCTCCCATTCCGCCTCGTCGTCGATGTCAACCAGGATGTCGTCGCCGTCCGCGTCCTTTTCCAGCCGCAGGATGACGGCCTCTGCCTCCTCCTCCTCCGGCGCGTCGATCGGCAGCAGGATGGCGTACTCGCGGCTCTCGACCTCAATCACGTCGACCACCACAAACTCGTGTTCGTGGCCATCCTCGTCCGTCAGGACGATGACCTCGTCCTCCTGCTCGGCTTCGCCCTCCCCAGGATTGAAGAGGTCCTTGTCGTCAGCCATTCCAGTCACCCCGGTTTCAAATTGATGTCGGTGGTCGAGATAACCCTGAAGGATCCAGACCGCTGCCATCCCGTCGATGAGTTGCCGTCGCCGCTCCCGGCGGACGTTCTGTGCAATGAGGAGACGCTCCGCCCCCCTGGTGCTCAGCCGTTCGTCCCACAGGCGGACGGGACGCACCCTCTGCAACGCCTCCGCCAGCGGACGGACGGCCTCCGCCTGGGGGCCGACCGATCCATTCAGGTTCACTGGCCATCCTACCACAATTTCGGCGGCCTGCCACCTGTCGGCCAGGGCGGCAATCGCACGCACATCATCCTCCAAGGCGGGGGCCCGGACCAGGGGCGGCAGGGGCTGCGCAATCAGCCCGGTCTCATCACTGACCGCGACCCCGACCCGCCGCTGGCCCACGTCCAGCGCCAGCACCCGGCCCGGCATCAGCCGTCCAGCTCCAGGTGACTCACATACTGGCGCAGGAGCTCCTCCAGCAGCTCGTCCCGCTCCACCTGCCGGATAAGGTTGCGCGCCCCCTGATAGGCGGTAATGTACGCCGGATCGCCGGACAAGATGTACCCCACCAGCTGGCTGATGGGATTGTATCCCTTGGCTTTGAGGGCGGCGTAGACCTCCCGCAGCACCGCGTCGGCCTGGTTGGCCGCCTCCTGGTGCCCCCACAGACGGCGGGTTTCATCCATCCCGGCCATGGCCCGCTCCCCTCCCTTTCCGCGCCCGCCGCGGCCCAGCGCCCGCTCCGGCGGGACACCCTAGCCTGTCGATACCAACATTTCTTGAAGCAGCCGACGCGATTCGTCAAGTACCGCGGGCAGGCCCTCCGGGCGCCGTCCCCCCGCCTGGGCCACATCCGGCCGGCCGCCGCCGCCGCCCTCGATGAGGGGCGCCAGCCGCCGGATGACCCCGTCCGCCCGCAGTCCGGCCGCCCGCGGCCCTGGGCCCGCGTAGGCTACCAGCCCCGCCCGGCCGCCCAGGTCCGCCGCCAGCACGGCCACATCCACCCGGCCCTTGACCAGGTCCAGGTAGCGGCGCAGGTCCTCGGCCGCGCCCAAACCCTCCAGGCGGGCGACCAGCACCCGGAAGCCCTGCACGGTCTCCGCCTGCCGCAGGAGGGCCTCTACCGCCTGCGCCGCCTCCCGCTCGGCACGGGCGGTCAGCCGCCGGTCCTTCTCCCGCAGATCGGCCTGCAAGGCACGGATGCGGGCCGGCACCTCCGCCGGGGCCGTCTTGAGGAGCCCCGCCGCCTCCATCAGGCGGTTGCGCCATTCCCGCGTCTGCGCCAGCGCCCCCCAGCCGGTGACCGCCTCCAGGCGCCGGGCCCCGGACCCCACGCTGACGTCCTCCAGCAGCAGAAAGCTGCCGATCTCCCCCGTGGAACGGCAATGGGTACCGCCGCACAGCTCCCGGCTGGCACCGGGTACCGTCACCATGCGCACCCGCTCGCCGTACTTCTCCCCGAAGAAGGCCAGAGCCCCCGCCGCCAGCGCCTCTTCACGGGCCCGCTCCTCGACCTGTACCGGACGGTCCTCCAGGATCCAGCGGTTGACCAGGTCCTCCACTGCCAGCCGTTCCGCCTCGGTCAACGGGCGGTCGAGGGTGAAGTCGAAGCGCAGGCGGTCGGGCGCCACCAGGGATCCGGCCTGGCGCACCTCGGGCCCCAGCACCTCGCGCAAGGCGGCATGCAACAGATGGGTCGCGGTATGGTTGCGCATGGCGCCCGCCCGCAGCCCGGCGTCCACCTCGGCGTGGACCGCCTCGCCGGCCTCCAGCCAGCCCGACTCCATCTCCCCGATATGCCAGATCACCTCGCCCTGGCGGCGGGTGTCGGTCACCCGGAAGACCCCATGCGGCCCCACCAGGCGGCCCTTATCGCCCACCTGGCCGCCGCCCTCCGGGTAGAAGGGGCTCTCCGGCAGCCAGACCAGCCCCCCCTGGCCCATCTCCAGCCGTTCCACCGGGTCGTCGTCGATGTAGAGCGCCCCCACGGGGACCGGGCCGGCGCTCAGGCTGCCGTAGCCGACAAAGCGCGTGGGCCCGGGGGCCGGCAGCCGCTCCGCCAGCACCGCCCGCCCCGCCCGCGCCCGCTGCCGCTGTTCCTCCATGGCTGCGGCAAAGCCGTCCGCGTCCACCCCGATCCCGCGCTCACGGGCGGCATCCACCGTGAGGTCCAGGGGGAAGCCGTAGGTGTCATGCAGCATAAAGGCCTCGCGCCCGTCCAGCACCTGACCCGGCTGCAGGCCGGCCAGCTTCTCGTCCAGCACCCGCATCCCCTGGGCGAGGGTGGCCAGGAACCGCTCCTCCTCGCGCCGCAGGGCGGCCTTGACCGCATCCCGGTAACGGACCACCTCCGGGTAGGCCTCGCCCATGGTCTCCCCGACCGTATCCACCAGCTCCCCCAGAAAGGGCTCGTCCAGGCCGAGCAGGAAGCCGTAGCGCAGGGCGCGGCGCAGGATGCGGCGCATCACGTACCCCCGCCCTTCATTGCTGAAGGACACCCCTTCCGCCAGCAGGAAGGTCAGGGCCCGCACATGGTCGGCGATGACCCGGAAGGGCAGCCCGGCCGGACCGGGGTCGTAGGGTCGTCCGCTCAGCCGTCCCACCTGGCGGACCAGCGGTGCCAGCAGGTCGGTATCAAAATTGGATTCCACCCCCTGCAGGAAGGCCGCCACCCGCTCCAGGCCCATCCCGGTGTCGATGCTGGGCCGCGGCAAGGGGGTCAACCGCCCGCTGAGGTCCCGGTCATACTGCATAAAGACTAGGTTCCAGATCTCCTCATAGCGGTCGCAGTCACAAAACCCCAGGCCGCATTCCGGGCCGCAGGCATGCTCCGGTCCCCGATCGACGTAGATCTCGCTGCTGGGTCCGCAGGGGCCCGTATCGCCCATCTGCCAGAAGTTGTCCGCATCCCCCAGGCGGACGATGCGCGCCGGGTCGATACCGGCCACCTCCACCCACAGGCGGGCGGCCTCGTCGTCGGACTCGTGCACCGTCACCCACAGCACCGCCGGATCAATGCCCAGTTCGCGGGTGAGGAACTCCCAGGCGAAACCGATCGCCTCGCGCTTGAAGTAGTCGCCGAAGGAGAAGTTCCCCAGCATCTCGAAAAAGGTGAGATGGCGGGCGGTGCGGCCCACCTGTTCCAGGTCGTTGTGCTTGCCGCCGGCCCGCATGCACTTCTGGGCGCTGGTGGCCCGCTTATAAGACCGCTGGTCGGTTCCCAGAAAAACATCCTTGAACTGGACCATGCCGGCATTGGTGAACAGGAGGGTGGGATCCCCTGCCGGAACCAGCGGCGAGCTGGGCACCACCTGGTGGCCCCGTTCCGCAAAGAACTGCAAAAATTTCCGCCGAATGACCTCGGCCTTCATCCGCGCCGCTCCTCCCGCCAGATGGCAGACGCGGGGGCGCCCCGGCGCCCCCGCCCTTCCCGGCCTGTGACGGCCATATGGTTCATTGTAGCCAGCGCGACCAAATCCGGTCAAGACAAGGACCGGCCGGTCAGGCTGCCAGCCGGTGGTAGAGATGTTCCAGCAGGACCTTGACCACCGCCGCCGCGGGTACGGCCAGGAACACTCCCAGCACCCCGCCGGCCTCCGCCCCCACCAGCAGGGCCAGGATGACCACCAGCGGATGCAGGCCAACCGCCTCACCCATCACCAGTGGCCCGACCACCGCTCCTTCCAGCTGATGGATGGCAATGAAGCCGGCCGCCACCCACAGCGCCCGCCACGGCGAGACCGCCAGCGCCAGCAGCACGGCCGGCAGGGCCCCGGCCAGGGGCCCCAGGTACGGCACGATGTCGGTGACGGCGGCCAGCACGGCGATCAGGGGCGCAAAGGGGATGCCGAGAGCCCAGAGCCAGGCCAGCGCCAACAGCCCCACCGCCGCCGCCACCAGCAGCTGGCCGCGCACAAACCCGCCCAGCGCCCGGTCGAGGTCCAGGAGCAGCTTATAGACCGCCGCATGCCAGGGAGCCGGGACCAGCGCCCAAAACCGCTCGCGGATGCGGTCGCGGTCCTTCAACAGAAAAAAGGCCAGCACCGGAGCCAGCACCAGGGAGGCCAGGCCGGGCAGCAGGCCGATGGCCCCCCAGACCAGCCGGCCCAGAGAGGCCGCGATCCGCCCTTCCAGCTCCGACACGCCGTGCAGCAGGGCCTGGTGCAGGCCCTGTGGCAGCGGCGCCTGGTGCACCCGGGCCAGGGCCGCGTCCCACCAGGCCTCCCCTTCCCCCAGATAGCGGGGCACCAGGGCCAGGAGCCGGATGCCTTCCCGGGACAGCACCGGCAGCCCGTAGAAGAGGCCCGCCGCCAGTCCCGCGCCGGCCAGCACATAGACCAGGCTGACGGCCGCGCCGCGAGGGAGTCCCCACCCCGCCAGCGCTGCCACGGCCGGCTCCAGCAGATAAGCCAACACCAGCGCGAACCCGAAGGGCAGCAGCACAGGCGCCGCCGCCACCAGCAGGGCCGTAGCGGCCAGGGTCAGCCCGCCCAGTAACGCTAGGCGCCCGGCCCGGCGCCCACGCGCCGGACCGGACGCCTCCCCCAGCACCGGGACCCGGGAATCAGCCCCGACCCGCATGTGCCAGCCAGCGGCCGCCGGCCCGCAGCCACCGCCAGACCTCTGGACCCGCGGTCAACCCCCACCGCCCCAGGTTACGGACCGCCGGAGAGCGGCGGGCAGCCCATACCCCCGCTACCACCGCCCCCAGCACCGCCGCCCCGGTCAGCACACTGCCCATGCGCCGCATACCGGTCCCCCTTCCAGGGTCACGCCGGGACGTCCGGACCGTCGATGCGGGACAGTTCCCCGTCCGCCTCAACGCGGTACAGGCGTACCCCGCGGTTGCCCCAATTGAACTCGATACAGCAATCCCAGCAGTAGTATTGTCCGGTGCCTACGCGCCCCACGTTGCGCCCGCGGCATGCAGGACAGTCCGGCATCTTCACCACGGTGTCCTCCCGTTCGGGACGGAGTCTCAGCCGTTAGTATCCCCGCCCGGGTCCACGGTTATGCCGGGGGGACCCAGATGGCGCTCCTGCACCCCGCGGGCCGGCACCACCAGCAGCCCTTGCCAGAGGTCGGCCAGGACGCCGCGCGATACCAGCAGGTCGGTCACGGCCCCGGTGTCCTCCCGGATGCGGATGTCCGTCAGCCGGCCCAGGTAGTGATCCTCCGGATCATAGACAGCCAACGGCCGCAGCATCCGCCCTGCCGCCCGTTGGCGGCGCCACCAGCTCTGCGCCACCGGCTGCGGCAGGTCGGGCCGGGCTACCTCCACCCCCCGGGCGTGCAGCCGCACCTCGGGCCCGGTTGGGATCAAAAACAGGCGCAGGCCTGCCCGCGCCAGCACCCCCGTGACCTGCCGCTGCCCCCAGTCGAGCTCGAGCTCCTCCACCCGGCCCCAGGCCCGCTGCCGCGAGCCCAGCCGGACCGGCAGGTGCAGGAGCTCCCAGCGCCTGATCATGCCCCCGCCCTCAATCCTCCGCCTGCAGGCGGCCGCCGGCCAGGAGCCGTCCCGCGGCGTCGTACCAGACCGCCACCTGCCCCGGGGCGACTGCCCACTGCGGCCGCGCAAATTCGATCCGGGCCCGGGACGGATCAGCCGGATCCGGGATCCAAACCGCGGGCACCGGCTCCATGTTGTAGCGTACCTTCACCCAGCCCCGGCGCGGTTCCGGAAACGGATTTCCCAAGGGGTAGTGGACCGCCTCTACGACCGCCCGGCGGCGCTCCGCCTCCCGGCGGCGGCCGATGATCACGCGGTTGCGGGCGGCGTCCAGTCCGACCACGTACCGGGGCTCGTCCGCAGTGATCCCCAGGCCCCGCCGCTGTCCCACCGTGAAGAAGGCCACCCCGGGATGCTGCCCCACCACCCGCCCCGCCGTGTCCACCATCTCCCCCGGGCGGGCGGCATCGGGCCGGTGGCGGCGGAGATAGGCGCGATAGTCGTTGCCGGGTACAAAGCAGAGCTCCTGGCTCTCGGCCTTGTCGGCCGTCGGGAGCCCCCGCCGGCGGACGTAGTCCCGTACCGCCGGCTTGAGCCACCCGCCGAGCGGGAACCGGACATGCGCCAGGTCCTCCTGGCCCAGGGTGTAGAGCAGGTAGCTCTGGTCCTTGGCGGTGTCCCGCGCCCGGGCCAGCACCCACCGGTCGGCCCCGAAGGGCTGCCGGCGCACGTAATGACCCGTCGCCACCAAGTCTGCCCCCTGCGCCGCCGCCCATTCCCACAGGGCCCCGAATTTGATGGCCCGGTTGCAGAGGGCACAGGGATTCGGGGTACGGCCGCCCAAATAGGCGGCCTCAAAGGGTTCGATCACAGCCTCCCGGAAGCGGCGGCGGACATCCACCACCGTATGAGGAATGCCCAGGGCTTTGGCCACTCGTTTGGCATCCGCCACCGCCCCCAGGGAGCAGCAGCCGTTATCGGCCCCGGGGGGCAGCTGCAGGAGGGTCACCCCCAGCACGGTGTGGCCCTGCTCCACAAGTAAAGCGGCGGCCGCCGAGGAGTCGACGCCGCCGCTCATGCCCACCACCACCACGGCCACGGCTACCCTCCCCCTGCCTGCACCACACGGGCCAGAAGCTTGTCCCGGACCGCCTCCTGCTGTTCCTCCACCAACTGTTGAAAGGTCATGGCGTCCATGGCGCCCAGCAGGGCGTCCTGCACCCGGCTCCAGACATCCGGGCCGATGCAGCGCCCGATCTCCGGGCAGCTGGAGGCCGCCTCGCTGGTGCAGTCGGCGATGCCGATTGGGCCCTCCAGCGCCCGCACCACGTCCCCCACGGAAATCTCCGCCGGCTGGCGGGCCAGGCGGTAGCCCCCCTGGGCCCCCCGTACCCCGACCACCAGGCCGGCGCGTTTGAGCGGCACCATCAGCTGCTCCAGATACTGCTCCGAGATGGCCTGGCGACGGGCGATGGCGGACACCGTCAGGGCGCCGTTGCCGTAATTCCGGGCCAGTTCGTAAACGGCCTTGACCCCATACCGTCCCTTGCTGGATACCCGCAACACCCGGACCCCACCTCCCGTAGACAGCACGCCCATTTCACAATACCGCTTCCCGGGGGGGCTGGCAATCGCGAGCCGTTCTCAGTAGGAGCGTTCCTTGGGCGGGTAGCGGGTGATCACCACCGGCTCCTCCTCCCGCACCAGTCCGTCCGCCCCATCCGGGGTATAAAGGAAATGCTTGAGAAACCGGCTGTCATCCCGCGCCGGAAAATCGGTGCGGGCATGGGCCCCCCGGCTCTCCTCCCGGGCCAGGGCCCCGTCCACGATCACGCGGGCCAGGTCCAGCATGTAGCCCGTTTCCAGGAAGGCCAGCAGGTCGTAATTGAACAGGTCGCCGGTATCCATGAGGCTGGCACCCGCATAGCGTGCACGCAGCTCCTCAATGCGCCGGCGGGCCTCGGCCAGGCGGGGCCCGTCCCGGAAGGTGCCCACATAGTCGGTCATGGTCTGCCGCAGCTCGCGCCGGATGGAACCGTAATGCTCGCTGCCGGGCCCGGCCGGCCGCGCCTTGATGGCAGCGATGCGGGCCGCCTCTGCACTCAGGGCTTCCACGGGGAAGGGGACGGCCCCCTCGCGTTTGGCCCATTCCGCCGCGCCCAGCCCTGCCTGCCGCCCGAAGACCAGGGTATCCAGCAGGGAGTTGGCCCCCAGCCGGTTGGCTCCGTGCACGCTCACCGCCGCACACTCCCCGGCTGCGAAAAACCCCGGCAACCGGGTCTCCGCCCGCCGGTTGGTAGCGATGCCGCCCATCATATAGTGCTGGCCCGGCTGGACCGGTACCGGCTCATGCACCGGGTTGATGCCTTTGTAGGTGAGGGAAAAGTCGTAAATCTCCGAGAGCCGGTGCCGGATGAGGTCCTCCCCCAGATGGCGCATGTCCAGCAGCACATAACCACCGGGGAACCCGCGCCCCTCCAGGATCTCGGTTTCGATGGCCCGGCTGACGATGTCCCGGGGGGCCACCTCCATCAGCTTGGGGGCGTAGCGCGCCATAAACCGCTCGCCCTCCCGGTTGAGCAGGTAGGCCCCTTCGCCCCGCGCCCCTTCCGTGATCAGGACGTTCAACCCCGGCAGGGTGGTGGGGTGGAACTGGACAAACTCCATGTCCTTTAACGGCACCCCGGCCCGGAAGGCGATGGCCATCCCTTCCCCCGTATTAATGTAGGGATTGGTGGTGCGGGCGTACAGCATCCCGGCTCCCCCGGTCGCAAAGATGACCGCCTTGGCGCTCAGCCCGACCACCCGCCCGCTCTTGATCTCCAGCGCCACCACCCCGGCCACCCGCCCCCGGGACACGGCCAGGGAGAGGACGAAGAATTCCTCGAACACGCGGATGCGATGGTGGATAGACTGCTCAAACAGGGTCTGATAGAGGGCGCGTCCCGTCTTATCGGCCGCATAACAGGCCCGGGGATAGCCCTGACCGCCGAAGGAGCGCTGGGCGATGCGGCCGTCAGGACGGCGGGAGAAGAGGGTGCCCCAATGTTCCATTTCGTAGACCACCCGGGGGGCATCCTCGCACATGAATTCCACCGCGTCCTGGTCCGCCAGGTAGTCGCTGCCCTTGACGGTGTCGAACGCATGGTCCTCCCAGCGGTCCTGGGGATCAATGGCCGCATTGATTCCGCCCTGGGCGGCCACTGAATGGGAACGCACCGGGTACACCTTGCTCAAGACGGCGGTCTTGAGCGCCGGATCCACCGCCAGCGCCGCCCGCAGGCCGGCCAGGCCGGCGCCGACGATGAGCACATCAAAGGTCTCTACAGGAGCGGTTGCTTCCAGCAGGCCGTCGGCCTCATGCGCCATGGTTCTTCCTACTTCCCTTCCGTATCTGCGCCGCGCGCGGCGGCCGGTATCCGCCGCCGGCCGCCGCCCAGACGGAACCGGACCATCTTGCGGCGCAGCTCCAGGATGCCGCGGGTGACAGGGATCCCCTTGGGGCAGGCAGCGGTGCAGTTGAAGGTCTGCCGGCAGCGCCACACCCCCTGCTGACCGCCTACCACCGGGGCCCGGGCAGCGGTGGCGGCGTCGCGGGGATCCACCTCAAACCGGAAGGCCTTGATCAGGGCCTGGGGACCGAGGTACCCGTGGTCCTGCGCCACAATCGGGCATTCCGAGTAGCACACCCCGCAGAAGATGCAGTCGGACGCCTTGGAGAGTTCGTCAAAGGCCTCCGGGGCCAGGATCATACGCCGCTCCTCGACCGGCTCCGGTTCCGCCGGATCCGGCTGCACCCAGGGATCCACCGCCCGGAAATGCTCCCAGAACTGCGCCTGATCCACCACCAGGTCCTTGACGTAGGGGAAGTTGCGCAGGGGCTCGAGGGTAATCACGGAACCCTGCCGCAGCAGGTCGCTGACCTGAGTCTTACACGCCAAGCGGGAACGCCCGTTGATGATCATCCCGTCCGATCCGCAGATGCCGGAGCGGCAGGAGGCCCGGAAGGCCAGGCTACCGTCCTGCTCCTCCCGGATCTTCATCAGGGCCGCCAGCACCACATCCCCCGGCTCCACCTCCACGGTGTAGTAGGCCCAGTAGGGTTCGTGATCCCGGCCGGGATCGAAACGGAAGACCTTGAACGTGACCGGTTGCCCCATCCCGCCATCGTCTCCTTCACAGGCGTGCTAGAACCGGAACAGGGGATGGCCCCAAAGGAAGGGGGACAGCACGTCCAGCCCGAACGCCACTGTCAGGACCCCCAGCACCCAAAGGCCGGCGGTGATGCGCCGCTGGGCAGCCGGGGTCCAAGGCAGGTCGAACAGCACGGTGCCTAGCCCGTTGAGGCCGTGATAGACCACCACCACCAGCAGGCCCACATCGACCACGACGTAAAAGGCGTGCAACAGCCGGGCCGCCACGGCCGCAAACGTGATCCGCGCCCCCAGGTGCAAAAAATGCTCAATCCAGAGATGCCCCAGCACCAGGAACAGCAGCAGGACCGCGCTCACCCGCTGCAGCAGCCAGGGCCACAGGCCCTGACCCTGAGGCGGGGGGCTGCCGGCCCCGGTTTCGTCCGCCTGTGCCACACCGGATCCCTCCCTTGCCAGGCCCCTTAGGCCGTCGGCAGCAGCGCGGCGGCCGCCGCCACCAGGAGCGCGGCTCCCAGGGCCATCAGGACCCAGAACACCGTCTCCTGCCGGTCCACCCACATCCCCAGGTCGAGCAGCATGATGCGGATGCCGTTCAGAGCGTGATACAGGATGAGGGCGAACAGGACCAGGTCGGCCGCCAGGAAGGGCGGACTGGTCAGCACCGCCACCACCCGGTTGAAGGCCGCCTCCCCGCCCCGCCAGATGGCCGAGGACAGGACAATCAGATGGAAATACAGGTAGGCCAGAATCAGGAGGCCGCTCACCCGATGCAGCCACCAGGCCCAGGTGCCGGTCCGGTAGGCCGCGCGCGCCCGCGCTGCCCGCCGCTCCACGCGCGCCGGGGCCTCGCGTCGCACCATGTTTACCCCTCCTCCTCGGTCGCAGCCGCCGGGCCGGCGCGGCGGGCCTGATCCCGAGCCCGGGCCGCCCGCCAGGCCGCCAGCCGTTCCGCCACCGCCGCCTCGGCCCCTTCAGCGGACGGCTGGTAGAGCTCGAGCCCCTCGAGCTCCGGCGGCAGATGGGGATCGGGCAGGAAATGGCCGGGCGCCGTATGCGGATACCGGTAGCTGCCGTCCCCGCCCAGCCCCGGCCGCCGCAGGAAGTCCGGCACCGGGGCTGCCGGGTGCCGCTTGACCGCCTCGTCCATGCGCTCCAGGGCAGCCACCACGCTGTTAGACTTCGGGGCTGTGGCCAGGTAGACGGTAGCCATGGCGATGGGGATGCGCGCTTCCGGCAGGCCCACCGCCTCCAGGGCCGTCCAGGCCGCCTGCGCCACCACCAGCCCCAGGGGGTCCGCCAAGCCGATGTCCTCCGCCGCATGCACCAGGATGCGGCGGACGATAAAGCGGGGATCCTCACCCCCCGCCAGCATGCGCCCCAACCAGTATAGCGCAGCGTCGGGATCGGACCCCCGAATGCTCTTGATATAGGCCGAAATCAGGTCGTAATGGGCATCCCCCGCCCGGTCGTGGTAATGAGGCGCCTCCTGCCAGACCTGCTCCAGGTCCTCCAGGGTCAAGCGGGGAGGCCGGCGCCGGCGGGCGCGGTCCGCCACCCGTTCCAGGATGGTGAGGGCCAGCCGGGCGTCGCCGCCGGCCCGGGCGGCGATGGCCGCCGGCAGGGCCGGATCCCGCTCCACCTCGCCCGGTAGCCATTCCGCCCGCCGGGCCCAGGCCCGCTCCAGCACCGCCGCCACCGCGGCCGGGTCCAACGGCCGGAAGCGCACCGGCAGCACCCGCGACAGGAGTGCCGGCTCCACGCTGACCCAGGGATTTTCGGAGGTCGCCCCGATCAGCGCGACGGTGCCGTCTTCCACATGCGGCAGCAGGGCATCCTGCTGGACCCGGGTGAAACGGTGGATCTCGTCAATGAAGAGCACCGTCCCCCGGCCCTCCAGCTCCCAGCGTTCCCGGGCGGCCGCCACCACCTGCCGCAGGTCGGTGACGGTGGCCTCCACCGCCGACAGGCGCACGAACGCCTGCCGAGCGGCTCGGGCCACGATTTCCGCCGCGCTGGTCTTGCCGGTCCCGGGCGGCCCGTAAAACAACGCGGGCCGCACCCGGCCCTCCTCCACCATCACCCGCAGGATCCCGTCCGGCCCGGTAAGCGCTTCCTGGCCCTCCAGCTCCTCCAGGGTGCGGGGACGCAAGCGCCAGGGTAACGGGGCCGCCCGTTCCCGGTCCTGCCGTCCCTGCTCCGTAAACAGATCGGGTCCTGATCCCGTGCGCCGTCGCGTCACGGCCGCCCCCGTTTCCGACCCCGGCGGCCTTTATTGCGCCAGGCCCAGCCGCTTAAGCAGGTGGGCCCGCGGCAGCACCCCCACCACCCGCTGCACCTCCCGCCCGCCTTCGAAGCGGATGATGGTGGGGATGCTCATGACCCCGTACTCGGCCGCCAGATTGGGGTTCTCATCCACATTGACCTTGGCCACTTTAATCTGACCCTGGCGCTCCCGCGCCACTTCCTCCAACGCCGGCGAGACCATGCGGCAGGGCACGCACCAGGGTGCCCAAAAATCCACCAGCACCGGCACCGGGGACTGCCGCACCTCGGTGTCGAAGTTCGCTTCCCCCACCGCGACGATGGTTTCGCCCGCCATGCTCGTCCTCCTCGTTCACCGTTCATCCCTGCCCCACCAGGGGTACCATCGTCATCTTAGCAATTTCCCGGCCGGCCGTACGCGTTGTAGGGAAAGACGCAATGTTTGAACAAAAAAGGGAGCCTTCCCGGGCTCCCTTCCTGAATACCCCGCCTATGCCGTGTCACCGAAGTTTTGAACCTGCGCGCTCGCAGGTGGGCGCCTCCGGCCGGCTTTCGCAGTCCCCTGGCGTTCTTGCGAACGGGGGCAGGACGGCCACCGTCCTGGATCAGGCTCCCTATGTTTTGGTGTTGGCTCAAAACATATCGGACCGGATCACGCGCATCGCAGGGCTTCCGTCCGTCGCGGGCTCATTATACGCCCCGCCGGGCCCCCTGGCAAGGGAGGCGCGTCAGCGCCCCCCTGGCCGGGCGGGACCGGTTATTGCAGCTCCTCCTTGGCCATCCGCGCCACCAGGTCCGCCAGGACCTCCTTGTCGTGCTGACCGGCCGCCTGCCACAGGCGCTTGGCGATCTGGTCCTGGACGGTCTTGGGTTCGACGCCGCTCTGCAGCATGGCGTCCCCCATCTCGATAATGTCCTGCTTGACGTCCACGGAGCCGTTGGCCATACGCTGGGTCACGCGACTCTTCAGCTCCTCGAACGACTGCGGAACCTCGGCTTGGCTCACGATGCGCCCTCCTCTCTGCAATCCGGGGCGCCGGGCGCCCGGGCTACCGCCCCGTCCCGGAGCCCGGCGGCCGGCCGGCGCCAGCGGCGGGCAACCGCACCCGCGGGCGTCCCGCCTGCCCCCTAACATGTACAGCCCCCGACCCCTTCATGCAGGCAGCCGGCGCATAGGCCGCGGCCCACGGGGGCATGCTGCCCGGGAGGCGCCCGGAACCGGACCCGACCGTCCGCCGGCGCCGCGAGGACAAAAGGAGGCGAAACCCGTGAACTGGGTCGGTGCAATCGTCCGATTCCTGGTGGCAACCCTGGTGCTGATGCTGCTGGGGTACGTGGTGCCGGGATTCACGCCCCTCACGTTCTGGTCCGCCCTGCTGGCTGCGATCGTCATTGCCCTGCTGGGCTATGTAATTGAGGCCCTGTTCGGACGCAACAACTCCCCTTACGGGCGCGGGCTGGTGGGATTCCTGGTTTCGGCCGCCGTCATCTGGGTGGCGCAGGCGGTGGTGCCGGGCATGCACGTCACCATCCTGGGGGCCCTGATTGCCGCCTTCCTCATCGGGCTGGTCGACCTGTTCGTGCCGACCGCGGTGCGTTAAGCGCGACCGCGGTCCCGGATCAGGGTCAGGCCCAGCTCCCGCAGCTGCCGGGGGTCCACCGGGGCTGGCGCCTCCATCAGCGGGTCGGTACCGCTGGCCGTCTTGGGGAAGGCGATCACCTCGCGGATGGTACGGGCGCCCACCATCAGCATGACCAGCCGGTCCAGGCCGAAGGCGATCCCGCCATGCGGCGGGGCGCCGTATTGGAAGGCCCGCACCAGGAACCCGAACTTTTCCTCGATTTCCTGGTCCCCCAGGCCGAGGATGGCGAAGATACGCCGCTGGAGGCCGGGATCATAGATGCGCAGGCTGCCGGAGGCCAGCTCTACCCCGTTGAGGACCACATCGTAGGCCTCGGCCCGGCAGGCGAGGGGATCCGACTCCAGGCGCTCCCAATCCGCCTCCTTGGGCATGGTGAAGGGATGGTGCATAGCGGTCAGGCGCTGTTCCTCCTGGGACCATTCGAACATGGGGAAATCGGTTACCCAGAGGAAGCGCCAGCCCTCCTCCAGGCGCCCCAGGGCCTGGGCCGCCTCCACCCGCAGGCTGCCGGCGGCCGCCAGCACCTCCGCCTCCGGGCCCGCCGCCACCAGCAACCCGTCGCCGGGACGCAGGCCCGCCACCGTACCCAAGGTGGCCATGCCATCCTCGCCCAACCATTTGCCGGCCGAACTACGCCAGCCGTCGCCCTCGCGCAGAATCCAGACCAGCCCCCCCAGTCCCAGCGCGCGGGCCCGCTCCACCCAGGCATCCAGTTCGCGGCGGGAAGGATGCCAGTCCGGGATGCGCACCCCGCTCACCGCGGGGGCTTCCCGCAAAAGACTCCAGCCCAGTTCCCGGCTGGCGGCGGTCAGGTCCACCAGGGGCGGCCCCGCCCGCAGGTCGGGCTTGTCGGAGCCGTACAGGCGCATGGCCTCGGCGTAGGTCATGCGCGGCATGGGGCCGGGATCGGTCCCCAGCGTCGTGCGGAAGACCGTCCGGATCATCCGTTCCATGAGCTCCAGGATTTCATCCCGGCTCATGAAGGACATCTCCACGTCCAGCTGCGTGAATTCCGGCTGGCGATCGGCCCGCAGGTCCTCATCCCGGAAGGCCTTGACGATCTGGTAATAGCGGTCGAAGCCGGCCACCATCAGCAGCTGCTTGAAGATCTGGGGGCTCTGGGGCAGGGCGTAGAAGTGCCCCGGCTGCAGGCGGCTGGGGACCAGGAAGTCGCGGGCCCCTTCCGGGGTGGAACGGGCCAGGGCAGGGGTTTCCACCTCCCAGAAGCCCTCCGCGGCAAAGAAGTCGCGCATGGCACGGATGACGTGGTCGCGCATGCGGAAATGGGCCTGCAGTTCCGGCCGCCGCAGGTCGATGTAACGGTAGCGGAGGCGGACCAGCTCGTCCACCCCCTCCGCGCTCTCCTGGGGCAGGAAAGGCGGGGTGCGGGACTCGGCATAGACGTGGATCTCCGCCGCTTCCACCTCCACCGTGCCGGTGGACAGGTCGGGGTTGGCCATGCCCGGGGGACGCAGGCGCACGGTGCCCCGCACCCGGACCACGTATTCCAGCCGCAGCCGTTCCGCAGCCGCGAACGCCTCCGCCCGTTCGGGTGTAACCACCACCTGGACAATCCCGCTGCGATCCCGGAGGTCGATGAAAATGAGGCCGCCGTGGTCCCGCCGCCGATGCACCCAGCCCGCCACGGTCACCTCGCGGCCGGCCAGCGCCTCCCCGATTTCGCCTGCATAAACCGTCCGATGTACGCCCATGCTCGCCTCGTCGTCCCTTCCTGCATCCCTTGCCCGGCCTCAACGCCGCCGCGAATCCAGCCAGATGGTCACCGGTCCGTCGTTAACCAGCTGCACCTGCATGTGGGCACCGAAACGCCCGGTAGCCACCAGGGTGCCCGGCGGCAGGGCCGCGCGCACCGCGGCCTCCAGGCGGGCGAACCAGGCCCGCGCCTCCGCCGGCGGCGCCGCCGGCCCCAAGTCCGGGCGCCGGCCGCGGGCCACCGCTGCGCAGAGGGTCACCTGCGACACCAGCAGCACGGCCCCGCCCGCCTCCGCGACGTCGCGCGCCAGGTGCCCGCCGCCGTCTGCAAAGATGCGCAGTCCGGTCAGCTTGCGGACCGTCCAGGCCAAGTCGTCCTCGTTGTCCTCCCGGCAAATACCCACCAGCGCCAGCAGCCCCGGCCCGATGGCGGCCACCGTCTCCGTGTCCACCACCACCGCCGCTGCCCGGACCCGTTGCACCACCGTTCTCAATGGCGGCCCCCCGCGGCGGTGCCGGTGCGGGCGGCCGGCCCCGTTCGCCGCTGCCGCTCCCGGTGGGAAAGCCGGGCCACGCGGGTCACATAGGGCAGCGCCCGGATCCGGTCCACGATACGGGTCAGCTGACCAAGGTTTTTCACCTCCAGGGACAGGTTGACCACCGCAGTGCGATCGCGGAAGGTCTCCACCTTGGCGTTGGTGATGTTGGCGCCGGCCACACTGTTGGCCACGTCGGCCAGGAGGCCCGGCCGGTCCCAGGCATAGACCGCCAAGTGCACCAGATGGACTGCCTCCTCCTCCGCTCGGGGACTCCAGGTCACCTCGATCAGCCGATCGGGATCGCGGGCCAGAGCCCGCTCGTTGGGGCAGTCCAGCCGGTGCACGGTAATGCCCCGACCCCGGGTGAGGTACCCGATGATGGGATCCCCGGGGACCGGCTGGCAGCAGCGGGCCAGGCGGGTCAACATATTCGCCTGGCCGCGCACTAGGACCTCCGAGCCGCCCTCCCCGGCCGGAGCCGCGGCCGGCACAGGACGGGGCGCCGGGCCGCGCGCCGCCTCCGGCCCTTCCAGGTCCTCCCGGATGCGAGCTACCGCTTGGCTCAGATTGATGGTGCCCTCGCTGACCCCGACCGCCAGGTCCTCCACCGTGCCCCAACCGAGGCGGCGGACCGCCTCCGCCAGCCGCTCCGGCGACGGGCTCAAGCCCACCCGATGCAGTTCACGCTCCAAAAGGTCCTGCCCCCGGGCCAGGTGCTCCTGCCGGCGCTCCCGCCGGAACCATTGCCGGATACGGTTGCGAGCCTGCGAGGTGCGGACCAGGTTCAGCCAGTCGCCACTGGGCCCGGGGGAGTGGCGGTTGACCAGGATCTCCACGATGTCGCCGTTCTCCAGGGGGGTCCCCAGGGGAACAATGTGCCCGTTGACCTTGGCTCCCACGCAATGGTGGCCCACGTCGGTGTGGATGCGGTAGGCGAAGTCCAGGGGCGTGGCCCCGGCCGGCAGGTCGATCACGGCACCCTTAGGGGTGAACACAAACACCTCATCGCTGAACAGGTCCACCTTCAGGGTCTCCACGAATTCCCGGGCGTCACGCATGTCGCGTTGCCACTCCAGCAGCTGCCGGAGCCAGGAGAGCTTCTGCTCGAAGTCCGCGTCGCCGCTGTGCCCCTCCTTGTACCGCCAATGGGCGGCGATACCGTATTCGGCCGTGTGATGCATCTCAAAGGTCCGGATTTGCACCTCAAGTGGTTCCCCGAAGGGCCCGATGACGGTGGTATGCAAGCTCTGGTACAGGTTGGATTTGGGCATGGCGATGTAGTCCTTGAACCGCCCGGGCACCGGCTTCCAGAGGGAATGGACCAGTCCCAGGACCGCATAGCAGTCCTTCACCGTCTCCACCAGCACCCGCACTGCCACCAGGTCGTAAATCTGGGAGAAGTCCTTGCCCTGTTTTACCATCTTCTGGTATATAGACCACAGGTGCTTGGCGCGCCCCGACACCTCCGCGGCCAGCCCCATGCGCGTAAGCTGCTCGGACAGCTGGGCCTTGACCGCCTCTACGGCCGCCTCCCGCTCCTGGCGCTTCTTGGCCACCCGCTCCTTCATATCCTGATAGGCCTCGGGCTCCAGCGTCTGGAATGCCAGGTCCTCGAGCTCCCACTTGATGCGGAAAATCCCCAGGCGATGGGCGAGGGGGGCGTAGATCTCCCGGGTTTCACGGGCGATGCGGCGGGCGCGGTCCGGGGGCAGATGCCGCAGGGTGCGCATGTTGTGCAGGCGGTCGGCCAGTTTAATCAGGATCACCCGGATATCCTTGGCCATGGCCAGGAACATCTTGCGCAGGTTCTCGGCCTGCTGCATCTCCCGGTCCTGACCCTCCAGGCGGTCCAGTTTGGTGACCCCGTCCACCAGCTGGGCCACCTCGTGGCCGAACCGCGCTTCGATGTCCGCCAGGGTATAGGGGGTGTCCTCCACCACATCGTGCAGCAGGGCGGCAATCACCGTATCCGCATCCATGTGCAGGTCCGCCACGATGGAGGCCACGGCCAGGGGGTGTCCGATGTACGGATCCCCGGAGGCCCGCGACTGCCCCGCATGCGCGGCCTCGGCGAAGGCGAGGGCCTCCGCGATGCGCGCTCCTTCCGCTGTGTGCGGATCAAAACCCAATCCGGCTACCGTCTCCGACGGGTTCATCCTGGCCCCCTCCTCCCGGCGCCGGGCCGCCTGCAGCCGGGGCGTCCTCCCCGGCCGCCCAGGCCTGCACCCCCAGGCGCTGGTCGGCGCGGACCTCCGCCCATTCCGCCCGCGCCAGCCGGAACAGTGCACTGTCGGTTAGCGGCCGCCGCCGCCCGGGCTCCACTTCCCCCGGGCGGAGCTCCAGTTCCTCCAGCACCGCCCGTCCGGGCAGTAGCGGCGAACGCCCGGCTTCCCAGGCCCGCCAGAGCCGGCCCAGGCGCTCTCGTGCAGGAACCAGGCGGTCTGCCTTGCGTAACAGCCGTTCCCGCTGCCGTTCCTCGTCACCGGGATCGTACCAAATTTGCCCCCCCGGGTTAAGCCATGCCGCACTCTCCGCCAGCGCCCGCCGGCTGCGCGGCAGCACCTCCCAAACCACTGCATCCGCCCAGCCTTCCAGATGCCGCGGCCAGGGACGCCATTGCGAAACCACCAGGCACCGCACGCGGTCCGCCTGGGCCCAGACCTCCGCCACCCGCAACTCCCCCCGCGGCCGGCCCCAGTGGTATGGCTCCGCCCCTAGCTCCCGGGCCCGCTGCCGGACCCGGCGGTCGGAGTCCACCACCCGGATCACGCGGCCGGACAAGGGTTCCGGGGCCGGCCCCAGCCGCAGGCGGGGCCCGAACGCCGCCTGCGGCGCCGCGCAGGGCAGCTCGACCGCCTGCCATTCCGCCTGCTCCCGTCCCCGCCAGCGCCGGACCCGCACGGTGCCCGGGCCGGCCAGGGCCGGCCCGGATTCCCCGTTGCCCAGGACGCCGCCCGCCCCGAAGGCGACCCCCGGCATGCCGTGCGGCCGCCAGCGGAAGCGGAGATGACGGCCGTCCCGCCCCAGGGTGCGGGCGGCTTCCACCTCCCCCGCCAGCACAAAGCGGGGCGGCTCGAAGCCATGACCGAACGGAGCCAGCCGTCCCAGCCAGCGCGTGACCTCCGGGTCGACCGCTGCCGCCGGCAGCACAGCGTCCACCGCCACCCCCTCGAACTGCCGGCGCCGGAGTACAGGGTCCAGGGACTGCCCCAGCCGCTCCGCCAGTTCGGGGACCCGGACCGGGTCCAGACTGAACCCTGCCGCCCCCCGATGGCCGCCCAGCCCCAGGAAGAGGTCGCGGTAGCGGGCCAGATGCGCCACCAGATCGAGACCGGGGACCCCGCGGGCCGACCCCTTGGCGGGCCCGGTGCCATCCCCCTCGCTCACGACGGCCACCGGCCGCGCCAGCGCTTCGCGCAGGCGGCCGGCCACGATCCCGATCACCCCTTCGTGCCAGCCGGGGCCATGCACCACCACGAAATCCGGCAGGCGGCCGCGGCCATCGCGCGGCAGCGCCAACCAGGCTGCCGCCAGCACCTCCCGCTCCACCGCCTGCCGGCTGCGATTGAGGTCCGCCAGTACCCGGGCCAGCGGCTCCGCCTCCCCGCGCGAGGCAGCCAGCAGAAGCTGCACGGCCGGCTCCGCTGCCCCCATCCGCCCGGCCGCGTTCAGGCGGGGACCGATGAGAAAGGCCAGTCCTTCCTCATCGAGGTCGTCCGCCACCCGCCCCTCCCGGACCAGCAGGGCCTCCACGCCCGGTACCAGGCCGCGGCGCAGCACCCCCAGGCCCCGCAGCACTACCGTACGGTTGTCGCCGGTCAAGGGCACCACATCCGCTACCGTACCCACCGCCGCCAGCCCCCAGCAGGTTTCGGGCACCCCGCTCTCCCCCAGGAGCGCCCGGGCCAGCCACAAGGCCACCCCCGCCCCCGACAGCGGGTCAGGCCGGCCCCCCCGCTCCGGGTTGACCACCGCCCGGGCCGGGGGCAGCTCCGGCCCCAGGGCATGATGATCAGTGATAATCAGGTCCAGGCCCGCCCGGCGGGCCCGTTCCGCCGCCTCCAGCGACGAGGTACCGCAGTCCACCGTAACCAGGAGGTCGACCCCTTCGCGGACCGCCGCCTCGACCGCCTCCGTCTGCAATCCGTAGCCCTCGTCGAAGCGGTTGGGCACCCGCCAGTCCACCCGCGCCCCGGCGGCCTCGAGGGCCCGCACCAGCAGGGCCAGCGCCGTGATGCCGTCGGCGTCGTAGTCGCCGTAGACCCGGATGCGGGCCCGGCGGGCGATGGCTGTCCGCAACGCCCGGACTGCGGCCTCCATGTCCGGCAGCGCCCAAGGGTCCCCCGCCCGTGTCCCGGCCCGCAGCAGGTCCTCGAGGGCCTCGGGCGTCCGGATGCCACGGTTCCACAGCACCCGCACCACCGGATCCGGCAGACCCGTGCGGCCCGCCAGCGCCGCCATCCCCTGCCGCTCCTCGGGACTCCAGCGCGGGGTCTCCCAGAAGCGGTTGCGCATGCCTCCTCCTTCCCGGGCTCCGGACCCCGCCGGCGGGGTCAGGCCACGCGGGGCGATCCCTTGACGCGCCCGGCCCGTCCCCGCCATAGCAGCCACAGCGGGCTGGCGATGAAGATGGAGGAATAGGTACCGAAGAACACCCCCAGCAGCATGGTGAGGGTGAAGTCCTTAATGGAGCTGCCCCCGAACAGGAACAACGCCAGCAGGGCGATCAGCACCGTGCTGGAGGTGTTGATGGACCGCACCAGCACCTGGTTGAGGCTACGGTTCACCAGCTCGTCCAGCGGCTCCCCCTTCTTGCGGCGCCCCAGGTTCTCCCGGATGCGATCGAAGATGATGATGGTGTCGTTGACGGAATAGCCGAAGATGGTCAGGACCGCCATGACGAAATACACCGTCAGTTGAATGTGGATAAGAGCAATCAGCCCCACCGAGATGACGACGTCGTGAATGAGGGCCACGATGGCCGCCACCGCGAACCGGAACTCAAACCGCAGGGTGATATAGCCCACGATGGCCACGGTTGCCACCAGTACCGCCAGCAGCGCGGTCCGCTCCGTCTGGCGTCCGATGGTGGCGGACACCCGGTCGGTGGAGACTTCATGGTAGGGTCCCACCTGACGGCTCAGCTGCCCCAGGAGGGCGTTTCGGGTGCTCTCCGGGATGTTGGGGGTGGTGATCAGCACCTGACGGCGCCCGTGACCCACGTAGACGATGGTGGAGCCGTGCACGCCCTGACGGTCGAGCACCCGGCGGATGGCCGCGGTGCTTACGGCCTGATGGAAGGTAAGGTCGAACTGGGTGCCGCCCGTGAAGTCGATGCCGTAGTTGAGCCCGCGCAGGGCCAGGCTGAGCACGGCCACCACAATCAGCGTTCCCGAAATGGCGAACCAGATCCGCCAACGGTGGACAAAGTCGATGGAACGGGTCATGGCCGGTGACTGCCCCCTATCCCACAAATACGGCCCGGGCCCGGGCCCAGCCGGCGTCCGCCGCCAGGCGCACGAATTCCCGCGTGACCAGTACCGCCGTCACCAGGGAGAGGGCAATCCCGATCATGAGCGTCACCGCAAAGCCCTTGACTTCACCGCTGCCGAGCCAGAACAGGATGAGCGCAGCCATGAAGGTGGTGGCATTGGAATCCAGGATGGCCCGGATGGCATTGCGGAAGCCGGCTTCAATGGCCGCCCGCGGGGTCCGCCCCGCCACCATCTCCTCCCGGATCCGCGAAAAAATAATGACGTTGGCATCCACCGCCATGCCCATGGACAGCACCAGCCCCGCGATGCCGGGCACGGTGATGGTGGCGTGGATGGCCCACAAGGCACCCAGGATGAGCAGGACGTACAGTCCCAGGGCCACATCCGCCAGCAGCCCGGCCAACCGGTACCACACCACCATGAACAGGACAATCAGGGCCAGCGCCACCGCGGCGGCCGTCTTGCTGGCAGCGATGGATGCCTCCCCCAGGGTCGGGCTGACGGTGCGGACGGAAAGCACCTTGAGCTTCACCGGCAGGGCGCCCGACTGCAGGAGCAGGGCCACGTGCTGTGCCTGCTTGAGGCTGGTGAAGCCACCGGTCATCTCCGCCTTGCCATCGGGAATCACGCTCTGGACCACCGGGGCCTCCAGGAGCTTGTTGTCCAGATAGATGGGCAACGGCTTCCCCAGGTATTTGGTGGTCGCCTCCCGGAACTTGGCAGTCCCGGCGGCATTAAAGGTCAGGTCGACGACATACTGGTTGCCGGAAATGGCGCCCTGGGCATTGGCCAGGTCCGCCCCGGTGAGCAGCACCTTCCCGTGCGGGCTCTTGATCTGCAGCAGGGCAGGTTTGCCCAGGAAATGAAAGGCCTGTTCCGGGTTGCTGACCCCGGCAATGTCGACCATGATCCGGTCGCTGCCCACCTGTTGCACAACGGGCTCCGCCACCCCCAGGCGGTTGACACGGTAGCTCAGGATGGTCATTGCCCGCGCCACCGCCTGGGGGGTGACTGGGGCGCCGGGACTGGGCACCGCCTGGTAGACCGCACTGACCCCGCCCTTGAGGTCCAAACCGTAGTGGAGGTACCGGGTGATGGGGTTAATCACCGTCAAATAGATCCCGACCAGCAGCAATGCCCCCAGCAGGGCGAAAAAGCGTATGCGCGCGCTCCGTTGGCGCATTCCCCGGCCCCCTGCTCCAAAGTCGCCTCATTATAGACGTGCCCCGGAAGGGGTGTCAACGAACCACGGTCAGGGCAGCAGCCCGCGCCGGTCGCCCAGCCGGCGCGTGATCCGGCGCTGGTCCATCATTTCCAGCAGCGGCACCGCCCAACGCCGGTTCACCCCCAGCACCTCGCGCAGTTCGGAGGTGGTGAGCTCCCCCCGGGCCGCCAGCGCCGCCCGCACCTGCTCCACCGCACCGGTAAAGGCGGCCGCCCCCACATAGTATCCCGGCTCCAGGCGGACCAGCGCGCCGCTCTCCGTCAGGCGGTCGGCCAGGTCATGACCGGTCTCGGCCGGGATGCCCAGCCGCTCCAGCAGGGGGTCCAGGGGTTCGGGCTTCAGGCCCCAGGCCTCGACCGCCTCCGTTAAGGCCTGGCGCCACCGGACCGCCTCCCCCTCCCAACGCACCCCGAACCCGGCCGTCCGCACCCACTCCCGTTCCGTCTCCACCCCCGGCAGCAGGCCCAGGGCCCAGGCGAAGACCCCCACCTCCCAGCCGGGGGCGACCGCCCGCGCCAGCGCTTCGCGGGGCATCCCCGGCCGCAGCGGATGGGCCTCCTGGTAGGCGCGGAGGGTCTCCTCCACCTCACGGCCCCAGGCAGCCAGCCGGGCATCCGTCCACCACCAGCGACCGCCGGGGTCGTGGAGCACGCCAGCCTCCGCCTCCAGCCGGGCTGCCACCTCGGGCGCCGGCAGCCCGGCCTGCGCGGCCAGACCCTCAAGGTCCAGAGGACGGCTGGCCCCCGCTACCGCCTCCACCGCCAGGGCCGCATCCCGCCCGCCGGCGGCCGCCAGGCGCTCCAGCCGCTCCCGGAGACCGGACTCCTTGCGGCGGTGATGCACCCCCGTCTCCAGGATCACCCCACCCCCGATGGTGACCACCGGGCTATAGGAGCGGATCAGAAAGCGGTCCCCGCGCAAGGCCGCCACCGCCCGGTCCAGCACCAGCTCCGCGAACGCGGTATCCCCCGGCGGCAGGGGACCGGGCTCATACAGATGGACGCGAGCCACCGCCTCCGCAGTGCCGGTATGGAAATGCACCCGGGTCTGGTGCCGGAGGGCTTCCGCCCGGGGTAGCAGGTGCAGCTGCACCACCAGCCGGGTTTCGGCAGCCGGAATCCCGTCCGTGCCCAGCACCATGCCCCGGCTGACTTGCTCCCGCTCCACGCCGGTCAGGTTGGCCGCCACCCGCTGGCCGGCCTCGGCCACCGGCACCGGCCGGTTGTGGACCTCCAGACCCCGGATGCGGGCCGGGATCCCGCCCGGGCTCAGGGTCACCGCCTGGCCCACCCGCAGGGTGCCGCTGACCAGGGTCCCGGTGACGACCGTCCCGAACCCCCGCACCGTGAAGACGCGGTCCACGGGCAGACGGGGATGCCCGCCTTGCGGGCGGGGCGGCACCTCAGCCGCCAGCCGGTCCAGCGCTTCCCGCAGTGCCGGCAGGCCGCGGCCGGACAGGGAATCGACGGCCAGCAGCGGGGCCCCCTCGAGAAAGCTGCCCGCCAGCTCCTCCCGCACGGTCTCCTCCACCATGGCCAGCCAGTCGGCATCCACCAGGTCCGCCTTGCTGAGCACCACCACCCCCCGCCGGACGCCCAGCAGCTGCAGGATATCGAGGTGCTCGCGCGTCTGCGGCATGACCCCCTCGTCGGCCGCCACCACCAGGATGACGGCGTCCATGCCGTGCACCCCCGCCACCATGTTGCGCACAAAGCGCTCATGACCGGGGACATCGATGAGGGCGGCCCGGCGCCCGGAGGGCAGAATAAAGTGGGCAAAGCCGAGGTCGATGGTGATACCCCGGCTTTGCTCCTCCGGCAGGCGGTCGGTATTGATCCCGGTCAAGGCCCGGGCCAGTTCCGTCTTGCCGTGGTCGATATGGCCTGCGGTTCCGAAGATGACCGGCCTCATCGCCCTGCCCGCTTGAGCTCCTCCAGGTATTCCTCCGCCTGGACCGCCGCCGTGGATCCGTCCCCCACCGCGGTGGCCACCTGACGCAGTTCCTTCTGACGCACGTCCCCGGCGGCGAAGATCCCGGGCACGGAGGTCGCCAGCGTGCGCTCATCGGCGATGATGTACCCCTGCTCATCCAGGTCGATGACGCCCTGCACGAACCCGGTGTTGGGCCGCATGCCCACGTAAATGAAGATGGCATCGGCCTCCAGGTAGGAGATAGCCTGGGTCTTCACGTTCCGGACCCGGATGCGCTCCACCATCTTCTGGCCTTCGATCTCCTCCACCACGGTGTCCCAGACAAAGTGCATCTTCGGGTTCTTGAAGGCCTCCTCCTGCCAGGCCTTCTCCGCCCGCAGCTGGTCGCGGCGGTGCACGACCGTGACGCTGGTGCCGAACTTGGTCAGGTAGAGCCCTTCCTTAATGGCCGAATCCCCGCCGCCTACCACCACGATGGGCCGGTCCTTGAAGAAGGCCCCGTCACAGGTGGCGCAATACGAAACCCCCCGGCCGCGCAGGCGGTCCTCCCCCGGGACGCCCAGCTGCTTGGGATTGGCCCCGGTGGCGATGATGACCGCCTTGACCCGGTAGGTGCCGTCCGCGGTCTCCAGGACCTTTTCATCCCCGTCCAGGGTGATGCTCATAACTTCCGCCGCTACAATCGGCATCCCGAAGGACCGGACGTGCTCCTCCATCCGTTCGGCCAGCTCGAGCCCCCCGATCTCGGTGAAGCCGGGGTAGTTGGCGACCACCTCGGTGGTCGCAATCTGACCCCCGGGCGTGCCCTGCTCGAAGATGACGCCGTTGATGCGGCTCCGGGCGGCATACACCCCCGCTGTCAGGCCCGCCGGGCCTCCGCCGATGATGGCCAGGTCGTAGACCTTGGTTTCCCCCGACTCGGTGGAGGACAGCCCGCCCAGGCCGCCGAAGCCCTCACCCAACAATCCCCATGCCAAGCTGGTCCGCATGCCCATACCTCCTTGCAACGGTTAGCCTTCCCGGAAATGGCGCACCAGCCCCTGCTGTCGCAGCCGGCGGTGCAGCTCCAGCAGCGCGGTGTAGGTGGGCAGGATGTACAGGGCACGCCCGCTCCCGGCCGCTGCCAGGGCGGCGGCCAGCGCCCGGCCCGCATCCTCCGTCACCGTCACCTGCGCCCGTTCCACCCCTGCGTACTTCAGGCGCACGGCCATGTCGCGGGCCCGCCGCCCGCTGACCCACCAGCGGACGTCCGCCCCCAGGCGGGGCACCCAATGCTCGAAATCGACGTCCCAAAGCCAGGAAACATCCCGGCCGTCGGCGTAACGGTCGTTGATGGCCACCAGCACCGCCTTGGCCGGGGCGGGGTCGGAGGCCACCGCCGCCAGCACCTGGTTGAACCCGGCCGGGTTTTTGACCAGGGCCACCCACGCCGTGCCCTTCGTCAGCGGCAGCGGCTCCATGCGCCCGAAGGCGGGCCGGAACCGTTCCAGTCCCGCCGCCACGGCCGTAGCCGGCAGGCCCCAGGCCACCGCCAGGGCCGCCGCTGCCGTCGCATTGTACACATTGTAAACGCCGGGCAGCCGGAAGGGGACGGCCAGCACCTCCCCCCGCACGCGCAGGCGCAGGAGGCCGGCCGCGAGGTCCGCTGCCACCGCCGCCACCATCAGCGGCGGCCGTTCCCACCCGCAGCCCGGACAGCGGTAATCCCCCAGGTGGGCGTAATACCGCGTCCGATATTCCAGGGGAGTGCCGCAGCGGGGACACAGGCGGGCGTCCGCGGTATCGTACCCTTCCCCGGACCCGGCTGCCGGCAACTCCAGGCCGTAATAGAGGGGCAACACCCCCTCCGGCAGGTCCGTACCGAGACCGGCCACCGCCGGATCATCGGCATTGAGGACCGCCGTCCCCCCTGGCCGGAGGGCGGCCAGGCCCCGCTCCACCAGCGAGATAGTGGTGGCCAGCTCCCCGTAGCGGTCCAGCTGGTCCCGGAAGAAGTTGGTGACCAGCAGCACCCGCGGATGCACCAGGGCAGCCGCCCGCGGCACGGTGGCCTCATCGGTCTCGAACAGGGCGGCGTCCGGCCGGCGCGCCCATCCCACCTGCTCCACCACCGCAGTGGTCAGCCCGGAAATCAGGTTGGCCCCGGCCCGGTTCCGGACCAGACGCCAGCCCTGCTGTCCGAGCATGGCGGCGGCCATGCCGCTGGTGGAGGTCTTGCCGTTGGTGCCGGTGACCAGCGCGGCCCCTTCTGCCAGGCCGGCGGTCAGGGTACCCAGGATCCCCGGCGCCAACCGGTTGGCCACCAGGCCGGGCAGCGCACTGCCGCCGAACCCCGCCAGCCGGCTCACCCAGCCGGCCAGCCGCCCGATGAGGACCGCCAGCCACACACGCATCGCCAGGGATACTCCTTTAGCTTCAAATCCCGTCCCCCGGGCGTCGTCCGCCGAGTGGACCAGGTTTTCCCGTTCGAGGGACATCTTCCTGATGATACCCTAGTCAAGCGGTTCCTGCAGATCCCGGCGCAGGTGGTCGCGGATTTCGCTTACCGGCGCAAGGGGGACTTTTCTGGTACAATGGGGGACACATGAACAGAGAAACACTCTCAATGGGAAGGCAGGCCTGCACCGCCACCGGCCGGCAGCCCTGCGCCCCCCATGAAAGGAGCCATCCCGATGGCCGCAACCGATCCCACTCCCACCCGTTCCTCATTGCTCTACGAACTGTTGGGCAAGCGCTGGACCGCCCTGATCATCCGCCAGCTGGTAGACGGCCCCAAGCGGTTCCGGGAACTCCTGATCGCCATGCCCAACATCAACGACAAGGTCCTGGCCCAGCGCCTCAAGGAGCTGCAGCAGCACCAGATCCTGACCCGGCAGGTGTTCGCAGAGGTGCCGGTGCGGGTGGAGTATTCCCTGACGGAACGGGGCGAGGACCTCAAGCCGGTCATCGCGGCCATCGACGCCTGGAACGCCCGTTGGGACCCCGACGGGGCCTGAGGCCCCTCCCTTGACACCGCCCCGGCCCTTTGGGTAAGATTGACGCGGGTTCCGGGGAGTAGCGCAGCTTGGTAGCGCGCCTGCTTCGGGAGCAGGAGGTCGCAGGTTCAAATCCTGTCTCTCCGACCATGCGAACCCCGCGTGCCATACGGCGCGCGGGGTTCTCCCGTTTTGCGGGTCCACACGGCGATCCGGCGCTCGCGTGCCCGTCGTGTGCCATTCCTGTCCCGGCCCCGGGCTGCGCCGAGGGCCCAACCCGCCGGGCAGGCATCAGTCGCCGGGCATTTCCCCGTGCAGGATGGTACCCAGGTCCTCCACCACCACGCCCGGAGGGGCGGCACTGCGGATCCAGCGCAAGGCGGCCGCTACGCCCGGGGCGTAGGCACTGCGGTCATGCACATCGTGACGGATGGTCAGGACCTGCCCGCTGGCGCCGAACAGCACCGCCTGGTGCGCCACCATACCCGGCAGGCGGATGGAGTGGACCGGGATTTCGGCCTGGCCCGTTAAGGGCGCCAGGAGCAGGGCGGTGCGGCGGGCGGTGCCGGAGGGACGGTCCTTCTTCGCCGGCTGATGCGCCTCGATAATCTCCGCCGCCTTCAGGTAGCGCGCCGCTTCCCGGACCAGACGTTCGGCTACCCAGGCGCCGATGGAGAAGTTGGCGATGAGGACCGCCCGGATCCCCCGGCGTTCCACCTCGCGCGCCACCGCCGCCCGCTCCGCATCGGAAAACCCGGTGGTCCCCACCACTAGGTCCCATCCCAGCCGGCAGGCTTCCAGCAGGCGCGGAGCCGCCGACTGCGGCTCGGTGAAATCCACCAGCACCGGACGCGTGCCCGCGGGCAGCAACGGCGCCAGCTCCGCCAGGCTGGCGGCCACCGGCGCCTCGGCCAGTTCCGGACGCCGCCACAGGCTGCCCAGGTTCTGGCCGCCATGATGCGCGGCGATCGCGCCCACCAGCCGGACGTCCTTCAGGTCGGCCAGATACCGGCCCACCGCCTCCCCGGTCTTGCCGGTGGCCCCGGCCAGGACCACCGCCGTCGGCTCCGCTTCCTCCACACCCATGCCTCCCTGACGTGCCGATTTAGTTCCAGGATATTCCTTCCATAACCCCGGCGTCCGCCTCTACCCGCGGCCGTCGGACGAGACCCGTGGAGTGGCCGCAGCCCCAGCCGCCGGAACGGCCCGCGATTCCAGGTAGCCCCAGAAGATAAGGAGCAGCCCGATGATGTTCATCAGGGGCAGGGCCGACAGCCCGATCCCGGTCGAGGCCAGGGTGCCGCCGCTGGTCGACACCAGTGCCCCGGCGGCAATCAGGAGATTGTAGAGGCGGCGCGTCTTCCACCAGGACCAGAGGGCCCCTAGGATCACCACCGTCCCGCCGATGCTGGCCATCAGCACGTAGAACAGTTGGGTCGGGCCGACAATGCCGCCGATGCCGGCGTTTAACTGCGTCCAGCTCCCGTGCAGCGCCGGCGGCAGCGCAAACACCGTCACCGCCACCCCCAGGATGAGGAGGATGATGAACCCCGCGTAGCCGTGTGCCCACCGCCGCGGCACGGCCAGGTAAGTGGTTCCTACCGACATCGTGCCCACCAGGGAGGAGGAGGCGATGACATACAGCTGGTACTGCCACAGCAGGTGCCAGTTGGTGGCAACGGTCAGGGCCTCCATCACGAAGGCAATAACGTAGAAGGAGAACGAAAACGTCCACCAGAGGTAAAAGGGGGCATGCCGCTCGCGGTAGCGCCCGGCCAGGATGACCGCAAACACCGCTGCCAGCACGGCCGCCGCCCAATATAACGTTGTCGGCATCGTCGTCCGCCTGCCTCTCTGCCCCGTTCAGATCCCGGGCCGCTCGCGCCGGGGGGTCACCGTGGGCACCACCGGGCCAAGCGCGGCCGGATCCGCCTGGGCCTCCGCTTCCCATTGACGGGCCAGCCGCTCGCTGTCGCGTTCCAACTGCCGGCTCTTGTTCAGCATTTTAACCATAAAAGCGAACAGCAGGGCGAAAATCGCGCTGTAGGCCAGAAACAGGAACCAGAGATCCATCCGCTCCACCGGGCTCATGACACCACCCCTTTCCCATGCCGGGAGGTTATTCCCCCTCTGCCAGGTTAGCCCGCTCCCAGGCCTTGATGCGGTTCAGCAACGCTTCCGCCCGCGCCAAGCGCAGGCGGATGATCATCCACACGATATACACCCCGATTAACGCCGCCATGGACAGAAACATGGCCGCAATCATGGGCGGGGCCATGTTGATCCCGCGGGCGGTAATCACCACCGGGTGGATGGAATGCCACCAGCGGATGGTCATGTAGTCGATGGGCACATCCACATACGCCGCCAGCGCCAGCACCGCCGAGTAGCGGGCCCGGCGTTCGGGATTGTCACTCCACTCGCGCAGCAGCAGGTAGCCGCCGAACAGGACCCACAGGATGACAGTGGAGGTGAGACGGGGATCCCACGTCCACCAGATCCCCCAGGCCGCCTTGCCCCACAGAATCCCGCTCGCCAGCACGATGGCGGTGAACACCGTCCCGATCTCGGCCGATGCGGCCGCCCAGCGGTCGTAGACCGGCCGCCGCCGCCAGAGATACAAGGCGCTGGCCACAGCCGTCACCGTAAAGGCCAGCCCGGCCACCGTGGCCGATCCCATGTGAAAGTAAAAGATGCGCACCGTCGGCCCCAGGGTCACATCGTCGGGGCTCCAGATAAAGTCGACATAGAGCACCAGCCACATGAACGGCAACAGCAGCCATACCCAGCGGTCCCGTACCCGCCCGGGATCCCGCGGCGGCAGCGCCATCGGTCACACCTCCCAGACGTACTCGTAAATGAGCAGCGGCAGGGCGAGAAACACCACGTCGTAGGCCATCAGCGTATGGATCCACGGCCAGGGGTTGGCGCCCGCTCCCAGCAGGTCCCGGGTAGCCTCCACCGCCGCGATGATCACCGGCACCTCCAACGGCACCATCAACACCGGCACCAGCACGCTCCCCGAGCGGGTGTGAACGGCCATGGCCGCCAGCAGCACCCCCACCCCGGCAAACCCGGCCGATCCCAGCACCAGCACCAGCAGCAGAGCCGGCCAGTCCGGCGGCCAGGGCCGGGCGAATAGCAGGAAGAAGGCGGGCGTCGTCAGCAGTTCCATGCCCAGCATAAACAGAAACGCCACCACCGTCTTGGCCAGGAACACCCAGGCCCGGTCCCCCGGTGCCAGCAGCAGCCCGGTCAGGCTGTCCTCCGGCATCTCGTGCGCCCAGCTGCGCCCCACCCCGACCGTTCCGGCAAAGAGGAACGCCAGCCACAGGATGCCGGGGAAATCCCGGCCGGCGCCGCGGCCGTCGGGCCCCAGGGCAAAGGCGAAGGCGAACAGGACCATAATCACAAAGGCCACCATAGCGACCCACATGTCCTTGGTGCGCACCTCGAGCAGCAGGTCCTTGGCCACGATCACCCAAAACTTGCGAATCGCCGCTGCCTCCCTTGCGCCAGGTGCTCCCGGTAGGCCCGGGCCAGCCCGTCCGCCGTCCACCGCCCCGCTTCATCCCACCAGCTCAACCGCCCCCGGGTCAGAAAGGCCACCGCATCGGCGTGAGCCAGCGCCTCCCCGGGGTCATGGGTAATCAGAAACAGGGTCCCGCCCCGGGCGCGGAAGGCTTCCAGCCGCGCGTCCAGCAGTTCGCGCCCGGGGGCGTCGAGCCCGGTGTAGGGCTCGTCCAGCAGCAGCACCTCCGGGTCGGGCAGCAGCGCCCGGGCGATCGCCGCCCGCTGCAACATGCCACGCGAGAAGGTGGCCACCGGCTCATCCAGGAAACGGCCCAGCCCCACCTCCTCCAGCGCCGCGCCCGCCCGCCGGGGATCGCAACCCCACAGGCGGGCGGTCAGGGTCAGGTTCTCCCGGGCGGTGAGGGCCGGATAGAGCAGGGAGCGATGGCCCAGGTACCCGATCCGGCGATCGGCCCGGGGCTCGGTCACGGCCTGCCCGAACCGCACCACCGTGCCACGGTCCGCCTTCCACAGTCCGGCGAGAATCCGGAGCAGGGTGCTCTTACCGGCCCCGTTAGGGCCCAGCAGGGCTAACGCCCCGCCCCGTTCCACGCGGAAGCTCACCTGCGCCAACACCCAGCGTTCCCCCAAGCGCTTGCCCAGTCCATCGGCCGCCAGCGCCGCCTTATCCACGGTCCTCACCCACCGTCGCCAACCGGCGCTCCAACGCCCGCCGCCGCACGCGATATTCGCCGTCCGGCACCACCCCTTGCTCCCGGGCCGCCTCCAGATCGGCCAGCTCCCGCTCCCAGGCGGCCGCGGCTTCCTGCCGTCGGGCCGTGACCGGCACCCAGTTGAAGGCCCAGGCCAGCCCGCCTAGGGCTACTGCCAGGGCCGCCGCCAGCAACGCCCGGCCCAGCACCGGATACTGCGGAGGCAGGGCGGGGGCCGGCACGGGCAGCGCCGCCGACCCCGCCTCCACCACAATCGGCAGGTTCTCGCCTTGAGCGAGCCCGCTGGTGCTGAACACGTTAAAGACCGGCGCCGAAGAACCCGCCGTCAGGCGCACCCGCCCCCCGGCAGCCAGGGAGGGATTCAGCACGCTCGGCACTGACAGGCCGGGAGCGGCCAGCACCACCAGGGTGTCCGCGGGCTCGTAAAATGGCAGGTTCAAGGTCCCGCCGCGGCCGTTCCAGGGTACCGTGTAGCGCAGGATCACATCCGGCCGCGTCCCCCCGATCACCACCTGATTGCCCTGACGCAGCACCACCGGCGCCGAGGCCGAGACCGGACCGGCCCCGTCCAGGATGCCCACGGCGGGTCCGGCCAGGGGTTGGCTGAACTCCGCATCCTCAAACACCGCCAGCTGCCGCCCGTGGGGCACCAACACCAGCAGGAGGCGGCTCAGGTGCCCGCCGGCCGCCAGGGCGGGCACCGGCATCGCCAGCGCCAGGAACCAGGCCAGAAACGCAGATGCCAGCCGCACCAGACGCCGGCTCATTCCTACCGCCCTCCTTCCCGGTAGCCGCAGCGGGAGCACACGGCTCCCGCCGCCCGGGGACCGCCGCACCGCGGACAGCGGCCTTCACCCGGCCCCGCCACCCGGCCCGTCCGTACCGGCAGCCACATCAGAGCCGCCACCGCCAGCACCAGGGCCACCCCGAGGACCCCTGCCGGATTCATCGCGGGGTCGCCTCCCGGCTGAAGGTCCTGCCGGCCACAGGCAGGCCTGGCTCCGTCACCGCAGCTTCCGTCAGGATCCGCCGGGGTTCGGGAGCGGACAGGGCCAGCAGGGTGGCGGCAGCCATCACATACATGCCGATCCAGATCCACGATACCATCGGGTTAATGAGGACCTCCAAGGTCACCCGGCTACTGGAGGGGGCCCAGCCGGTCAGCACCACATAGAGGTCATGCATCCAGCCCCCGCGGATGAAGACCCGGGCCACCGGCTCTCCGGTCCCGGAATAAAAGGCATCCCCGGGTGCGGCCGTATAGGCGGCAGCCCCGTGCCGGATAGTGAGACGGGCCACGGTGGTGACATGCCCCGGCCCCGGTACCGTAGCCAGGCCCTGGTAGCGGAAGCGGTAGCCGTCCACCACCGCGCTCTGCCCCGGCGAGAGACTGATTTTGGCCGGGGCAGGCCCGGTGTGCGAGCCAATGACCCCCAGCGCAAGGATAATAAACCCGATATGCGCCAGATACCCGCCATAACGGCGCCGGTTCCGCCATACCGCCTGCCCCAGGGCCGCCGGCCAGGGGGCGGGATACTGACGACGCCGGGTGCCAGCAGCCCGGCCGAACTCGCGCAGCATGGACAGGAGGGCAAACCCCGCGGCTCCTACCCCGATGGCGTCCATCGCGGTATCAAAGCCGAACGGCCAGAGCACAGCGGCTGCCACCGCCCCTCCGGCCGCCGGCCCGGCCAGGGCCCGCGCCGCCGTGCGGGCGTTGGTCCGCCGCCAGGTCAAAGCGGGTGCCGCTCCCATCAGCACCAGCAGCACCACAAAGAAGGGAGCCGTCATGGTATTGAAAAACCGGGTGGTGAGGACCACGCTGGTCCCCCCCAGGGCCTTGGACAGGATGGGGTAAAAGGTTCCGACCAGCACGATCCCGGTTACGGCGGTCAAGGCGACGCTCATGTACAGGTAGGCCGCCTCCCGGGAGAGGCCTTCCTCCACCGGTTCCGGGTCACGGAGAGCCCGCCGGCGCCGGAACAGCACCCAGCCTGCCGCCGCTACCAGCACCCAGAACAGCCCCGTGAAGTAGGGTCCGACCCCGGTACCGGTGAAGGAGTGGACGGAGTCTTTCAATACCCCGCTGCGGGTGATGTAGGTGCCGACCAATGTCAGCAGGAAGGCGCCGATGCCGGTCAGGGTCGTCCACCAGCGGAATCCGCCCCGCCGCTCCTGCACCTGAGCCGCATGCAGGAAGGCGGTCGCCAGCAGCCAGGGCATCAGAGAGGCGTTTTCCACCGGATCCCAATCCCAATACCCGCCCCAGCCCAGTACCATGTAGGCCCACATCCCGCCTAGCACAATGGCAGCGGTCAGGAAGAGCCAGGCGAACAGCATCCAGCGCCGGGCTACCGGCAGCCACACCCCGGCCGGGGCGCGGGTCCACACGGCAGCCAGGATGTAGGCAGCCGGCACCGCCATGCCGATGAGCCCGATGTACATGGTGGGCGGGTGCAGGGTCATGACCAGGTTCTGCAGCAAAGGGTCCAGCCCTACCCCGTTGGAGGGATGACCGGGCACGGGCGCGAACGGATTGACCACCACCGCCGAAAGGCCGGCAAAAAACACCAGGATGGCCGCCAGCACTGGCACCGCTGCCGGAGTGAGTCGCACCTCCCGTGGCCAATGGCGGACCGCTAGGTAGGCGGCATACAGGGAAAGCAGCCAGCCCCAGAACAGCACGGAACCGGAGTCCCCGCCCCAGAGGGCACCGATGCGATAGACAAGCGGCAGGGCACGGTCGACATGGTTATAGACGGCCTGCACCCCGTAATCCCCGGTCACCAGCAGATCCTCCAAGACCAGCACGGCCACCGTCAGGGCCACGGCTGCGGCGGCCGTAGCCCCGCGGGCACTTTCGGCCAGCCGCAGATTCCCGCTGCGGAAGGACCAGCCTCCGGCCAAGGCGGCGTACACGGCTGCCACCAGCGCCAGCCACAGGGCCAGGTGGCCGACGGCCGGGATGCTCATGGCTCCACCCCCTAGGGTTTGGACGGTGCGGCCTGGTAATGGTCCGGGCACTGGATGGCCAGCTTGTCCGCCACGAATACGCCTTGGGCGTCCATGCGGCCTTCCACAATCGCGTCCGTATTCTTGAACTTCTCGTTCGGCACCGGCCCGGTGTACAGCACCGGCAGGCTCGCCCCATGGGCGAGCAGGGTAAAGCGCAGGGTGCCCTGGCGCGGATTAAAGCGGACCGAGGAACCCAGCAGCCTTCCCTGCACCCGCACCACCTTGCCGGCATAGCGCGCGTATTCCGCCCGGTACTGGTTGACGGGCATGAAATAGTTGGAGAAGTTGCGGGCGCCCATCCAGCCGAGATACAAAATGGCGGCGACTACAGCCGCCGTCCCCGCATAGAGCCTCAGTTGCTTGGACATGCCTCGCTCCTTGTCGGGAAGGAAGTGTCCGCCCGGGTCGGGAACTCCACGGCGTCTCACGTTCACGGCCACTTTACGACAGGTAGTAAGCCGGTTCCAGGGCCATACGGCGTATTATCCCCCGGCGTCGGGCGCGCAGCCCCGGGGGCCCGGACGGCCCCCAGGCCCCCCGACGGTCACGTATACCCTCCTCCGGAAAGACCACCACCCGCGGCGGAGCCGTCCGCGCCGGACCGCCGCAAAAAACGGCGCCAATTCCCGCCCGGGGGCCTTGCGTTTCCGCCTCGGCCTTGTTAAGATAAGGCCTGCAAGTTGACCGCCGAAGTGGTGGAATTGGCAGACACGCGGTGTTCAGGGCGCCGTGAGCGAACGCTCGTGTGGGTTCGAGTCCCACCTTCGGCACCATTCGTCGGGATGGCGGAACAGGCAGACGCATACGTTTGAGGGGCGTATGGGGCAACCCGTGGGGGTTCGAGTCCCCCTCCCGACACCACCAGCTTGCGACCGGAAAGAGCCCGCAGCCGCGGGTTTTTTTGTGTCCCCGCCGCCCGGGCACCGGCGGCTAGACCGTCGCCTGCACTCGGGCGGGAGCAGCTCCCGTTCGCTCCAGCCGGCGGTAGACCGCCAGTTTAGCTTGGTCTTCCAGGAAGATCCACCCGAGGCAGTAGCCCCACACCAGGGCAGCGTCCGCCCCATTGATCGGCGTAATGAGACCGAAAGGGTAGATGACGAACACGGTGGCAGCCGCCTTGGTGGCCACGGCAGACCAGAACAGCATCCGCGACGGATACGGGGGCCGGAAGAACGGCTGCCGCGAGCGCGCCACAAAGAGGGTAAGATGGCCGGCGACCGCCAGCTTCAGAAAGATGAGGGTTTGGACCTGGGGCAGGTTCATATGCAGCCCGTCTTTGGCAATAAGCAGTATCCCGAAGGTCTCCACCACTCCGATCAGTCCCAATACCGGGGAAACGGTGAGCACCCTCCTCATATTCCAGCGGACCGGCTCCGGATCCAGCCAGGTATTGTCGGAAGCAATGGCCATAATGGGAAGGTCATTAAAGAAGGCCAGCAAGATGATCATAACCGCCGAAATCGGGTAAAAATTGAAGACCAGCATCGCCAGCACCACAAAGAACATGATGCGGATGGTTTCGGTAATGCGGTAGATCACATAGCTGTTCATCCGCTCGAAGATTCGCCGTGCTTCCTCCACTGCCCTGATGATGACGCGGAGTCCCGGCGCCGTCAGCACCAGGTCCGCTGCTGCCCGCGCCGCGTCGGTGGCTCCGGAGACCGCAATCCCGACGTCCGCCTGTTTAAGGGCCGGCGCATCATTCACCCCGTCCCCCGTCATGGCCACCAAATGGCCATGCCGCTGCAGGGCCTTGACGATCCCGAACTTGTGCTCCGGGAACACCTCTGCAAAGCCGTCGGCCGCCTCAATTTGGGCCTCCGAGCGGTCATCCAGGCCGCCGGCGTCGACTCCGGCAGCAAACAGCTGTCCGGCCGGTTCGATGTTCCGGCCAAGGCCCAGCTGCCCCGCGATTTCCCGGGCGATGGCGACATTATCACCTGTGACCATCTTAACGCGAATGCCATGAGCGATAGCTTGGGCGATGGTCTCGCGGGAATCCGCCCGGGGCGGATCAAACAGGGACAAGAGGCCGAGAAAGCTCCAGGGCCCCTCCCCCTCCCGGCGCGCCACACCCAGGGTCCGGTAGCCCTTGGCGGCCAGGTCCGCTACCGCCTGCCCCACCCGGGCAGTGCGGGTCTCATCAGGCGGGCACAGGGCCAACACCGCCTGCGGAGCGCCTTTGGTCACCACCATCCCCGTACCGTCGGGGGCCGTAACGGTGGCTTCGGTCCGCTTGCTGACGGGGTCAAAGGGAACAAATCGGCGCACCCGATACGCCGCCAGGGCCGAAAGGTCGTGCAGCGCTTCCAGCACGGCCCGGTCGATGGCGTCCTCGTCCTCCTCCCGGGACGCCAGCGCCGCCGCCAGGATCACGTCGTCCGTCATCGGGGTGTCCACCGCCACCACTGGCCCCAGAGTCAGCCGGTTCTGGGTCAAGGTTCCGGTCTTGTCCGAACAGAGGACGTCGATGCCCGCCATTTCTTCAATGGATTCCAAGCGGGTGACGATGGCCTTCAGACGCGACAACGCCAGCGCGCCCACGGCCATGGTCACCGAAAGCACGGCCGGCATAGCAACCGGGATCGATGCTACGGTTAGAATCAGGGCGAACTGCACCAAGGTGAGGAAGGGGGCGCCGCGCGCCAGCTGCACGCTCAACAGCACCACGACGAGGCCCAGACTCAGGTAGATGAGATAATTCCCGATGCGCAACACCGCCTTCTGGAAATGCGAAACCGCCCCTGCAGTCTCCACCAGTCCCGCCGTGCGGCCAAAAAAGGTGCGCATACCGGTGGCAGTCACCAGAGCCCGCATTTCCCCCTGCTTGACGATGGTGCCCGAATAAGCCGCGTCGCCCGCTTTTTTGGAAACCGGCAACGATTCCCCGGTCAGCGCGGACTGGTCCACACTCAGGTACTCGCCCTCAAACAGCAGCACATCAGCCGGTACAATATCTCCCAGCCGGATCTGGATCACGTCACCCGGGACCAGGTCCCGGGCCGGCAGCTGCCGCCATTGCCCGTCCCGCAGCACCCGGGCCTGCAACGCCAGCTGCTGCTTTAAGGCTGCCACCGCCCCCGCTGCCTTATATTCCTGCCAGAATCCCACCACACCATTAAAGACCAGCAGCAGGACGATAATCGTGAAATCGGCCCAATGGCGCACGACGGCCGACAACGCCGCCGCCACTTCAATCATCCACGGGATGGGACCCCAAAAGTACCCCAGAAAGCGGAGGAGCGGGTTCATCCGGTGCTCCTCCAGGGCATTAGGCCCTGCTTCCGCCAGCCGGCGGGCGGCCTCATCCGCCGGGAGGCCCCCGGGCGAACTCCGGAGCCGGGCGAATATCTCCTCCAGTGTACCCGAAGGACCGGATGGCACAGGATGCGCCTTCGAGGCCGGTTTGTCGGCCATGCCCACCGCCTCCCTCTTTTTGGCTCCATCATACCCTGTCCGTCTCTGCCCTCGCCTCAGTGGAGTTCCCGGCTGACCACCAGCACCCGGTCGCTGCGGGTCCGCGTCAACCCCAGGCTCACCGTACCATCCCGGGCCAGACCCAGCACCAGGCCCTGCTGCCGCGCCCAGTAGCGGCTCAAGCCCTGGCCGGCCCAACCGAGCTCCACCGGCACCTCCCGCAGCCGGGAGCCGGTGGATTCCCGGAAACGCAGCAGCAAATCGGCCGCATGCAGCGTTTCCAGGCTTTTGGCGAGGGTCTTTTCCCCATCAGCATGGGCTACACCCAGATCCCGGAACGCCTCCCGGGCCACCACCGACGGGGTCAGAGCCATCACCAGCGAGGGGCCAGGTGCCGCACAAGCGCCGCCGTCATCAAAACCGAGCCGTCACGGTCCCCGGCCACCACCGCGGGTCAATGGGGGCCACCAGCCCCACCCGCTGCTTTGCCTGCACCAGTGCCTGGATAAAGTGGGCCATGATAGGGATACAGCCATAGACCGACAGGTGATGGCGGGTCCCGGGGCGGTATTTCATGCCCGGGAGCCGCGTCAGGTAGGTCGAATCCAGGGTGGACGCCCAGGATACGAAAACAGCCCCCACCAGGGGAATCGCGATCAGCTTGACCGCCCAGGGTCCCTACCCTGCGGCGGTAGCCGTCGCCCATGGTCGTGGCCAGAGGCATGGCCCAGGAGACGCCGAGGAACAACGGCAGGCGCTCGACCCAGGCGCAGGCGGCCGCCCCGCCAGGGTCACCACCGTTGCCAGCACGGCCAGGACCCAGACCTGGTTGCAGCGCAGGCGCTCCCATAACAGGCTCAGCAGGAACGGCATCCCGTCCTCGTTTCCGCCGACGGGCGTGGTCCGCCAGGAACTGGCGCCCCCGGCAACCGTTGCCCACGTGCAGCCGGGCGGGAGCTGTCGTATGCTGATACCAGGCGACCGGCCCCCGGGGGCCCGCCGCCGGACCCAGCCGGCGGCCGGATCCCCGGGACCCGGCCGTCGGCTCCCACCCTGCGCCCGAGGAGGGGCACCTTGACCACCCAATCCCCCATTGCGGTCTTTGATTCCGGTGAAGGCGGACTGACGGTGCTGCGGCAGGCCCGTGAGCTCTATCCCGACCATGATTTTCTCTACGGGGCGGACTCGCTGCATTTCCCATATGGCTCCCGTCCCCTGAGCGAGGTCCGCGACCTCTTCCTGCGTTTCCTCGATTTTTTCCTGAGCCGTGGGGTGCAGGCGGTGGTGATTGCCTGCAACACCGCCACGGCTGCGGCCCTTGACGAGGCCCGCCGGCGCTCGCCGGTGCCGGTGATCGGGGTGGTGGAGGCCGGCGCCCAGCAGGCCGCTGCGGTCTCCCGCAACCGCCGCATCGGCGTCCTCTCCACCCTCGCCACCTACCGCTCGGGCATCTACCGCATGGCGGTCCAGGCCCGGGACCCGACAGCCGAAGTGGTGCAACGGGCCTGCCCCGACCTGGTGACCATGGCCGAGGCCGGGGAGACGGAAAGCGAGGCAGCCCGCCTGGCGGTGCGGGCCTGCCTTACCGATGTGTTCCGCCGGAAGGTGGACACCGTCGTACTGGGCTGCACCCACTTCCCCCACATGGAACGCATCTTCCGCGAAGAGGTGGGGGATCGCGCCGCCATCATCGACCCCGGCCTGGAAACCGCCCGCCGTCTCGGCCGATTGCTCCCTCCCGGCGGCGGCAGCGGCCAGATGGAGTTCTTCACAACCGGGGACCCGCGCCGGTTCGAACGGATCACTGCCAGCTTGTGGCCCGGCATCCCGGTCCAGGCCCAACGGCTGATATGGCGGAATGGCCGCTACGAGGCGGCCGCCCTGGTGAGGGAGGAAGCCCGGCCGTGACGGGCGCGGCCTAGACCGCGCCCCGCTCCAGCCGCGGCCGGCTCATCCGGAACAGGCGGAAGGCAAACCGTACCAGGCCCTCCAACAGGCGGCGGGCGCGCAACACCACCACCGCGGAGAACAGGCCGATGACCGCACCCGCGAGCACATCGGTCGGCCAATGAACGCCCGTCCACACCCGGGCCAGGGCAATCCCGGCCGCAAACAGGAAGGCCCAGGCCCCTGCCCGCCGGCTGCCGTACAGGAACGCCAGGGCAAAGGCAAAGCTGCCGGCGGCGTGGTCGGACGGGAACGAGGTGTCGGCGGCGTGGGGGATGAGCTTATACACCAGGTGGGGATAGAGGACAAACGGCCGCGGCCGGTAGGGCAGGAGATGCCCCAGCGCCGCGTTAATCGCCAGGGCCAGCACCCCCGCCACCGCCGCATAAATGAGCGCCCGGCGCATGCGGCTGGCGGTAAGCGGCGGCCAGAACCAGAGCAGGAGGAAGATCAGCACCCAGATCTCAGGGGAATACCGCGCCAGCACCACCATGAGCGGATTCAGGAAGGACCAGCCGCTATGGGCCAATCCGTTGACAGCAAAGAACCAGTGACGATCGAACGCGGGTACCGGAAACCGGGCACCGTGCATGCGGGGCCATTCTCCTCTCTCCACGCCGGACTCGGCCGGGGCCGCCACTGCGGTCCGCGGTCCCGGCCCTGTCCGTGCCGTTTTACCAGGAACGCCCCCCGAACGCAACCCTCCGGCCGGCGGTCCGGCCACGCCACGCCCGGGGCCACATCGCTCCCAACGCCGGGGGAGCGGGTAGGGTTACCCCCCGCACGGGCAGCCGGACGCCGGTATGATATCCTCTTGGATGGACCGGGCGCCTGGCGCCCGCAATCGCCGTGAAAGGAGCCTGGATATGCCTTCCCCCACCGACGTGCTGGCCTCCCTTAGCACCCTCAGCCCCGAACAGGTCGGGGCCGCCGCAGCCCGGCAGGAAACCCTGGGCCGTGCGCTGGGCGATGCCGGGGTGCTGCTGGGCACGTCAGCCGACCCGGGCCCCTTGGCGCTGCTGGCGGACCTGGTGTGGCCCTTCTATCTACCCGCCCAGGTCGGCACCTGGGCCTGTTTCCGTTCCCGATCGGCGGCGGCGGTATGGCTCATCGGCTTTGACAGCGATCACCGCCCCACCTTTACGGTCGAGTACATCGAGGACATCGACCTAGCCCGCCTCATCCGCAAGGAAACCCGGATGGCGGTTGACGAGGCCGCCCGCTGGGCCACGCTGGCGGAAGGCTGGGGCTGCGCGGTCGACGCGGCTCAGCAGTTCATCGCCGACGCCGCCCATTTCCCCGAGAACGAAGGCGACTGAATCCCGGATCCGGCATTACCCGCGGCCGGCCGTCAACGGCCGGCCTTCGCGTCCCCCGCGATCCATCCCGCCGGCCAGCTGGCTGACATCGTGGAACCCGGGTGCGAGCAGGCGGCGGGCGGCGGCCTGGCTGCGATGACCGGTCTTGAGACGACCGGATCGGCGTGCTCCGGTCCCAGGCCGCCAGCACCGCCGCGGTCCGCCCCCAGGGCGCCGGCACCGCTCCCGGCAGGTGACCACGCCGGAACTCGAAGGGCGTGCGCACGTCCACCACCCGGACGGGCGTGGGGCCGGCCAGCAGGGCGGCCACCTCCACGGTTCCCGGTCCCACAGACCAGGCGGATGCCGGAACAGATCCATCACGCCCACCGATCATCCCTCCTGCCGCGATTCTAGCCGCCCGCATCCCCCGGGAAAAGCGCCCCCACGCCAAAAGGGGCGGGACCGGACGGTCCCGCCCCTCCCCTTTCCCGGCTTTAGCCGGCGGATTCCGACACCTCGGCCGCCAGGCCGGGCGCGGCCAGGACGCCCTGCGGCTGGCGACCCAGCCACGGCACCAGCGCCAGGTCCAGGGCCACCAGCGCCAGCAGCACCCCGAAACTGGCCGCATAAGGATGCGGACCACCCACCAGCTGCACGGCCAGCCCTTGGAGCGGCGGGATCACGAATCCGCCCAACGCCCCCAGGCCGCCTACCCATCCGGCCGCGCCTCCCATGGCATCGGGCACATAGCGGGGGAGCAGCTTGAAGACCACCGCATTCTGCAGCCCCATCCCCAGGGCGATCACCAGGGTACCCGCCAGGGCGGCGCCCGGGCTGCCCGCTCCCATCACCAGCAGGGCACCGGTCCCCATAACCAGGAGATTGACCGCCAGGGCATAACGGATGGAGAGACGGTCAGCCAGGATGCCGCCCGGCACCCGCACCAGGGAGCTCAGCAGGGAGAAACTGAGGGTGAGCAGCCCGGCAGCCTGCAGGCGTTCATGATAAGCAGTGTGCCAGAAGGAGGGCAGCCAGGCGGTCAGGGCCAGGAAGCCGCCGAAGGAGGTAAAGTAGAAGGCCACCAGCAGCCAGGTCGCCGGCCGCCGCGCCGCGCGCGCCAGGCCGGCGCGAGCGCTGCCGGCCGGCAGCAGTTCCTGCCCGTAGGCCGCCACCGCCGCCGCGTCCGCCGGCAGGCCCTGGCGGCGGAGCTGGAAGGAGGGTGCGTCGTGCATCAGCAGCGCATAGAGCAGGATGATGAGACCCAGGAACACCGCCCAGCCCGCATAGGCGGACACCATGCCCCACGCCAGCACCAGAGCCGGCAGCAGGCCCGCGAAAATCCCGGGGGCGGTATTGCCCAGGCCGGCGTACGTCCCCAACGCCCCACCCTGGCGGGAGCGCGGGAACCAATAGGAGACCTGGGCGATCCCCACGGAGAAGGTTCCGATCCCAGCCCCGGACAGGAGCCCGAGCAGCAGCAGGACCGGATACATCCCCTGCAGATGCGCGGGGTAAGCAGCATGCACCAGCCAGGCCGTGCCGGCAACCCCGAGCCAGGAGGCCAGCAGCAGGATCAGAAACGGACGTTTGCCGCCAGCGGAATCCACCCAGGCCCCGAAGGGGATCCGGAGCAGGGATCCGGAAAGATTGGCAATGGCCGCCAGCAGTCCGGCCTCCACCGGGGAGAGGGCCATGGCATGGCTGAATTTAGGCACCAGCGGCCCGAAGATGGACACCCCGGCGAACCCGCCGAAGAAACCCAGCGTAGCCATGGCCAGCGCGCCCGCCGGCCGGCCCCGCACGCGTACGGTGTTGGTGTTCACGATGCTACCTCCCGTTTTCAGGCCGCCCAGGCGGCCGGAGGTCGGCGGGCGGGACCGCCCGGAACTGCGGGTCTGCCCGCCGGTTTCCGTCCTCTATCCAAGCCCGGCCGGGGGCAGCGTTTTGTGACCGTGATCACCGTGCCGACGGGAAGGTCCCTCTTCGGACCGCATAGCCTGCTGGCGGAAAACGGGCAGACCAGGGTAAAGACATTCCTGACCGGATTCGATGCAGAGGGGCGCGGTCTGTTTTAACTAGTCCGCGGTTACCAGCATGTCGCCGGCCAGCCGCCGGTTTTCCATCCAGGCATAGAAAGCAAAGTAGCCCCGGAAGGGCGCCCAGACCGCTGCCGCCCGCTCCACCGCTGCTGCATCCACCCGCTCCAGCCCGTACAGACGGCGGATCGCTCGTCTCAAACCCGCGTCTTCGGCCGGGAGGGCATCCGGATGGCCGTAGACACGGAGGAGGGCATAAGCCGCCGACCAGGGCCCGAAGCCCCGCCACCCCTCCAGCTGCGCGCGGGCGGCAGCGGTCTCGTCCGGCAGGTCCGGTTCACCAGCTACGAAGCGTTGGGCAAGTTCCCGCAGGTAGGCGGCCTTGGATCGGCTGATGTGGAGCTGCCGCCAGCCGGCCGCGTCCAACCCTAGGATGGCTGCCGGTTCGGGAAACAGGGCCAGGGGTCCCAGGGGCGTAGGCACGACCGGTCCCAGCGCTTCCGCGAGCCCGCGCTTGAGGCTGGCGGCAAACCGCATCGTCACCTGCTGAGCCAGCACGGTCCAGGCCAGGCCTTCAAAGGCCGCAAGAAACCGGACCGGACGGACCCCCCAGTAGCGTTCCCACAGGCGTACCCCGGGGTCGGTGGCCCGGCGCGGATCGCGCAGCCAGTCCGGAAAGGGATAGGGCCCGCCCAGGTTGAGCAGCGCCGCTGCCAAGTCATGGTCGGATGCCCACCAGCCGAGGGCGTCCCGGCGCAGCTCCAGCACCACCGGGCGACCGGCTATCACGGTACCCAGGAAGCAGCGATCCGGTTTCCCGACCCGCGCAAAACCCGGAAAGGCAGCCGCAAAAGCGGTCGCCGCCTCCACCGCCGCCGTCGCCGGCAGAAAACCTGAGACCCCCATGTCCTTGCCTCCCGGCCGCGCTGGCCTACCCGAGGCCGGGCAGGCGGAAGGTCTGCGGCCCGGCCTCCAGTTCACGCCGGAAGCGGTCCAGCGACGGCGCATTGGCGGCCACCAGAATCAGGCGGTCGATGACATCGGGTTCCGCCAGGCCTAGCACTTGGCGTACCAGGTCCTCGGGGATCCGGCCGAACCGCCGCTGCAGCACTTCCAGCAAATCCCGGACTGCCTCCCCGGCCGCGGCCGGGGAACCTTCAGTACCGCCCATAATCCGTCCCCTTTCCCGCCGGCGCAGGGCCACCGGACCCGCCTGGCGCCCACTCCCCCCCGGCTGCCCGCCGTCCGGTCCCGGCCTCCTCCCCCGGCGCCGGGGGAGCCAGGCGGCCCAGCCACACCACCACGCCCAAATTGAGGAGCACCAGCACCAGGAAGACCGCAAAGCTCATCTGATAGGGGTGCCCTCCTCCCCGGCTGCCGGCCAGGTACCCCATCAGCGGCGGAATGAGGAACCCGCCCAACGCCCCCAGGCCGCCCACCCATCCGGCGGCTCCGCCCATGGCGTCGGGGACATAGCGGGGGGCCAGTTTAAACACGATCGCATTCTGCAGCCCCATGCCTACCGCCAGCACCACCGTCCCCCCTAAAGCAATCCCAGCGGAGCCGGCCAGCATCACCACCGTTGCCCCGACCCCGATCACCAGTAGGTTGACGGTCAGGGCATAACGGATGGACAGGCGGTCGGCGAGGACCCCGCCCGGCACCCGCACCAGCGAGGTCAGGACCGAATACACTAGGGTGTACAAGCCGGCGGTTTCCAGGGGCAGGTGGTAAGCGGCATGCCAAAAGGAGGGCAACCAGGCGGTCAGGGCCAGGAATCCGCCGAAGGAGGTGAAATAGAGGGTCACCAGGGCCCAGGTGGCCGGCCGTCGGGCGGCCCGCTCCAGCCCTTCCCGGGCGCTACCGACCGGGAGGAGTTCCTGGCCGTACGCCGCCACCCGGGCGGCCGTCACCCGCTCGCCGCGGGCAGCGAGCTGAAACGAGGGGGCATCATGCTGCCAGAGGGCATAGATGAGGAGGATGATCGCCAAAAAACCGGCCCAGGCCAGGTAGGCCGGCACCATGCCCCAGCGGATGACCAGCACCGGCAGGATGCCGGCAAAGAGGCCCGGACCCAGGTTGCCGATCCCGGCGTAAATCCCTAGCGGGCCACCCTGCTGGGAGCGGGGGAACCAGTAAGAAACCTGCCCAATCCCGACGGAGAAAGTCGCGATACCGGCGCCCGACAGCAGCCCCAGGAGGAGCAGCACCGGGTACAGACCTCCCAGGCGAGCCGGATACGCCACGTCCACCAGCGCCGCTGTGCCCAGGATCCCAGTCAGCGCCAGCGCCAGCAGGATCAGAAACGGCCGTTTGCCGCCGATGGCGTCCACCCAGGCGCCGAAGGGAATCCGCAACAAGGAACCGGTGAGGTTGGCGATGGCCGCCAGCAAGCCTCCCTCCAGCGGGCTCAAATGCATGGCCTGCACGAATTTGGGCACCAGGGGCCCGAAGACGGAAACCCCGGCAAACCCCCCGAAAAACCCCACCGTGGCCAGTACCAGGGCGGCCCGGGGACCGCCCCGGACCCCCCCTCCGCCTGACGGCTCCAACATCGCTCATCCCTCCTTAGCCGGGTCCCGGCCCGCGGCCGTCCACCACCAGCCGGACCGCGCCGGATCCGGTGTCCAGCACCCCGCCGTGAATCCGCACTTCCGAGGGAATCAACGGATGGGCCCGCAGTTGCCGGCACGTGGCCCGCACCGCCGCCTCCGGTTCCCCGGCCGCCCGCAGCCACGCCTCCAGCCCCAGACCGGCACCTTGCTCCCAGTCCGCCAGGCGGGAGGGGTCCACTCCCTGCGCCTGCAGCTGCCGCCGGACCTGCGGCCCGTCGATGGCCTCCATGGCGCAGTCCGTGTGCCCCAGGACCAGGATGTCCCGCGTGCCGTAACGGGCAACCGAAACCACGATGGCCTCGAGGGCACCGTCCTGCGGTCCGGGGATCAGGGCGCCCGGTGTCCGGACCACGTGGGCGTCCCCGTCCTCCAGGCCCAGGGCCGCCGGCACCAGGCAGGTCAGGCGCGCATCCATACAAGTGAGGATCAACAACGCCCGCCGCGGCCGCCCGTCGCCCGCTGGCGGGGACGCCTCCGCCCGCGCCCTGAAGGCCGCGTTGTGGCGCAGCAGCCGCGCCAGCAGGTCCTCCTCCTCTACGGCCATGCCTGTTTCTCCTCCTTCCGGCACCCCGTGGGTGGCCCCTACCCGGCTACCGTCAAGCTCCCCGGCCCCGGTATTGGGTCCGAGAGCGGTACTGGATCGGCGCCCGGCGCAGGTAGGCCAGGGGCAGGCTCCAGATGTGCACGAGGCGCGTGAAGGGCGAAATGGCGAAGAGGGTAAAGGCCGCCAGGATGTGAATCTTGATCAAGAGCGGGACCCCCGCCATCAGGGTCGGATCCGGATGCAGGACCAGGAGCCCCCGGATCCAAGGCCCAACGGTGCTGCGGTAACCGTAGGGTCCCACCATATTGTTGTAGAGGAGGGTGATGCTGAGCCCCAGGGAGATGACCACGAACAGCAGCAGGATGGCCACCCAGTCCATCATAACCCGGGAATTGATGCGCACACGCGGGAAGCGCCAGCGGCGCAGGATCAGGATCCCGATCCCGGTCCAGGCCATGAGGCCGGTGATGCCCCCGGCGATGTCGGCGTTCTCATGATAGAACTCCCGCGACACCCCCAGAGCCGACCACACCGCCTTGGGCACCAGAATACCGGCCACGTGCCCGAAAAACACCAGGATGATGCCCCAGTGGAACAGGAGGCTGCCCCATTTCAGCCAGCGCTTCTCCAGCACCTCGCTGGAGCGGGACCCCCAGCCCAACGGGTCGAGGTCGTACCGCCAGAGGCTCCCCCACACCATGAGGCTCAGGGTCAGGTAGGGATAGATCACCCACAAAAACTGCTGCATGCCGTCGCCTCCTGTCAGACCGGGAACCCGGGCGCCGCCGGGCCCGGGGCGAGGGGATAGGGCAGGTCGAAAAGCTCCCGGGCGTCCTGCCGGGCCGGGCCGGCCGGGAGGGCATCCGTCCCCGCAGGCAGCAGGCTGCTGATGGCCTGCCACACAGCGGCATAGGGGCTGCCCCGGGCCTGCAGCCGCTCTGCCAGCCGGGCGGCTACCGGCGCCACCCGCCGCGCCACCGCCGCCCGTGCCGGGCTCTCCGGGGCCACGGCCAGGAATTCCAGCAGTAGGGGCAGGTGGTCGGGAAGCACCCCCGGTTGTGGCCGGAACCCCTCCTGCCGCAGCAGGTCCTGCAACGCCAGCAGCGCCTGTCCCCGGGCGCGGCTGTCACCGTGCTCGTGGAAGGTGAGGGCCAGCCCGGTGTCCTCGGCAAAGTCGAACACCTCCACGTAGTGGGCCTCCAGGTCAAGCGGGTCCCGGCCCTCCAGGGCCGCCACCGCCTCTGCCAGGCGGGGCCGCAGGGCCGGATCCACCTGCGCCAGCACTGCCGGCACCTGCCTCCAGACCCGCCAGAAGGCCCGGTCCGGATAGCCGGCCAGGAAAGCCGCCAGCTTTAACGCCATCCGTTCCCCGTCCGGGACGGTCATACCCCGACCTCCTTCCCCGGCAGACGGAACTGCACAAACGGCACCCCTTCGGGCGGCGCGATCCCCTCCAGGCTGCAGGCCCCCTGCTCGTAGGCCAGGTCGGGATCCCCTTCCCGTGCCCCGGTGGGGATGACGAACCGTTCCTCGTACTTGGCCACACTCAGCAGGCGGGCCATCGCCTCCAGCTCCTCCCGGTTGGTGCCGGCCTCCTCCAGCAGGTCGGCCGGGGTCTCCAGCCCCTCCGCCCGCCGCCGCATGTGTACCCGCATGGCCACCAGCTTACGCAACACCCGCCGCACCACCTCCACCTCCCCCGCCGCCAACAGGTTGGCCAGGTACTGGAGGGGGATGCGCATGGCGTCCACGGTGGGCATGAGAACATCCGGGTCGGCCCCGGCCTCCTCCGGCAAGTGCTGTAGGATGGGGCTCAAGGGCGGTACATACCAGATCATGGGCAGAGTGCGGTACTCCGGATGCAGGGGCAGGGCGATCCCCCACTCCACCGCCATCCGATAGACAGGCGAGCGGCGGGCCGCCTCCAGCCAGCTGTCATTGATGCCGGCGGCGCGCGCCTCCCGGACCACCTTAGGATCGGACGGGTCAAGGAAAAGGGCGCGCTGGGCCGCATAGAGGTCGCGGGGGTCCTCGGTCATGGCCACCGCCTTGACCCGGTCGGCGTCATAGAGGATAACGCCCAGGTAGCGGATGCGCCCGACACAGGTCTCCGAACAGACGGTCGGCAGCCCAGCCTCGATGCGCGGGTAGCAGAAGGTGCACTTCTCGGCCTTGTGGCTGTTCCAATTGAAGTACACCTTCTTGTAAGGGCAGGCGCTGACGCAGAAGCGCCACCCTCGGCAGGCCTCCTGGTCGACCAGGACGATGCCGTCCTCCTCCCGCTTGTACATCGCCCCCGAAGGGCAGGCCGCCACGCAGGCGGGATTGAGGCAATGGTTACAGATGCGGGGCAGATACATCATGAAGGTCTCTTCATAAGCCAGCCGCACCTGCTCCTGCAAGGCCTGCAGATTGGGGTCGCGCCCGGCCGCCGCCGGGCCCCCCGCAAGGTCGTCATCCCAGTTCGGCCCCCAGGTGGGGCGGTCCAGGGCCTCCCCCGTCAGCAGGGAGTGCGGCCGCGCCACCGGCTGGTGGCGGCGCTCCGGGCTATCGATCAGGGTGGCATAGTCGTAGGTCCACGGTTCATAGTAGTCATCCACCGTGGGCAGATCGGGGTTGTAAAAGATCTGGGCCAGCCGGGTCAGGGCCCCGCCCGAGCGCAGCACCAGCCGCCCCTGGCGCAGGGTCCAGCCACCCCGCCAGTGGTCCTGGTCCTCCCATGCGCGGGGATAGCCCATGCCTGGGCGGGTCTCCACGTTGTTGAACCAGATGTACTCCGTCCCCGGCCGGTTCGTCCAGGTGTTCTTGCAGGTGACACTGCAGGTATGGCAGCCGATACACTTGTCGAGGTTCATCACCATCGCCACCTGGGCCTTAATCCGCAAGCCAGTTCACTCCCTTCCGGCCGCTACGCACTGCTTCCTCCACCGGTCGGATGAGCACCATGGTGTCGCGCTGGTGCCCGGTGGGCCCGTAGTAGTTAAAACCGTAGGACAGCTGCGCGTACCCGCCGATAAAGTGGGTGGGCTTGGGGATGACGCGGGTGACGCTGTTGTGGGTCCCGCCCCGGTCCCCGGTGATGAAGGAGGCCGGCACCCCCACCGTGCGGTCCTGGGCATGGTACATGAGCACCATCCCGGGAGGCAGCCGGTGGCTGACCACCGCCCGGGCGATGATGGCCCCGTTGCGGCTGTAGACCTCAATCCAGTCGTTGTCCGCAATCCCCAGGGCAGCTGCATCCCGGTCGCTCACCCACACCGTCTGCCCGCCCCGGAACAGGCTCAACATGCGCGGATTGTCCGCGTAGGTGGAATGGATGCCCCACTTCTGGTGGGGGGTGATCCAGCGCACCGCCAGCACCCGCTGGCCGTTGCCCGCCACCGCGGGGTCGGCAGGGGTAAAGGGCGGCAGGTCCAGCGGAGGCCGGTACAGCGGCAGGCCCTCCCCCAGGTCCGCCATCAGCTCGTGGTCGAGGAAGAAGTGCTGCCGGCCGGTCAGGGTGCGCCAGGGCACCCGGTAGTCCACGTTGACCGTAAAGGGCGAGTAGCGCCGGTTCTCGGCCTCGAGCCCGCTCCACACCGGCGAGGGGATAGCCTGCCGGGGCTGGGCGGTCAGCTCCTTGATGGAGAAAGCCTCCTCCTCATGGCCAGCGGCCACTTCCCGCAGCGCTGCTATCCCGGTGGTCTGGGCCAACGCTGTCCATTCCTCCACCGCCCGGTGCCCGTTGGTGGTGCCGGAGAGGATGAGGATGGCATCGGCTGCCCGCCGGTCCTCGACGATGCGTGGCCGGCCCGCGGCGGCCCCTTCCCTCACCACCCCTAACTTGCGGCGCAGCTCGGCGTAGGCCGCCCGTCCATCAATCCGCACCCCCTTGGTGGTCAGAGCTGTCTCCGCCGCCGGGCCCACGCTGGTCATCTGGGCCCACAGGTCCCGGTAGCGCCGGCGCACCACCACCAACCGGGGCAATGTGCGCCCGGGCTCGGCCGGCACCTCCCTCCGGCGCCAGTCCCGGATACGGCCGCCCGGCTGGGCCAGCTCATCCGGGGTGTCATGCTGCAGCGGCACCGCCACCAGGTCCTCCACCTCCTCCGGCAGGTGGTCGGCTGCCAGGCGCGAGAAGGTCCGGGCCAGAGCCTGAAAGGCCTGCCAGTCGCTCTTCACCTCCCAGGGGGGGCTGACCGCAGGGTTGAAGGGATGGACAAAGGGATGCATATCGGTGCTGGACAGGTCATGCTTCTCATACCAAGTGGCCGCCGGCAGCAGCACGTCGGAGTAAAGAGCGGTGGAGGTCATCCGGAAATCGGTGGTGACCAGCAAATCCAGCTTGCCTTCGGGGATCGTGTCCGCCAAGCGCACCCCGTCCGGCTGCCCTCCCCCCGGTTCCGCCAGCACATGCCCACTGGTGCCGAGCAGAAACCTGAGGAAGAACTCATGCCCCTTTCCGGACGCCCCCAGCAGATTGGAGCGCCAGACAAAGAGCACCCGCGGGAAGTTGCGAGGATCCTCGGGCTCCTCCACCGCAAACCGCAGCTGACCCGACTCCAGCCGGCGGGCGACGTAGGCCGCTATCGCCGCCTCATCCCGTGCCCCCTCCCGGCGCGCCTCCGCGACCAGATCGAGGGGGTTGCGGGTGAACTGGGGGTAGGATGGCAGCCAGCCCAGGCGCACCGCCAGGGCCTGCAGGTCCATCAGGTGCAGGCGGCCGGTGGGGCCAGCCCAGGGGGTGACCAGCGTCCCCGGGTCCAGGGTCTCGTACCGAAACTGCTCACTGGCGGTGTAGAAGAAGAGGGTGCCATTCTGCTGCCGGGCGGGAATCCCCCAATCGCGCGCCGCGGCCAGCGTCTGCCAGCCCTCCAAGGGCCGTACCTTCTCCTGCCCCACGTAATGCGCCCAACCGCCGCCGTTCACGCCCTGGCTGCCGGTCAGCAGCACCAGGTTCAACATGGCCCGGTAGGTGACATCGCTGTGATACCAGTGGTTGGTGCCCCCACCCATGGCGATCAGGGCCCGGCCCCGGGTGCGGGCGGCGGTGGCGGCAAACTCCCGCGCCACCCGGATGACCTGGTCTTGCGGCACCCCGGTGATGGCCTCCTGCCAGGCGGGGGTGTAGGGGCGCGGGTCTTCATAACTGCGGGGGTAGTCCCCCGGCAGGCCACGGTCCACCCCTACGTGGGCCATCAGGAGGTCGAACACGGTGGTGACCCAGTGCTCGCTCCCGTCGCCGAACCGTAACCGGCGCACCGGCACCCCCCGCACCACCGCTTCGGCCCGCCCGTTGCCAAAGTAGGGGAACTGTACCAGAACCGTTTCGACACCAGCATCCAGGAAGCTCAGGCGAGGGACGATCGGGCTGCCGTCCTCCCGTTCCAGGTGCAGATTCCACCGCCCCGACCCGTCCCAGCGGAAGCCCAGGCTGCCGGGGGGCACCACCGGTTCCCCCGCCTGGTCATCCCAGAGGACCGTCTTCCAGGCCGCATGCTCCCCCGCCTCCAGGCCCAGGTCGGCGGCGGTGACGAAGCGCCCTGCCAGATTGGCCTCGCCCGGACCGGCCTCCAACGTGACCAGGAAGGGCAGGTCGGTGTACTGCTTGACATAGTCCTCAAAGTACGGGGTGGGGTGATCGCGGTAGAACTCGGTCAGGATGACATGGGTCATGGCCATGGCCAGGGCCCCGTCCGTGCCCGGCCGCGCTGGCAGCCACTCATCGGCGAACTTGGCCGCCTCCGCGTAGTCCGGGCTGACCTCCACCACCTTGGTGCCGTTATAGCGCGCCTCCACCATGAAGTGCGCGTCCGGCGTACGGGTCATGGGCAGGTTGGTGCCCCAGATGATGAGGTAGCGGCTGTTGTACCAATCAGCGCTTTCGGGCACATCCGTCTGCTCGCCCCACACCTGCGGGGACGCCGGGGGCAGGTCGGCATACCAATCGTAAAAACTCAGCATGGACCCGCCCAGCAGGGACAAAAAGCGGGACCCGGCTGCAAAACTGACCATGGACATGGCGGGGATGGGGCTGAAGCCGGCGATGCGGTCGGGCCCATAGGCCCGGATGGTGTCGACCAGGGCCGCGGCCACCAGTTCCGCCGCCTCATCCCAGGAAACCCTTACAAAACCGCCCTTGCCGCGGGCCTGCTGCCAGGCCGCCACTTGCAGCCGATCCTGACGCAGGGTCTCCCAGGCCCGCACCGGGTCGCCAGTGCGGCTGCGGGCCGCCTGCCAGGCCCGCCAGAGGGCGCTCCGCACATAAGGGTACTTGACCCGCATGGGGCTGTACAGGTACCAGGAAAAGCTGGCCCCTCGGGGGCAGCCGCGGGGTTCATATTCGGGCATGTCGGGTCCGATGGAGGGATAGTCCGTGGCCTGGGTTTCCCAGGTCACGATCCCGTCCTTCACGTGGACTTTCCAGCTGCACGAGCCGGTACAATTGACGCCATGCGTGGAACGGACCACCTTATCATGTTGCCAGCGAGCACGGTAGAGGTCCTCCCACTGCCGATCACGGGGATTCTCCTCCGTCCAGCCCTGATTGATGCGCCGGCCGCGCCGCAGGTACGCCAGCGAGCGGAACAGCGGGGAACGTTTGCGAGCCACCGGAGTGCCTCCTTCAGGAATGTGCACGGACAGGCCGGACCGGCACCGCTGCGGCGGGAGAAGCCAGCAAGGACTCCTCCCGACGGGCATGTCGACGCAAGAGATCGAGAGCCGGCTCTAGCACCGCCGCCACCGCGTCCGGTCCCTTCTCTTCCAGTGCCGCACGAGCGGCGGCCACCGCCCTGGTTAGTGCGGCATGCTCGGCTGCCAGCTGGTCTAACAGCCCGCGCACCTGCGGTCGGGCTTGACGGAGCCAGGGATACAGGTCGTCCTCTTCCGCGGTAAGATGGGCCAACACCCGTTGGTTCCAGGTCTCCACCAGGGCCGCCGCTACCCGGGCCGCGGCAGGGTCTTGCCGGCGGTTGAATGCGGCCAACCAGGCCAGCCCCTGGGCCACCTCGGTCTCCTGTGCCTCATGCACCGCCTGATGTGCCGCCGCCTGCCAAAGGGAAGGCCCGCTCATACTCCCGTCTCCTCCTGGCCGTGTGCCTTACGGCCCCAGCATACGGTTGGCGCCCGAACCTGTCTGTGACTGCGATCACCAAGCCTGCCTGCGCCGCAACCCCTGCCGGGCAGATACGACGGCAGCCGTCGGATCTCTGCCGCCGGGTTTTTGCGGCCCGATGGTGCGCGGGATCACGATGGCTGACTGGCGCCCGGACTAGGGTGGTAACGAGGGGGCCCACAAACGGATGGAAGGGGCGGTAAGCGATATGCAGAAGGCCTGGCACCTCGAACAGATCCCGTACGGTTCGGAACAGCCCGGCATACTCCGCGGGTTCGAAACCCCCTTCACCATGGTGAACCTGCTCCGGTTCCGCACTGGCCAAGCGCTGGCCGCCCACCGCACCTCCAGTACCGCGCTCATTGCGGTGCTCCAGGGCCGTGTGATGGTGGCCAGCGGTACCGAACAGGCGGAGTTAGGCGTGGGAGAGGCGGTGTTGATGGAGCCCGATGAAACCCATAGCCTCCAGGCGATGGAGCCGGCGGTGGTGCAGTTGATCCTGAGTCCCCATCCCCGCCATCACACCTTGGCCGAGACCTTGGGCATCCCCCCGGCCGTAAGGAGGTTCCCTCCCGTGCTATAATGGCTGGGAACGAATCCGCCGCGGGCGGCCCGGGGGCCGCCCGTCGTCATGCCGGGAGGGAGTTGCGTTGCACTTCGGAATCTTTGCGCCCGGCGCCTTTGCCGTCGCTTTCGCCATTGTGCTCACGGCCTTTTTCGTGCGGGGCATCGTGGGGTTCGGATCGGGGCTGATTTCGGTTTCCCTGCTGATCCTCCTCATCCCCATCCGGGTGGCGGTTCCGATCGTGTATGTGGTGGATACCGTGGGCAGTTTCGCCCTCGGCACCTACGACTTTAAACATATCCGCTGGACGGAGATGCCCTGGCTGTGGCCGGCCACCGTCCTGGGGCTGGCGGTGGGAGCCTTCGTCCTGAAGCACGCGCCCGCCCAGCACCTCACCCTCATCCTGGGGCTGTTTATCCTGCTGTACGTGGCCTACGCCCTGGCGGTGCGCCCCGAGCGGCTGCCGCTCATCGGGCGGGCCTGGGGCGGCCCGCTGGGCTTCCTGGGCGGGGTCATCGGCAGCCTCTACGGCGGGGGCGGACCCGCCATCGTGGCCTACCTGCAGATGCGCAAGCTGGACAAGCGGGTCTTCCGCGCCACGTTCCAGTTCATCGCCATCACCGACGGGGTGGTGCGCGGCGCCCTCTACTGGGCCATCGGGCTGCTGCAGCCGGCGGTGCTGGAAACGGGGCTCTGGCTGCTGCCGGCGGTGGCGCTCGGCCTCTGGGCCGGCAACCGCCTGCATTTCCGCATCCGGCCCCGGCCCTTTCAGCTGGCCACCCTGGCGCTGCTGGCGGCCGCCGGCCTCAAACTGATGCTGCCCCTGTAGATGGGGCGTCGGGTTGCCGGTGGCGGTCGCAGAACTCGAGGATGGCCCGGTAGGCCCGGATCTCGTTCTCTTTTTTGGTGAACCCGTGACCTTCGTCCTCGAACACGAGGTACTCGACCGCCACCCCCTGCGCCCGTAGCGCCTCCACCAGCCGGTCGGACTCCGCCCGCACGACCCTGGGATCGTTGGCCCCCTGGATGACCAGCATCGGCTTACGCATGCGATCCACATACCGGATGGGCGAATCGGCCGCCAGCCGATCCCGGTCCGCCTCGGGATCGCCCAGCCATTCCCGCATCATCGGTTTCCAGAACTCGGGGACCGCCGCAGCAAAGGTGATGAGGTCGGACGGACCGAACAGGTCCACGAAACCGGCAAAGCGGTCGCCGTGAAAGGCATGCAGGAGCAGGGTCATGTAGCCGCCGTAGCTGCCGCCGACCACAAATACCCGCCCCGGGGTCACCCGCCCCTGCGCCTCCAGATAGTCGAGCCCGGCCAGGATGTCCTCACGGGGCCCGCGGTTCCAGGCCCGCTCCACCAGCTTGGCAAAGGCGGTGCCATAGCCGGTGCTGCCCCGGAAATTGGGGGCGAACAGGTGGTAACCCCGGCGCAGGGCATACTGGAAAAAGGGACGGTACTGGCGGCGCTCGGCCGCCTGGGGGCCCCCGTGCGGCCACAGGATGGTATAGCCGTTGGCCCGCCCCGGCGGGGCCTCAAACCACAGGCCTTCGATGAAGCGGCCGTCCGGGGAGGGGTAGCGGATGCGCTCGGCCCGGACCAGTTCCCCCGGTTCCACGCCCATCACCCGGTTGCGGGTCAGCCGCCGCCACCCGCCGGCGGGGTCCCGGCGCCACAGGTTGGGGGGGTCCACCTCGCTGCGGCCGGCCACGAACAGGGCGCCGCCGGCGGTGACCATCCCGTCCACCACTGCCACCGGCAGCTCAGGGTCCGGGGCAGCGGTGCCGTCGGCCAGGTTCACTTCCCAGAGGCGGTCGGCCACCCCCTCTTGCCCGATCACCCACAACCGCCGGCCGTCCCGGTCGATCTCGAGGCCGGCCAGGTCTGCATCCTCGCGCTGAAGGACCGGGGTAAAGGCGCGATCAGGGATGGAGTAGCGGGCCAGGTAAGCACGTTCGGCCCCGTAAGTGGTGGTGAACAGGATCGTATCCGGGTCGAGGTAGCCCGCCGACCAGGTGACCTGCGGCGCATCGGGGTCAGGGGTGAGGGGCAGGCGCTCCCCCGCCCGCCACACAAACCCCGGCTGCCGGGTGTTGGAGTAGGCCTGGGCCAGGACCAGGCTGGAGCCGTCAGGCGCCACCGCGTGGAACACGGTCGTGGCGCCCTCACCCCGGAACAGCCGTTCCTCCCGGCCGGTCTCCAGGTCCAGCCGGTAGCAGTCCATGAAACGGGGGTTGTCGCGGTCGGAGCTGTAATAAACGTACCGCCCGTCCGGCGAGAGGTCGACCAGGTCGAAGCGGGCCCCGGTACTCTGGACCAGCGGGGTCAGGCCGCCCCCGTCCGGGGCCAGCAGGTAAAGCTGCACCCGCTCATCGCCGTCCCGGTCCAGGCCCACCACCAGATACCGCCCCTGGGGGTCGAAGCGGAGCGCATGCGGAACCTGCCCCACCCGGCTGAGCGGGAAAGGATAGGCGCAGGCCTCGTCCGCCAGGTCCAGCCCCCAGACCTCAAACCGGCCGCCCAGGTTGCTACCGAAGGCAACCCGTCTGCCGGCGGCATCCACCGCCAGGGCACTGATGGCAAAGGTTTGGAAGAACTCCTCCAGCCCGGGTTCCCCCGGCTCCAAACGCATGGCCTTCCCCTCCTACCGCCGCCGGCACAACCCCCAGGCCAGGGCCGCCGACAGGGCCAGGGTTACCCCCGCCCCCGTCCAGGCTGCCCAGGTGAAATGCCACCACCCGGCTAGCCGCCCCATGGCCGCCAGCCCCCATAGTCCCGCCAGGGCAGCTGCCTGCCCGGGCCAGGCGGCACAGATGCGGCCGCCGGGGGACCGTTCAGGCGGTATCGCGCTCATATGCCACCACATGCCGCACCCCGGCCGGCAGCGGGTCCAGCACCTCCTGCCGCAGGAAGGCCGGATATAGGCGCAATCCCGGCAGGTCCTGCAGGGGAAACCACCGGAAGATGAGGCGCTTTTCGGGTTCCCGCCCCGCGAATTCCACCGCCCCCTGCACCTCCGGCGGCAGTTCCAGCAGCTTCACGGCATAGTAAAACCCGAGCTCGTGATAGCGGCATCCCCGGTAGGTGAAGAAATCCTCCACCACCCACAGCAGGGGGCCGACCTCGGCCCGGGCCCCGATCTCCTCTGCCAGCTCCCGCGCCACCGTGGCCGCCGAGGGCTCGAACAGTTCACCCCGCCCGCCGGGGACGGCCCAGAAATCGTCCTCGCGCACCTTATGCAGCAGGACGCGGCCATCCTGCACCACCAGCCCGGCAACCCGGAACTGAAAGCGGGACGCCTCGCCCATCCGGAACCCCAGCACCGGCATCCCCTCCCGTTCCTCAGGCAGGCGGTTCCATATTCCTGCAGGCCCTGCCAGCCGTCAAGAGAGGGGCCCCGAGGCCAGGCGGTCATGGGCGCGCAACGCCAGCAGCAGCACCACGTTGGCCAGTGCGGAGGCCTGGAAGCTCCAGCCATGGTGGTAGAACATGTGCCCGGTCCAGTCCAGCACCGCCTCCACCGCCAGCAGGAGGGCGGTGCCCAGCAGCACCCAGCCCACCCGCCGCCAGGGCCCATAGGGATACCGCTGGACGAACACCCAGGCCCCGGCCGGATAGAGGCTCAGGTTCAGCACCAGGTTGGGCCAGAGCGCAGGCAGCAGCTGCGACCGGTACGACCAGAACCCGCCGGCCGTAAACAGCTCGTCCAGCACAAAGGAACCCGCACTGGCGGCCAGGGCGGTGGCGTAGCCCCGCCGCCAGTGCCGGCGGTCCAGGGCCGCGAGGGCGGCGGCCCAGCTGATGACGGCAATGGACAGGAAGATCACCCGGCTTCGCCTCCCCGCGTACGGCTGCGCCTGCCGGCAATCTGCGCCGGCCGGGCCTCGGCTATGCCCCCCGCCGCCGGCAGCCCGAAGGCAAAGCGGGTCACCCCCTCCCGGCTGCCGATGTCCCATTGCCCCTCCAGCAGGGTCAGCATGCGGTCGGCGATGGCCAGACCCAGCCCGTAATGGCCCGACTCGGCGGGGGCGTGCCCGCGGTAGAAGCGCTCGAAGAGGTGGGGCAGGACATCCGCCGGCAGTGCCGGTCCCCGGTTTTCGACCGCGAACCACACCCGGCCGTCGGGTCCGGAACCTACCCGCACCATAACCGGGGTCTCCGGCAGCCCGTAGCTGTCGGCATTCTCCACCAGCACACGCAGGATGGCCTGGACCAGGTCCGGTTCCGCCCGCACCGGCGGCAGCGGACCGGACCCCGTGTCCAGCTGCAGGGCGTGATGCGGGCAGGCATCCGCCAGCTCCGGCCGCAGCCCTTCCAGGAAAAGGCCGGGGTCCAGGGCCACCGGGGCGGTTGTCACCTGCCCCGCCTCCAGGCGGGAAAGGATGAGCAAGCGATCCACCAGGCGTTCCATACCGGCTGCCTCCCGGGTCAAGGTGGCCAGCGCCTGCCGGGCAACCTCGGGATCCTGATGGCCCCAGCGGGCCAGCGTGCCCAGATAGCCCCGGATGATGTGGATAGGCGTGCGCAGGGCATGGGCGGCATCCCCGGCAAACTGGCGCTCCCGGGCCTGCGCCGCCCGCAGCCGGTCCACCATGCGGTTGAGGGAGGCGGTCAGGGAGCGTACCTCCCGGAGCGCGGAGGTGACGGGCAGGGCCTGGCCGCCTTCGGGATCCCGGGCAATCCGTTCAGCTGCCACCTCGATGGCCGCCAGAGGGCGGGTGATGAGCCAGACCACCCAGGCCACCCCCGCCATGCTGCTCAGGAACAGCACCGCCCCACCGATGAGCAAGCCCTGACGGACGGCCGCCAGCAGGGCCCAGCGGCGGGTGATGCGGTCCACCACCACCAGAAAATGATCCCCACCCAGCGGCACCCGGGCAAAGACATAGGGCACCGACCGGTAAAGGAACCAGCCCCGGGACGGCTCCCGGATCCAGGATCGGGCCGGAAAAGCGGGGGGCACCGGGCCCGCCGCCATCCGGAACCGGCCCTGGCGGTCGATGACCAGGAGATATTCCTGCCCGGCGGCCAGGTCGGCCAGGTCCTCCAGCGCAGACTGCTCCGGCCGCTGCCGCTGTTCGGCGACCAGACGGGCGGCCTGCGCCCGGGCCTTGATCCATGCGGATCGGGCAGCCGTCTCGATCAGGCGGGAACGGCTGAGGGAGTAGACAAAATACCCCGACCCCACCTCAGTGGCCAGCATCAGCATCCCGATCCCCAGCATCAGGGCCAGGGCGATCGGCCAGCCCCGCCACCGGGGGCGACGGCTCATGGGCGTTCCGCCTTCCGGCGCAGCACGTACCCCACCCCGCGCACGGCCGCAATGACCACCCCGCCCTGCGGGTCCAGGTGCTCCCGCAGCCGGCGCACGGTCACGTCCACTACATTGGACTCCCCGTAAAATTCATACCCCCAAGCCTGTTCCAGCAGCTGCTCGCGGCTCAGCACCCGGTTCTCATGTTCCGCCAGCACGCGCAGGAGGTCGAACTCCCGGCGGCCCAGCGGCAGCGGCCGCCCTCCCTGCTCCGCCTGACGCTCCTCGGGCCGGATGCGGAGGTCCCCCACCTCCAGCACGGGCGCCGGACGCCCCCGCACCCGCCGCAGGACCGCACGCATCCGTGCCAGTAGTTCCTCGACCGCAAATGGCTTGGCCAGGTAGTCGTCCGCGCCCCCGTCCAGGGCCCGCACCCGGTCCTCCAAGGCCTGGCGGGCGGTCACCATGATGATGGGGGCGGCGGTCACCTGTCGCAGCGCCGCCGCTACCCGGAACCCGTCCTCGTCCGGCAGCATGATGTCGAGCAGGATGATGTCATACACCCCGCCCTGCGCCTTGGCGCGGGCCGTCGCCCCGTCCGGCGCGGTATCCGGCACCCAGCCGGCGTGGAAGAGCTCGGTCCGCAGCCACTGCGCCACTTCCGGCCGGTCCTCCACAATCAGGACCCGCTGGCCGCCGCGCCCGGGAGCGGGCGGACTACCGGTCGTGCTGGAGGCGGATGCGGGCCACTGCTCCCGTTCCAGCATCCAGGGTCACCTCCGCAATCTGTCCGGTCGGGAGCAGGACCCGGGCGACTACCCGGCTGTGCCCGCCGTCCTCCCCCTCGGCATGAACCCGGAGCACAACCCCGCCGCCGACCGCCTGCACCGCGCGGGTGGCCGCCTCCGGCAGGCTGAGGCCGGGGGAGCCGGGGGCGGCCGTTGCCGTCGCCGCCGGCGTTTCCGTGCCCGCCGCCGCAGGCGGGATCGCCGGAGCGGAAGTCCTCCTGGGGCGGCCGGAGACCGGAGCCGGGTTCGCCGGCCGGGTGCCGGCCGGGGAGCTGCCCGCCGGCGACGGTTCCCAGGGCTGCTTCTCCACCCGGCCGTCCTCCCCGTCCACCTCAACCGTCCACACCCGCCCATCCGGGCTGCGGACGCGGGCCTGAAACACCGTGCGCCCGTTCCGCGCGGTGGGAGCAACACTCAGGACCTGCCCGCCCGCCGCCGCCCGGGCCAGGCGGGCCGCCATGCCGGTACTGACCCCGGCCAGCCGCACCGGGCGGGGCGCACCGGCCCGGGCAGCTAGCCACCAGGGGCAGGACACCGCCGCCGCCCCCAGCAGCCCCGCCAACGCCAGGCGCAGTCCCGCCACGGCCGTCACCCCCTACTACCGGCTCTCTTCCGGCTCCAGCATAGCGGCGTCCGATGACAAGGCAATGACACGCCCGACCCGGGCCCAGAACCGGTTTAATAGCCCCACCACGGCCTCGAGCGTCTCCAGGGCGTCCGCCAGGGTTTCCACGAACGGGACCTCGGGGTGGCTCATCACGTCCCGCAGCCGGAAATAGTGGCGCACCAGCGCCACGTCCAGCGCATCCAGCCATCCCCGGCCCGCGACCCAGTTGAGCAGCGCCCCCTTGCCCAACGGGAACGGCCGGGTGTTAACCGCTAGCGCCAGGCCCCGATAGCGGCCGCGGAAATCCCGGGAGGCCCGGGACAAGGTGGCATAGGACGGCGGATCCGGGTACACCCGAGCGTGCAAGGGCTCCCCGCGGCGGCCGTCGGACAGGGTCATGACCGCCGGCCTATCCAGGGTCGCGAGGTAGGCGGCCTTGAGGGCGGTTTCCACCGCCATGGCCGCATAGAGCTCCGCCGGCGCGAACAGCTCGCAGTCGTAGTAACCGGCCCGGAGGAGGCGCACCGCCCGGTTGAGCAGGGCCCACACCGGTTCGGGCACCGCCGCCGAAAGGCGGACGGCAGCCAGGGCTGCATCCAGGTCCTCCCGGCTCTGTACTGGAGGCCGGGGGGAGCCCCAGTGCGCCAGTTGCGGGCAGGGGACACCGGCCGGGGCGGGCGGCCATACCCAGGTGTACCAGCGGTCGGGCGGGCGGTCCCGTCCCCGCGTAGCCCGCAGAAGGGCCAGCACGGTCCCTTCGATGAAGGTCCGGAAGACCAGGTCGTCACCCTGCCAGCGGGCGGGGCCGACCCAGAAGGCCTGCAACGCCTCGGGCCGGTACCCGCTGTCCCAGCCGCGGCCCGGATCCAGGGGCCAGGACCGGATCCAGGCAGGCGGCTCCTCCGGCCGGACGCACCAGCTGTCTTCGGCCTGACCCAGATCCGCCCACACCAGCCGTTGCGGGCCTACCTCCGCCACCCCCACCCGGCAGGGCGCCCAGCCGCCCCAAGGGGTGTCCGCCAGATCCCGCCACAGCTGGCGCAGGGCCTCCACCGCCCGCTCCGCTTCCTGCATGCCCCTCGCGCTCCTTTGCCCGCGCGCCATTACGGTTCTCCTTCATGCTACCACCCGCGGAAGGAGGGGAATGCCCTATCCTAGGAGCGTCAGGCTGTCAGGAGGGGGAACGGGACATGAGCAGTACCCAATCGCGGATCCGCCGGGCCTTGCGATGGAGCCACTATGGGACCACCGCCCTGCGCTGGTTCCTGGAATGGACTATCCTGGTGGTGATTGCCCTGGGCATTGTGGCCTTTTACGTGCGCTGGTGGCCCGCCTTCCACCACCCGGGGATCATCTTCGCCCAGCTGCGGGACCTGCTGAACGACCTCTTCTGGCTTATCCTCCTCATTGAGGTACGGGACCTGCTGAACCGCATCTCCGTGCCGCGCCTGCTGGACATCGTCGCCACCGTGCTGGCGCGGAAGCTGGTCCTGGAGGTCCATGCCCCCGCCGCCTTCATCGAAACCGGGGCGCTGGTGCTGGTGGTGGCGGCGCGCCTGGCCTGGAGCCGCTGGGCGGTTGCCTCCGCGCCCCGGTCCTGAGGCCGGATCAAAAAAGGCGCCCCGACCGGGCGCCTGCAAGTGCGATGCTTCAGCCTCAGGGGCTGATATGTGAGGCGACCATCAACCCGCCAAAAGCAATCAGGAACATCAAAACCACGGAAATCAGATAGGTCGGGGTAAACACCCCCCCCAAATCGAGGTCGGTCGCCCGCGCCCGCACTTCCTGGCTCCCGGGTTTCGCCGCCGACATCTGCATGCGCTCGCCCTCCCTCCGTAACCGGTTGCCCTCACGTTAACACCGACTTCCTGTCAGGCCAATATCCCGCTCGACCCAACCTGCCCGCCAGACGGCCGCAACCGCCGGGCCTCCCGGACTATCTTTACCCGACGTTCCGTCAAAAACAGAGTGGCCGGGTGGAGGACCCCGCCGCCCCCGGGCAAGCAGCCGCACCCATAACAAACACCCCTACGCACCGCTTGCGTAGGGGTGGATCGCTCAACAGCTGGAGCTATCGGGCGGCACCCGCCCGTCGCCTCAGTCCCCGGCGGGACCAGCCGACGGGCGCGCGGGCGCCGGCACGACCGTGTGCGGCATGGGGACGGGTGGACTCCGCCCGCCGTCGCACCGCCCGACCCTCCACAACTTCAGCGGCAGAAGCAGCTTCCCGCCGACCTGCCGGGCGTGCTCGCTGCGCCGGTTACCCGGTGTCCACGGCACGTCGGCCTCCGGTCGTCTCCCGGTGGTCGGGGGGGCGCCGGGTTCCCCCAGCACCCCCGGATCCGTCCTCTTGGGGCCGGCTTCGCGCTTAGATGCGGTCAGCGCTTCGCCGTGCCGGACCTAGCTTCCCAGCGCTGCCCCGGGCGGGGCAACTGGGCACACCAGCGGTCCGTCCTCCGCGGTCCTCTCGTACTAGCGGACGCCCCCCGCACGGATCCTGCGTCGACGATGGAGAGGGACCGAACTGTCTCACGACGTTCTGAACCCAGCTCACGTACCGCTTTAATGGGCGAACAGCCCAACCCTTGGGACCGACTCCAGCCCCAGGATGCGATGAGCCGACATCGAGGTGCCAAACCGTCCCGTCGATGCGGACTCTCGGGAACGATCAGCCTGTTATCCCCGGGGTAGCTTTTGTCCGATGCGCGATGGCCGTCCCACGCCGGGCCATCGGATCACTAAGCCCGCCTTTCGGCCCTGCTCGCCCCGTCGGGCTCGCAGTCAAGCACCCTTCTGCCTTTGCACGTCCCGCACGGTGTCCAACCGTGCCAAGGGTACCATGGGGCGCCTCCGTTACCTTTAGGAGGCGACCGCCCCAGTCAAACTGCCCCCCTGCCACGGTCCCGCGGCGGGTCTCGCCGTCGGTGAGAGCCCCGGCCGCGCGAGGGTGGTATCCCACCGGCCGCTCCCCCCGCCCTGGCGGGCGGGCTTCGCCGCGTCCCACCTATCCTGTACACGCGCCGCCGACGCTCCATGGCAGGCTACAGTCAAGCTCCACGGGGTCTTTCTGTCCCGTCGTCGATCCCCGGCATCTTCACCGGGCTTGCAATTTCGCCGAGCCTCCCGTTGAGACAGTGCCCAAGTCGTTCCGCCTTTCGTGCGGGTCGGAACTTACCCGACAAGGAATTTCGCTACCTTAGGACCGTTATAGTTACGGCCGCCGTTGACTGGGGCTTCGGTTCGGCGCGCCCACGCCTCCCCTTCACCGTCCAGCACCGGGCAGGCGTCAGCCCCTATACGGCGTCTTGCGACTTCGCAGGGACCGGTGTTTGTGGTAAACAGTCGCTTGGGCCTGCTTTGTGCCCCCGGCGGCGTCCGCCGCCGGGCCCCCTTCTCCCGAAGTTACGGGGGCAATTGGCCGAGTTCCTTAACGGGAGATCACTCGCACACCTCGGGCTCCTCGCCCGGCCGACCTGGGTTGGTTTGCAGTACGGACGGGACCGGGCTCCGGTCCGGGCTTTTCGCGGCCCGCGGCACCGCCCGGGTCCGATGACCAACACGGACCCGCCTGGTACCGCCGGCGTCCCCCGGCCTTCGCCGCCCGGCCCCGGGGCCGGAATCGCCACCGGCTGTCCGGTCGCCTACGCGGCACCCGCCGCCTCGGCTTAGGCCCGCCTCCCCCGCAGCGGACGATCCTGCCTGCGGAACCCTGCGGCTTTCGGTGGGCGAGATTCTCACTCGCCTTCGCTGCTACTCATACCGGCATTCGCACTCCAGCGCGGTCCACGGGCGCTTGCCGCGCCCCGCTTCGCCCCGCGCCGGACGCTCCCCTACCCCGGTCCGCCTGCGCGGACCAGCCGCCGCTTCGGGGGCCCGCTTAGCCCCGTCCATTGGCGGCGCCGGGCGCCTCCGGCCAGTGAGCTGTTACGCACTCGTTCGAGGGTGGCTGCTTCTAAGCCAACCTCCTGGCTGTCTGCGGCGCCCGACGACCTTTCCCACTCAGCGGGCACTTGGGGCCCTTAGCGGACGGTCTGGGCGGTTGCCCTCTCGTCGATGGAGCTTATCCCCCACCGACTGACGCGTGGAGCCGGCCGGCGACTTCGCCGTTTGCGACCGGGCAGTAGGCCTCGCGACCCCCTTCCAGTCACAGTGCGCTACCCCGCCGGCAAGGATCCCCACGGCTCGCCCTCCAGCGATTTCGGGGAGAACCAGCTAGCCCCGCGTTCGCTTGGCATTTCACCCCTAGCCCCCGCTCCTCCCAGCCCTTTGCAACGAACATGGGTGCGGCCCTCCAGCGCGTCTTACCGCGCCTTCAGCCTGGCGGGGGCTAGATCACGCGGCTTCGGGTCGGCCCGGACCCACTGACGCCCCCTGCGGACTCGCTTGCGCTCCGGCTCCGCGCCCCCCGGCGCTTAACCTCGCGAGCCCGGACCACTCGCCGGTTCATTCTTCCAGAAGCACGCCATGAGCCGGCCCCGGCTCCCCGGGGCCCGCCGCTGACGGCCTGCCCGCCCACGGTTTCAGGTCTCTTGCACGCCCCCCCCGGGGGGCTTTTCACCGTTCCCTCACGGTACTCTGCGCTATCGGTGCAACGACGACGCCCGGCCTTGGAAGGTGGTCCTCCCCGCTTCCCGCGCCCGTGCCGGCCCGAGTACTCGCGCCGGATCCGGGCCCGGCGGCGGCGGCGTACGGGATTGTCACCCTCTCGGATGGCGCGTTCCAGCGCGCTTCCGTCGCCCCCGCCGGGTCCCGGAGGCCGGGGCAGGCGGCCCCCGCCGCGATCCGGCCGCACCCGGCCGGGCCGCCCCGCCTGGCGGTAGTTCCCGGCCGTTTGGGCCTGACCCCGTTTCGCTCGCCACTACTCCGGGGCTCGCTGCTTGCTTCGGCGTCCCGGGTACGTACGATGGTTCGCTTCCCCGGTTTGAGCCCGGCCGGCCCCCTGGCCGGCCGTCCGGTCCCATGACGGACCGGCGGTTCCCCGATTCGGGCACCCCCGGATCGCAGCCTGCGCCGCGGCTCCCCGGGGCCTTCTGTGGCGGGCCACACCCTTCGTCGCTCCCCGTTGCCCGAGGCATCCCCCGTGGGCGGGATTCCTGAAGCTCCTGTCTTCTGCCGCTGAAGTTGTCAAGGGTCGTGCTGGTGGGCCGAGGTGGATTTGAACCACCGGCCTCCCGCTTATCAGGCGGGTGCGCTCACCCCTGCGCCATCGGCCCCCCCGGGGCCCCGGCCCCTGAAACCCGCATCGCGCAAGCCCCACTCCCTAGAAAGGAGGTGATCCAGCCGCACCTTCCGATACGGCTACCTTGTTACGACTTCACCCCAATCAGGCGCCTCACCGTCGACGGCCGTCGCCCGGCCGGCTTCGGGTGCGACCCCCTTTCGTGGTGTGACGGGCGGTGTGTACAAGGCCCGGGAACGGATTCACCGCGGCATGCTGATCCGCGATTACTAGCAATTCCGGCTTCATGCAGGCGGGTTGCAGCCTGCAATCCGAACTAGGCGCGCGTTTGGGGATTCGCTCCCGGTCGCCCGGTCGCCGCCCATTGCCGCGCGCATTGTAGCACGTGTGTAGCCCAGGGCATGCAGGCCATGCGGATTTGACGTCATCCCCACCTTCCTCCGGGTTGTTCCCGGCTGTCTCGGCGGAGCGCCCGACCGCCCGAAGCGATCGTAGCAACCACCGACGGGGTTGGCCCTCGTTGCGAGACTGAACCCAACATCGCACGACACGAGCTGACGACAACCATGCACCACCGCGACTCCTCTGCCCCGCAGGGACCCCTCATCTCCGCCGCTCAGCGGGCCGGGGAGCCCTGGTAAGGTTCTGCGCGTTGCGTCGAATTAAACCACATGCTCCACTGCTTGTGCGGGCCCCCGTCAATTCCTTTGAGTTTCAGCCTTGCGGCCGTACTCCCCAGGCGGGGTACTTAGTGCGTAAGCTCCGGCACCGCCCGGCAAACCCGCGCGACACCTAGTACCCATCGTTTACGGCGTGGACTACCGGGGTATCTAATCCCGTTCGCTCCCCACGCTGTCGCGCCTCAGCGTCAGGGCCAGGCCAGGACCCCGCCTTCGCCACGGGTGTTCTGCCCGATCTCTACGCATTTCACCGCTCCACCGGGCATTCCAGGTCCCTCTCCTGCCCTCGAGCCCGGCCGTTTCGGCCCGCTCCCGCGGGTGAGCCGCGGGCTGCCCGCGCCGACGTACCCGGCCGCCTACACGCCCTTTACGCCCAGTCATTCCGGACAACGCTTGCCCCCTACGTCTTACCGCGGCTGCTGGCACGTAGTTAGCAGGGGCTTGCTCGATCGGTACCGGCCCCCCGGCGGCCCCCCGCCGGTCCTCGTCCCGATCCACAGGGCTTTACAACCCGCAGGCCGTCTTCACCCACGCGGCGTTGCTCCATCAGGCTTGCGCCCATTGTGGAAGATTCCCTACTGCTGCCCCCCGTAGGAGTCTGGGCCGTCTCTCAGTCCCAGTGTGGCCGGTCACCCTCTCAGGCCGGCTACCCATCGTCGCCTTGGGAGGCCGTGACCCCCCCAACTAGCTAATGGGCCGCGAGCCCCGCCCGGGGCGCCGTCGCCGGCTTTCCCCCCGCCGCCTGGCGCGCCGGGGGCGTATGCCGGGATTACCGGGCCTTTCGGCCCGCTATCCCCCACCCCGGGGTAGGTTGCTCACGTGTTACGCACCCGTCCGCCGCTCGACCGGCGGTTGCCCGCCGGCTCCGCCCGACTTGCATGTATGAGGCACGCCGCCAGCGTTCGTCCTGAGCCAGGATCAAACTCGCGTGTGCGGCCTCCCCGGCCTGGCGCCGGAGAGGCGACGTTGTGACTGCGCGATGCGGTTTTCAAGGACCGGTGCCCCCCGGACGGTCCCCCGCCCGGGCTGCCCTCCCGGACAGCAAGACGCAGTATAGCGCGGCTATCCCCGGTTGTAAAGGGGGAATTTTGAGCGGGCGGGGACACCGGACCCCTCGGCCGCAGGTCCGTCCGCCGGTCTGCAGCGGGCAAGCCGGCCGCGTTGCAGGCGTAAGGTGAAGGTGTATGGTAAGGATGAGTACAGGCTCGCACAAGGAGGGGCGTAGTGGAAGGAATATCCTGGTTTGTCGCCTTCGCGGCCGGCATGGCATCGCTGCTGTCGCCCTGCGTGGTGCCGTTGATTCCCTCGTACCTGACAGCCATGGCCGGCACCAACCTGACCACCGTGCAGTCCGTAGCCGAGGTGCGGGGACGGGTGGTCACCAACGCTGTCGCATTCGTGCTGGGCTTCAGCCTGATCCTGGTGCTGTCCGGTATGGCGGCCACCCAGCTGGGTTTATTCGTCCGCAGCCACCAGCGCGTGATTGCGGAGGTCGGCGGACTGGTCATCATACTCTTCGCCCTGCAGGTGCTGGGCATCATCAACATCGGCTTTCTCAACCGGGAAGAGCGGGTGCAGGTGCAAAGCGGCCAGGCCCGCCGCATGGCGGGATCCTTCCTGCTGGGCATTGCCTTCGCGGCCGGCTGGACGCCCTGTGTCGGCCCGGTTTGGGCCAGCATCCTGGTCATCGCCGCCCAGGCCCATTCCGTCGCCCTGGGCGGCCTGCTGCTCCTGGCGTATGCCATGGGCATGGCCCTACCCCTGCTCCTCCTGGCCGTCTTCATCGGACAGGCCATGACCGCCGTCCGGCACATCCAACGCTATCTGCCGGCGGTGGAGCGGGCCACAGGCCTGCTGCTGCTGGTGCTGGGCCTGGCACTGGTGACCGGAATCTACGGCTCCATCCCCAACTACCTCTACCGCTTCTAGCAAGGCTGCGTCCGGCGGCCGGCCCGCCGTCGCCTACCCGTCCAGCGAGGCGGCGGCATGGCCGGGAGGCCGCCCCGCCCCCACCGGGGCGGCCCGCACTGCCGCCGGATCCCGTTCTAGCCCGAACTGCCGGTGCAGGGCCTGCACCGCCCGGCCGGCATGCTCCCCGTCAATCAACACCGTAATGGTGGAGAGAGAGTCGGCGGTCTGCAGGACGGGCACACCGGCCCCCGCCAAGGCCTCCATCACCTGGGCCATCACCCCCGGCAGCCCTTGAATGGCCGACCCCACGACCGTCACCTTGGCCCGGCCCGGATGCTCCTCCACGGCTCCCCCCAGGGCAGCCGCCGTCTGGCGGGTGCGGGCCGCGGCCGGGGATGGCACCGTGAACAGCACCCGGTCGGGAAAGAGGTTGATGAGGTCGATGGAAATCCCGGCTGCGCCCAGGTCGCGGAACAACAGCCGGGCCCAATGCTGGTCCGCCTCGGCGCCGGCCGGCGGCGCCACCGCGAACTGGGTGAGGCCCGGCAGATGGGTGATGCCGGTTACCGCCCGATCCGGCTGCCGGTGCCCCCAGGGATCCGCGAAGCCCTGGCCTGGCCCCACCAGGGTGCCGGGCGCCTCCGAAAAGGTGCTGCGGACGCGCAGGCGGGTGCCGGCCTGCCGGGCAATCTCCACCGCCCGCGGATGGAGCACCCGGGCGCCGGCATTGGCCAGTTGAAAAACCTCCTCATAGGCCAGTTCCGGAATCGTCCGGGCCTCAGGCACCAGGCGCGGGTCGGCGGTCTTGATGCCATCCACATCGGTAAAAATATCCACCAGCTCAGCGCCCAAGGCGGCACCCAAGGCCACCGCCGTGGTGTCACTGCCCCCCCGGCCCAGCGTGGCCAGGCGGCCGGCCGGGGTCCGGCCTTGAAAGCCGGCTACCACCGGCACCCGGCCCGCATCCAGCACCGCCCGCACCGGCGCGGGATCCACCGACAGGATGCGGGCATCACCATGCCGGTCGTCGGTGCGGATGCCGGCTTCGGGACCCGTCATGGGCTCGGCGTCCAGCCCCTCGGCCCGGAGGTGGGCCGCCATCACCACGGTGGCGATAATCTCCCCGCAGGCCATCAGCCGGTCGGCTTCCCAGGCCGGCGGCCGGGGCAGGGGCGCCAATAGGTCGAGCAGGGTGTCGGTGGCGTACGGATCGCCCCGCCGGCCCATGGCGGACACCACCACCACCGGCCGGTGGCCGGCGGCCCGGGCCCGCGCCACCCAATGCACCGCCCGCCGGCGGCCGTCCGCCGTCGCCAGTGAGGTCCCCCCGAACTTCTGGATCACGATGCCCATGGTCCACCCCCCCGGCGGGTTGCCGGCTGCGGCGCCGCCCTGCCGCCCCCTGCCCAGTTTACGCTCTAGGCGCCGGCGTGCCCCCTGGCAGGCGCCAGCCAGCGTTCGCTCAGGGACTCCAGGATCTGAACCGCATTGGTGGCGGCACCCTTGCGCAGGTTATCCGCCACCACAAACAGGTGCAGGCCGCGCGGGTGGAAGGGATCCCGGCGGATCCGGCCCACCAGTACGTCGTCCTGCCCGGCGGCCATTTCGGGCGTGGGGACCAGCCCGCGGGCGGGGTCATCCACCAGCCGGACCCCCGGGGCGCGGGCCAACAGGTCCCGCACCGCCTCCACGCTGATCGGCTCCCGGGTCTCCACGTACACCGCCTCCGCATGACTGACCAGCACCGGGACCCGCACCGCAGTGGCCGAGAGCGGGATGGGTTCGGCGAAGATCTTGGCCGACTCCCGGGTCAGCTTCCATTCCTCCCCGGTGTAGTCGAGATCCCCGAACCGGTCGCAGTAGGGCAGCACATTAAAGGCGATATGCGTGGGATAGGTGCTGGGCGCTACTTCCTCCCCCGCCAGGCGGGCCCGGGTTTCACGATCCAGGGTCTCCATCGCCTCCCGGCCCGTACCCGACACCGCCTGGTAGGTGGATACCAGCACCCGTTCCAGCCCGGCCGCCTGGCGGATAGGATTGAGGGCCACCACCAGCTGAATGGTGGAGCAATTGGGGCTGGCGATGATCCGGCTGTCCCCCACCGCGTCGCCGTTGACCTCCGGGACCACCAGCGGCACCGCGGGGTCCATGCGGAAATGGCTGGACTTGTCGATGACGGTGACCCCGGCGGCTGCCGCCAGCGGGGCATAGCGTTCACTGGCCGGATTGGAGGCCGCGAAAAAGGCCACATCCACCCGCGACCAATCCATCCCCTCCACCGCCTCTACCGGCCAGCTGCGGCCCTGGAAGGTCACGCTCCGGCCATGGCCCTCGGTGGCGAGGGGCACCAGGTCGGAAACCGGCACCGCCCGTTCCTCCAGGATCCGCAGAATCGTCTGACCGACCAGTCCGGTGGCTCCCAGCACCGCGACGCGTAGTGGGCGCACGCCCCTCATCCCCTTCTCCGCATTTCTTTCCGCTCCGCATCAGCCCCAGGGCACCAGGAGCGGCTGCAGCTGTTCCCCCCGCAGGGCCGCCTCCAGGGTCGGGATCAGGTACTCCTCCACATGGGCGTCCAGCGAGCGCGGCTTGCGCACGGGATCGTCCTGGCCGAACGGTACGAAGTAGATGTTGCGTACCGCCAGCAGGCGTCCCAGGTTGCCGGCGTTCATACCCAAGAGGTCATTGGACGTCACCGCCAGGACCACCGGCCGCCCGTTGCGGAGCTGCGCCTTGACGGCCATGGTTACGGGGGAATCGTTAATGGCGTTGGCGATCTTGGCCACTGTGTTGCCGGTACAGGGCATGACCGCCAGCACATCGAACCAGCCTTCCGGCCCGCTGGGCTCCACTTCCGGAACGGTTGTCAACGGCGCGGTCCCGGCCGCCTCCGTCACCTGACGCCGCCAGTAGTCCGGGGTCCCGAAGCGGGTGGTGACGCGTAACACCTCCGGCGACAGGATCGGGGTCACCTGCGCCCCGGCCGCGACCAATGCCTTCATTGTAGCGACGGCCCGATGCAGATTGCAATGGGACGCAGCCATGGCCACGCCGACCCGAACACCTGCCAAGGACATGTGTCTCCCCTCCCGGTTGCGGTTCAACCTACCGGTGCATCCGCCACCAGTCCTCCAGCACCTCCGCCAGGATGCGGGCGGCCGCCCGCGGCGCAAATCGGCCCGGCAGCCCGGGTTGCGGCAGGTAGCGGCCTTCGGCCACCACCACCCCCGGCGCACGGCCCCCCGGTGCCGATGCCAGGTCCATCACCCAGGCCGGCTGCAGGACGTCAAACCAGGCCTGATCCAGCACCGGCGCGGGCACGGTGTTGAAGATGCCGTCCATTCCCCTTATCAGGTTCCGGTCCCAGGGGCCGGCCGCCAGCCCCAACGCCCGGGCGCGGGCCCGCAGCCCGGGGTCACGCTCCAGCACCCGGACGCGGGCGCCTAGCGCCGCCAGCCGCACGGCCAGGGTCAGGCCCACCCGGCCCGCCCCCAGGACCGCAAAAGGCCGCTCCGCCACCGTCTCGCCCGTCCGCCCCACGGCTAGGGCGATGGCCGCTTCGGCGGTGGGTACCGCATTGTGCCACTGAAACGCCTCATCCGACAGGTAGGCCAGGCAGTCCACCTCCGCCTCCCGGGCCCAGGCCGCCACATCCGGCGCGATTCGCCCCGCGGCGATGAGACCGCCGGGCCCCAGGTCGGCCACCTGTTCCGGAGTCAGGACCGGCATGCCCTCGCCCAACCCCCCGCCGGGACCGATGCCCCGGAGGGGCCCGACCAGCATGGCACCCGGTCCCAGCCCCGGCCACGCCGGCACGGTCTCCACCCCGGGCGCCGCGAATCCCAGCGCGTAGACCCGCCACCCGCGGGCCGCCAACCAAGCCGCCAGATGGTGTTGCCGGGCGTCCCCGGCCACCACCAACGCCCGCCGTTGCCGCGGCATGCTGCTCATGCCTGCACCCCTTCCGCCGCCCGATTTCGACCGGCAGGCCGGGGACCGCAGCCACCGCCCGCCTCGCCAGTCAATATATGGAGCCCGCCCCAGGGAGTGCGGAGGCCGGGCCCTGTCGAAAGCGACAGGACAGGCGCTACAGGATGGTAGTTTTTGGCACTTGGCTGGCGCAAAAAAAACGAGGCCGGCGGGCAGGCCGGCCTCGGCCGCAGGCTCAGTCCAGATGGATGTCGTGGGCGTGGTGGCGCTCGAAGACCCCTTTGGCTTTGGAGACGGTGGCCTCATCCCCGTGCACCAGCAACAGGGTGTCCCCGCGCTTGACGTCCTCCTCATACTGCCGCGTCTGCGCGGCCGGGATCCCGTAATCGAGCAGGCCGCCTGCCAGCCCGCCGGCGGCGGCCCCGCTCAGGGTGGCCGCCAGGGGCCCGGCCGCGACGATGGGCCCAACCCCCGGGATGGCTAATGCCCCCAGACCCGCCAGCAGGCCCGTCACCCCGCCGATGGCGCTACCCCAGCCGATCCCGGAGGTGAGGTTGTGCCCCGCCCCGTTCTCGGCCACCGTTTTGCCATGGCCATGATCCTCCCGTGCCACCAGGGAAATCTGCTGGTCCCCTATCCCCTGCTGGCGCAGATCCGCGACGGTGTGCTCAGCGTCGTCCCGGCGCCCGAACACCCCGGCCACGGTATGCTGCCCTTGCTGCATGGCCCTACCTCCCCTAGGCAAGGTCCGGCCGTCCGCCGCTGACCGACGGACGGCCGGCCGGATCGCCTGACGGGGCTAGTATGAACCGCTGGCCCGGCCCTCATCCCCGCTCCCGGGGGGCAGGCATGGCCGCCCGCGGTACCCGCGGGAGGGGCGGGTCGCCGGGGCGCAGGTCGACGATCAGCACCTCAGGACCGATCTGCCGCACCGCCGACCAGGGAATGACCAGCTCCCCGGCACCCTTGCGCCGGGGCCAGACCAGGATGGTCTCGATGCGGCCGGTCTCCTCATCGATCAGCAGCTCGGCGTCCCCCACCTGGCCGAGCCGGGATCCGTCGGCCAGGTTGATGATCTCCTTGGTGGCAAATTCGCTCATCCGCATTGGGCCGCCTCCCGCCGGGTACCGGTTCCGGTTCAGCCTATGCAGCCGCGGCCGGCTTCACCCCAGGACGTACACCGGAATGGTGCGCACCCCGAAGTCCACCGCCTGCCGGCGGGTGTCAAAGCAGAGGTCGATGCGGTCGCCCACAATGGCCGCGCCGGTATCGGCGGCGATGGCAAAGCCATAGCCCGGGATGTACAGGCGGGTCCCGAGCGGAATCACCCGCGGGTCGACGGCTACCACCCCGTACCGGGCCGGCAAGCCGCTGGCGGTGATCCCGTCCGACCAGCGGGGATCGGGCCAGTAGGCGGTGGCCAGCATGGTCAGTTCCCGCACAAAAGGGCCCGGTCCGCCCCGCGAAACCGGCGGGGCGGTCCCGTACTCCACCACCTCAGCAACCGGTGGAACCACCGCGCGGCTGCCTTGCTGCCGTACGGCCAGGATGTGCCCCCCCTTTTCCAGCTCCGCGCGCACGCTCTCCCGCTCCCCGTCCCGGCCCGGCCGCAGGACGCGCTCCTGCCCCCGGACCAGCTGCGGGTCTGGCTGATACCGCACCGGATACGGGACAGGCCGGCTGATCGTCTGCGTCACCCATTGCGCCGGCGGAACGGCCGCCGCCCCCGTCCCGGGGACCACCGCCGGAACCGCGGCAGCGACAGCCGGGGGACGCAGCGGGACCGGGTCCGCCGCTGGCACCACGGCCGGAACACCCGGCGCGGGGGTCCCGGCCCCGGCAGCCGCGGGGCCCGGGCCCAACAGCGCGGTGAGCAGGGTGGTGACGTCCCCCACCAGCACCGGCAGCAGGCCGGAAGCCGGGGCCGCCGGGGTGTCCGGAACCCCGGCGGCCAGGACGGGCACCGCCGGCCACACCGCCATCAGCAGCATCGCCCCGGCCGCACCGGCCAGGGCCGGACCCGGCCGCAGGACCGCCCTCCGGCCGGCCCGTCCGCGAGCCCTTTGAGATATCATCGTCTGCATGCCCCTAGGCCGGCTTCCGGCCCCCGCGGCGCCGCAGCCACCACAGACCGGAGGTGCCGCTGAAGAGCAGGGTGGCGCCCCAGGCCAGGTCCCGGGCCAGATTCACACCCGTCTCCACACTGGTAGCCCCGCTAACCGCTGCTGCAGCGGAGGACGGCGCAGGACCGCTGGCAGCAGCTGCCACCGATACCGGCGGGGTCACCGGAGCCGGGGTGGACGCGGAGGAGGGGGACGGCGCCGGCGAGGGGGAGGGGGCGGGGCTGCTGCCCTGACCGCCGACGTTGGCACCCACCCCGATGGGACCCGACCCGCTGACCGATCCGCCGCTGGAGGCAACATTGGCCCCCACGCCCACAATGCCGCTGCCGGAGGCGGATCCTCCGCTGGACAGCACATTGGCGCCGACGCCCACCGTCCCGCTGCCGCTGGCCGCACCGCCGCTGGACAGCACATTGGCGCCGACACCCACCGTCCCGCTGCCGCTGGCCGCACCGCCGCTGGACAGCACATTGGCGCCGACACCCACCGTCCCGCTGCCGCTGGCCGCACCGCCGCTGGCGCCCACGTTGGCCCCCACGCCGGCCACCGAGCCGGTGCCGGTGGCCTGGCCACCGGTGGAGGCCACGTTGGCGGCCGCCGCTACCAGCCCGGTGCCGCTGGCCTGACCGCCTTGCGCCAGCACATTGGCCGCCACCGCCACCGGACCGGAGGCGGTCGCCGTACCGCCCTGGGACAAGGCGTTAATGCCGATCGAAACCGGGCCGGTGGCCTGGGCCTGCCCGCCGGAAGACAGCAGGTTGAGGTTGAGGGACAGCAGGGTGGGCGAGTCCCCTCCGGTCTCATTGCCGCTGCCGCCGCCCAGCACCCCGGTCACCGTGTTGAGGGTGGTGTTGAGGGTGCCCACCACCCCGCTCAGGAGTCCGCCCACCAGCCCGTCGCTGGCCGCCCACGCCGGGGCGCTGGACACCACCGCCAAGGCCAGGGCCATCCCGCTACCGGCCGCCGCCTGCCACCACAACCACTTATGTTCCATACCGTCATCCTCCTCCTGCTGTGGGGGTTTTATTCCGTCAGGAATCCCCGCTGGATACGGGTCCGCCAGCCGGACGGCAACAGTGCCACCCGTCGGACACGCCTCCCCGGGATGGTTTGATATGTCCGCATCACAACAGAACAGACCCCGGAGATCACACGTATGCTAGCGGATCCGGACACGGAGGGGATGATATGAATTCGACAACCGTTAGCTTCCGCGACTGCATGCGGAAAGGGGAAATAAGGCAAACGTAGCCGCTCCCTCCACGGTTGCGGCCCGAAGGACGTGCAGGTCAGATTGTGTCGAACCATGACGGATACAAGGCCCGATCGGCCTACGGCCCGGGGTCATCGTTGTGCCCGAGTCCCGACCTTGATAGGGTTTTGCCCTGACGTTGAAATGCGCACAGTGACGGAGGATGGACTATTTTCGCGGACAGGTATCGCCTGCAAACGCGGTTGTTGCTATGGTGGGTACGGGCCCGCATCACACTACGAAAACAGGGGGTCGTATTGTGGAAGTGACCAGCCTCTTGACCGGTTTGTTGGGCACGGTGTTGCACCTGGTGCTCTCCCTGCTGAGCAGCCTGGGCCTCTAAACACAGCCCGCCAAGGACCCCACCGTCCCCGGGGGCGATGGGGTCCTTATGTCGTCGGAGACGGCCTGCCGTCGGAGCCCCACCAGCTGCGCGCAGCAGGGGCGCCGCGGGGCACCGGCCCTACCAGGGCGACCGCCAGGCGCCCGGGGTCAAGCCAGGTACGCCGGGCAGCCGCCTGCACCGCGGCCGGGGTCACCTGCGCCAGGCGGGCCGTGACCGCAGCCAGGTCCGGCGGCAGCCGTTCCAGCAGCAGCCACCGTCCCAACCGCTGCATGCGCCCGTCCGGGGTCTCCAGCCCGAACACCAGGTTGGAGGTCAGGGCGGTCACCGCCCGCCCCACCTCGGCCTCGGTGGGCCCCTCCCCAGCCAGCCGCCGCACCTCTTCGCCGGCCACGGCCACCGCCCGGGCCAGGTTGTCAGGACGCACGGTGAGGGCGATATCGGTCTCCCCCCACCCCCCGTAACTGTTGAGGGCTGCCCCCACCGTATAGGCCAGCCCTTCCTGTTCCCGCAGGCGCAGCCAGAGCCGCGAGGTGTTCTGCCCGCCCAGCACCAGGCTCAGCACCAGCTGCTCCCAGTAATCGGCGCCGGTGAGGGCCGGCCCCTCCCGGCCCATCAGTACATGGACCTGCTCAGCGGCCTGCCGTTTCACCACCTCCCGGGGCGCCGGCCGCCATCCGCCGGCGGTCCGCCGGGGCCCGCGGTAGCGGGGCCGTTGCAGGGCCTCGCGCCAGCGGCGGGCCACCTCGGCCGCCCCGCTGCCCGCCACCACACAGACGGGAGGAGCCTGACTGTACGCTGTCTCCCAGAACCCCCGCAGGGCCGCTGCTGAGACCCGGCGGATAGCCCCCGGAGCGCCCAGGATGTCGTGGCGCAGGGCGTCGTCCGCCCACAGCGCCTCCATATAGCGCTGCTCAGTCACGTCCTCGATGTCATCGCGGGCCTCCGCCATCTCCTCCAGCACGACCGCGCGTTCCTTGGCCAGTTCCCCGGCCTCCAGCCGGGGCGCGGTCACCAGCGTCCACAGCAGGTCCGCAGCCCGGCAGCCCAGCGGTTCCAGGACCTTAGCATAGAAGCAGGTGTACTCCCGGGTGGTAAAGGCATTGACCTCCCCGCCCAGGTCGTCCATCACCGCCGCCACCCCGTCCACATCCCAGGGGCCGGCTCCCTTGAACACCATATGTTCCAGCAGGTGCGCCCAGCCCCATTGGGCCCGGTCGCGTTCATCCTGGGATCCCACCGGCACGAAGACCCCCAGGGCCACGCTGCCGGGTGCCGGGGAGGAATCCACAGCCAGGGTGACCCCATTGGGCAGCACCTCCACCGAAACCGGCTGCCCCGGGGCCCCGGAGGCCCTGCCGCTGCCTACGCCGCCTGCCATCCCATCCCTCCGCCTGCGAGCCGGGCAGTTGCCCCGGCTCCATGCTCCGGCGTCCATGGTCCCATACCGGCGGCACCCAGGCAATGCAGGACCGGGCGCAAAATATTGAAGCCCCGGTCTTCCCCGGGGCTACACCCGCTCCGGTCCGGTCCAGGTGCCGACCGGGAACTGGAGCACCGGCCGTTCCTCCCGTACCAGCCAGAGCCGGGCCCGATGCCAGAGGCGCTTGACCTCCGCCGCCACCGCCGGCCACTCGGTCTCGAAGGTCAGGGTGTCGTCCGGCTGCTTCGGATTCAGGGCCCACAAGGCGTCCAGATCGGCCACCACCCGTTCCACACCCAACCGCAGGCTCTCCGGACAGTTCTCGGTTCCCGCCATCCGAAGCAGGACGTGGACGCGATACATCACTTCCCGCACATCGTGCACCGACGGCACGCCGCTTGCCCCCTTCCGGACCCTAGGAAGCTGGCATCCCTCCCGTTATTCCTTTCATCTTGACACGAACGGCCCCACTTCGTCCCGCTCCATCCGATCCCTCCGGGCGGGCCATTGGGCCCCAGATCCCGCACACCGGTCAAGCCCGCCCGCGGGGGGCGGGCCCCCGGTCTTCCTATTCCCGCTGCAGCAGGCTCCCGGCGTAGTCGAGGATGGCATTGGCGCAATGGGGGCAGAACCCCTGGCCCATCAGAACCTCCTGCACCTCGGAGAGCCGCTTCTGCTTTTCCGGGTCCGGGGTGCGGTTGGTGGTGGTGGTTTGCACCAGCTGCCGCACATCCCCGAACAGCTTCTTCTCGATGGCCTCCTTGAGGCGGGGGTGGGAATCCCAATGGAAAACCTCGCCACGCCGGGTCATCGCCCCCACCCGCACCAGGATCTCCTCCCGGAAGGCCTTGGCCGCCACGCCGCTGACCCCGATCTGCTCCTCGATGGAGCGCATGAATCCCTCGTCGGGGTCCACCGGTTCGCCCGTCACCGGGTCGAGCACCCGCTGCCGCTGCACCGAGGCCTCGGCATGGTCCAGGTAATGGGTGAAGAGGCTCTGGGCCGACTCCTCAAAGGCGTGCACGAAGGCGGTCATCACCACCTTCTTGACGATGCGGTCGTACTCCTCCCGGACCATACCGGCGAGGTCCAGCAGACGCTTCTTGGCTTCCGGGCTGTGGTAGCCCAGAAACTTGCCTTCCTGGGCAAAGTAGCGGAAGCCGCGGATGAGATCGATGGGGTTCACACACGGCACCGGCGACTGCCCCATGGCATAGGTGAGGACGTTCATGGTATCCCGGGGCGAGATGCCGGACAGGCCTTCGTTGGGATGCTGCCGGTGCAGCTCCTCCACCTGATGGTCGGTAAAGTCCTTGATGCGGTCGCCGTTGTACAGCTTGACCTTGTCCATCAGGGTCAGGCCCTTGTCGCGGGGTTCCTCCAGGCGGGTCAGCACCGCCGCCAGCGCCCCCATCTCCAGCGTATAGGGGGCGATGTGAATGCCCCCCAGCTCCCCCTGGGACAGCATGGAACGGTAGATGCGCTCCTCGTCCTGCACCCGCAGCGCATACGGCACCGTCACCATGTAGACCCGGTTCTTCATGGCGTCATTCTCGGGATTAGCAATGAACCGCTCGTATTCGTAGAGGTTGGAATGGGCGATGACCACCTCGTCCGCGTAAATCAGCGCGTAACGGCCGGTTTTGATGTTCTGCTCCTGAGCCAGGGTGAGGAGCAGCGCCATGAAATCCTTAGGCTGCTTCAGCCACTCCTGCTCCTCCATGAGGCCGCGGTTGGCCACATTGAATTCGCCGTCAAACCGGAAGGCCCGGGGGTCGGATTCCGATCCGTACTGGGTGATCTTGGCAAAGTCCAGCCCCCCCACCAGCAGGCTGGTGTCCAGGTCCTTGGGGTCGCCGGGCGTAAAGGTGCCGATCCCGATGCGATCCCGTTCGGAAAAGACGATGCGTTGCACCCGGAACTGGGACAGGTCGCCTTCCGCCTCCCGCCAGCGCATCTGGCAGACGGGGCACAGGTCGCCCTCGATCACCACCCCCAGCTCGCGCCGCGCCTCCTCCCGCAGTTCATGCGGGATCAGGTGCAGGGGTTCCTCATGCATGGGGCAGTCCTTAATGGCGTACAGGGCGCCGGCATCGGTACGGGTGTAGGCCTCCAGCCCGCGCTTGAGGTGGATGAGCAGGCTGCTCTTGCCGGTGCCGGGCGGCCCGATCAACAGCAGCACCCGCTTACGGACGTCCAGGCCGGCCGCTGCTCCCCGGAAGTAGTCCATGATCTCCCGCAGCTGGCGGTCGATACCGAACAGCTTGCCCTCAAAGAACCGGTACCGGACCCCGTCCGGTCCCTCCTCCACCCCCGCCTCCATGATCATGTCGTTCAGGCGGGCGTGCGCCAGACGCGCGATGCGGGGATTCGCGCGCACCATCTCCAGGTACTCCTCGAAACTGCCCTCCCAGTTGAGGGCGGAGGCAGTCTTGCGGTACTCATTCAAACGCCCGGCCAGATCGGACATCTCGTCCACCCCTTTCGGCAGCGCTGGGTGCGGCCATTGCGGTATCACGGGTCGTCGCTGTCGTCCTCTTTGAGCCGCGACTCCAGGGGAGGCCCTCCGGGCCGCTCCAGCAGGACCGGGGCCCCCCACAGGCGTTGCACCTGATCGAGGGTCGCCTGCGCCCACGGCTCATCAAGGGCCATGCCGTCCTCCACCTGGCGCAGGACCAGCCGTCCCCGGCCATCCACCCGTTCCGCCACGATCTGCGGTCCCCGGTAGGCGTAGCGGTTGGCGAGGTCATCCCGCACCGCCTCCCAGCCGGCGTCGGTGACCACCGCGTCCCAGGTCGGGACCATCTGTCCGCCCAGCCGGTGTTCGGCGCGCTGCCACCGGTATTGGTACAGCTCCAGCCGCTCCACGGCCTCCTCCGTCAGCCAGTTGCGCAGCAGGCTGGCATCGGTCTCCAGCATGACGATCTCCCGGGTCCGCGCGAAGCCGAACTGCTCCACCAGATAGCTCAGGAGTTGAAAGCCGACCCGGTACGGGTTCATGCCCAGCTCGAAGGGCGCGATGACCTGGGCATGGACCCGGGCGGCCTCCAGGGCCTCGTCGTCGCCGATCGGCAGACGGGAGAGCAGGGTGTTGTGCACCAGGGTGGCATAGCCCTCGTTGACCAGCTTGGTCACCCGCTGCGGCTCGAAGTAGAGTGCCTCGCGCCGCACCGCCTCCAGCACGTCCCGCTCCCACTCCTCCAGCACCGGCGAATGGCGGGCCAGGAAGCCCAGCACGTCATAGGTCGGCAGGGGATAGGGCGCCCGCCGGCGGTGGGCCGGATGGGGACTGTCGCCATCCCCGAAGAGGTCGCGGTAGCGGTCGTGCGCCCCGGCCCCGGCCGGGGCGGCACCCTCGGCCGGCCGGTCGGGCGCCACCTGGGCGCTGAGGGACAACGCCGCGTCCAACAGGCGCTCGAGGCGGTCGGCGCCGTATTCGGCCTCGTACTCGGCAAACCGTTCCCGGGCCGCCGCCATGGAACGGTCCATATCCTTGGGCGTATCCTGGAACCGCTCGTGGTTGGCGAACACGTCGCTGTGCCCCAGCACGTGCGCCACCACCAGCTTCTGGGCTGCCACCGTGTTGGAGTCGAGCAGGTAGGCATGGGCCGGGTTGGTGTTGACCACCATCTCATACAGGCGGCCGTGGCCGGACTCCATCCGCTGCTTGAACTGCCAGTAATCCCGTCCGTAGGTCCAGTGGCTCCAATGGCCGGGCATACCATAGCTGGCCAGCTCGAAGATGGCGGTGGAGGGCACCACCTCAAATTCCACGGGGTGCGGCCGCAGGCCGAGCGTCTCCGCCTCCTCCCAGGCCCGGTCGAGGAACCCCTGCAGGCTTTCCACATTATCCAGCATGGGCCTCGTCGCCTCCTCCCGACCCCAGCAGGCGCTTGAGCCCCTGCATAATCTCCGTCTTGTCGTCGATACGCACGGTAACCACCGGAGGATTCGGCAGCCGGCCCAGGATCTCCCCCAGGCGGGCATGGAAGCGCTCCGGCGCCAGCTCCACCAGCCCGAACAGGTTAAGGGCGGGCAGCAGCCCCTCCAGGGCGCCGCGCGCCTCCTCCGGCCCCCAGTCCTCCCCGTCGGTGAAGTGGAAGGCGTAGATGTTCCAGCGATCGGGCGGGAAGGCCTCCTCCATCCGTTCCCCCAGGGCGCGGTAAGCGGCGGCGGAACGGGTCCCGCCCCCCGCGGAGAGGGTGAAGAAGGCGGCTTCATCCACCCAGAAGGCGCGGGTGTCATGCGCCAGGAACTCCAGCTTGAGATCCCGGTAGAACAGCCGGATCCAGCGCACCAGCCAGAAGGACAGGGCCCGGGCCAGGTACTTCTTGTCATCGGTCATCGAGCCCGAGACGTCCCGGATCAGCACCACCACCGCATTGGTGACCGGCTCCTCCACCGGCGTGTACGAGCGGTAGCGCAGGTCCTCGTTACTGAAGCCGTTCAGGCCCGGGTGCCCCTGGGCCGCGTTGCGGGCCAGGGCCGCCTTCAAGGTGGCCTTGCGGTCCAGGGTGGCGTAGGGACCGTGCCGGCGCCGGCTGTTCCAGACCCATTCCGACTCGCGCATACGCCCTGCCACCTTCGGCTTCAGGGGGGGCAGGGCCAGGTCCTCGAACACCAGAGCGGCCAAGGTGTCGAGGTCCATCTCCACCTCCACCGTGTGCTCGTGCTCCGCGTCACCGGGTTCGCCGGCACCGGTCCCCTCCCCCTGCCGCGGGATGGAGGCCACGACGTCCCCGGGGCTGCGGGCACCCTGCCCCTCACCCGTCACCTCCTCGGGCCGGGGCTCACGATGGCGGAAGCGGGGCAGGTCCAACACCTTCACCGGCACCCGCACCACCCCGTCCCCCTCCCGGGTGATCACGGGCGTCTCCCCGACGATGGTGGGCAGTTGCCGCACCAAGGCCTCCTTGAGCCGCCGGCTGTGGCGTTCCTGGTCGATCGAGCCCTTGCGGTTGAGGTCCCAAGGGCCGCGACGGATGGTGCTGCCTGCCATGGTCTCCCCCCCATTCCCCGTCTGTGGGCCGCGCGCCCCGGAGCGGGTCAAGGCCGGCGTCGCGAATCCTGGGGCGGGAACGGTAACGATGGGGCCGGCCCGCCGGGAATCCCGTCGGCTTGCGCGTACCCTATCGGACGTGGATGCGTCCTGGCTGCCCGGGGCCGGCCGGGTGCCGCCCGCGAGTGCCCGCCATAACCGGATGAAAAGTCGGGAAAGGTAAGATGGCCCGGAAACCGGGATGATGATGGCCGCTGCGCCTGAGCCGGGATGACCGCTGACCGCCGCTGAGCACCTGAACCGACGTTGACTGGCCGCCTGTGGCCGGCGGGCCCCCTGCGGGAGCCTGCCGGCGTCTTCACCTGCCCTCCATGGGGCTGCCGCTAAGCCTACGGTAAAGCACCTGCGCCTGCCGGAAGTGCCGCCATCTTCACTGTCGAAAGGGGTCGGGGGTAAGGTCCTGCAGAAACTTGCCCAAATAATACACCGGAGAAGCGGAGCCCGTCAAAACGGACACGAGGCCGCCGCCGGCCCTTCGCGCCCCGGACTCCCGCCTCCCTTAATGCCGCTCGGCCTCCTGCCGTCATGGTATGCGCATCCGCCCCGTCCGGTCCCGGACCGGCGGGCACGGATGGCCCTATTGCACTCATACGACGCCGCCGCCGGCCTATGCCGCAGGACGGGCCTAGCCGGTGTTGCGGAGTCCGGCGGCGATCCCCTGCATCACCCGCGCCAGCTCGTGCAGGGTACCGGCCCGCGGGCGCTGCCGGTACTCCCGCAGCAGCTCCACCTGCAGGGCGTTGAGTGGATCCACGTACGGGTTGCGCAGCTGGATGGTGGTCCGCAGGGTGGGATGGTCCTGCAGCAGGTCCCCGCCCCCCCGGATCAGGCGCAGCACCTCCAGGGCGCGCTGGTATTCCTCCCGGATGAGCGGCCACATCTCCTCCGCCAGGGGACCGGCCAGCTCCTGGTAGGCCGCCGCTACCGTCAGGTCTGCCTTGCGCATGGCCAGCTCCAGGTTATGGAGGAGGGTCTGGAAGAAAGGCCATTCCCGCAGCCAGCGCCGGAAGACGGCCAGGCCGCCCGCCGCCACCGCTGCCTCCAGGCCCGTCCCGGCCCCGTACCAGGCCGGGATCAGCATCCGGTTCTGGGTCCAGGCGAAGACCCAGGGGATGGCCCGCAGGTCGTTCCAGGTGAAGGTCTCGCGGTAGGCGGGGCGCGACCCCCAATTGAGCACCGCCATCTCCCGGATGGGGGTGACGGCCAGAAAGTAGTCCCAAAACCGGGGATGGTCGATCAGCCGCCGGTAGCGCCGCCAGGCCTCCTGGGCGGCCAGGTCCAGCACCTCCCATTCCGGCTGTTCGTGCTCGGGCTCCTGGCGGGTGCCCTGAATCAGGAAGGAGGTGAGCATCAGCTCCAGGCTGCGGTACCCCAGGCTGGGCAGCAGGAACTTCTGCGACAGCACCTCCCCCTGCTGGGTGATGCGGATCCCGCCCCAGAGCGCCTCAGGTGCCTCCCCCAGGATGGCCAGGGAGGTGGGCCCGCCGCCGCGGCCCAACGACCCGCCCCGGCCGTGGAAGAGCCCCACCCGCACCCCGTTCTCCTCCCCCAGCCGGGCCAGGGCGCGGCCGGCCTTATGCAAAGCCCAGGTGGCGGTCAGGTAACCGGCGTCCTTGGTGCTGTCGGAATAACCCAGCATCACCTCCTGGTAGCGCCCCCGCTGCTCGAGGTGGCGCCGGTAAAGCGGGGTTTCCCAGACCTCCCGGAGGATACGGGGCGCCCGCTCCAGGTCGTCCAGGGTCTCCAGCACCGGCACCAGGTCCAGGGAGGGCTTGGGCCGGCTGGCCTCCGCCATGGCCAGGGGGATGAGCAGGTCCTCCGGCCGGTGCACCATGCTCACCAGGTACCGGTGGACCGCCTGCTCGCCCCAGCGGGCCTGGTAGCGACCCAGGAGGCGGAACAGCTCCCAGGTCTCGCGGTCCTCCACCGACACGTCCACGCTGTCGGGGTCCCAGTGCACGGCAGGGACCTCGTCCCATCCCCCCTCCTCCCAGCCCGGTTCCGCCCAGCGCGCGAACACCCGCCGGTGCACCTCGGAGTGCTGGCGCACGTCCAGGGTCAGACCGTGGAACCCGAACAGGCCGATGCGGGTGACGAGTTCCACCAGCCGCCGCGGCCAGCGCAGGCGGGCGGTGTCCCCGGGGCTGTCGAACCCGGCGCCCACCGCCAGCATATCCCGCAGGAACTCCTCCGCCGATCCGTACCCGCGGGGGTCCTCATCCAGGGTGGCGGCGATGCGGGCACGGATGGCCACCAGGGCCTGCCGCAATGGCTCCCCCCGGTAGCGCTGGGCCGCGTCTTCCATCACCTCCGGGAAGAGGCGGAAGCCGGTGGCGCGGACGGTGTTGAGCGGCTCCCGGCGGTCAACCGCCTGGGCCGCGGGGGAGAAGAGCTCGATCATCTTCTCCAGGTCCTCGAGGTACTGGCGCAGCACCGTCCGCCGCATGGTCTCCAGGGTCCAGGCAGTCACGGCCGTGGTCACGCCCGGGTGCCCGTCGCGGTCGCCCCCGATCCAGGAATCGAAGCCGAGCCAGAGAGGCGGCAGGCCGTCATCCTGGCGCACCGTCTCCGGATGGCGCAGGCGGAAGGCGAGATGGAAGTCGGACAACAGCCGGGGCACCTGCGTCCACAGGGTCTCGGTCAGGTAGAAGAGTCCCAGCTCCACCTCGCTCTGAACATCGGGCCGCTCCACCCGCACATCCCGGGTGCGCCACATCACCCGCAGCCGCTCCCGGCCTTCCGCCGCATCCAGGGTGCGGCGCAGCCGGGACCGCGGCCGGCTCTCCGTCTCCAGCAGCCAGGTGCCGAAATCCTTCAGGTGGTTCAACAGGGTCCGGCGCAGGCTCTCGGTCGGGTGGGCGGTCAGCACCAGGCGCAGCTGGCCGAAAACCTCGGGCAGCGTGGGACCGGCCTCCGCCATGTAGGCCTCCAGCGAGCCGCGGGCGGGTTGACTGCCGGGTTCGGCCCAGCGCCGCTCCAGGCGGTCGAGCCGGATGGTATCCTCGACCACGTTCATCAGGCGCAAGGTCCAGACCAGGTAATGGATCACGTCCTTGCGCAGTGCCGAGACCTCCGGCAGGCGCGGGCGGGGCATGGGTGCCCCGGCCTGCCGGGCCTGAAAGGCATCGGCAATCCAGCGGTGGGCCAGGGCAGGCGCCTCCTCGCCCGCCTCCTCTTGCGCCACCTCGTCCAGCCAGCCGAGCACCCGTGCAGTTCGCTGCGGCAGGAGCGAGCGCAGCCGGTCCCATTCCACCATCCGGTCCACCTCTTTCCGGCCCTGGCCCGGATCCGGCCGGGCCGCTATGTTAAGGATCGATTAAGATTCTATGAAAATTCGATTGCGACCGCCGCCCCGGCCGCCTATACTGCTGACAGGACCGGTGCGCCTCCGGGCGCACACCCACCGGCCGCTGGGAGGTGCCCGCATGGTGTATGAAGCTCCCGGATGGGATGCCCTTCTGGCGCGCATCAGCGCCTATGACCGCCGGCTCCGGCAGCTGACCCCGGCCGCTGTCCAGCTGGCGGCCCGCAGTCACGCCATGCTGGCTGAAGCGGTGCGGGTGCTCGAGGACGGCAGCGGGGCCGGGGAGGCGGAGATCCGGGCTGCCGACCGGCGGGTGGATGCGGACGCCGCCGCCATCACCGACAGCGTGCTGGAACTGATGTCCCTGCAGCAGCCGGACCCGGACGATCTACGTACCATGGCGGCCGTCCTGCGCATTGTCCGCGAGCTGGAGCGGATCGCCGACTATGCCGGCCACGTCGCCGCCTATGCCCGCCGGCCCCTGCCCGGACAGCCCTGGCGGGCCCAGCTTGCAGCCCTGGGCCGCAGTACCTTGGACCTGGTCGACCGCATGGTTACGTCCCTGTCGGGCGGGGAAGCCGGCGCCGCCCGCGCCCTGGCTGCGGCGGACGATGAGGTCGACCGCCGCTATCATGCCCTGGAGGAGGCCTGGAACCGGGCGTCGGCCGACGGCAGTCCCGGACCCTGGGTCAACCTGGCCCTGATCGCGCGGGAACTGGAGCGCATCGGGGATCACGCGGTGAACGTGGGCCGGATGCTCACCTTTGCCGCCGGCGGCCGCTCCTAGCGCAGGCCGGCCTCGGAAAGGACCCGGAAGGATTCCGGGAAGGCGGCCTCCGCCAGTTCCCGGACGGCGCGCGCGTACTCCCGGATTTCCCCCTGCGCGTCCTCGCCTTCCCGCAAGGCGCAGAAATGCCACACCGACCATAATGACGCTGTCCAGTACCAGCTGGTGTACAGGCCGTACGCCGGCAGGAACAGGCGGGCCTGTTCGGGGGCGATCCCGGCTTCCAGGGCCGCCCGGTAGCGGCGGATCCCGTCCTCGATGGCCGCGTCCAGTTCCCGGCTCCAGTATGCGCCGGCCTCCGCCCCTAACGGCCCCGCGGCCGCCTGCTTGTTGCGGGGGTGGGGCCGCCGCCAGGCCTCAGGCCCCGGCCGGTAGAACTCTGGCTCCTCGCTGACATAACGCCGGGAGAGTTCGTTCCAGGCCGTCTCCTCCACCGTATGCACCGAATCCACCACGTGGCGCCACCACTGCCGCGCCACCACCAAGGGGGCTTTGACCTCGAACTGCAGCTTAGGGTGATAAAACGGGCTGCGGTGCTCGTGGGTGGCCATGTACCGCAGGAGGCGGACGTCCTCTTCCTCCAGCGTCTGCTTGCGCCGGTTATAGGATACCCGGGCCGCGTTCACCACCGTCAGGTCGGATCCCAGGACCTCATGCAGGATCACATAGCCGTGATCCAGCACCCGCCGCATCAGCCGGGCTTCCTCCATGCCAGCCAGTCCCCCATCCGCGGTTCAGAAGTCGCGCGTCTGCCCTTCGCCACGCACCAGATGCTTGACCGTGGTCAGTGCCTCCAGCCCCATGGGACCGCGCGCGTGCAGCTTCTGGGTGCTGATGCCGACCTCCGCGCCCAGGCCGTACATAAAGCCGTCCGTGAAGCGGGTGGAGGCGTTCCAGTAGACCGCCGCCGCGTCCACCGCCTCCTGGAAGCGAGTTCCGGCCCGGTAGTCGTTGGTGACAATGGCCTCCGAATGGTGGGTCCCGTAACGGGCAATGTGGGCCAGGGCCGCCTCCAGGTCGGGTACCACCCCCATGGCGATTTCCAGGCCCAGGTATTCCTCCGCCCAGTCCCGCTCGGTCGCGGGCAGGGCCTCGGGAATCCTCCGCCGGACGGCCTCATCCCCGTGAATGGTGACCCCGTCCTGCCGGAACTGTGCCGCAACCATGGGCAGAAAGGCGTCCGCCACCGCCTCGTGTACCAGGCAGGTCTCCAGGGCGTTGCACACCGCCGGGGTGCGCACCTTGCCGTCGCGCAGGATGGCCAGGGCCATGTCCAGGTCGGCGGCGCGATCGACGTACAGATGGCAGTTGCCGACCCCGGTCTCGATAACCGGGACCGTGGCCTCCTGCACCACCCGCCGGATGAGCCCGTTCCCGCCACGGGGAATGAGCAGGTCGAGGCCCTCCAGGTGCAGCAGGCCCCCGACCCAGCGCCGGTCCGGGTCTTCCACCAGCTGTACCGCGTCGGCAGGGGCCCCCGCCGCCTCCAGGCCCTGCCGCAGCGCCGCCACCAGGGCGGCATTGCTGGTGAGCGCCTCATGACCGCCCCGCAGGATAAGGCCGTTGCCGCTCTTGACCGTGAGCCCCGCGGCCTCAATGGTCACCCCCGGCCGGCTCTCATAAATGAGGGCGATCACGCCCAGGGGCACCCGCACCGTTTCCAGCCGCAGGCCCTTGGCAATCCGGCGGCCCTGGGAGACCCCCAAGGGGTCCGGCAGCCGGGCCAGTTCCCCCAGGTTGTCCGCCAGCGTCGCCAGCTTGGCCGGATCGAGGGCCAGCCGCTTGGACAGGGCGGGGTCGATCCCCTCCGCCTCCGCCCGCGCCAGGTCCTCCCGGTTGGCCGCCAGGATCGCCTCCGCCCGGGCATGGAGGGCCTCCCGCATTGCGAGCAGGGCCCGGCTCCGCCCTTCCGCCCCCAGCGCCACCAAGGCCCCGGAAGCCGCCCGGGCCCGGTCGCGCATCCCGGCCAGGGCGCTGTCCACTGCCGTCGGCAGTTCCGTTGCCATTGCTGCCTTCCCTTCCTTCCCCGGATTCCCGGATCCCTCTGCGTCCCCCTCAAACGGTGGGCACAAACCGCGTGCCCACCGCTGTCCCTTCCGCCGCTGCCAGCAGCACATCCTCCGCCCGCCCGTGGGCGATGACGGTGGGGATGCCCGCCTCCCAGCAGATACGGGCGGCCTCCAGCTTGGTCCGCATGCCGCCGGTGCCCCAGCGGCCGCCAGGCCCGCCCAAGGCCTGAATGGCCGGCGTCAGGTCCGTCACCAGCGGGATGCGCTCCGCCTCCGGATCGCGATGGGGGTCCCGCGTGTAGAGGCCGTCGATGTCGCTCAACAACACCAGCAGATCCGCCCCCATCAGCTCCGCCACCCGGGCGGCCAGGGTGTCGTTATCCCCCACCCGGATCTCCTCATCGGCCACGGTGTCATTTTCGTTCACCACCGGTACCACGCCCCAATCCAACAGCCGGGCCATGGTCCGGCGCGAGCGCAACCGCCGGTCGTCACAGTCGAGGTCCTCCCGGGTCAGCAGCACCTGGGCCACCATCAGCGGATCCATCGCCCGCCGGTAGGCCTCCATCAGGAGGGGCTGTCCTACCGCAGCCAGGGCCTGCTTCTCCGCCAGCGAGGCCGCGACCCGCCCCAACGCCCCGGACCCGCTGCCCACCGCCCCTGAACTGACCAGGATCACCTCGTGCCCCAGCGCCCGCAGGGCCCGCGTCTGCCGGCTGAGGTCCCCGACCGCCGCCCGGTTGAGCCGGCCGTCTTCATCACACACCGTCGAGGTCCCGAATTTGGCCACGATCCGCATCCGAATCCGCCTTCCCTGCCCGCTGTCATGGTACGGGTTCCGCCGCCGGCCGCGCCCCCGGCGGCCATAAAAAAGCCCCCGACTGCGTCGAGGGCGAAAGTGCAATCCTTCCGCGGTGCCACCCCGCTTGCCGCATCCCGCGGCCGCTCACGGCCCGTTAACGGGGGCGCCGCCGGACTCCTCGTCCGGAGCTCGGAAGCGGGTTGGAGCCTCCGGGGGCGGGCTTACAGCCGGGACCCGCCTCTCTGTACACCGGGCACGCTCCGCATTCTTCCTTCATCGCCGAACCGATACGCGGATGATGCATCCGTTTACGAGCAACAGTCTAGAGAATCCCCCGGATGCCGTCAAGCCGGCCCGCCCTCCGCCGGCGCCGGGCTGAAGCGGGGCCGGAGACGGGCGGCCACCTCCTCCGGGCGCAGCATGGTGATGGCTTCGCCGTGCAGGGTATGGAAGTAGTTCATGTCGCTGGTGCCGGCAGCCGACAACAGCAGGCGCGGCACCATCCGCAGCTGCACCCGGAAGCTCCGGCGGTCCTCCTCCGTGACCCCGCTGAAGATGGTCAGGTTGAACCCGCTGTACCCCTCCTCGGCGAAGGCCGACGCCAGCCGGGAGATGCCGTCCGCGAGCCCGCCCAGGGCGGCCGCGGACAGCTCCTCGTAGCGGCCGGAGTCGGTTATCCCCCACACCTCCAGCAGGCCCTGGGGGGCAAAGGCCGCTACCCAGGCCACGGGGCCGGTCTCGCCCAGCCACCGTTCCCCGGCCGCCCGTTCCTCCTCCGCCAGTTCCTCCCAGAATACCCGGCCGTGCTCGCGGTAATATCCCCGGCTGGCCTCCAGCAGATCGGCGTGGCGGTTGGTAGGCTCCTCCCCAGCGATAATCTGAAAATGCGGGTGCACCAGCGAGGCCCCGGCCGTCGGCAGGAAATTCCAGTTAAAGGTGAAATGCCGGGTGCGTCCCGGATAGGCCTGCGCCAGCACGCGGGCATAGTCCTGGGCCAGCTCCAGCCCCGGCTGCACCCATCCGGCGGTGATGGCGTTCAGAGGCATGTAATGGTCCCCCGAGAACACCCCTACCGCACTGTTTTCGTCGTAGGGGAAGAGGTTGGGGAACAGGATGGCCGGCCCCCGCACCAGCCGGCCCTCCCCCGTCACCGCGGCCAGGAAACGTGGGGTGACGGTGGTCACGCGTTCCGGGCAGAAGGGACACCAGCCCGCGCTCTCCTCTGCCGCCGGCCGGAAATCAGGCGGAGGCGGGAAGTGGGCAGGATAGTCCAGGATGCGGGCACGCAAGCCGGTAAGCGGATCGTGCCGGATCTCGGTCACCCGGGCGGTGGGCTCCCAGTTGCGGGTGGGATCCAGAAAGGTCAGGGTGCCGCTGCTCTTCCGCCATTGAATGGGCATGATCGATTCCTCCCGGTTGCTGGCCGGCGGCTGCCGGTCCGTCCCCGCGGCCGGCGGACGCCCTCCGGCTTTATTTCCGCCTCCCGCTCAGGGAAAATGGAGGCGCACCCGCCGGGGTGCCGGGACCGGGAGGAGGACGGACCGTGCCGCTCACCAGCCATGTTGAACGTCACTTTAACAGCTCCGAGACCGTCCGCGACGTCGTCATCGGCGCCGCCGACGGACTGACGGTACCCTTTGCCCTGGCCGCCGGCCTGGCGGGGACGGTGCACGCCCCCACCGTGGTCGTGGTGGCCGGCCTGGCCGAAATCGCTGCCGGTTCCCTGGCCATGGGCCTGGGCGGGTACCTGGCCGCCCGCACCGACGCCGAACACTACTGGTCCGAACGGCGCCGCGAGGAACGGGAGGTGGACGAGATCCCCCAGGCTGAAACCGCCGAACTGGCCGAGATTATCAGCCAGTGGGGCCTGGAACCCGAACGGGCGGAGGCGGTCATCCAGGGTATCAGCCGCGACAAGCAGCGCTGGGTGGACTTTATGATGCGCTACGAGCTGGGCCTGGAGGAGCCCCATCCCGGCCGGGCCCGGGCCAGTTCCCTCACGATCGGCCTCTCCTATATCCTGGCCGGCCTCGTTCCTCTGGCCCCCTACATGCTCCTGCCGACCCTGACCGGGGCGCTGCGGGTCTCGGTCGGCCTGACCATCCTCGCCCTCTTCCTGTTCGGCGCCGTCAAGGGCCGTTTCACGGGCGTACCCGCCTGGCGCAGCGGGATGGAAACCTGCCTGGTAGGCAGCCTGGCCGCTGCCGCGGCCTACGGGGTGGCACGCCTCGTCACCTGAGGGCCGGACCGTCACGCACCGCCTCCGCCTTGACCGGCAGCCCGATGCGGCCCAGCCGCTCCGACAGGTACGGGAGCGGGGTATGCTCCACCCCCCGGTAGCTGGGCTTGGTATAGAGGTTGATGGCGTCAGGGAACTGCTCCCGCAGAATCCCCCGGATGCGGCGGCCGGAGGCGTCCGCGTCGGTGAAGATGACCACCTGGCGATGGCGGGCCATGCGCGCGATACACATCAGCTTCTCCCAGGAAGGAATCCCGTTGGTGGTGACGATGGGCACCGCATCGCCCAAAAGGCGCCTCAGCTGCCGGCGATCGTTCTTGCCCTCCACCACCAGCAGGAACTCCTCCGCAACCTCCATGCCCGCCATGGGTGCCACACCTCCCCCGCCTCCCGGGATGGCCGGCACGGGCCGCCCTCGGCCCGCCAGGCGGTCCCCACCACCTCACGACAGGGAACAAACCGGGGGTACCCGGTCCTCCCTGCCTTGGTTGTAGCATATCCCGCCCCCCTCCGCATGGCAGGGGCCACCCCAGCCGGGGGGACTGGTTGCTTCCAACCGGCATCCCTGACATGACGGTAGGCGTCTACCGGGTATCTTGACCGGTATTAAAAGTTTTCATTGACACAATTGTGACGCATCGGATACCATAGGAACAGTTTTGGCAGATTAGCGTCCGATCCGGCCGCTGTTCAGCCCGCAGGATGATCAAGGAGGCTCATCCATGTACGTTCCGTCGGCCCCCTACGTAAGTCCCGGGGACACCGCGTGGCAGCTTACCGCCGCTACCCTGGTCGGGATGATGAGCGTGCCCGGGATCGCCATCCTCTACGGGGGGCTGGTCAAGCGCAAATGGGCGCTGAACTCGGTCATGATGGTGCTGTACGCCTTTGCGGTGGTGCTGCTGGTGTGGGTGCTCTGGGGCTACAACATGGGCTTCGGCAGCCCGGCCCGCCTGGGCCCCGGCATCCTGTCCAACCTGGTGGGCCGGCCGGGTCCTGTCCTGGGGTCGGCGGCCGAGATCGGGCGGGCCCGGATCCCGCTCCTCCAGGGCGCGCTGCCCCCGCTGCGCTTCGGCGGGTCGGCGCTCATCTACTTCCAGTTCGTCTTCGCCGGCATCAGCCCCGTCATCCTGGCGGGCGCGGTGCTCGGCCGCATGAATTTTAAGGCCTGGATGCTGTTTGTGCCCCTGTGGTCGACCTTCGTCTACAGCGTGAACGCCTTCATGCTGTGGGGCGGCGGCTGGCTGGCCCAGCTGGGGGCGGTGGACTACAGCGGCGGCTACGTCATCCACGTAGCAGCCGGGGTATCGGGCTACGTGGCCGCGGCGGTGGTGGGGCCCCGCCTGGCGGCCGACCGCGAGCACTTCCCGTCCAACAACCTCATCATGGCCCTGGCCGGGGCCGGCATCCTGTGGCTGGGCTGGAACGGCTTCAACGGCGGCGACCCCTACTTTGCCAACGCCGACGCGGCGGCCGCGGTCCTCAACACCAACCTGGCCGCGGCCGGAGCCCTGCTGACCTGGTTGTTCCTGGATGTCTTCAGCCAGGGACAGGCTTCCCTGGTGGGAGCGATGAACGGCATGATCGCCGGGCTGGTGGCCATCACCCCCGCGGCCGGGTTCGTCAACGGCACCGGCGCCATCGCCATCGGCCTCCTCTCCGGGGCCGTGCCCTGGTTCACCATGAACAAGCTGGGCTCCCTTTCCCTGTTCCGCAAGGTGGACGACACCCTGGGCATCCTGCACACCCATGCCATCCCGGGGGCGCTGGGCGGGCTCCTGACCGGTGTGTTCGCCGACCCCCGCATGCTGGAGTACCTGGGCAGCAAGGGCACGGCCGCCTTTGCTGTGACGGGAGCCCTTTACGGCAATCCGGCCCAGCTGGAGAAGCAGGCCCTGGCGCTGCTGGTCGTGGTGGTGTACGACGCCCTGGCCACCTTCGGGCTCCTGAAGCTGGTCTCCTTGCTGGTCCCCCTGCGCCTGGGCGAGAGTGCCCTCCTGCTGGGCGACCAGGCGGTCCATGGGGAAGGGCCAGCCGCGCCCGAGGGCCAGCCGGCCCGGACCGGCGCATTGCCGGTCCGGGAGTAAGCCGGAGGCGACCGGGAACACGAGGAAGCCGGATGCGGCAGGCGCATCCGGCCCCGGTTTTAATCCGGCTCTTCCGGCGGGGGCGGTTCCGGTGCCTTAGCCTCCCGCCGGGCCAGCTCATCCTCCACCGCTGCAATCAGCTCGTCCAGGTCCTGACGACGGGCCAGCAGGTGCCGCCGCAGGGACCGCAAGGCATAGGGATCCATCTGCTCCAGCCAGCCCTCCGGCAGCCGGCCCAGCCCCAGGCCCAGCAGGCCCCGCGGCCCCAGGGCCTGCATCATGCCCTGGGCCCACTCGGCCAGCGGGCCCAGCGGCCCCCAGCCTCCCCAGTCGCTCATAGCCGTCCCTCCCTAGCGCAGTGCCAGATATGCCCGCAGTTCGGCACCGGGCAGGCGGGTGCCCACCAGAAACGGGCCGAAGTCGGCGTAGCGGGCGCTGGCTTCGTCGAAGCGCATCTCATACACGATCTTCTTAAACGCCAGGGGGTCATCCGCAAACAGGGTGACCCCCCATTCCCACTCGTCCAGACCCTGCGACCCGCTGATAAGCTGCACCACCTGTTCGGCGTATTTATGCCCGATGGCGCCGTGGCTGCGCATCAGGACCGCCCGTTGGCTGCGGGGCAGCATGTACCAGTTGTCGGCCCCCTGCCGCCGCTTGGTCATGGGGTAGAAGCAGACATGCCGGGCCGCCGGCACCGGCGGCTCCAGCCGCGCCCGCAACTCGGGACTACGGGGATCGGCCGGTTTCCCGCCCGCCAGGTAGCCGCTCAACTCGACCACCGAGACGTAGGAATAGCCCGGCCGCAGGATGTCGCCCAGCCGGGTCTTGTTGAGCGCGGTCTTGGCCGCCTCCAGCTCGTCAAAGGCCGGGCGGAAGTGCAGGAAGAGCAGGTCCTCGCGGTTGCCTGCCACCCGGTACAGGGCAAAGTCGCCCTCGTGCGCCGCCTCCAGCTGCTCCCAGCCCTGCACCAGCCGGACCAGTTCGTCCATCGCCGCTGCCCGGTCGGTTTCCGGCCACCGCCGCCAGGCCTGCCAGTCGACCCGCCGGAAGTCATGGAGGACCCACCAGCCCTCCAGGGTTTCCACCGGTTCCCCCATCTGCCGCGCCTCCCATCCGCCTCCAAGGTGCCGCCCCGATGATAACACACTCCCGCTGCCGGCCCCGGCCGGCGCAAAACAGGGGCGGCCGGGACCGTGCCCGGCCGCCGGTGACTCCTCGCCTACTCCTTGATCATCTGCTTCAGGCTCGTGCTGTGGGGCAACTGCCCCTTCAGCTGCGGGTTAAGAATGCCCCGGATGCGGCTCACCGCCATGCAGACCTCCCCGAACCCGGTGGCGATCAGCTTGACCTTGCCCGGATAGGAGGCCACGTCCCCCACGGCGAAGATGCCCGGACGGCTGGTCTCCATGGTCGCCGGCGACACCACAATGGTGGAGCCTTCGAGGTCGAGCCCCCACTCGCGGATGGGCCCCAGGTTGGGCAGGTAGCCCAGCCCGCTCACCACCGCATCCACTTCGAGCTCCTCCATCTGCCCGCCGGGATTCACCGTCAGGCGGATGCGTTCTACCCGGTCGCCGCCCAACACCTCGGCCACCTCGGCCATAGTGCGGATGATGATGTTCTCCGCTTCCCGCATCCGGCGCACACTGTCCGGCTGGGCGCGGAACTCCGGCCGGCGGTGAATCACCGTCACCTGCCGGGCGTGACGGGCAATCTCCAGCGCCCAGTCCACCGCGGTGTCCCCGCCCCCGACCACCGCCACCCGCTGATCACGGAAATGGGCGAACCCGGGCACAAAGTAATACAGGCCGCGGCCCTCAAACAGGTCCGCCCCAGCCGCCGGCATCCGCCGCGGGGTGAAGGCGCCGATGCCGACCGCCAGGATGATGGTCCGGCTCCGGTGGCGGACCCCCTGCGCGGTCTCCAGCAGGAAGCTGCCGTCCTCCTGCTGCTCCGCCCGCTCCACCGACTGCCCGACCACGAACTCGGTGCCGTAACGCTGGGCCTGCTCCACCAGCGCGTCGGCCAGGTCCTTGGCGGGGATGGCCGGAAAGCCGGCCACATCGTAGATGGGCTTTTCCGGGTACAACGCGTACAGCTGCCCGCCTAAATAGGGCAAACTTTCGATGACCTTCACCCGCATGCCGTGCAGGCCGCCCATGGTGGCAGCAAACAGGCCTACCGGCCCCCCGCCCACCACCGTTACGTCGAACAGCTCCATCCGGAGCGCACCTCCTGTTGCTGGCGGGACTCCCGTGTCCCCCTCCACGACCCTTCTACACAGCGTAAGCCGACGGCAGCCCCCGCGTCAATCGAGCGGGGTTGCCGCCGGCTCCGCCGCCAGTTATTCGCGCGACTCGTCCCACACCGGGGCCATAGTGAGCGCCGGCACCGCCGCCTCCGCGAACCGGGCGGCCGTGTCCAGGAACGTACACACGCCCTTGCGCCGGTGCTTCTGCGCCAATGCCAGCAGGCTCTCCGCACTCTCCGCACTGAGGGCGCCCTCGCGTGCCGCCGAAAAGCCGTCGGCCATGGCCCGGGTGCCCCGGACACACACCGGGCATTTGCCGCAGGTCTCGCGCGCGAAGAACTCCAGCACATCCCAGGCCACCGAACCCAGGCTGCGGCCGCTGCCGACGACGATGATGGCCGCCCCCAGGCCGGTGCCGATTTCCCTCAGACTGTCATAGTCGAGGCGAACATCGAAATTTTCGGACAGAATCCAGGGAGTCGAGTAGCCGCCCGGCAGCACAGCCTGAATCTCCTGCCCCGGCAACGGCCCACCCGCCTCTTCCAGCAGCCGCAGCAGCGGGGTGCCCAGGGGCAGCTCGAATACGCCGGGCTTGCGCACGTCGCCCGAGACCGCAAACAGCGCCGGACGCTCGGTGCGGTACCATTCCGCGCCCTTGCGGAGGATAACAGCCACATGGGCCAGCGTCTCGACATTGTTGACCACCGTGGGCATCTTGTTGTAGCCCTGCTGGGTGGGGTAGGGGGGCTTGTGCCACGGCTGGGCGGGGTTGCCCATCAGCACATTGATGAGGGCGGTCTCCTCCCCGGCGATATAGACGTGGGTCTCGGGGATGATACGGACCGGGGTGCGCACCAGGCCGCGGGTCCCGTACAGGCCGGCCTCCTTGGCCTCGGCCAGCGCCTGCCGCAGCGCGGCCAGCGAATCGATAAACTTGGCGTTCACATAAAAGAGCACCGCATCCACCTGCAGGGTGTGTGCGGCGATCAGGATGCCCTCCAGCACCGCGTGGGGGGCCATCGCCATTAAGGTGCGATCCTTGAAGGAGCCCGGTTCCCCTTCCGCCCCGTTGACGACCAGATACCGCTGAGGAGCATCGGACTCCATCACGCTCTTCCATTTCAGCGCGGTAGGAAAGGCAGCGCCTCCGCGGCCGCGTAAGCCGGCTTCCTCGAGCCGGGAGACGATGGCGGCGGGGGACAGCTCGAGTGCCCGCTGCAACGCCTGGTATCCGCCTCGTGCCCGGTAATACGCCAGGGATTCGTAGCCGTCGGACCACATATGCATGGTGTCCATATTGGGCAGCAGCTCACCCACGGCTCCCCTCACCCTCCCTCGTTCAAGCGTCTGCGTTCCTTACGTGCGCCGCCGGTGGGCCAACGCCCGCAATGCGGGGGCGCTCCGCACGGTGTTGTAATTATAGAGCAGGCTCCAGGGGGGTGTCGACAGTATTTCAAGAATTTATTGACCGTTATTTATGGACCAAGGTGAATTTATCTGAATTTAAGACCAAGATCATCCCTTCTGGCTATGGACAGCGGCACCGGCGAATCCAATCCTGACCAGCGGCCATGTCAGGTATCCCAGAGATGCCGGCGCAAGGCGGCCCGCCACGCCGCCGCTGCCGGTCCCGTCAGGGGGGGATCCCAGAGCCCTACCGCGTCCCGGCCCTCCCGGTCCAGGTAGGTAGCCGGCGCCGGATGCACCCGCAGGAGGGTAACGGTGCCCGCGATTTCGGCGTCGTCCGCCCGGATCCGGAGTTCCACCCGGCTCCCCGCCGGCAGCGGCTGTTCCACAAAAAATCGCAGCCCGCTGGCGGAACCGTCGCGGGTAATGGTCGGATGCCACCCGTCCCCGCCCTCCAGCCGGTACCGGCCCGGAAAGCGGATGAGGGAGCGCGCTTCCCGGCGGCGGTTGATGCGCTGGGCCGGTCCCTGGTAGCGGACCACCAGGCCGGGCACCGGATCCAGCACCTCCACCACCACCGCCCGGCGCAGAAAGGCCCGAGGGCCGTCCCCCCAGATCACCGCTACCGGCTCGCCGGCCCGGACGTAGACCACCTCCCCCCCAGGGGTCCGGGGGGCATCCAGGTAATCCACCTCCCCCTCCCGCTTCAGGACCAGACTGCTGAAATCCGCCTCCCCGGATCGCACCGTTACCGCCGCACGCACCGGCGGCCGCTCCGCCGGGCCGGCCGGGAGGCCCCGGTCACGCGCCATACCCGTTCCCTCCTGCAGGACCCAGGCGCGCCTCCGCCAGCATGGCCCAGTCCCCGCCCACCGGGCGCACCCCCATCTGGACCACCGCTCCGCCCGGTTCCGACCGCACCACCTCCACCTCGGCCCCCACCGGCACCGGGGTGCGGAAGCGCGCCGACAGGCCCGCCAGGCCGGCCTGTTCGGCCGGCGTCAGCAGCTCCGCCGCCAGCCCCATCAGCAGCATGCCGTGGACGATGGGACCCTCCAGCCCGAAGCGGCGGGCGGTGTCCCCATCATAGTGGATGGGGTTGAAGTCGGCAGCGGCACAGGCATACCGCAGCACGGCCCGGCGGTCAAGGCGCACCCGCTCCACGCGCCCCCCGGGCCCGGGCCCGGCGGCCGGGGCCGAACCCCGGCCGCCCAATCGCGCCCCGGCAGCCGGCAGCAGCAGGGTCAGGCGGGAGCGGAATACCGGTTCCTCCCCGCGCCGGCCCTCGCCGCCCAGCACCGCCATGCCCAGGCCCCCGGCCCGCAGCCGCAGGCTGACGAGCCGGGTGACCACTGCCAGCTCCTCTCCGGCCTTCAAGGGCGCCAGGTACTCGAACCCCTGCTCGGCATGAATGGCGCCTTCCAGGGCAAAGGGCAGGGACAGGCTCTCCAGGTCCCCGCCCCCCGGCACCAGCAGGGTGACGGGAAAGGTGGGGGGTACCCCGCTGCCGTTCCCGGTCCCTGCCCATCCGCCGGCCGCCAGCGCTTCCCGGAAGCGCCGCACCGCCCACTCCTCAATCCGGACCTGCCCCCGGGCCAGTACCCGGCTCTCCTGTTCCCCCACTGATCTCCCCCCGCCCGGCCGGGTTCCGCAGCCGGTGCTCAATCATCATGCAGGCGTCCATTACCACTTCCAGCCCGGCAGCCTCTGCCAGCTCCCGGCTCCGCTCACAGCGGATTCCCAACTGCAGCCACAGGAACCGTGCCCCCCGGCGCACGGCGGCCTCCGCGACCGGCGGGGTATCGGGTCCCCGGCGGAAGACATCCACCAAGTCCACCCGGATGTCGGGCGGAATGGCCTCCAGGGACGGATAGACCCGCTCCCCCAGGATCTCCTGGCCCCGGGGGTAGACGGGAATGATGCGGTAACCCTGCTGCTGCAGGTAGGCTGCCACCCGATGGCTGTCCCGTTCCGGCTTGGGGGACAGCCCCACCACCGCAATCACCCGGCTTTCCGCCAGGGCCCGCTCAATGGTATCCGCCCGGCTGGCGTAAACCACCGCCGCCTCCCTCCTGCTGCTCCCCCATTCATGTTCGCCGCCCGCGGCGGGGTTCCTGCCCGGCCGGGGCAGGGGTTAACCCAGCCCCGCCAGGAACTCCGCCACCGCCGCCTTCAGCCGCGGGGCTTCCTCCCCGGCCAGGATCTGCTGCGCGTGGCGGCTGCCCGGAATCTCCACCAGCCGCTTGGGCTCAGCCGCAGCCGTGTACATGGCCAGGGTCTGGTCATGCATCATCTCCCGCTCGCTAACCACAAACAGCTTGGGCAGCGCACCCCAAGCCGGAGCCAGCGCCGGGTCCACCTGCACCGTGGACCAGGTGATGAAGCCCCCGAAGACCTCCGGGGCCCGTGCCGCCGCCCGCAAGACGGCGCCGCCGCCCATGCTGGCCCCCAGCGCCACCGGGCGGGGATGCCCGTGCGCGGCCAGCCAGCGCGCCACGGCTACAATATCCAGTTCCTTGGCATCCGGACCCGCCTGCCCGGCGGTGGAGGACCCGTACCCCCGGAAATCCAGGACCGCCACCGCCCGGCCGGCGGCCGCCAGTTCCGCTCCGTAAGGGAGGAAGCTTTCCCGGTTGAACGCCTTCCCGTGACAGAGGATGACGGCGGGGTCACGTCCCTCCCAGACCGTGACCGCCACCCGGCCGCCGTCCTCGGTCTCCACCATCAGCTCCTCCGGCATCTGCATCCCCCCGTCACTGCAGGATAGGTCGTCACGGCGAAGCGGCCGCCCAAAGGCGGCCGCCGCCATGGCCATCGCATGCTATTGTACCGTCCCGGGTCCGATTGGGAAACGCCACCGCTCAGCGGGTCCGACCCGTTCCCCCGCCGGGAGCGGTGTGGGGCGGAATGAGCCAGAGGGCCACGTGGTAGGCCCGGCCGAAGAGCTTGGAGGATACCGGTTTGCCCTTCGGCTCCACATAGTAGCGGTGCCAGCCCCAGCTGGCCGGCTCCGACACCAGGAAGCCCCCGATGTCCCCTTTGGAACTGACCAGCACCTTGATCCCCGGCCCCGCCGGCGGGGCATAGACGGTATAGCCGCGGAACATGCCAGGCTCCTTGACATACGGGGTCAGCCGGGTATTCACCGCCCAGAACTTGGCCTTGCTGGTCAGATCGGTGGGCAGGTTGGAGGGCATGCCTGGCGTGATCTGGCCCGGGGGCAGAAAGTAGAGATGCTCGCTGTAGAAGGCCACCCCCCCGTTGGGAACCGTGGTCGGCGGATCAAACCAGGGATGGCTGCCCAGCTTCTGGGGGAATTGGGCCTCCACCGCTGTCACCTGATGCTGGGCGTTGGTCATCACCGTCAGGCCAGGGCAGGGCGTGGCGTAGTGGTAGCCCATGCCTGAAATGAAGGTGGAAACCTCATGCACATGGTGCAACTCGGGATTGAACCGCTTCAAATACGAGAACGGCGGCAGGGTGGCCAGACTCAAGGGCTTGATGGCCGCCGTCCCTTTGGGCGCCCCCGTACTGGGCCGCGTCCCCCGCTTGGCGGTGTTCTCCACCTTGTGGACCGTCCGGTTGGCGGTGCCGGACGGTCCCGCCGCCGACGGGCCGCACCCCGCAGCCACCGCCAATGCCATCCCGCCCAGCATCCCGGTCAGGATCTGCCGCCGGGCCCGCGTACGCGCAGGTCGGTTCATGCTCGTCACCCCTCAATTGGGTCATAGGCCCTTCTCCCTCCCAGCATGGCCCCGGCGGCGGCCGGCTATGCGGAGAGGGGGCACGGGTCCACCCCGTCTCGCAGGCTATGATGGGGAGGGAGGCGAGAGGCAATGCGCGCGATCTACTGCCGCATGGAACGGTTTCAGGCCCTGCCCGTCGCGCGGGTTTGGCCGCAGGCCCCGGACAACCCGGCCCCGGTCGAGGTGACGGCGGCGGTGGTGGTCTATCTGGCGCTGGAGGAGGGGGATGACACCCGCCAGGAGGCGCTGGCGGAGGCCCTGGTACAGGCCGCGGGGCGCCTGGATCCCGCCCTGCCCCTGGTCCTCCACTCGTTTAATCATCTTACCGCCCGGCCCCTCAAGGCCCGCCCCGCCGCCCGCCTGTATGCGCACCTGGCGGAAGCCGTTCAGGCCCGGCGGGCCGCCCCGGTCCTGGCCACCGCCTTCGGCTGGACCCACCGTCTCCGGCTGGAGGATGACGGGACCCCCGGCAGCAAGGGACTGCTCCTGGTGCCGGCTGCCGGCAGCTGAGCCCCGCCCCGCGCAAAAGCGGACGGACCGGGGCCGGCCCCGGTCCGTCTGCCCTGGTCTTATGCCTCCGGTTCGGGGGCTTCCACCGCCTCCCCCGGTTTCACATGCAGCCGCCGGGCCCAGCGTTCGGTGTCCGCCCACAGCCCGGCAATGAATTCCTCCGGCGACCATTCCAGCTCGTCCATGGCCGGGCGCAGGCGTCCGCCCAGCACCTCGATCACCCGGAAGAGGTCGTCGCGCATGTCCAGCAGGGCCTGCCGTCCCTCCGGGGTCATGGTGGGCAGCATGCGGGTAAGATACCGGTCGGAAAACGCCTGGTGCCGGGCTTCATCCTGCAGGGTCCGGGCCGAGAGACGCCCCACCAGGGTATCGGGGAAGCGCTCCACAAACCCGCCGTAAAACCGCTTGGCGAAGAGGTCGCTGATGAGGATGCCCCATACCCATTCCGTGGGTTCCCGGCGGGCCAACAGCCGGGCATGATAGCGGAACATCTCCGGCAGCCGGCGGCGGGGCAACGGTTCCTGCCCCAGGAGGTCGTACAGCTGGTGGAGGTTGTGAAAATGGCGGGCCTCATCCAACCCCATGCTGCTGAGGTAGAGCCCCGCCTCCGCCATGCCGCGGTTTAACACCATGGGCAGCACCGTACTGATTCCCACCATCGCGGTCTGCTCCCCCAGATAGACCGGGGTGATGACGTCGGCCAGCGCCCGGCGCTTGGCCTCAGAAATGCTGGCGGCACCGCTCCAGTCGATGGCGTCCTGGGTCCATTGTGCGCGGATGCCCTTGTCGAACAGGCGCAGGAGCTCGTCGTCCGTCAGGTCCGGGTGGATGCGAATCACGATCCTACCTCCTTCACGGCGGTCCCACCGGCTGCCCCGCTCGCCGACGTCGGCGGACCCGACACCCAAGAACGCGAAAAAGGCCCCCGTGGCGCAACCTCCGCCACACGGGCACTTTTTCGGGTCTCGGCCGGACGCCCTACCAACGCTTATAAAAACTTGTGGGAGCTCATGCCATTGAAGGAGCGTAGCCTAGGATCCGGAAACTGTCAAGGTCCCCTGCATCCAGCCCGGGGTGGCCATGGGGCCGCCGAAGCCGGTGGGGCCGGTGCCGCAGGGCGCCTCGCAGAACCACGGGAAGCTCCCCGCCTTCTTGGCCACGAAGGTGGCCTTCACGATCTCAGGCTTGCCCTTGGTGGGGGTGGCCGGCACCGGGATGTTGATGCCCAGGGCCGGAACCGTAAAGGTGTGGGCGATCTGGGCGGCGGGCACCGAGGACAGGCTCTGGCCGTCAGCCATGATGGTGCCGCCTTCCACCCCGGTCACCTTAGTGTACTGGGCGGTGGGGGGGCGCGGTGCCGTCATCCCAGCTGATGATGGTCAACTCGACCTTGGCCCCCTTGGGTACGGTCATGTCCGCCGGGGAGTACATGGGCCAGCCCTTCTTGCCGTCCATGCGGCCGGTGATGATGTTGGTGTAGAGATGGACGGTGGGGGCCGGCGCCGCCGAAGCGGAAGTGGAGGATGAATTCGAGGGGGCCGCCGAGGAACCGCAGCCGGCCGCGCCGAGCGCCAGCAGTCCTACCGCACCCAAAGCCCACACGCGATGCTTGTTCGTCATCGTTGGTTCCGCACCTCTTCTCGATTGGTGGCGGGCCGAGACGTTTCGGATCCGATACGAATTCTAGAGGGCCGGGGGCGCGGGAACAGTGTCCTACCGGGATATCCCTGACGGGCAGGTGGACGATCTTCACGCGGCCAAACGACGGTCAGTCATGGTTCTTGCGAACCGCTTACGCGGCCAGGCCCTCACCCGCCGCCCAGGACATCCCCCCCGTCCAGGTAGAACACCTGCCCCTGAAACACGTCCGGCGGCATGGCCAGCAGGGCCACGATGACGGCCGCCAGGTCCGCCGGCTCCTGCCAGCGCCCGGCCCGCATGCGGGCGGCCAGGGCCCGGCGCCGCGCTTCCGGCAAACTATCCGCCCACCGGGTGCGCACCCAGCCCGGGGCCAGGACGTTCACCCGCACCCGCGGCCCCACCGACAGGGCCAGGGACCGGCTGAAGCCGATGATGGCGGCCTTGGCGGCCGCGTACAACTCGCCAAAGGGACCGGCCATGCCGGTGCAAGCGCGGTCCCAGGCCACATTCAGGATCTGGGGCCGGCCCCGGGGATTGAGATGCGGCAGCACCGCCCGCGATAGCAGCATGGTCCCGCGCACATCCACCCGCCAGAGGTACTCAAGGCGGTCGGCATACGGCCGCGACCGCCACGGTTCGCTCAAAATGTCAGCCCCCGCCAGGTTCACCCAGGCATCAAACGGCCCCGCCCGCGCCGCCGCGGCGGCCACCAGCGCGGCGGCCTCCGCCTCCCCCCAGGCCGGGTCGGCCAGGTCGAGCGCATAATCGGCGTCCCGCCGCCCGAAGCGCACCACCTGCATGCCGGCCGCCGCCGCGGCCGCCGTCAGCGCCTGCCCCAGGCCGCCGCCGGCCCCGGTGACGCCCAGCACCTGCCCCTGGAGGCTTCCCATCAGGCGTGCCCGGGGGTCACCGGATGACGGAAGCGGGCTGCAGCCGCCTCCAGCCGTTCCCCGGGCCGCAGCTCAAAGCGGCAGACGGGATAGCGCGAACAGCGCAGGACGGTCTCCCCCGCCGCATCTTCCACCGGCTCCAGCACCCCTTCGTGACAAACCGGACAGCGGGTGGCCATAGCTATGCGCTCCCTTCCCCGACGGCCGGGCCGGATGGCGGCCCGGCCTGTAAGCCTTACCGCCTGTTCAAGGGAATTATACCGCCTGCGGGTCAGGGTAGCGGACGCCGGCGCTGGCTGGGCAGCACCACCTTTTCCTGCCAGAGACGCACGGCGGCAATCCAGGCCGCCACCACAATCCCGGCGGTCGGCACGGCGAACACCGCGCCCCACAATCCCCCCAGATGGGCCCCGATCATGAGGGCCAGGACGGACAGGATGGGATGCAGGCCCACCTGCGACCGCAGCAGGCGCGGGCCCAGAATCTGCGATTCCAGCAGGTGCACCACCAGCAGCAGGATCAGCACCTCAGGCACCTGCACCAGGGGATGGCCGAAGGCGGCCAGGAGGAGGGGCAGCAGGGCACCCAGCACCGGCCCCAACAGCGGGATGAGCTCGAAGAAGGCGGCCACCGCCCCGATGATGAAGGGATAGGGCAGGCCGATGAGCCAGCTGCCGAAGCCGAACCCGCTGCCCACCAGCACCGACAGCAGCAGCTGCGCCCGGATGTACCCCCCGACCACCCGGGCCAGGGTATGCTCCACCGCTAGCGCACTTTCCCGGGCCGGTTCCGGAATGAGGCGGAAGAGGCCGACGTGGATGCGTTCAGCGTCCAGCAGCAGGTAGATGGTGATGAACAGGATGATCACACTGTCGGTGACCGCCCCCACCAGGTGGGTGAAGACCGCGACCCCGCGGGTGAGGACGATGGAGGAGATCTGGCCGGCCCGGGCCAGGAGATGGCTTTCGATGGCCGCCACACTGATGTGAACCCCGAACCGGGCCGCCCACGCGGTCCAGCGCGCGAACAGCCCCGAAACCAGGTGGACGGTGGCCGGCAGCCGCTGCACCAGGGAGACCGACTCCTCCACCAGGGCCGCCACCACCAGCCCGCCGCCGGCGAACACCACCAGGGCGGCGCCGACGATCACCGCCAGCACCGCCCACGGCCGGCGCCAGACCCGGCTCAGGCGGTCAACCAGCGGGCCCAGCAGGGTCTCGAGCAGGAGGGCCAGCAACAGGATGAGCACAATGGAGGCCACGTGCCCCACCAGCCATGCCAGCACCCAGACGATCCCGACCCCGCCCAGGATCACGATCGTCAAATCCCGCCACAGCCGGACCCGTTCCGCCAGTCCGCGCTGCGACCCCGGGAGGCTCTGCATGGCTCACCTCGCGTCCCCGCCACCGCCCCGCCGGCCCGGCGGGGGCGAATTTTCCTGGTGTGACGGCCCTTCAGCTATACTAGAATACCATGAGGGAAGGTGGGCGGCCGCCAGGGCGCCCTGTCACCGCTAGGAGTCGGAAGGTGGGACCAGGTGCAGGCCGCGACACGCAAGGCCGCTCATCATCGCAGTCTCGGCCTCCATGCGGCCGTGATCTTCGTGGCCACGCTGCTGAGCCGCCTCAGCGGCTTCGTGCGGGAAATCGTCATGGCCTATGTGTTCGGCACCTCCGCCTACACCGACACCTGGCTAATGGCATCGGTCCTGCCCAACCTCCTGTTCGGGGCCATCAACGGCGCCGTGACCACCACCGTCGTCCCCGTAATGAGTGAAGCCGATGCGGGTTATTCCAACCGCTCCCGCCAGCACTTCGTCCAGGAGGTGTTCACCCTCATCGTGATCACCGCCCTGGGGTTGTTGCTGGCCGGCGAGCTGGCTGCCCCCTGGCTGGTGCGCCTGATTGCCCCCGGCTTCGGGCCCCGCAAGCTGGCGCTGACGGTGGTGATGACCCGCTGGATGCTGCCGACCATCCTGTTCTGGGGCCTGAGCGGATTTGTCACCGGCATCCTCCAGGAACGGGAACGCTATTTCGCGCCGGCCATCTCGCCGGTGGTCATCAACACCGTCCGTATCCTGACCATTCTCATCCTGGGCCGCCTCTTCGGGATCGTGGGGGTGGCGATCGGGTTTACGCTGGCCGTGCTCTCCCAGCTGTTTGTGGTCATCCCCCCGTTGCTCAAGCTCGGGTTCCGGCTCAAGTTCCGCTGGCGGTTCGGCCATCCCCTGCTGCGGCGGATGATGGTAATGTCGGGGCCGTTCTTCCTGGCCAGCTCGGCCGGCACGGTGGGCGTCATCGTCGACCGGATCCTGGCCTCCACCCTGGTCACCGGCTCCCTGGCCGCCCTCAATTACTCCTACGTCCTCGTGCAGGTACCGGTCGGGCTGTTGGTGTCCTCCCTCACCGTCCCCATTTACACCCGGCTTTCCCGGCACTTCACACACCGGGAGGAGGAGTCGTTCCGTTTCCTGACCATGAAAGGGCTGCGGGTGGTCCTCCTCATCATCATGCCCATCACGGTGTGGTTCATCCTGCTCAGCACCCCTATCCTGGAGCTCATCTATCAGCGGGGTGCCTTCTCCGGCCGTTCCACCTTCCTGACGGCGGGAACCCTGGCCGCCTTCGCGGTCGGCCTGCCCGGCTTTGCCCTGCAGTTCTACCTTCAGCGGGTGTTCTTCGCCACCCAAGACACCCGCACCCCGGCGCGCTTCAGCGTGGCCCAGATCGCGGTCAACATCGCCGGCGACCTGCTGCTGGTGCACCCCTTGGCAGCAGACGGCCTCGCCCTGGCCACGGGCCTGGGCGCCTGGGTGAACGCCTTCCTGCTCAGCGTCACCCTGCTGCGCCACAGCCGCCGGGAGGAGATCCGGCGGCTGGTCCGCCCCCTCCTCAGCCTAGCCGCCGCCACCGTGGTGATGGCCGGGGCCGTGTTGATCCTCAACCGGGTCCTGCCCCTTGCCGCCCTGCACGGCCTCTGGGCCCTGAGCGGCGGCCTCGTGGTCACCGGACTGCTGTCCCTGCTCCCCTACGGGCTCCTGCTCCTGCTCCTCCGCTACCCGGAGGCCGGCGAAGGCCTGCGCCGGCTGGCCGGCCGGCTGGCGCTCTCCTGACCCACCGCCCGCCCTACTTCCTTGCTAGTGCTATCGAGTTCCGGCAACTGTGATACACTGGAAATGCCACAGAGGGGGGTGGGAGCCGCACCCGGCGTCAGGCGGTCCCGAACCGGCGAAGAGGAGGTGGCAGCTTGCTTTCCGGCCAAAGGCCTCTAGACCGGCACCCGCTGGTGGTGGTCACCAATCGCGAACCCTATATCGATGAACGGGTCGGACAAGGCATCCGGACCGTGCAGAGCGCAGGCGGGGTGGTCGCCGCCCTGGATCCGCTCCTGCAGGAACACGGCGGATATTGGGTGGCATGGGGCAGCGGCAGCGCCGATTTTCAGGCAGCCCCCGACGGCCGCCGGCAGGTGCCGCCCCGTAATCCCCGCTACACCCTCTGCCGGGTGGCATTGAGCCCGGAAGAGGTGGAGGGCTATTACGCGTCCTACAGCAATCAGGGCCTCTGGCCCCTGTCCCATCTCCTGATTGAGCGGGCCCATTTTTCGCGGGAGGCCTACGGCTTCTATGCAGCCGTCAACCGCAAGTTCGCGCAGGCGGCAGCCCGGGTCGCACCCCGCCGGGCCTGGGTGTTCTCCCACGACTATCAGCTGGCCCTGTTTCCGGCCGCCCTCAAGCGGGCGCGGCCCGACTTGACCATTGCGCACTTTTGGCACATCCCTTGGGCCCCCTTCACGGTCTTCCGCCTCTGCCCCCACTACCGGGCCCTGCTGGAAGGGCTGCTGGGCGCGGATGTGCTCGGTTTCCAGACCGGGGGGGATGTCTTTCACTTCCTGAACGCGGTCCAGCGCACCTTTCCCGAGGCGGTGGTCGACCGCGAGCTGGGGGTCGTGACCTGGAACCGCCACACCACCCGGGTCAGCGCCTTTCCCGTCAGCGTGGACTACGCCGCCATCCGGGAGCTGGCCTTAAGCCGGCGGGTCAGCCGCATGGCCCGGGGGCTCCGCCGCCAGCTGGCCCATGCCGACCTGCAGCTGGTGGTGGCCGTGGACCGGGCGGATTACACCAAGGGCATCCTCCACCGCCTGGAAGCCCTGGCCGACTTCCTGGAACGCTATCCCGCCTGGCACCGGCGCTTTGTCCTGCTGCAGGTGGTGGTGCCGACCCGCACCGAGGTCGACGAGTACCGCGACCTGTTCACCGAGGTGCTGCGCCGGACCCGGGCCCTCAACGAGGAGTGGGGCCGGGACGGTTGGCAGCCGGTGGTTACCATCCGCCGCAGCCTGGACCGTGCGCGGCTGACCGCGCTGTTCCGGGCGGCGGACGTGGCCCTGGTCAGCTCCCTCTTCGACGGCATGAATCTGGTGGCCAAGGAGTTTGTGGCTGCCCAGGTCGACCGCCGCGGGGTGCTGCTGGTGAGCGAAAGCGCCGGGGCCTCGGAGGAGCTGACCGACGCCTTTCCCGTCAACCCCCTCGACCCGGAGGGCATGGCGGCCACCCTCGACGAGGCCCTGCGTCTACCCCCCGCCGAGCGCGCGGCGCGGCTGGGCCGCATGCAGGCCTACCTGTCCCGGCACAACGTCTATACCTGGCTCCAGGACATCCTGGACGCCCTCGAGGAGGCCAGCCTCAACCCCTCATGGCTCACGACGGATGCGGAAACCTCCCCCTCCTTGATCGGGGAATCCTGGACCGATTCCTGAACGCCCGCGCCCGCCACGCCTGGGGCTTCGACGTCGACGGCACCCTGCTGGACATCGCCCCCACCCCGGAGGCCGTCCGCGTGCCGCCGGGACTGGAGGCGGCCCTGCTGGGCCGCCTGGCCGGCGGCCTGGACCTGGTCGCCCTGGTCAGCGGCCGGGCCCTGCCCTCCCTGGTCGGGCTATTCCCCGGTCTGGAAGCCGCCCGCCAGCGGGGGGCCTCCGTGTATCTGGTCGGCAATCACGGGGCGGAATGGCTGGGGCCGGAATCCGGCCTCCGGGTCCATCCGGCGGCGATAGCGGCCCGGCCCCTGCTGGCCGGCGTCCGCGACCGCCTGGCGGGCATGTTGGACCACTGGCCCGGCACCCGCCTGGAGGACAAAGGCCTCACCCTGACCGTGCATTACCGGGGGGCGGCCCCCGGGACCGGTCCTGCCCTCCAACCGCTGCTGGAGGAGCTGGTATCCGGTACCAACGGCCGCCTCTACGTGGTGCCGGCCCGCATGGCCTGGGAAATCCGGGTCCGCGGGGCCCCCACCAAGGGACTGGCGCTGCGGACCCTGCTCGACCGCCGCTACGGGCCGGATTGGGCGGATTCCGTGGCGGTGGTGCTGTTCGGGGATGACCTGACCGACGAGTCGGCCTTCCTGGCGCTGCCGGGCGCCCTCACCTGCCGGGTGGGGCCGGTACCGCTGAACGGGGCGCAGACCTGCCTGCCCGACCCGGCCGCCCTGCGGCGGCTCTTGATGAGCGGATGCTAAAAATGGCAATATTTGGTATAATGCCGGCGCGAGGCATCCTCAACCGGGAGGGAACAACCATGTCCACCCCAGCTGCTCCGCCCACCGGCCGCCGGGCCGGCGGGCACGCGCACGCCCGCCGGCTGCGTCCGCTGCGCTGGCTGTTTGCCGGCATCGTGATCCTGATAGCGGTCCTGTTCTGGGACCTGAACGCGCTGGTAGCCGGGCTCCGGCACACGGCCGGGGCCCTGGCCCGGCTGGAGGGGGCCCGCCGGCTGCTGGGCACCACCGCCGCCGTCGCCTGGGCCCACCTCCTGCAGCTGGTCCATCGCATCGGCCACTGGCTGGCTTCGGTGGGGGGACCCGCCTGAGGTCAGCTGCGCCGCTGACCCAGCGAGATCAGGAAAAGCAGCAGGTTGACGATATCCACCAGCAGCGCGACCGCCAGCACTACCGCCGCCCCGTCCCCGGGCAGGGTGAGGCCGCGGTACTTGAGCAGCGAGAAGTCCACCAGCAGGTAGCCGACAAAGATGGCGACCCCGATCAGGTTATAGGTGACCGACAGGGAGACCCCGGCCCAGGCAGGGATGATCCAGGAAAGCAATCCGGTCAGGATCAGCAGCAGCAGGCCCACGAAGAGCAGCGGACCCAGCCGGGAGAAGTCCCACGGGATCCAGGCCACCATCACGGCCGTCAACCCGACCGCCGCCACCACCGAAAGCAGCGCGGTCAGGAGCACCCGGGGCTCGGTCAGCGCGGTATACAACACCAGGGGCCCGGCCATGAGGCCCATCCCCAGCGCCACCACCACACCCCAGCCGTAGGCGCCGGTCCCGCGCGCCGCCGCCCGGTTGGCCAGCAAGGTACCGCCCAGGGCCATCGCCAGGCCCACCCAGACCGACCAGCCGCGCAAGGCGACGGCAAAGGGGGAAGCCAGCATGGCAAATGCCAGATAGGAAGCCAGGTAACCCAGGGTCTTGCCCAGGGTGGCCCCGTCCAGCCCCTCGTCCAGCCGGGTTGCATACGGTGCCCGGTACATATCCTTCACCCCTTTTTCTGCCGTTATCACCAGCATGCTACCATCCGGCGGCTAAAAAGTCAAACAAGGTCAAACCGCCGATCCCCCGGGGTGGGCCTCCAGCCACTGCTGCCGGGCCAGGCGGCGCACCACCTTGCCGGAAGCCCCGACGGGCAGCTCCGGCACCACCTCAATGACGGCCGGCCGCTTATAATCGGCCAGCAGGGTGCGGGTCAGCTCCCGCAGGCGGGCCATGTCCACCGTCTGCCCCGGCTTCGGGGTCACCAGGGCCACCACCCGTTCCCCGCGCCGGGGATCGGGCACGCCGAACACGGCCGCCAGGGCCACGTCCGGGGCATGGAGCAGGACCTCCTCCACCTCCCGCGGGTAGACATTCTCCCCCGCCATGATGATCATGTCCGACTTGCGGTCCACCAGGTACAGCTGCCCGTCGCGGCCGAGATAGCCCATGTCGCCCACACTCAGGAACCCGTCCGGGTCGGTGGCCTGGGCCGTGGCCGCTTCCTGGCCCCAGTAGCCGTCCATCAACGCGGGGCTGCGCACAAAAATCTCGCCGATGCTCCCTTCCGGCTGCAGGCGGCCGTCCTCCCCCCGGATGCGGACGTCCACCCCCAACAGGGGGTAGCCGACCGAACCCAGGGTTCCGCCGGGGCGGTGGGGCAGCACGCTGACCGCGCCGTATTCGGTGGCGCCGTAGATATCGTAAAGATGCACACCGGGGAAGGCCGCCAGCAGGCGGTCCCGCAGGGTGGAGTCCAAGGGCGCGGAGGAGGTCAGCATCACTCGCAGGGAGCCGGTGTCAAGCTGCCCGGTCTCGGCCGCATCCGCCAGGAAGGTGAGGAGACTGGGCACAAACATGCTGAACGTCACCCCCAGGCGGTTGAACTCCGCCACCACCGACTGGGGATGGAAGGTGCGATGGGGATAAATGGCGCAAGTTGCACCGACCGCCACCGCCAGGCTGACCAGCCACATGGAATTGACGTGGAACATGGGCAACAGGGCCAGTCCGGTGTCGTCCGCCGTGATGCCGAGCTCCGCCAGCAGCTGCAGGGCGATCATGACATTACTGCGATGGGAGCGCACCGCCCCCTTGGGGCGGCCCGTGGTGCCCGAGGTGTACACGATCACCCAGGGATCACGATCCCGCACCGTCACGGGCGGCGGATCAGCCGCAGCGGCGGCAACCCGCGCCTCCCAGTCCCCGGCGCCCTGGCTGCCGCCGGTAAACGCCACCGGCAGGCCCGCCGGCAACGCCCCCCGGAAGGCGGGATCGGCCAGGACAAAGGCCGAGCCGGAATCCGCCAGGGCGAAGGCGATCTCCGCCGGCGCCCAGCGCAGGTTGATCGGCACCCCTACCAGCCCGGCCCGGGCCACGGCGAAATAGGCCTCCGCCATCTCCAACCCGTTGGGCAGCAGGAAGGCCACCCGCTGACCCGGCTGCAACCCCGCCGCCAGCAGCGCGCGGGCGGCCCGGTTGACCCGTTCATCAAATTCGGCAAAGGTGAGACGGCGATCCCCGAAAATCAGGGCCGGCTTGGCGGCATACCGCCGCGCCATCGCCGCCAGCGCATCGGAAACCGTCAGCATGCGGCAACGCCCCCTCCGACGCGGCCGTTCCCCGCGTCCCCGTCCCCATTATACGGAACCGGCCCGCTAACCGGCCGGATTACCTCCGGCACGGGCCGGGGACACTCCAGGGGGAGGCAGGGAGATGGCCCGAACGCCGGCAGCAACCGTCCGCCACGACCGCGGCTTCTGGACGGATAATGCCCTCCTGGGTGCCGCCAGCCTGGTCTCCGGGCTCTTCAATTACCTCTACCATGTGGTCCTGGCTCACGTCCTGGGCCCCCGCAGCTACGGGGACCTGGCCACCCTGCTCAACCTGACCTCGATCCTCCTCATCCCCCTGCCGGTGGTCACCCTGGTCTTTACCCGCCTGGGGCGCCGCCCCGCCCCCCAGCAGCAGCGGGCGGCCCGGCGTCTGTGGCTGGCCGGCGTCGCCCTCTGGCTGGGCGCGGTCGCAGCCGGCGGCCTTTTGGGCCGCACCTTCAACCTGCCCCCTGGGCTGGTGCCGGTGTTCACCCTGGAGGTGGTGCCGTCCCTCCCCCTGGCCGCCAACCTCGGCCTCTGGCAGCACGCCCGCCGGTACCTGCGGGTCGGGCTGCTGGACGTCATGCTTAACGCCTTCCGGGTGGTGGCGGCGGGGGTGGCCGGCCTCAGCCGCTCCCCGCTGCTACTGGTGGGGATCCTGGAAGCCCTGGCCGCCTGGGCCACCTGGTGGGCCAGCCGCGGCACCAGCCGCCTCCCGGTGCGCCGGCGGCCCGCGTCCTGGCGCCTGGTGGCGGGCACCGCCACCGCCGGGACTGTCAACGCCCTCTTCGCCCTGAGCGACGGGCTGGTCGCCAAGGCGCGCCTGCCGGCGGTAGCCGCCGGCCGCTACACCGGGCTGGCGACCATCGGTCACACCGTCCCCTTCCTTTCCGGCAGTGTGGCCACCGTCATGCTGACCGCCATCCTGGCCCGTCCTGACCGCCACGGCCGCTACCTGGGGGTCACCCTGGCGGTCTACGCCCTGCTGGCGCTCGGTGCCGAGGGGCTGTTCGCCGGCGCCGGTGCCTGGCTCATCCGCACCGTCCTGGGGGCCGGCTTCCTTCCCCTGGCGCCCCTGCTCCCCCCCTACGGCTGGGGCATGATGGCCCAGGGCTTCCTCAATATCCTCATGCTCTACGCGGTGGCCCGGCGGAACTGGCTGCCGGTGCTGACCGCCGCCACCGGTTGGGCAGCGTGGACGGCGTGGCTGACCCGGGCCGGCAGCCCCGCGGGCTTCGTGTCCGTCACCCTGGCCACCATGCTCCCCGCCCTGGCCCTTAGCGCCCTCGTGGTGGGTCTGACCTACCGTAAGGGGGGTCCGGCCGCCGGCCGGACCCCCCTCGAACCGGTCCCCTGAGCCCTACTTCTTGAGCTTGCGCAGCTCCGGCAGGAGACGGTCGTTCAACACCCGGATGTGGGTCCCCTTCATGCCCAGGGAACGGGACTCAATCACCCCGGCGCTCTCGAACTTGCGCAGGGCGTTCACGATCACGGAGCGGGTGATGCCGACCCGGTCCGCAATCTTGGAGGCAACCAGCAGGCCCTCCTCCCCGCCCAGTTCATCAAAGATGTGCTGCACCGCCTCCAGCTCGGAGTAGGATAGGGTGTCGATGGCCACCTGCACGGCCGCCTTCTTGCGCGCCTCCTCCTCCAGCTCGTCGGACTTGGAGCGCAGGATCTCCATAGCCACCACCGTGGCGCCGTATTCGGCCAGCACCAGGTCCTCGTCGTCAAATTCCCGCCCGAAGCGGGAGATGACCAGGGTACCCAGCCGGTCGCCGCCCCCGTTGACCGGGACCAGGGTGGTAATCTTGTTTTCGTAGATGCAGGGCCGGTCGTGGAAGAAGACGCACTTGCGCTCCTCCTGCGAAATGTTGGGATAGGTCTCGTCCACCTTGAGCAGACCCTGGTTGTAACCGGCCGGGAAGGCCTCCTTGGCCAGCACCTCCCGGATCATGATGTCGCATTCGAAGGAATCCAGCAGCGCATAGCCCAGGACCTTGCCCCGGCGGCTCACCACGTACACATTGGCCTGGATGAGCTCGCTCAGGATCTTGGCCATCTCCTCGAAATCCACCGGGTGTCCGGCCGTCCGCTGCAACAGCTTATTGATACGGCGGGTCTTCTCCAACAATTCCTGCACGGATGCTGCCTCCTGTCTCCCGGAGCCGCCCGGGCCCCGCGATCCGCCTTCACCGGCCACGGCATAGCTTGGGGACCTCGCCACGTCCGAACCTTCCCAAACTTTAAATTTTTCTCCGCCATCCCGATGCGAACCGAGTATACCACAGAAATGTACATAGGCAAAGAACAATTCAGAGTATATATCGATTAATGTCAACGGACTCGGCGATGCGGGCCAGCCGTTCCCGGACGTAGGCCTCGGTGATGCGGACCTCCTGGCCCGGGATCTCCGGGGCGGAAAAGCTGAGCTCCTCCAGCACCCGCTCCAGGATGGTATGCAGACGGCGGGCCCCGATGTTCTCCGTGCTGCGGTTGACCTGGTCGGCATAGCGGGCCATCGCCCGCACCGCGGCATCGTCAAAGGTTACCTGCACGCCTTCCGCCCCCAGCAGGGCCTGGTACTGGTGCAGGAGGGAGTGCTCGGGTTCGGTCAGGATGCGGTAGAAGTCGTCCTCGGTGAGGGGGGCCAGCTCGACCCGGATCGGAAAACGTCCCTGCAGCTCGGGGATAAGGTCGGAGGGCTTGGAGACATGGAATGCCCCGGCGGCAATGAAGAGGATGTGGTCGGTTTTGACGGGCCCGTACTTGGTGTTGACCGTCGACCCCTCCACGATGGGCAGGATGTCCCGTTGCACCCCCTCCCGGGAGACGTCGGGACCGTGCACCGCCCCCCCGCTGCCGGCGATCTTGTCGAACTCGTCGATAAAGATGATGCCGTTCTGTTCCGCCCGCCAGATAGCCTCCGCGTTCACGGACTCGGGGTCGATGAGGCGTTGGGCCTCCTCCTGGGCCAGCACCTTGCGCGCCTCTGCCACCGTCATCTTCCGGCGCTTGGTCCGTTTGGGCAGCAGGCCCTGGAACATCTCCCCCAGGTTCATCTGCATCTCCTCGTTGCCGGGGAAGTTGCCGGCCAGGGGCAGGGTGGGAGGCGGCACCTCCACCTCCACCTCCACCAGCTCGTTCTCCATCTGGCCGGAGCGCAGGCGTTCCCGCAGGGCCCGGCGCCGCTCCTCAATCCGCCGGCGTTCCTCGGGGTCCACCCGGGGGCCCGGGGTAGGGGTCCCGCCTCCGAACAGCATCTCCAAGGGGTTACGCATGCCGCCCTCCTCCTTCGGCAGGGGAGCGAGGGCATCGATGATGCGGTCCTCGGCCAGCCCTTCGGCCCGCTCCCGCACCTCCTGGGAGCGTTCCTCCCGGACCATGCGGACCGCCGTCTCCACCAGGTCGCGCACCATGGCGTCCACATCGCGGCCGACGTAGCCGACCTCCGTAAACTTGGTGGCCTCCACCTTGACGAAGGGGGCACGGGCCAGGCGGGCTAGGCGGCGGGCGATCTCGGTCTTACCGACCCCGGTGGGCCCGATCATGAGGATGTTCTTCGGCGTGATCTCCTCCTGCAGCGTATCGGGCAGCCGCGACCGCCGCCACCGGTGCCGCAGGGCGATGGCCACTGCCCGCTTGGCCTCCTCCTGCCCGACGATGAAGCGATCCAGCTCGGCAACGATCTGCCGCGGTGTGAGTTCCCCGCTTTCGGCCGTCATCGCGACTCCCCCTTGTCCGCCCGTGGCCCTAGCTCAGGGTTTCGATGGTGAGGTGGTGATTGGTGTAGATGCAGATATCGGCAGCGATGTCCAAGGCCCGGCGCACAATCTCCTCCGGATCCGGCATGGGTTCCATCCCGGCCAGGGCCCGCGCGGCCGCCAGGGCGTAGCCGCCGCCCGATCCTACGGCCGCGATGCCGTCATCCGGCTCCACCACCTCCCCGGTGCCGGACAGAACCAGCAGGTTCTGGCGGTCGGCCACCACCAGCAGCGCCTCCAGCTTACCCAACATGCGATCCGTCCGCCAGTCGCGGCTCAGGGCGACCGCCGCCCGCACCAGGTGGCCGCGGTGCTCCTCCAGCTTGCCCTCGAAGCGTTCAAACAGGGTCAGGGCGTCCGCCACCGAGCCCGCAAACCCGGCCAGCACCGAATCGTGGTACAGCCGGCGCACCTTGCGGGCGGTATGCTTCATCACCATGTTCTGGGCAAAGGTGACCTGCCCGTCGCCTCCCACCACCGCCTTGCCGTCCCGGACCACCGCCAGGACGGTCGTGCCTTCAAACATGCTGTTCGCCTGCCTTCCCGGCCCCGGAGCCGGCCACCCGCCCGGCCCGCGGGTGCGCCTGCCGGTAGACCTGGTTGAGATATGCCTGGGACAGATGGGTGTAGACCTGGGTGGTGCGCAGACGCGCGTGACCCAGCAGCTCCTGGACCGACCGCAGGTCGGCCCCGCCGTTCAGCAGATGGGTGGCGAAGGAATGCCGCAGCCAGTGGGGGCTCAGGTGGCGGCCGATCCCGGCCCGCCGGGCGGCGGCGTCGACGATGCGGCGAAGGGACCGCACATTGAGGGCACCCCCACGCGCGTTGAGGAAGAGCGGCGCCGCCGGCCCCGCCGCCCCCCAGCCGGGGCCGGCCCGCATTCAGGTAGGCGGCCAGGGCCGCCGCCGCCGCCCGGCCGTAGGGTACTAGCCGGGTCCGCCCCCCCTTGCCGCGCACCTGCACCAGCCGCTCCTCCGGGCGCAGGTCCCCCAGGGTCAGCCCGGTCAGCTCCGAGGCCCGCAGCCCGGCCGCATACAGGAGCTCCAGCGCCGCCCGATCCCGCAATCCCAGCGGACCGGGCCGGCGGGTGCCATCCTCAATCAGGCGCCGGACCTCCTCTTCGGTGAGCACCCGGGGCAAACCGGGCCGGTAACGTGGCGCCAGCAGGCGGCGGGCCGGGTTGTCCGCCCGCCCGCCTTCCCGCTCCAGGAATTGGAAAAATCCCCGCACGGCAGCCACCCCCCGCGCGAGGGAACGGGCCCCGACGCCGGCTTGCGCGCGGTGGTAGAGCCAGGCCCGCAAGTCGTCCCGCCCTACCGCGGCGGGCGCCCGCCCCGGCACAGCCTCCCGCAGGCTGCGGAGGTCGGCCGCATACGCCCGCACAGTGGCGGGACTGGCCCGGCGCTCCGCACCCAGGTGGCGGGCATAGGCAACCAGCCAGCGCTCCCATTCCTGGGCCGCTTCATCCGCGTTCATGATCACCCTCCTCCCCGGCCTGCCGGAGCGCCGCCGCCAACGCCGCCAGGGCCCGTTCCCGGGCGGCGGCCCGCCGCGCCCGCTTATCATCCCCCGGCCGGCCGGCGGGCGGCAGGAGCCCGAAGTTGGTATTCATGGGCTGAAAGTGGTCCGGGTCTGCGCGGCTGATGTACTGCATCAGGGCCCCCCACATCGAGTCGGCCGGCAGGACCAGCGAAGCCTGGCCGCGGAGCCAGCGCACGGCGTTTATCCCCGCCAGCAACCCGCCGGCGGCAGACTCCACGTAGCCCTCCACCCCGGTCATCTGGCCGGCGAGCCAGAGGCCGGGCCGTCCCCGCACGGACAGATCCGGATCCAGGAAGCGGGGGGAGCGCAAGTAGGTGTTGCGGTGCATCACCCCGTACCGGGCGTACTCGGCGTGGGCCAGGGCGGGGATGAGCCCGAAGACCCGCTTCTGCTCCCCCCAGCGCAGGTTGGTCTGGAACCCGACCAGGCTGAGCAGGGAGCCGGCGGCATTGTCCCGCCGCAACTGCACCACGGCATAGGGCCGGCGGCCGGTGGCGGGGTCCACCAGACCCACCGGCCGCATGGGCCCGAACAAGGGGGTGCGGGGACCGCGGCGCGCCAGCTCCTCGATGGGCAGGCAGCCCTCAAAAAAGGTCACATCCTCAAACTCATGCAGGGGGTGCTGTTCGGCTGCCACCAGTTCGCGAACGAAGCGCTCGTATTCCTCCCGGGTCAAGGGGCAGTTGAGGTAGTCGCCGGTCCCTTCCCGGGAGTCCCAGAAGGCGCGGGTCATGTCAACGCTGTCGGCAAAGACCACCGGGCTGGCAGCGTCGAAGAAGGCCAGGGCGCGCTCGCCCAGCAGGCGTTCCAGGGCGGCAGCCAAAGGCGGCGCGGTCAGGGGACCGGTGGCGATGACGGCCGGGGGCTCCGGAACCTCCGCCACCACTTCCCGTACCACTTCCACCAGCGGATGGGCCAGCAGCCGTTCGGTCACCGCTTCTGCGAACCGTTCCCGGTCCACCACCAGAGCCTGCCCCCCGGGTACCCGGGCCGCCTCGGCCGCCTCCAGCACCAGCGACCCCGCCATCCGCAGCTCGGCCTTGAGCAGGGCGGCAGGTGAGAGCCCGCCATCGCCGCCCAACGAATTGGAACAGACCAGCTCGCCCAGGCGGTCGGAAACATGGGCCGGGGTCATGACCTGCGGCCGCATCTCGAACAGCCGCACCCGTACCCCCCGGCGGGCAATCTGGTAGGCGGCCTCGGACCCGGCCAGGCCACCGCCGACCACGGTCACCACCGGACCGTCAGAGGGCTTCGTCCTGTTCATAGCCGCATCCCTCCCGCAGGCACACGAGACTCTCGCGTGCCCCCCGACGCTTGAAGGCCATCGCCGCCCCGCAGCGGGGGCAGGTTTGGGTGCTGGGACGGCTCCAGGTCACGAAATCGCAGGCCGGGTAGGCGCTGCAGCCGTAGAGGGTCCGCCCCTTGCGGGTCTTGCGCACCACGATGGGGGAACCGCACTTGGGGCACAGGGCTCCCGTCTTCTCCACATAGGGCCGGGTGTTCTTACACTCCGGATAGCCGGAACAGGCCAGGAAGCGGCCGAAGCGCCCGTGCTTCACCACCATGGGCCGCCCGCACTTATCGCAGACCTCGTCGGTGGTCTCCTCCTTGAGCTCCACCCGGGGGATGGCGGCATCCGCCTGGGAGAGCTCCGCGGCGAACGGATCGTAGAACCGCTGCAGCACCTCCCGCCAGGGTGTCTCCCCCTCCTCCACCCGGTCCAGCTGGCTTTCCACGTCAGCCGTGAAGGCGGTGTCCACGATTTCCGGGAAGTAGGTCTTGAGGAGGTCCACCACCACCTCCCCGAGCTCAGTGGGTTGCAGCCGCCGTTGCTCCCGCACCGCGTAGCCGCGGGCCAGCAGGGTCTCAATGATGGGGGCGTAGGTGGAGGGGCGCCCGATGCCCAGCTCCTCCAGGGCATGGACCAGGCTGGCTTCGGTGAACCGCGGGGGCGGTTCGGTGAAGTGCTGCTGGGCCGTCCACCCCTCCACGCCCAGCGCCTGCCCGGCCTCCAGCCGCGGCAGCGTCCGCGTCTCCGGCGTGCGGGCCTTGCCCTCCTCCTCCGCCTCCTGGTAGACCCGGGTATACCCGGCGAAGCGCAAGGTGGAGCCGCTGGCACGGAACCGCGCCTCCCCGGCCCCGATGTCCACCGTGCGCTGGTCGTACACCGCCGGCGCCATCTCGCTGGCCAGAAAGCGTTCCCAGACCAGCCGGTACAGCCGGGCCTGGTCGCGGTTGAGGGCCGCCTTAAGGGCGTCGGGATGACGGGCCACGCTGGTCGGCCGAATGGCTTCATGCGCGCCCTGCACCCCGGGTTTGTCCTTGACCGGCCGGGGCTGCCCCACGTATTCCGCCCCGAAATGGTCCGCCACGTACGCCCGGGCCTCGGCATGGGCCTGGTCGGCCACCCGGACCGAATCGGTCCGGATGTAGGTAATGAGCCCGACCGTTCCCTCGCCGGGCACGTCCAGGCCTTCATAGAGCTGCTGGGCCACCGCCATGGTGCGCTTGACGGTGAAGCCGAGCTGGCGGGCCGCCTCCTGTTGCAGGGTGGAGGTGGTGAACGGCAGCGGAGGTTGCCGCCGCCGGGGCCGTTCCGTCACCTCCAGCACCCGGAAGGGAACCCCGGCCAGGGCGGCCTGTACCGCCTCCGCCTCCTCCCGCCGCAGGTGCCCCTTTTCCCCCAGCGGCCCCACGTACTGGGCGGTAAAAGGCTCCCCGCCGGGGGCCCGCAGGGCGGCCTCGATGGTGTAGAATTCCTCCGGCACAAAAGCCCGGATGGCCCGTTCCCGGTCCACCAGCAGGCGCAGGGCTGCCGATTGCACCCGGCCGGCCGACAGACCCGGCCGCACCTTGCGCCACAGGAGGGGGGACAACTGGTAGCCCACCACCCGGTCCAGCACCCGGCGGGCCTGCTGGGCGTCCACCCGCCGCATGTCGATGTGGCGGGCGTGCTTCAAGGCGTTGGCCACCGCTTCCTTGGTGATCTCGTGAAACTCGATGCGCTGGGCCTGGGCAGGATCCAGCCCCAGCACGGAGGCCAGATGCCAGGAAATGGCCTCGCCCTCGCGGTCCGGGTCGGTGGCCAGATAGACCTGGCCCGCCTTCCGGACAGCCTCCTTGAGCTCGCGGATGACCTCCCCCTTACCGCGGATGGTGATGTAGCGAGGCTCAAAGCCATGGGCGATATCGACGCCGAACTGGCTCTTGGGCAGGTCGCGCACGTGTCCCATGGACGCCTTCACGGTGTAGTTGCGCCCCAGGAAGCGCGTGATGGTCTTGGCCTTGGCCGGCGACTCGACGATGATCAAGGGCTTTGCCTTCGCCACCCGGCACCCTCCCGTCGGTTTGGCAGTTGTTTCATTATATCAGACGTCCCCGTCGGCCTCTGCGCCCCCTTCGGCGTGCAGGAAGCTGCGACGGTGAGCGGGGGAGGGTCCCCACGTCTCCAGGGCCGCCCGGTGCTCGGGGGTGGCATATCCTTTATGGCGGCCGAACCCGTAGTGGGGGTACTGGCGGTCGAGGGCCAGCATGTAGCGGTCCCGCACCACCTTGGCCACCACCGAGGCCGCCGCGACGCTGGCGAAGGTAGCGTCAGCCCGCGGTACCGCCACCAGCTCCCACGTCCCCGGCACCGTAACGGCGTCGCTTAAGACCACCTCAGGCGGGGCCGGAAGCCGGGCCAGGGCCAGGTACATGGCCAGGCGGGTAGCCTCCAGGATGTTGAGGCGGTCGATCTCCGCCGGCGGGACCATGCCCACCCCTACCGCCACCGCCTGACTGCAAATCGCCACAAACAGCCGCTCCCGGACCGGGGGGGTCAGGAGCTTGGAGTCGTTCAATCCGGCCAGCAGCTCCCCGTCCGGCCGCGGGGGCAGCACCACCGCCGCTGCCACCACCGGACCGGCCAGCGGGCCGCGCCCCGCCTCATCCACCCCCGCCAGGCGGCGGGAGCGCCAGGGGGCTTCCGCGGCCCACAACCGGGGCCAGGCCGCTTCACGCATGGGCAGGTGCCGCCTCCTCCGGCGGCTGTTCCAGGCTGACCCGGCCCAGTTCCCCGCGCTGAAAGGCGGTCAGCAGCGCGGTCAGGGTGCGGTTCTCGTCCACCTGGCCGCCGCTGCGCAGATAGCCCCGCGCCCGGCCCCACCGCCACCAGGGGGCTTCCTCCTCGTCCCCGTCCGGGCCCGCCAGCGCCGGCAGCCGGGGCCAAAGGGCCGCCACCACCGCTTCGGCCTCCTCGGCGCTCACCGGGACCACCCCCAGAGCGGCCAGCCGCCAGTCACTCCGACGGGACGGGGTCACCACCCCGGGCAGATCCAACCATTCCCATCCGCCGGGCATCCGGATCCACTGGGGACCGCGGGTCACCCCCGGCCGGGCGCCCACCGCCGTGCGCCGGCGGCCCACCATGCGGTTGAGCAGGGTCGACTTGCCCAGGTTGGGCATCCCCACCACCGCCAGCCGGTAGGGCGGTTTCAGCACCGCCTCCACCGCCGCCTGCACCCGACGGCGGGCCGCCTCCCCCTCCCGGGCGCTGACGGACACCGCCGCCAGCACCCCGGCCTCCCCGCCCCGGGCAAAGAACGCCTCCCAGCGCCGGGTCACCGCCGGATCCGCCAGGTCGGCCTTGTTGAGGATCAGGATGCGGGGGGTGCGTCCCACCCACTCCCGCAGGGGGCCGTGGCGGGTAGCCAGGGGGGCGCGGGCATCGGCCAGTTCGAGAAAACCGGTCAGGTACGGCGCCAGGTCCCGGATCACGCGCTGGGTCAGGAGCATATGCCCCGGATACCACCCGCGCGCCATCGCGCCTCCCTCCCTGCCTAACCCAGCCAGCGGACGTCGTTCAGCGGCCACCAGATGAGGAACGCCTGCCCCTTCACATCCCGCATCGGCAACGGCCCGAAATACCGGCTGTCATAGCTCTGGGGCCGGTTGTCCCCTTCCACCCACAGGTAGCCCGGGCGGATGGTGATCGGGCCTACAGGCGGCGAGGCGGCGTGCCGCACGAACGGCTCGGGGTACCGCTTGCCATTAATGTAAACGATGTTGTCGCGGACCATGACGGTGTCCCCGGGCACCCCGATGATGCGCTTGATCCAGTCCTGGCTAGGGATGACCGGGGAACGGAAGACGACGATCTGACCGACCCGGGGCTTCTCGAAATCGTAAATGACCTTGTTAACCAGCACCCGCTCCCCGGTGTGCAGGGTGGGGCGCATGGATACCCCTTCCACCTGGAAGGATTCGAACAGGAAGGTGCGGATCAGCAGGGCGAGGACAAACGCTATCAGCAGGGTCTGCAACAGCTCGCGGGTGAACCCTTTTGCTCCCATACTCCAGGCCGGTCCCGGCCGGCCACCTCCCTTTCCCCAACCGCGCCGCCGGGGCCGCAAAGCGCGAAGACACCAGCCGCCGCCGGTGTCTTCGCCTGGCTTTAGCGCCGCTCTTTGATGCGGGCGGCTTTGCCGCGCAGCTTGCGCAGGTAGTACAGGCGGGCCCGGCGGACCTTGCCCCGCCGGACCACGGTGATGGACTCGATGCGCGGGGAATGCAGCAGGAAGGTGCGTTCCACCCCCACCCCGTAGGAGACCCGGCGGACGGTAAAGGTCTTGGAGAGGCCCTCCCCCCGTTTGGAGATGACCACCCCTTCAAAGCTCTGCACCCGCTCGCGGTTCCCTTCCCGGACCCGTACCGCGACCCGGACGGTGTCCCCGGGCCGGAAATCGGGAAGGTCGGAGCGCATCTGCTCCTCTTCGATGAGCCGGATGTAGTCCAAGATTTTCCCCCCTCTCGACACACCGTGCCATTATAGCACGGGCTTTTTGGGACCGGCAACGCGGCCCGCCAGCAGGTCCGGGCGCCGGGCCGCCGTCAGCGCCCGGCTCTGTTCCTGCCGCCAATGCGCCACCGCGGCGTGGTTGCCGGAGACCAGCACCTCCGGCACCGCCAGGCCCCGGTAGACCAGGGGCCGGGTGTACTGCGGCGCCTCGAGCCCCCCGTCGGGTCCGGAAAAGGACTCCTCGCGGATGCTTTCGGCGGACCCCAGCGCTCCCGGCAGGAGCCGCACCACCGCATCCACCAGGGCCATGGCCGGGATCTCGCCCCCGCTCAGGACAAAATCCCCCACCGACACCTCCTCGCCCCCGGTCAGCAGGAGCGCCCGTTCATCGTAGCCTTCGTAATGCCCGGCCACCACAATCAGGTGGGCCTCCCGGCTCAGCTCCGCCGCCAGCCCCTGGGTCAGGACCCGGCCACGGGGGGAGGTGAAGAGCACCCGCGCCGGCTCGGGGGCGTGGGCCTGCGCCCACTCCACCGCGGGCACCAGCACATCCGCGCGCAGGAGCATCCCGGCCCCGCCGCCGAAGGGGTAATCATCGGTGCTGCGGTGGGGACCCCGCCCGAAGGGGCGCAGGGGGACCAGGCGCAGGTCGATCACCCCCCGCCGGCGGGCCCGGCCGATGATGGAGGTGCCGAACACCCCCCGGAACATCTCCGGGAAGAGGGTCACCACCTGAATCCGCACCTTACTCCTCCTCCCCGCCCGGGCGGCCGGCCTCCCAGAGCCCGGGCAGGGGGTCCACCTCCAGCTCCCCGGCCGCGAGGTCCACGCGAGGGATGACTGCCTTCAGGGCCGGCACCAGGGCGCTGCCGCCCTGGTCCAGCTGCACCTCCAGCACGTCATGCACCCCGCGCGTGCGCAGCACGTGCACCACCGTGCCGACCACCCCGCCCGTCTTGCGGTCGCGGACGCGCAGGCCGATCAGCTGGAACCAGTAGTACTCCCCTTCCGGCAGCGGCGGCAAAGCAGCCGGGGGCACCCACAGGCGGGCTCCCCGCAGCCGCTCGGCCGCGGTGCGGTCCTCCACCCCTTCCAGGCGCAGGATGACCAGTTCCCCCTGCACCCGCACCGCCAGGACCCGGCGGGCCTGTGCCGGCTGCCCCGGCGGTTCCAGGAAGACGGTCCCCATCTTCACCAGGCGTTGCGGTGCGTCCATGGAGGGGTAAACCCGCAGGGAGCCGTCCAGTCCCTGCGGGGCCACCACCTCGCCCAGGGCGATGCGCGCCCCCGGTGCGGTCACGCCCCGGCTTCCTCCCCGCCGCGCGCGGCCTGCCGCATCTCATGCATGCGCTTCAGCACCCCCGCCTGCCGCAAGAGCGAACGGGCGGTGTCCGTGGGCTGGGCCCCGTTGGAGAGCCAGCGCATCGCCTTCTCCACGTCGATGTGCACCACTGCCGGATTCTTGGTGGGGTCGTAGTAGCCGAGCTCCTCAATGTACCGGCCGTCCCGCGGGGACTGGGCGTCCGCCACCACCACCCGGTAAAAGGGGTGCTTCTTGGCACCCATGCGCCGCAACCGGATCTTGACCATCCTGCACCTCCTCCCCAAGGCCGGCGGCGTCAGGGTTCGGGAAACCCCCCGCCGCCGAAGGGCAACGGCCAGCGCCGGCCCTTCTTTTCCATCTGTTTCATCTGCTTCATCATCTTTTTCATGTCCTCGAACTGCTTGAGCAGCCGGTTGACCTCCTGCACCGAGGTGCCGCTGCCCATGGCAATCCGCCGCCGGCGGCTGGCGTTCAGGATTTCGGGCCGCCGGCGCTCGGCGCGGGTCATGGAATCAATGATGGCCTGCACCCGCACCAGGCTGCGGTCGTCCACCTGCCCCTTGAGCTTGCCGAGCCCGGCCCCGCCGGGCAGCATCTCCAGGATCCGGGACAGGGGGCCGAGCTTGCGCACCTGCAGCAGCATGGAACGGAACTCCTCCAGGGTAAAGTCGGCCTCCTGGATGCGGGCCGCCAGGCGCTCCGATTCCTCGCGGTCGAAGGTCGCCTCCGCCTGCTCGATGAGGGTCTGCACATCCCCCATGCCCAGGATGCGCCAGGCCATCCGGTCGGGATAAAACGGCTCCAGCGCGTCCAGCTTTTCCCCCGAACCCACCAGCTTAATGGGCACCCGGGTCACATAGCGCAGCGACAAGGCCGCACCGCCCCGGGCATCCCCGTCCATCTTGGTGAGCACGATCCCGGTGAGGGGGATGCGGGCCTGGAAGGCCTCCGCCACCCGGACCGCGTCCTGACCGGTCATGGCATCCACCACCAGCAGGGTTTCATGCGGCGGCAGCACGCCGGCCATGGCTTCCAGTTCCGCCATCAGGGCCTCGTCCACGTGCAGGCGGCCGGCGGTGTCGACCACCACGACGTCCCTTGCCAGGCGCTTGGCCTCCGCCACCGCGCCGCCGGCAATGCGGACCGGATCGGCGCCGGGCACAGTGTACACGGGCAGGTTCAGGGAGGCGGCCAGGGCTTGCAATTGATCCACGGCCGCCGGCCGGTACACGTCGGCCGCTACCAGCAGCGGGCGGTGCCCCTGGGAGACGAGCATCCGCGCCAGCTTGGCGGCGCTGGTGGTCTTGCCGGATCCCTGCAGCCCCACCAGGTAGATAACGGTGGGCGGCTGAGAGGCGAGGGTAACCCGCTCCATGGATCCACCCATCACCGCGATGAGCTCATCCCGCACCACCCGCAGCACTTCCTGGGCGGGGCTCAGGCTTTCCAGCACTTCGCGACCGACCGCCTTTTCGGCCACCGCGTCCAGGATGGCCTTCACCACCCGGAAGTTGACGTCCGCCCCCAGCAGGGCCAGGCGCACCTCGCGCAGGGCGAGCTGAACATCCCCGGCGGTCAGATGCCCCTTCCGCCGCAGGCCCTTGAAGATGCCTTCCAGTTTCTCGGTCAGCGCCTCAAACATCGTCCAGCCCTTCCTCTTCCGCCCAGGCCGCCGCCCAGCCCTCCAGGGCCCGGCGCACTGCCGGGTCGGACACACCCGCGGTCAGCGTGCGCAGTTCCTGCAACCGGCGCCGCCGGCGCCGCCAGGCCTCCACCAGGTGAAGGCCCGCCTCATAGGCCGCCAGTTGGGCCTCCGCCCGATGGAGCTGGTCCTGCACCGCCGCCCGGCTGATGCCCGCAGCCGCCGCCACTTCGGCCAGCGACCAGTCGAGCTGATAGCGGAGGCGCCAGGTTTCCTGCTGGCGGGGGGTCAGGAGGGAGCCGTAGAACGCCCACAAGAGCTCGCGCTCCACCAGATCGCCGGTGCCCAAGACCCCACCCCCGCCCCTGTAAAGGTTTTGACCTTACCAGGGACCTTCGTATCCTATCCCGTCCGGGGCCCCGTTGTCAAACCGGCTCGCCGGCCGAGGCGCCGGTCCCCAGCATGGCGGCGACATAAGCCTCGGGGTCGAAGGGCATCAGGTCTTCCGGACGCTCCCCCACCCCCACCCAGCGGACCGGGATCCCCAGCTCCCGGCGCACGGCCAGCGCCACCCCGCCCTTGGCGGTGCCGTCCAGCTTGGTCAGCACGATGCCGCTGACCGGCACCACCTCCAGGAAGGTCCGGGCCTGGGCCAGAGCGTTCTGGCCCGTGGTGGCGTCCAGCACCAGCCAGCTCTGGTGGGGGGCGTTGGGCATGTCCCGCTGGACCACCCGTACCACCTTGCCCAGTTCCTGCATCAGGTTGGACTTGGTATGCAGCCGGCCGGCGGTGTCGATCAGGGCGACGTCCGCGCCGCGGGCCCGGGCCGCCTGCACGGTGTCAAAGGCTACCGCCGCCGGGTCGGCCCCCATGCCCTGGGCCACCACGTCCACGCCTGCCCGCCGTCCCCAGGCCTGCAGCTGCTCCACCGCCGCGGCCCGGAAGGTGTCGGCGGCCCCCAGGATGACCCGGGCCCCGCGGGCCTGGAGCCCGAAGGCCATCTTGCCGGCGGTGGTGGTCTTGCCGGTACCGTTCACCCCCACCAGCAGCCACACCTCCGGCCGCTCCCCGCCCAACCGCCAGGGGTCGGGGGATTCCCCCAGCATGGCCACCATCCGCCGGCCCAGCAGGTTGAGCACCCCTTCCTCCGTGGGCGGCCGGTTGCGGCGCACGTCCTCCCGAAGGCCCTGAAGGAGCTCCTCTACCGTCTCCACCCCCACGTCGGCCTCAAAGAGGACCTCCTCCAGCGAGTCAAACAGGCTGTCGTCCCACTGCCGGCCATGCACCTGGATGACCTGCCGCAGGCGGTCACCCAGGCTCTGGCGGGTCTTCTGCAATCCTTCCCGCAGGCGGTCCCAGAGGCCCACCTTCGCTCCCCCTTTCCTGCTCAGGCCCGGCCGCCCTCGGGGGCAGCCGCCGGTTCCGGAGTCAGGCGCACCGACAGGAGCCGGCTGGAACCCCGGCCGTCGCCGCCCACCCCCCACAGCACATCCGCCGCCTCCATCGTGGGATGATGATGGGTCACCACCAGCACCTGCCGGCCCTGGCGGTGGGCAGCCAGGTAGCGGGCGAACCGGCGGGCATTGGCCTCGTCCAGCGAGGCCTCCACCTCATCCAGCACCACCAGCGGCGCCGGGCGCACCTGCAGCAGGGCGAACAGCCAGGCGATGCCGCCCAACGCCTTTTCCCCGCCCGAGAGCAGGGCCAGACTGCCCGGCCGCTTGCCCGGCGGAGCCACCCAGAGGTCGACCCCCTCCGGGCCCCACCGCAGGCCGGCATCGCCGCCGCCGAAGAGCTCGCGGCACGCGGCGGCAAAGGCGGCCTCCACCGCCCGGCCGGCCTCCTCCCGCCGCCGCGCCATCTCCTGGTCCAGCTCGGCAATGGTGCGCTCCAGCTCCTCGCGGCCTGCCTGCACGTCGCCGAGCTGCCCTTGGTAGTAGACCACGCGTTCCTGCAGCCGTTCCCAGAGGGCCAGGCTGCCGGGCTCCACCGGCCCCAGCTGCTCCAGCGCCCGTTCCGCCCGCGCCCGCTCGCGCTCCAGGCGCAGGCGTTCCTCCTCGTCCAGGATAACCGGATCCCGCACGCCCCGCTCCTCCAGCTGGCTCCGTTCCAGCAAGGTACGTTGGCGGACCTGCTCCAGCTGCGCCCGCTGCCGCTCCAGCCGGGCGCGCTCGAGGTCCCAGGCCCGCACCGCCTGGCGGGCCGCCTCCACCGCCTGGCGCTGCTCCCCCGCCGCCGCGGTCTGCACGGCCAGCTGGCCGTCCAGCACCTCCAACCGCCGCCGCGTCAGGGCCTCCGCCTCCCGCGCCGCTGTCAGCCGGGCCCCGAGCCCCTCGCGGATGCGGTCCACGGCTGTGAGGCGGGCCTCCAGCTCGGCCCGGGTACGGGCGGCATCCTCCAGGCGGCGCCGCCGTTCCCCGGCCGCCGCCCGGGCGGCGGCCGCCCGGCTTTCCAGCCCGCGCAGAGCCGTCAGGGCCTGGTCCCGGGCCGCCCGCGCCGTCTCCACCGCGGCGGCGGCCGCCGCCAGCTGCGTTTCGGCCGCCTCGCGTTCCGCCGCCGCCTGCTGCCGTAAGGCCGGCAGCTCATCGCCGGCCTCCTCTGCCCAGCCCTCCCACAGGGCTTGCGCCTGCTGCCATTCCGCCTCGGTACGGGCCAGGGTCTCCCGCACGAAGGCCCACTGCTCCTCCAGCCGGGCCAGCTCCTGCTCGCTCCCGCGCAGGAGCTCCTCCCGGCCGGCCAACAGGGCCAGGCCTTCCTCCACCTGGCGGGCGGCCCGCTCCCGCTCCGTCCGACGGGCCAGCCGCGAATCCCGGGCACTGGGGCTGCCGCCGGTGATGGCGCCGCCGGGGTGCAGCAGCTGACCGTCCAGCGTCACCGTCCGGTACCGGAACCCATGGGTGCGGCCCAGTATCACGCCCTCCTCCAGCGTCCGGCACACCAGGGTGCGGCCCAGCAGGTGGCGGATGGCCGGCTCCACCCGGGGCGGGCACTCCACCAGGTCCATGGCCCATCCTACAGCGCCCGGCGAGGATCCCAGCGGAAGGTCGGCGGCCGGGACCGGCGTGGATCGCACCGTATCCAGGGGCAGGAAGGTGGCCCGTCCCAGGCCATGGGCCTGCAGGTAGCGCACGGCCGCCCGCGCATGCCGCTCCCCTTCGACCACCACATCCTGATGGGCGGCGCCCAACGCCGCCCAGATGGCCACCGCCGCCTCCGCCCGCGGCTGCACCAGGGATCCCGCGGTGCCCAGGATCCCCTCCAACTGGCCGCGGGAGGCCGCGCGCAGGATCGCCCGCACCCCGGGCGCCAGCCCGTCGCCCTCGGCCTCCGCCTGCCGCAGCGCGCTCAGGCGGGCCTGCCGCTGGGCCTGCTGGTGCCGGAGGGTGTCCACCTGGCTGCGGAGCCCGGCCACAAAGCTCCGCAACCGCTCCCGTTCAGCCGCCAGGCGGGCCGCCTCGTCCCGCAAACCCCGGACCTTGTCCGCCAGGCGGCCGGCCTCCTGCCGGCGCACAGCCAGATCGGCGGACGACTCCAGCCCCAACCGGCCCTGCCAGCGTAGCCAGCGGGCCTCCACCCCCTGCTCACGAGCGCGGGCCGCCTCCAGCGCGGCGCGGGCGGCCCGTTCCCGCTCCAGCGCTTCCTCCAGTGCGCTGCCGGCGCGCCCGGCAGCCGCCCGCGCCGCCTCCAGCTCCGCGGGGGCCGGACCCGCCTCGCCGCCGGCCTCCAGTTCCTGTTGGCGGCGCCGGGCGTCCGCCACATCGTCGGCCAGCCCCGCCGCTTCCCGGGTCCGCGCCTCCAACTGGGCTTCCAGCCGGGCCACCTCCGCGGCCTGCTCCGCCTGCTGGCGGCGGGTGTCCTCCAGCTCCTGCCGGGTGGCCGCCAGGGCCAGATCCGCGTGCCGGGCCGCCCGCTCCCGCCGCGTCACCTCCTCCTCGGCGGCGGCCGCCGACCGGCCCGCCTGCTCCAGCTGGTCCGCCAGCGCCCGCAGGGCCGCTTCCTGCTCGGCCGCCTCCGCCAGGACGCGCGCCAGGCGGTGGCGGTCCAGCTCCCGGCGGGCCCGATCGGCCTGCTCCGACCAGGTCCGGTACTCCCGCTCCCGTTCCGCAGCGGCAGCTACCGCTTCCGCCTCCCGCCGGGCCTCCGCCAGCAGGTCTGCGATGCGCGCCTCCTTTTCCGTGGCGGCACTCAGGTGAACCAATGCCTCCCGGCGGCGCAGCTTATAACGGGACGTGCCCGCCGCCTCCTCGATCTGTTCCAGACGCTCCTCGGGCCGTTGCAGCAGGGCCTGTTCCACCCGGCCCTGCCCGATGATGGCGTAGCTGAACCGGCCCAGCCCGCTGTCCAGGAAAAGGCCCGTCACCTCCTTGAGGGAGACGGGCCGGTTGTCCAGCAGGTACTCCGATTCCCCCGACCGGTAGTAGCGGCGTCCGACCTCCAGCAGCTCCGGCCAGCGCTCCATCTGCCCGTCGGCGTTATCAAACAGCAGCCGCACCTCCGCCAGCGGGCGGGGCCGCGTCTCCCCCCCGGGCTGGGCCAGCAGGTCCTCCCAACGCGCCAGGCGCAGCTCCCGGGGACGCTGTTCGCCCAATGCCCAGCGGATGGCGTCCACCACGTTGCTTTTGCCGCCCCCGTTGGGACCGACCAGGGCCGTAATCCCCGGCGCCAGCACCAGGCGGGTCGGTTCGGCGAAGGATTTGAACCCGTACAGGCGGATTTCCCGCAAATACACGCCCGACCCCGCCTTAACGCGGTTCCACGGTGAAGCGGACCGCCGTCCGCGTCTCCCCGCCGATAGCGGTCTCAAAGATCTCGGGCACCACCGCCAGGTCCACCGCTTCACCCGACAAGTAGGTGCGGGCAATCGCCACCGCCTTCACCGCCTGATTAACGGCTCCGGCTCCGACCGCCTGCAGCTCCACCGCACCTTCCTCCCGCACAATGGCGGCCACCGCCCCCGCCACCAACTTCGGCCGGGAGGACGCGGCCACCCGCAATACCTGCATGCCCTGTCCCCTCTCCCTGTCACACCAGGCGCCGATACCAACCATAGGCGGATGGTTCGCGACCAGGGGCGCAAATTCCTGCCGGAGGCCCTTACCACCGCCGCAGGCGGGGATGGCGGGGAAGGCCCGGCCGCAGAACCGGCGGCCCTAACCCTGGGGCAAGGTCTGATTGCCCGGGCCCCCGCCCTGCCCCGTGCTGTTGGGCGGGGGCGGGGGAGGGACCGCGCCCGGCTGACAGCTCCGCGTCGGGGCCCAGTAGCGGGAATCCCAGGGCTTGGGCACGCCGGGATGCCAGTCGGGCTCCCGCTTCAGGAACACACTAGTGATGTAGGGGCCGCAGCCCGGCTGCCAGAGGCGATCGGGCTGGGCTGCCGAGACCTTGACCGGATAATGGGTGTCGCCGAAGGTGGTCGGCTGGGTGCCGTCGATAAACCACGCCCCCTCCACATCCTGGGGCGGCGTGTAGGGTCCCGCCAGCTGCCCGGAGGTGATGCTCACATTGGGCACGTACACCATTCCGGAGGGCCGGGGGAAATGCTCCACCGGCAGGTTGAGCCGGCTGTCCACCTGCTCCATGATGGTCTGCCAGATGGGACCGGCCGCGGTGGCACCGAACGCGGGGCCCGCGCCGGACAGGGTATAGGGCTGGGGGACGTTGCCGCGGATGTCCCCTTCCCAGACGGCGCACACCAGCTGCGGGGTAAAGCCCACGAACCAGGCATTGGTCTCGTTGTTGTCGGTGCCGGTCTTGCCGCCGGCGGGACGGCCGATACCCAGGGCATAGCCGGTGGTGAGGTTGGCAGCCCCGCCCGGGCCGAACCCGGGCAGGGGATGGGGATCCAGCACCCGCTCCAGCATCTTGTCCATCACGTAGGCCACCTGCGGGCTGAACTCGGCCTGCCCGTGCGGCTGGTCCTGGAAGATGACCGCCCCGTAGGGGTTGACCACCTTGGTTACAAAGATGGGCTGCATGCGGACGCCGCTGTTGGCAAAGGTGGCATAGGCCTGGGTCATCTCCGCCACCGTCACCGGGGTGCCGATGGCCAGCCCCACTCCCCGGTTCTGGACCTCCTGCGGGGAAATCCGGATCCCGAACTTGGTGCGGGCGAAGTTGACCCCGTAGTTGACGCCGATGTCATGCAACAGGTGCACCGCCACATCGTTATCGGAGATGCCGAGTGCATCGCGCAAGGTCATGTAGCCCCGGTAGATGTGGTCGTCGTTCTGCGGCCACCAGGCCTGCCCGTCCACGTTGCGGAAAATGGGCACATCCTGGATGACCGACATCTGGGTGTAACCCTTGGCAATGGCCGGGGTATACTCCAGCAGCGGCTTGATGGAGGACCCCGAATCCCGGGTGGCGTCAAACGCCCAGTCCGCCCCATCGCTGATGGTGGGGGTGCGGCCGCCGATGACGGCCAGCACGTAGCCGGTGTGGGGGTTCTCCACCATCACCGCCGCCTGGCGGTGGGGGTTGGACCCGAAATTGACGTTCATCCAATGGTCCACCGCGGCCTGGGCGATGTTGTACACCGTCGGATTGAGGGTGGTGTAGATCTTGAGGCCGCCGTTGAAAATTTCGTTGTAAGGGATGTGCTCCTGCGTGGCCAGGTAATGGATGACATGCTGGATGAACCAGGGATAGGGATAAAGGGTGCCCCCTTGCTGGCTCAGGGTTCCGGCATGGAAATCCAGCGGCTCCTGGTACGCTGCCTGGGCCTGGGCCGCGGTGATGTACCCGTACCGCACCATGGCATCCAGCACCTGCAGCTGCCGTTGCTTGGCCAGCTTGAGATTGGTCAGGGGGTCGTACAACGAGGGCGCCTGCGGCAGGCCGGCCAGCATGGCGGCCTGGGCCAGGTCCAGCTGCGAAGGCGGAATCCCGAAGTAGGACTCCGAGGCGGCGTAGATCCCGTTGGCCCCGTTACCGAAGTAGACCTCATTCAGATACATGTCCAGGATCTGGGGCTTACTGTACAACCGGGCCAGTTCAAGCCCGATGATGAACTCCTGCAGCTTGCGGGTCAGGGTTTTCTTATCACTGAGATACAGGTCCTTGGCCAGCTGTTCGGTAATGGTACTGGCCCCCTGCACAGGCGCCCGGTGAATCAGGTCGACGATGGTGGCCCGGATGATGGACCGCAGGTCGAACCCCGGGTTGGAGTAGAAGTTGTGGTCCTCAATCGCCACAATGGCGTGCTGCATCACCGGGGCGATCCGGCTGAGCGGCACATCCACCCGGTTGGTGCTGCCGTGAAGGGTGGCCACCGGCTGCCCGTACACGTCGTAGACCACGCTGTCCTGGCCCATGTCCCCGGCCGCCACCAGCTGCTGCACCGAGGGAAGGGTTTGCCAGGCTCGTACCACCGTGTAGGCCGCAGCGCCCCCGCCGACCAGGAGCACCCCCAGCGCCGCCAGCAGGGCCGCCCGGCCCCAGTGGATCCGCCGGCGCCGCCGGCCGGCCGGGTTGCCGGGGGGAGGGGTATGCACCTGCGGCAGCTTGCGGCCGCAGAAGCGGCAATACTGGGACCCCGGACTATTTTCCTGACCGCATCGCGGGCAGCGCACACCCTCACCTCATTCAGCTCAGCTGCGAACCGGAGTGCCTACTCCCGGCCGCCAGGCCGGACAAAGCGGGCAGCCTCCATCAACACCAGTCCAAACGCTATCCACTCCAGGCCGGTTACCGGGCGCGCGATCCCCCACAGGAACCCGGCCACGGCAAACACCAGAGCGCCGGCAAACAGGACCCGGTCGAGCGTCAGGGCCGCCCGCCAGGTCTCCCACTCCCGGCGCGGCAGCCGCCCGGCGGCGCGGCCCGCGAGCCACCCCGCTGGATCCTCCTCCGCCCCGGCATCCGCCGGGTCGGCGTCCCCCCCGGCGCCCGGCGGGGCAGGGGTGCCGGCCGGACCGGCATCGCCCCGCCCCGGACCCCCGGACGGTCGCGGTGCGGCGGAGGCGTCCGCCGCCGGCGGCGCGACGGCAGCCGCCGCCGGTGCCGCTACCGGCGGCGGAGGCGGCTCCAGGGTCCGCAGTCCGAGCGCGTGCCCGCAAAACGGGCAGAACCGGCTGTCATCAGGCACTTCGCGGTGACAAAACCCGCATTGCATGCGTATCGGGCGCTCCCTCTCCAAACCGCGCTCCAGGCCGGACGGGACACAATCAACCCTCATTGTAACATAGCCCCCGGACGGCCCAAGGACGCAGCGGCGGCGGCAGGCACCCGCCTGCCGCCGCCAGGAGTCCCCATCCGCCCCGGTTAACCGGGCTGGCGGGGCAGGACCTCTGCCACCGTCCCCTCCTGTCCGGCCAGGAGAAAGGATTTGAACAGCCGAGCCGGCGGGGGCAGGAAGCGGTTCCGCACTTCCACTACCTGCCAGGTGCGCAGGCGGGGAAAGCCCTGCACATCCAGCACCACCAGCCGTCCGGCCTCCAGTTCCAAGGCGATGGCCCGCCGGGGAATGACGGCAATGCCCAGGCCGTTGGCCACCGCCTGTTTGATGGCGCTGTTGCTGCCCAGTTCCATCCCCGCCCGGAGGCGGACCCCGGCCTCGGCAAAAAAGCGTTCCGCGGTGGCGCGGGTGCCCGACCCGGGCTCCCGCAGGAGAAACGTCTCCTGCTCCAGTTCCTGCAGCGGGATCCGGTGCTGCCCGGCCAGACGGTGATCCGGCCCCGCGATCACCACCAGCTCATTGACCAGAAAGGGGGTAGCGACCAGTTCGTCTGCCTGTTCGGGCACCTGGCCGATGACGGCCAGATCCTCCCGCAGCAATAACCGCTCGACGGCAGCCGTGCGGTTGGTCACCTCAAGGCTGATGGCGATGCCGGGATGCAACCGGCGGAAGGAACCCAGGTAGGCGGGGACGACATACACCCCGGCGGTGGTATCGGCTGCCACCTCCAGCCGTCCTTCCTGGCCGCCGGCCAGGACGCGCATGGCCTCCACGGTTTCATCCAGGAGGGCAAAGATCCGCTGGCTGTAATGCAGCAGGCGCTCACCGGCTTCGGTCAGGACGATGCGGCGGCCCACCTTCTCGAAAAGGGGCAGACCCAGCTGCCGCTCAAGGTTCTTGATATGGATGGAGACGGCCGGCTGGCTCACAATCATGTCCTCGGCGGCCCGGGAGAAGCTCATGCGCCGGGCCACAGTCTGGAAGATCCGCAGTTGATGCAGGCTGAAGGCATCCTCCGGCCGGTTCATCCGCCCCACTCCCATTCCGCCTCCGGGCCGTCCTCCTCCAAGGGGACCTCGGGGTGCATGCGGATCACCAGCGCGACCCGCCCCACGGCCTCCCCGCCCTCCCCGGAGGCCGCCTTCCCCACCTCCCAGGTCCCGGCCCGGGCCACCAGCACCGGCCCCGCGCCAGCTCCGTTGGGGGGTGGTGCGGTCTCCACCACCAGCAGCGCCTCCCGCCCGGGCCCGCACGGCCCAAAGCCGGCCGGACAGGGCACCGCCAGCGGACGCTGCAAGGCCTGAAGCTCCGGCCAGGGCGGCAAGGCCAGGTACGTTCCCTCCGGCACCGTCGCCAGCCCCCCCGGCGGCAACAACGGCACCGGCTCCGGTCCGGGGACGGGCCGGTAGGGCACCAGGCGGGGCGCAGCCGGGGCGCCGGACCACGCCCGTACCGCCACCTGCGGCCGGACCGGTCCGGCAGGCGCTTCCAGGGCGGCCGCGTCCGGTCCGGCATAGGCCTCCGCCTCCGCCCGGTAGCGGGCGCGCATGCCGGGGTCCGGATGGGCCGCCGCCTGGCGCCAGCGGCGCCGGGCCAGTTCAGTACCCGGCCGGCAGCCTCCCGGCGGACGTCCCCGGCGCCGGCAGTCCTTTAAGGCCTGAACCAGCTCCTCCACCGGCACGCCGCGGAAACGCCGCGCCGCCAGAAACCGGGCCGCCGCCTCCCGTTCCGGGACGGCCAGCTCCCGCAGCTGATACAGAGCCCCGACCGCGTCCTCCGCCTCCAGCGCCCGGCGCTCCTCGACCGCCCAGCGGCTGGTGTCGAGGCTTTCCAGCACCAGGAGGGCTGTGGTCCATTCGCGGAGCAGCCCGGCCCCCACCCCCAACTCGCCGGCCACCCGGTCGGCCGGCACCCCCCCGGCCAGAACCGCCTGCAGGCGGCGCACCCGCGCCGGCCAGGAGCGTGCGCCCAGGACCTCCGTCACCCACGCCTCCGGCATCGTCATCCCTCCCCGGTTCCTGCCCCGTTCGGCCGATACCGGCAAAGGCCCGGGGCCGTCCCCCGGGCCCTTCCCGCCCGATTCAGCGGCCAGCATCCGGCCAGTGGGCCACAAAACTCACCGCCTGCCCCTGGCGTATGGGATCGTAGCCATTGATTTTGATGTACTGGTCCGGAAAGGCCTTGCGGCAGGCCTCGAACTCCAGCCAGACTGCGGCCGCATCCTTCACGTCGAACATGGGCAATCCCCACATGCGCCAGAACAGATTCCGGGGGCTCGGGTCGTCGGTATACTCGACGCTGACCACGTAGCCCTGATCCAGGATCCACTGCAGCTGGTCACGAATCTGCTCATCCGTCAGCGGGGGAAGGAAGGCAAAGGTCCCCTGCTGCACCGTCCGTAACTCCACGCTATCCGCCTCCTTTTCGCCCCTGCGGCCGGCCGTCGGCCGTACGGGCAGCCAGGCCTTCCGCCCTAGACGGACGGGGTGACCACCACATCCGGGGTGTCGCTGGACTCGTAGTTGAAGGTCACGTCCTTCCAGATGTCGAGTGCGGCCTTGAGCTCGGGCTGTTCCTTGGCGGCCTTGGCCAGGATGTCCTCCCCTTCCGCCAGGATGTCCCGTCCCGCGTTGCGGGCCTCCACCACGGCCTCCACCGCTGTGCGGTTGGCGGTGGCGCCGGCCGCAATCCCCCAGGGGTGCCCGACGGTGCCGCCTCCAAACTGGAGCACCACATCGTCGCCGAAGATGTCCAGCAGCTGCGGCACCTGCCCGGCGTGAATGCCGCCCGAGGCCACCGGCATGACGGCGGGCACGGAATACCAGTCCTGGTCGAAGTACAGCCCGCGGCCGAGGTCCATCTCCACATAGGACTGCCGCAACACCTTCACATACCCTTCCACCAGCGACCGGTTGCCCTCCAGCTTGCCCAAGACAGTGCCCACGTGCAGGTGGTCCCCGCCTGCCATCCGCAGCCACTTGGCCAGGACCCGGAAATTGATGCCGTGGTTCTTCTGACGGGTCACGGTCGCGTGGGCGGCGCGGTGGACGTGCAGCAGCATGCCGTTATCCCGGCACCACTTGGAGAGGGAGGTGTGAGCGGTCCAGCCGACGGTGAGGAAATCGACCATGATGATGGGCATGCCGATTTCCTTGGCGAACTCCGCCCGCTTGAACATTTCCTCCACATTGGGGGCGGTGACGTTCAGGTAGTGCCCCTTGCGCTCTCCGGTCTCCGCCTCGGCCTTCTTGACCGCTTCGATGGCGTAGAGGTAACGCTCCCGCCACCGCATGAAGGGCTGACTGTTGGTGTTCTCATCGTCCTTGGTAAAGTCGAGCCCGCCCCCGGAGGGCTCATAAACCACCCGCCCGTAGTTCTTGCCTGAAAGCCCGAGCTTGGGTTTAACCGTCATGCCCAGCAGGGGCCGACCGTACTTGTTGAGCAGGTCCCGTTCCACCTGAATGCCGTGGGGCGGGCCCTGAAAGGTCTTGACGTAGGCCAACGGGATACGCAGGTCCTCCAGCCGCAGGGCTTTTAAGGGCTTAAACCCGAACACGTTGCCCACGATGGAGGACGCCATGTTAGCGATGGAACCTTCCTCAAACAGAGCCAGGTCGTAGGCGATGTAGGCAATGTACTGGTCCGGGGATCCGGGCACAGGGACGATGTGATAGGCCTTGGCCTTGTAGCGGTCCAGGTTGGTCAGCTGGTCGGTCCAGACCACCGTCCAGGTGGCGGTGGAGGATTCCCCCGCCACGGCTGCCGCGGCCTCTTCCACCGGCACCCCCGGTTGGGGCGTAACCCGGAAGGCAGCCAGGATATCCGTGTCCTTGGGGGTGTAATGGGGGTCGTAGTACCCCATCTCGCGGTATTCCAGCACCCCGGCGCCGAATTGCGCCTTTTGTTCCGCCATGCGGTACGCCTCCTCGCATCCTGGGTCGTCGCGGGGCCGGGTACCCGGCACCCGTTACCCTGAGGGTAGCGCCCCGCCGGGGGGAAGACTAATACAAATACTTTCGGTGATATATAAGGCGTATTTTATGTCACATACATACATAAATTACCAATTATACTTATCATGTCACATTCAACACGATATTAACGTCGTGTGTCAACCCCCGGCCCCGGCTGGCCCGGCCAGGGGCTTCGGCCGGACCCGCACCGGCCACCCGGCCTGTCCCCTCCGCACCCCGCCCCATACCCGTCCGGGTTGTCGCGTATGAACCATCATGTTATGGTGTTCTGGGATAGCCTTACCCTGAGGAGGGACCCGGGTGGCCGGAACTGCCGCGCTGAAGCGTGAGACGGGCTGGACCTTCCTGACCAATCATTCGCACGTGTTAATCTGTCTGGCCCGCAATCCCGAACTGCGGACGCGGGATCTGGCGGCCATGGTCGGCATCACGGAGCGGGCAGTGCAGCGGATTGTGGCCGACCTGGTCGCGGAGGGCTTCCTCACCCGGGAGCGGGTCGGCCGCCGCAACCGGTACCGGGTGCATGCCGACCGCCACCTCCGTCATCCGGTGGAATTTGAGGCCACGGTGGGGGCCCTCCTGGCCCTGGTCGGCACCCCCACCGCCGTCCCGACGGCCGGGGATGCCGGCGGCCGGTAAGCCCCTGCGCCCCGGGCCCTGCCCGGACGCCCTGGGACCGGTCCCGTCCGCGGGCCCCGCGGCCGGCTGCACCGCCCCCGCAAGGCCGGTCCGCTGCCCCCCCGCAATGCCCGGCCCTTCCGCCCCTGTTGACCCGGCCGGCGCCGTATAAGCCGCCCTTTAGACCACGGTTAAAAACCCGAATTGGCCCCCCCGCCAGCGGGCCGTTTACCATGAATCCGGCCGCACCGCCGGCTCCCCCGCTTCCAGGCCCGCTGTCCCCGCCGGCGGTGCGCCGGGTCCCGCAGCCATGGATTGCCGGAAAGGGATGAACCGCATGATTCACCATCTCATCGTCTTCAACACCCGCCCCGATGTGCCGGAGGCCGTCTGCCATGACATGGCGTCCAGGGCGCGGGAGGTGTTAACCCGTATCCCCGGCGTCCGCGGGGTCTCCTTCGGGGTCGCCGACGCCCCCCAGCCGGCGTACCGCTACCTGCTGGTGGTGGAATTCGCCCATCAGGACGTCATCCGCTCGTACCGGGACCACCCCCTCCATGGAACCTTCGCGGATCACATGTTCCGGCCGTTGGCGGTGGATCCCATCACCATGGATTACCGGATGGTGGTTTAACCGGAAGGAGCACGACCGGATGAGCCTGGTGAACGGGATCGCCATGCTGGCACAGGCCCGGGCCCGCGGGTACGCGGTCGGGGCCTTCGACGTCATCAACCCGGAGTTTCTGGCCGGCGCGATGGAAGGAGTGACGGCCGCCCGGGCGCCGGTACTCCTCAGCCTGGCGGAAATGCACCTCGATTATGTCGACCGGGAAGGGTTTGCGCCCGCCCTCCGGCGGGCGGCGGAAACCGCGCCGGTGCCCGTCGCGGTTCATCTGGACCACGGCAGCCGGCTGGATACCCTCGCACGGGCCTTGGCGGCGGGCTTCACCAGCGTCATGTTTGACGGCTCCCGCCTGCCGTACGCGGAAAACCTCCGTCTCACCCGCGAGGCGGTCCGCAGGGCCCATGCGGCGGGCGCGGCCCTGGAAGCCGAACTGGGCCAGGTTTGCGGCCATGAGGAAGCGACCGGGGAACCCGGACCCGGCTCCCGGGATCCGGCGCCCGGGTATACCGGACCTGCCCAGGCAGCGGATTTTGTCCGGCAGACAGGGTGCGATTTCCTGGCGGTCTCCATCGGAACGGTCCACGGTCTGCATCGGCAACAGGTCCGGCTGGATCTCCCGCGTCCGGGAGCGGGTGCCGGTGCCGTTAGTGGTGCATGGCGGTTCGGGACTGTCCGACCACGAGTTCGCCGCCCTCAGCACCGGGGGCATCAGCAAGATTAACTTGTATGCGGAATTGTCCCGGGCGGCCGTGCAGGCTGTGAAGGCCGTCCTCGCCTCCGATCCGGATCTGACCAGCATTACCCGCCTGCTCAGCGGCGTGGAGCCGGTGGTAGCCGGCCTGGTGCGCGGGAAGGTCACCTTGTGGGGGAGCGCCGGCCAGGCGTAACCGCCGCGGCCGGCCCCGGCCCCTGCCCGCAGCGGCGCCAGGCGTGCAGCGTGCGCGCACCCGGCCTCAAACCCGCGCTGCCGTAGGCCGGACGCCGACCGGGAGCGGGTCCCAACCACCGTCCCGGCGGTAGCGGTGGAATTCCCCCCGCAGCGGATCCGACGCCACCAGGGTTACCCAACCGTTGCGGCAGAGCCGATCCGCCCGCTCCTGCCTGCGCAATGCGCCCTCTATGCGCTCCCGCGGGGCCGCCACCACCGTCAGCAGACGCAACGGCTCATGATAGCGGGCAGGACCGTCCATCACCGACTGGAGCGGCAACCCCCGTTCCAGGTCCCCACGGTTGCCCTGCATGACCCCGAAGCCGCCGACCACATTGTGGAGCGCCTTGCTGCCGCTGCCGTACCCCCGGTTGTCAACACTGGAGAAGTAATACTGCAGGTTAATCCAGGCGGCGACCACCAGCGGCCCGCCTAGAAGGCCCTCCAGTACCCGGCCGTCAGGATCCCGGTCTGCGTCATAGGATTGCAGGAAACAACGTCCCTCCAGGTCCCGGGCACGGGTCAGGTGTCGGTCGGCGATGAGCAGGGCGGCATTGCGCGCCTGACCCCATTCCGGCTGCACCTCGGCCCCGTCCCGGCCGCGGCGGGCGGCATAGCGGCGGGCGGGCCGGGGCAGCATCCCGGCCGGCGCTCCCGGCAACCGCGCCAACCGCTCCCGGGCCAGGCCGGCCGCCGCGGCGGTCAGGTCCTGCTGCAGGCGCGCCGCGGCCCCACGCCACGCCGGGGGAAGCGTCTCCAGGCCGAAGAGGCGCACCGCGTCGGTGGTGGTGTCATGCTCGCCGGCCACGAACCAGGTGTCATCCGGGATCGCCATCCCCGCCGCGCGCAAGCCGGCCCGCACCGCAGGCCGGTTGGCCAGGGCCGCCAGCACCCTGGCGTTCGGGCCTCCGGCCTGGCCCCCGCAGGCGCCGCAGGCGAGGGCGGCGGCATACGGGTTGTTCTCGCTGGCACTGCCGTGCCCGATCAGCGCCACCAGCGGCGCGAACCGGCGGGTCATTCCTGCCGCCCGCAGGGCGTCCCGGACCACCTCCACCTGGCGGGCGACGGGCAGCTCCGCCGCGCCCGGGCGCGGACCGCCGTCCGGCCCGGCTGCTTCCGGCCCCGACCGCTCCGCCGGGTAAATCCGCGGCACGGTGGCCACCTCCGGCAGGAGCCGGCGCCGCAGCCCGGCCTGCAGGGCATGGTACCCGCGCGGCCAGAGGGTGCGGAGCACCAGCGGCACCACATACCCGGCCCCGATGGCTTCAATAAGGGGATAGGGGGTCACCAGATTGGCCTTGAGCTCTCCCAAAACCCCCGACAGGGCATGAAGCCAGTGCCCTCCGGCCTGACGCCGGCGCAGCCGGCGCGAAGAGCCCCCGGCAGGGGTTTCCTCCACCAGCAGGCGGGGTTTCACCGGCGCCGGGCAGCGCACCGACGCCGGGCCGGAATCCAAGGGGCGGAACCACATGGGGACGCCGAAAAACCCGGCCGTGCCCAAGGTCTCATAAGCACCCCGGCTTTCCAGGTGACGACGCAGGCCTTCCGAGCGGCTATCGATACAGAACACCACCTGCGCCGGCGGGCGGGAATCCCCCACCCCGCCCGCCGCCGGGGCGGCATCCGCCAGTTGACGCAGGAGGCGGCGCCGGTACCCGGCTTCATACGCCTCCTGCCACACCCACCGCCGGCGCTCCGGAGGCAGCAGGCCGGTCAACCGGAGCAGACGGTGCACCGTGACATCCGGCAGCGCCCCCACCTCACCGGGGGACAGGGTCAGAAACTGCGCGAGATAAAACAGCAGCCCGGCCAGCCGGAGACCCGGATCCGGAGGGGAAGGCGATTCCGGCCCCGCCTGCCCCGCGGCCCGCGCGCCGCCGGCGGCCGGGCCCGCGGGACGCGGACACAGATGCCTGACCAGTACCGCTTCATAGAAGAGGCGGACCGCCAGGTACTGGACGAGGTCCATGCGCCCGGCGCCGGCCGGCGCCGGACCCGTCTGCTCTGCGTGCCAGCGGATAAATCCGGCCCAGCCGGGCAACTGCACCAGGTGCCGGCGCAGATAGGCGGTCCACTGCCTCTCCGGCACCTCCAGGCCGCGCAGGAGCCCGAGGATCGCATCCTCCGGCTCCGCCGGCAGGGCCTGCAGCTGCCGGGAGAACGTGACAATCCCCAGCGCCGCCAGGGATCGGTCATGAACAGCCAAGGTCTTCCAGGCCCGGTAAAAGCCCCGCTCCCGGTAGGGCATGGGCCAGGCGGCCTGCCCTTCGTCCAGAAAGGCGGCGCACCATTTGATCAGCTCCTGGTTGACCCGCTCCGGTACCGCCACGCCGGTGACCGTCTGGCACCATTCCCCGCGGGTTGCTACCGGCGGTTCCAAGACCGGCGGAGCCGGTCCCTCCCGCCTGCCGGCCGTCCCGGCGCCCCGGGGCGAAGGCTCCGGGAACCGGAAGCGGGCGGCCCGCTCCCGCGCGGCCGTCCACAACAGCCCCGCACACCGCCGTTCCGGATCATCCACCCGGCTCGCCCGGCCGCCGCCCGCCTCCTGCAGGCGCCGGCAGAGGCGCACCCGCAGCCCGCGGGGAAGGTCGGGATGCAAGCGCGGCGGCCCGGATCGCGCACGGCCCGCGGAACCGGCGGGACCGTCATCCCACCCGTAGACCTGATGCAGCCAGAGCAAGCCGGAGGCGGGGATCCGCCTGCGCCCGACGAGCAGGCCCTGCCCGGCGCTGTCCGGAAACCGGATGCGCAGCACCTCCGCTACATCCCGGCCGCTAATCCGCCCCGCCCCGAACAGCCGCCGGTACTCCGCCAGGTCCAGCAGACCCTCTGCACCCAGATGCCGGCGGGCATAGTCCACCGCCACCTCGAACGGGAGATGCTCCAGGCCCTGCAACGGATTGATCGCCACCCAGCGGAGGAGGTGGGGGAGGGGGGGCGATAAGGTCGGCTGCTGCATCCACCTGCTTACGAATCCGCGCCCGCACTTCCGGACTGGCCGCCTCGAACCGGACTCCTGTCACCCCGGACCTCCTTCCCGGCTGCCGGTCTGCCGAACGGCTCCGGGTCCGCCCCCGGTCCCCGTCCGCGACCGGCTCTCCCCCGGCGGGACCCGCCTCGCCCGGCCTCCGGCAGCCCGCACAACGGAATCGGCATGCTCCCGGGATACCGCCGCCGGAACCGCCGCTGCCCCGGCCAGCGGTTGCGGAAACCAGCCGACCGCCAGCACCATCACCGCCAGCGGCACCACCGCCCGCCAGCGGCCGCGGTCCCCGGCCGGCCGGGCCCGGCCCTGGCCGGGGGCGGCCCGGCAGCCGTAGGCCGCCCGTTGAAAGCAGGCCAGCAGGCTCACCGCCGTCAGTCCGGTGCCGGCAGCGGCCAGCATCGCCGCCAACGGGTGATGCGGCATCGCCCCCGCCAGCACCGGATACTCGCCGGCAAAGCCGGCGGTCCCCGGCAGCCCGGCCGCCGAGGCGAGGAAGAGCCCCGTCAGCCAGGCCCGCCGGGGCCTCGTCGCCAGGGGCGCGGGCCTTCCCGGCCCCCCAGCGCCGGAAAGCTGCCCGGCCAGCAGGTGGATCGCTCCCGCGGAGACGACCCCGTTCACCAGGAGCACCAGGGCCCCGGTCCGGGCGGCGGCGGAACCGGCGGCCAGCCCGAACCCGGCCAATCCGGCCCGGGACAGCCACATATACCCGAGGGCCTCGACCCGGTCCCGCAGGGCCAGGGATTGGAGGGCCCCCAGCCAGATCACCCCCAAGGACCCCCACAGGGCCGCGACTGCCGCCGGGGACCCGGCCTGCGCCGCGGGCCAGCCCGTCCGGACAAGACCGGCCCATCCCACTGCCGGCAGCAGGGCGGCCGCCAGTCCGGCAGGACCCGGCCGGGCCGCGCGCAGGGCCGCGGCCGTCAAAGGCAAGGCCGCCGCCACGGCCGCCCCCATCAACCCTGCTGCCAGGACCGCCCACCCCGTATCCCGCGCGGCCGGCTCCGGGAATCCCAGGCCCGCCGCGATCGCCATCAAGGCGCCGATGCCCGCCCCGGCCCGTGCCGGGAAAGCGGACCCCGGCCCGCCCGGGCGCCGGGGCAGGAGGCGGAAGCCGATCCGCACCGCGTCCGCCCCCCAGGCCAGACCCAGCCACGGGCTGCCGGCCGCCAGGGCCCCCAGCACCGCCATTTCCAGCCGGACCACGCGCTGCGGCGGGCGGCGGCCGCCCGGACCATAGAGGGCAAACGCCAGCGCGGCCGCCATGACCAGCGGCGCGGTCAGCGGCCCCACCTGCAGGAGCGGCACCCCCTGGCCGCCGAGGGGCACCACCAGCGCCGGCAGCGCGCAGCCGGCCGCCACCAGGGCCTCCAACCCCGCCGCCACCGCCAGCACGGTCCACGTCGCCCCCGCCAGGACTGCCCGGCCGACCCCCGGCTGCCGCCGGGCGGCCGCTGCCACGGCCCAGGCCCCCACCAGCGGCAGCATCAGACCGGCTAACAGGAGGGGAGCTAGAACCATCGCCCACCCCTTCCGGCGGCCATCCCGCCCCAGGATCCGGTCCTCCGAGGCACGCGATGGGCCAGCGTGGCCCAGGGCCGGACAAACAGGACGGTGAACACCACCTCCTCATAGCCCCGGTTGAGCGCCAGCACATAGAGCCGGTCCCGAAGGCCGGTCAGCCGGGGCCGCGGCAGCCGGGGGCAGCCGGTCAACCCCAGCAGCAGGCCGGCAGATCCGGCGCCTAACACCAGCCCCCCTGCCAGCGCCGGCCATAGCCAGCCCTCCGCCGGGGGGGCCGCCAGGTCGGGGGCCAGGAACCGGGCCAGGGTGTGCAGACCCGCGGCATAAGCCGCCGCCAGGGCCCCCAGCCCCAGCAGGGTCCCCAGGATCCCTGGCCCGGACAAGCCCCCCCCGGACACGCCATAGCCCCAGGCCCGCCCAGACCAGGGTTATCCAGGCGAAGCCCGCCAGTACCGCCGCCCCCGTCGGGCCGGGTGCCGGCCCGCTCATCCGCGCCCAGCCCGCCCTCCAGCACCATGAATCCCATCTGGCCCATGGTGGAATAGCCCAGGCCCCGTTTGTAGTCCGGCTGGGCCAGCATGAGGGTGGTCCCGTACACCGCGGTAACGGCACCGGTCAGGGCAACCACGGCCGAGGCCAGGACGGACTGGTGAAAGAGCGGGCTCAACCGGGCGATCAGGTAACCGCCTGCGTTGACGATGCCCGCATGCATGAGGGCGGAGACCGGCGTGGGCGCCTCCATGGTCTCCGGTAACCACAGATGAAAGGGGAGCTGGGCCGATTTGCCCGCCGCCCCTGCAAACAGCAGGAGGGCGACCAGGGTGGCGGCCGGCACCTGGAAGCCCGGAAGACCCGGCCATCCCAGGGGGACAACCCGGACCGCCCCGGACGCGACGCGGTCCGCCAGATGCGGCAGGTTGAGGGTACCGAAGAACACGGCTGTCAGGATAACCCCGGCCAGAAAGGGCACATCCGCCGCGAGCTGCAGGAGCAGGGTCTTGCGGGCCGCCGCCCGGGCCGCGGGACGGTGGTGGGCATGGGTGAGCAGCAGGTAGAGACCCGCGCTCACCATTTCCCAGCCGCCGAACAGCATGAGCAGGTTGTCGGCCATCACCACCAGGGTGACGGACCAGGTGACCAGGGCCACCAGCAGAAAGAAGCCGTCGTAGGCGGCGTCCCCGCGCAGGTACCGGATGGAAAATGCCTGCACCATCGCGCTGATGCCGGTGACGAGCAGCAGCATCACCAGCGTCAGCCGGTCGACATACAGCCCGGCCTGGATGGTGAACCCGGGCAGCTGCAGCCAGGTATACAACGGGACCTCCAGCGGCCCGCCCCGGACGACCGGCAGGCTGATCCCGACCGTAAGGGCAAATGCGGCAACCTCTGCCCCCAGCGTGAGGCGGTACACCCGCCCTTGCAGGCGGGGGCCGGCCAGGATCCCGCCTCCGGCGGCCGCCAGCGGCAGAATGGCGACCAGCAGCGCCGCCCACCCCGCCAGATCCCCGGTCCCGGTCGACATGGATCCCCGCTCCTCCCGCGACAGCCCGCCGGCCCTCCCGACGCGTCTTTATCGTTGCGCTACGAGTATCGCGACAATATTGTCGTGTGTCAAGGTCCCGGTTCCTCCCGCCCCGACAGGGGTCCGCAGGACCGAGGGGTCCCGCCTGCCGGAGGGGACCCTCAGGCCGGCTGCCGGGTACCGCTCAGCCGGCTGCGCGCGCTCAGCACGCGCTCCACCGCCGTCTCCACCGGCCCGGCCACACAGGTCAGGTGGCCCATCTTCCGGCCCGGCCGGGCCTCATCCTTGCCGTACAGATACAGCCGCACCCCGGGCACCGCCAGCACCGGCCCGAAATCCGGCTGCCCGGCAGGGGGCCATAGGTCACCCAACAGGTTGGCCATGGCTGCCGGGGCATAGAGCACCGGGCTGCCCAGGGGCAGGCCGGTGACCGCGCGGACCAGCTGCTCGAATTGGGAGGTGGCACACGCGTCCAGGGTATAGTGACCCGAGTTATGCGGACGTGGCGCCAGCTCATTCACCAGCAGGCGGCCGGCACGGGTCAGGAACATCTCCACCGCCAGGACCCCCACCAGCTCCAGCTGCCGGATGATGCCCAAGGCCAGTTCGCGGGCCTGGGATGCCACGGCGGCGTCCACCCGCGCCGGCACCGCCGAAAGGTCCAGAATGCCCTCGCGATGCCGGTTTTCGGCCGGCGGGAAGCATGCTGTCTGCCCGCGCCGGTCCCGGGCGCAGATCACGGACAGCTCCAGGGCCAGGTCCAGGAACTCCTCGACAATGAGGGCATCGCTGCGGGCAATCAGCCGGCGGTAGGCGGCCTCGGCCTCCGCCGCCGTGTGCGCCACGGCCTGGCCCTTGCCGTCGTAGCCGCCGGTGGCGGTTTTCAGGACCACCGGCAGCGGCACCCGGGCGAGGGCGGCATGCAAATCCGGCAGGGTCCGGACCGCCGCGAAGCGGGGCACCGGGAATCCCCAACGGCTCAAGGTCTCTTTTTCCCGGAGACGGTGCTGGGTAATGCGGAGCATGCGGCTGCCGGGATAGACCGGGATCCGGGCCTCGAGCTGCTCCACCGTGCCGGCGGGCACGTTCTCGAACTCGTAGGTCGCCACCTGCACGCGGCGGGCCAGGGCCTCTGCGGCATCCGGGTCCCCGAAAGCGGCCACAATCTGCGCATCCGCCACCTGGGCCGCCGGCGACCCGGGCTGAGGGTCCCATACGCAGGTGCGGTAGCCGAGGCGGCGGGCCTCCAGCGCGGTCAGACGGCCCAGCTGGCCGCCGCCGATGATGCCGATGGTACTGCCCGCGGGAAGGACGCTCATGGCTGGAAGCCCTCGAGGGCCGCCCGGGCCTGCTCAGCGCGGAACTGCTCCAGCCGTTCACGCAGGGCCGGGTCGTCCAGGGCCAGGATACGGGCCGCCAGCAGGGCGGCATTGGCCGCCCCCCCGATGGCGACCGTCGCCACCGGCACCCCCTTCGGCATCTGCACAATCGACAACAAGGCATCCAACCCCTGCAGGGTGGAGGTCGGCACCGGCACCCCGATGACCGGCAAAGACGTCTTGGCCGCCACCATGCCGGGCAGGTGGGCGGCGCCGCCGGCGCCGGCGATAATCACCCGGATGCCGCGCCCGGCGGCACTTTCCGCAAACGCAAACATATGGTCCGGCGTCCGGTGCGCCGAAACCACGGCCGCCTCATACGGAATGCCGAACCGGTCCAGCATTTCCGTGGCGTGCCGCATGACCTCCATATCCGACTTGCTGCCCATAATGACAGCTACCAGCGGCCCGGGCACGATGGACCTCCTCCCGCCTTGGGGAATTTCTGCCGGGTACAGCGTCTGCCCCGGTTATACTGGATTCTTCCCCGCCCAGCAAGCAGCGCCCCCGGCCGGCCCGGGGGCCAAATTCTACAGATTCCCGGTAAAGGGGTGCGGCGCCTTTTGGCGAATATGTCCCCGGTCGCGTCGCGACCCGCCGGGAACCCAGCCGCGGTGGCGGGATTCCCGCGACCACTCCCGCCACGGGCGGAGGGGGTGTCATCATATCTCGCTATGACGTGGAGGGGCGGGACGAGCCGCTGGCCCCGCTCGACCGCATGGCCGACCTCATCCTCGAGGACCCGGTGATCACGGTGGCGGAACTGGCCCGCCGGCTGGGCTACGCCGAGGACAAAACCATCTACTACTGGATTGCCAAGGCCAACTTCAGCGGCCTGCGCTCCTTTAAGCGGGCGGTGCTGAAGGGCCGCTATCCCGCGGGACGGGCCCGGGAGGGGACGGCGGCTGCCTGCATCCGGCTGGCGCTGGCCTCCGGCTTCGAAGCCGACGCCCGCCCGCGCTGGTCAGGGGAGTCCGTGGTGCTGCCGGCCGGCACCGGGCGGCCGGAGTTTGCCTGGCGCTACAAAGGTGCCCCCGCGGGTCCCGTCTCTCCCGGGGACCTGCTGGTCCTGGGCCCGCCCCAGCCCAGCCCCTATCCCTTACACCTGGCCCGTACCCGGGGCCGGATCGCCCTCCGGCTGGCCCTGCCGGAGCGCGGACAGCCGCTGGTGGATCCGGTGACCTATCAGGCGGATCCCCAGGCCCGCACCGTGTATGTGGTGCTACAGCTCTGGCGGCGCTTCGACGACCGCCCGGTCCCGGACCCCGTGCTCCAGGATTGATGCTCCCCGGCCGGGGCGGCGGGCGGCGGCGTCCGCCCCGCCGTGCCCCGGAGGGGGGCACGGTGGCTTTACGGCAGGCCGTCCGCGGAGGGGGCGGCGGTCCCGGTCCGGCTGCCGGTCAGCTGTTCCAGGGCCTGTTTGGCGGCGGTCTGCTCCGCTTCCTTTTTGCTGTGCCCGACGGCCCGGGCCAGCACCCGGCCGCCGAGGGAGACCTCGACCTCAAAGCGCTTGTCGTGGTCCGGCCCGTACGACCGCACCACCTGGTACTGCAGGTCCTCCCCTTGCCCGTGGTTGCGCAGCCATTCGGCCAGGGCGGTCTTGTGGTCGCGGCCGGTCTGGCGGGACCCCGCCTCGGCAATGGCGTAGTCCAGCTGCTCGTGAATGAAGGTGCGGGCGGCCTCCAGCCCGCCATCCAGGTAAATGGCCCCGATGACGGCCTCGAAGGCGTCCGCCAGCAGGGACGGCTTGCGGCGTCCCCCGCTGCGCTCTTCCCCCTTGCCCAGCTGCAGGGCTTCCCCGATACCCAGCTTGGTGGCCGCCTCGGCCAGGGTGGGGGCGCAGACGATGCTGGCCCGCCCCTGGCTCAATAACCCCTCCGCCCATTCGGGGTGCCGGAAAAAGAGGGCCTCCGTCACCACCAGTTGCAGCACCGCATCACCCAGGAACTCCAGGCGCTCATTATGGCTCTCCGCCAGGGCCCGCCCGGGGCGGCCTTCCGCCGCCTCCCGCTGGTCGCGCTGCAAGGCCTCGTTGGCGAAGGACGAGTGGGTCAGCGCCTGCTCGAGCAGATCCCGCCGCCGGATCCACTGCGCCAGCCGTTCCACCGCCGTCCCCTGCTGCGTACGGCCCATTACTTGTACTCCTTTGCCACCAAGGTACAGTTCTGCCCTCCGAAGCCGAAGGTGTTGGACATCACCACCTCCATCCGGTGCTCCCGGGGCTGGTTGGGCACGTAGTCCAGGTCGCACTCCGGGTCCGGCTCCTCCAGGTTGATGGTCGGCGGCACCACCTGTTTGGTCAGGGCCAGGATGGACGCCACCATCTCCACCGCCCCCGCCGCGCCCAACAGATGGCCGGTGGAGGACTTGGTGGAGGACACGGGCAGGCGGTAGGCGTAATCCCCGAACACCCGCTTGATGGCCAGGGTTTCGGCGATGTCCCCCTTGGGGGTGGCGGTGCCGTGGGCATTAATGTAGTCCACGTCCTCCGGCGCCAGACCGGCATCCTGCAACGCCCGCCGCATGGCCAGGGCTGCGCCCAGGCCTTCGGGATGGGGCTCCACCACGTGGTAGGCGTCGGCCGAGCGCCCGTACCCCACCAGCTCGGCGTAGATCCGGGCCCCCCGGGCCCGGGCGTGCCGTTCGCTCTCCAGCACCAGGAACCCGGCCCCCTCCCCCATCACAAAGCCGTCCCGCTGGCGGTCGAAGGGCCGGCTGGCATGGGCGGGGTCGTCATTGCGGGTGGAGAGCGCCTTCATGGCGCAAAAGCCGGCAAAGGCGATGGGGATGACGGCGGCCTCCGTCCCCCCCGTCAACATCACATCGGCTTCGCCCCACTGGATGGCGCGCATGGCGTCCCCCACCGCATGACCGGAGGAGGCACAGGCGCTGACCGTAGTGACATTGGGCCCGTTGAGGCCGTAATTGATGGCCAGGCGCCCGCTGGCGATGTTGGCGATCATCATGGGGATAAAGAACGGACTGATACGGCCGGGCCCGCGGTCCAGCAGGGTGATGTGCTGGTCGATGAGGGTGGACATACCACCGATGCCGGTCCCTACGATGGAACCGGCGCGTTCGGGGTCCACCTCTCCCAGCCCGGCATCGGCCCAGGCCTCCCCGGCCGCCGCCAGCACGAACTGGACGAAGCGGTCGGTGTGGCGCACCTCCTTGCGGTCCATATACCGCAGCGGATCAAAATCCCGCACCTCGGCCGCGATCCGGGAGGGAAAGGGGCTGGCATCGAAGGACGTTACCGGGCCTACCCCGCTCACGCCCGAGGTCAGCCCCTCCCAAAACTGTTCCAGTCCGATCCCGATGGGGGTGACCGCCCCCATACCGGTGACGACCACCCGTTCACGAGTGCGCATCCCCGTGTGTCCCCCCGCTTCTCCGGCCCCCGGACGTTCCCGGCAGGCAGCACTCAGGCCGGCCGGCCCCTAAAGGCCGGAAGGCCGGCGGGCTCCCGCCCCGCCGGCCCCGGCCGTTTTACGAATTCTCGCGGATATACTCCACCGCGTCGTTCACGGTACTGATCTTTTCGGCCTCGTCGTCGGGGATTTCCAGCCCGAACTCCTCCTCCAGAGCCATGATCAGCTCCACGATGTCCAGGGAGTCCGCGCCCAGGTCGTCGATGAAGGAGGCTTCCGGCGTGACTTCGTCCTCCTCCACTCCCAGCTGGTCCACAATGATTTCCTTGACCTTTTCAAATACCTGTTCCTTTGCCGCCACTGTTGGGCACCTCCTCGCGTTAACCCATCACCATGCCGCCGTCAACCACCAGGGTCTGCCCGGTGACGTAGGCCGCTTCGACCAGATACCATACCGCATGGGCGACCTCGTCGGGGGTACCTTCCCGGCCGAGGGGAATCAGGTCCAAAAGCTTCTGGTGATGGCCGGGATCCATTCCCTGGGTCATCTCGGTGGCAATCAGCCCCGGGGCCACAGCGTTCACAGTGATCTGCCGGCTGGCCAGCTCCTTGGCCACCGCCCGTGTGAATCCGAGGACCCCCGCCTTGGCGGCGGCATAGTTGGCCTGCCCGGCGTTGCCGGTGATCCCCGCCACCGAGGCGATGTTGATGATACGCCCGAACCGTTGTTTCATCATCACCCGCGCGGCGGCCTTGGTACAGGCGTAAACACTGCCCAGGTCGGCCGCCAGCACCTGCGCCCAATCCTCCTCGCTCATCCGCAGCAGCAGGGTATCACGGGTGATGCCCGCGTTGTTGACCAGGACATCCAGCCGGCCCCAACGCTCCACCACCGCCCCCACCAGCGCCTGCGCCTGGGCGGGCACCGAGACGTCCGCGGCAAACACCGCCGCAGTACCGCCGTCAGCGGCGATGGCCCCGGCGACCGCTTCCGCCCCCTCCCGGTCCTGCCGGTAATTGACCGCCACCGTCAGGCCGTTGGCGGCCAGCCGCCGCGCGATGGCAGCCCCGATGCCCCGCGAGGCACCGGTGACCAGCGCGACCTTTCCCTGCCAGTCCACGCACATCCCATCCTTAATAAGCGGGTTCCCGGGGTCCCGGGCCGGTGTGGCTGTTTGGTCGTCCGACGGCCGTCGGACGGCGGAGGCGTGCGGCCCCGGCGGATTGCCAAAATTTTGCCTGGCCGCAATTCTTTCGTATTATAGCCTCCGACCTACACCGATTCAAGGGCCCGGGCCAGCCCCTCAGGGTCCTCCAGGCTGCGGGTGGGCACCGAGCGATCGATCCGGCGGACCAGGCCGGCCAGCGTGCGGCCCGGCCCGATCTCCCACAGCTCATCCACCCCGGCCGCCAGCAGACTCCGGATCCCCTGCTCGAACCGCACCGGCCGTGAGACCTGCCGGACCAGCCGCTCCACCGCCTCCTCCGGACGCCGGCACCAGCAGCCGTCGACGTTGGCCACCACCGGGAAGCGGGCCGGCGCCAGATGACAGCGCCCCAGCTCCTCCTCCAGTATGGCCTCCACCGGAGTTAACAGCCGGCAGTGAAAAGGGGCCGATACGGGCAGCCGCAGGGTGCGGCCGGCCCCTGCCTCCGCCACCAGCTGCTCCAGGGCGTCCAGCGCGGCCAGGCTGCCGGCCACCACCACCTGCCCGGGGGCATTGTAGTTGGCGGGCTCGGCCCAACCCCGGGCCGCGGCGGCGCGCGCCAGGCGTTCCACCTCGGCGGTTTCAAGGCCCAGCACCGCCAGCATGCCCCCCGCCCCCGGCGGGACCGCCTCCTGCATGGCCTGGCCGCGGCGGCGGGTGACCCGCACCGCTTCGGGGAAAGGCAGGAGGCCGGCCGCCACATAGGCGGAATACTCGCCCAGGGACAAGCCCAGGGCGGCGACCGGCTCCAGCGGGAAGCGGGCGCGCAGCACCCGCCAGACGGCGATGCTCACGGTGAGGATGGCGGGCTGCTGCCAGGCGGTAGCCTCCAGCTCCTCGGGTGTGCCCTCCCAGACCCGCCGGCTGAGCGGTTCCCCCAGCGCCTCGTCCGCCTCCTCGAAGGTCTGCCGGGCCAGGGGATCCGCTTCTGCCAACGCTTTCCCCATCCCCACGTACTGCGCCCCCTGACCCGGGAACAGCAGCCCGATCCGGCGCCGCCGGCGCCCGCTACCCTGCTCCGGCGCGGGGGCGATGGTCTCCGTGCGTTGCACGTAATCCCTCCTTTCGCGGCCGGGACGTTACGCCCCGGCCGCCTCCTCCCAGACAGCGGCCTGCCCGGCATCGAGCGCCAACAGGAAGCAGCCCACCGCGCCCGGCCCGGCGTGGGTCCCGATCACCGGGCCTACCTCCCCGGCCAGGAGCCCCAGCACCTGGTAGCGCTGGCGGATGCCTTCCGCCAGCAGGCCGGCAGTGCCGCCGTCGCCCACGTGCCCGACCGCCGCCAGCACCGCCGATCCCGGCGGCACCCGCGCGGCCGCCTCGGCCAGCAGGGCGGCCGGCACCTGGCGCCAGCCCCGCACCTTGCGCACCGGACGGACACTGCCCTCGCTGAGATCCAGGACCGGCTTCATGTCCAGCATGCCGCCCACCAGCCGGGCCGCATGCCCGATGCGGCCGCCCCGCGCCAGGTACTCCAGGGTGCGGGGCACAAACAAGGCCGTCATCTGCCGGCGGAGGGCCTCCACCTCGGCCGTCAGTGCAGCCAGCGGCCGCCCCGCCCGCGCCCCCGCCGCCGCCCACCAGACCAGCAGGCCGGTACCGAGGCTGGCGCTCCGCCCGTCCACCACCGCTACCGGCCCGGCCTCCGGCACCAGGTCGCGTCCCGCCTCCGCCGCCCGCACGGTCGCCGACAGGGCCCCGGAGAGGTGGATGGAAAGGATGCCGTCGGCACCCTGCTCCTTGAGCCGCCGGTAGGCCTCGGCGAAGGCGCCGGGGGCCGGGGCAGCCGTGCGCGGCAATTCGCGGCTGTCCGCCAGCAGGCGCAGGAACCCGGCCCCGTCCAGGTCCACCTGGTCCCGGTATTCCCGCCCGTCCACCCACACCGTCAGGGGTACCATCGCCACCCCCTGTTCCGCCCGCCAGGCGGCGGGCAGGTCGGAGGCGGAGTCGGTGACCACCGCCACCGCCACCGCACTCACCCCCAGCGAATGATGTTGGCCCCCCAGGTGAGCCCGGCCCCGAAACCGGCCAGGGCGACCACCCGGCCGGGTACCAGGCGGCCCTGAGCCCGGGCATCGGCCAAGGCCAGGGGGATGGAGGCCACAGAGGTGTTGCCGTAGCGGTCGATGTTCATGACCACCTTCTCAGGCTCCAGGGCGAAATGGCGCATGGCCGCCTCGATGATGCGGGAGTTGGCCTGGTGCGGCACCAGCAGGTCAAGGGCCGATAACGGCAGACCGGCCCGTTCCAGTGCCTGCTCGACCGCCTGCGGCATGGCCCGTACGGCGAACCGGAACGTCTCATTGCCGTCCATGCGGATATAGTGCAACCGTTCCTCTACCGTGCGGGTGCTGGCGGGCAGGCGCGAACCGCCGGCAGGGATGCTGATGAGGTCCGCCCCCTTGCCGTCCAGCCGCACGAAGGAGCCGAGGAGGCCGTACTCGCCGGTCTGCCCTTCCAGCACCAGGGCCCCGGCCCCGTCCCCGAACAGCACCGCCGTCTTGCGGTCGGTGTAGTCGACGATGCTGGAGAGCTTGTCCGATCCCACCACCAGGGCCCGCCGGATGCGGCCGCTTTCGATCAGGGCGGCTGCCACATCCAGGCCGTAGATGAGCCCGGTGCAACCGGCCTGGAGGTCGAATCCTCCTGCCGCGGGGATGCCGAGGGCGTCCTGCACCCGTGCTGCCACCGCCGGGAAAATGTTGTCGGGGGTGTTGGTGGCCAGCACCACATAATCGATCGCGTCCGGCTCCAGGCCGGCATCGGCCAGCGCCGCCCGCGCCGCGGCAGCAGCCATGGTGGCGGTGGTCTCGTCATCCCCGGCCAGGTGCCGTTCCCGGATCCCGGTCCGGGTCACGATCCACTCGTCACTGGTGTCCAGAAACCGTTCCAGGTCCTGATTGGTCAGCACCCGCTCCGGGCTGTAGGTACCCAGCCCGACCACCCGGGCCCGTAATCTGCTCATCCGTCCGCCCGCTCCTCCCCGTCAGCGATGGCCCCGATGCGGGCGCGGATACGGTCCTGCGCCCGTTGCCGCACATAGGTCGCGGCCCGCGCCAGGGTCACCGCGAAGGCGATTTCCCGGCTGGACCCGTGACATTTGTAGACCAGCCCGTCCAGGCCCAGCAGCGGGGCGCCACCGTGGCGCTGATAGTCCATGGTCCGGGCCAGGGGCCGGAGCCCCGGCCGCAACAGCAGCCCCCCCAGCAGGGTCACGGGGTTGCGGCGGATGGCCTGCTCCAGCATCCCCCGGAAGTCGCGGGCCATGCCCTCCAGGAACTTCAACATCACGTTGCCGGTAAAACCGTCCGTCACCACCACATCCACCCGCCCGGACAGGATGTCGCGCCCCTCCAGGTTGCCGGTGAAGACAAACGGCGCGCCCCCCTCCGCCGCCCGCAGCAGGCGCCGGTGGGCCTCCCGCAGCTCGGCCGGTCCCTTGCCCGCCTCCTCGCCCACATTCAGGAGGCCGACCCGGGGCCGCTCCAGCTCGAAGACCGCTTCCATATAATTGGCACCGAGATACGCATAGCGCACCAGTTGATAGGCGCGGGGATTCATGTGGGCGCCCGCATCCAGCAGCAGGATGCCGCGTCCGCCGGGACCGGGGAGCAGGGCCGAGAGCGCCGGCCGGTCCACCCCCGGTAGCGGGCCGAGGGCGAACAGCCCCGCCGCCATCAGGGCGCCGGTATGCCCGGCGGATACCGCAGCCTGGGCCTCCCCGCTCTTCACCAGTTCCATCACCCGCACCAGCGAGGAGCGCGGCTTCTGCCGTACCGCCCGGACGGGCGCCTCGTCCATCCGGATGATGTCCGGCGCGTGCATCACCCGCACGCGGGGATGGGCGGCCGGCAGCAATGGGGCGATACGCTCCTGATCCCCCACCAGCAGCACCGACAACCCGGGGTCGGCGCCGACCGCCGCCAGGGCCCCCGCCACCGGCGCCTGCGGGGCATGATCGCCGCCCATGACATCGACCGCCACCGTCACGGGGTCCGGCTCCCGGCCCCCAACCGGGCCGGGCTTGTGATACGTCATGCCTGTTCCGGTCCCCTCTCCGTGCGGTCGCCTGCTACCGTCGGGCTTTTGCCGCCCAACCGGTAGGGGTCGAGCGCGAATACCACGAATTTGGCGCGGAAGACCACATCGCTGCCGCTCTGGGTAACGACCAGCACCACCGCCCGCTGCCGCTCGCGCCGGATGACCTCGGCCCGGGCCACCAGCTCCTCGCCCGCCATCACCGGCCGCTTGAACTTGGCATTCGCCAGGCCGGTAAGCACCACATCGCCGTTGATGACTGCGATGGCCAGGGAATCGGCCTGGGCGAACAGGTAGTGGCCCCGGACCACCCCGGTGCGGGCAAAGGCCATGGTGAGGTCGGTCACCAGCCGCGAGGATCCGTAACGGCCGAGCTCCAGCTCGATGAGCTCCCCCACCATCTCCTCCCGCCCCAGCGAGCGCACGCCTTCGATCGCGCGCTGCGCCAGACCCTCCGTCCGCCGGCGCAGCTCCGGGATGCCAAGGGCCATGCGGTCCAGGCGCACCGTGGGCACGCTCACCTTGAGCTGGCGGGCCAGCTCCTCGTCGGTCACCAGCGGATGGCGTCGGACGTATTCCGCGAGCCAGCGCTGGCGCTCCTGCCGTTCCATCCGCGCCACCCGAATCCCTCCACCGGTTAGCGCCTGTTCATATGATCTACTACTAATCGCCACAAAAAAAATTCCATGCAAGCATGGAATTTTTTAGGCTTCCTCCTCCAGCTCCAGCACCTTGCGGCCATGATAGTACCCGCAGCTCAAGCAGATGTGCTGGGTCAGCTTGGGCGCGTGGCAATGCGGACAGATCTCCCACTGGGGCGGCTTGACCCGCCACTGCGACCGCCGGGTATGGGTACGCCGGCGCGACAACTTGCGCTTCGGAACCGCCATGCCTCTGCCTCTCCTTATCTGCTCCCGTTTTGGGGGCCTTCCCGGCCCTCGAAGGTGAGCCCGCGCAGGGCCTCCCAGCGCGGGTCGGCCTCCGGCACACAGCCGCACTCGATCTCGTTGCGGTCGGCCCCGCAGACCGGGCACAAGCCTCGGCAATCCGGCCGGCAGACCGGCGCCATCGGCATGGCCAGCGCCACCGCATCCGCGATGACGTCGTCCAGGTCCAGCTCATCGGCCTGGTAACGGCTGTAGCCCAGCCACTCATCAGGGGGCCCCGGCTCCTCCCGGAACTCCTCCACGGCCGAGAACGGCACCGTCAGCCGGAAGGGCTTCAAGCACCGCGAACAGGTGGCCTCCACCTCCGCCGTGCCGGTGATCTCCACCACCAGCGCGGCCCCGGTGTTGCGCACCAGCACGTCAACCAGCCCGGGGTCCGCCAGGCGGCTGCCGGTCCGCTCGGCTACGGCCGCCGGCCAGGGCTCCTCGAGGTGAGAGCGCTCGCTGCGGCCGACCCACTTCTTCACGTCCGCTACCCGTACGTGCATGGCCCTCACCTTCATTCGCAACGGGAGCATTGTAGCCTCGCGGATCCGGCATTGTCAAGGGAACCCGCCTCAGGAGCCCTGACTGCCCTTGCCCAGCACGAGCTCGATCTTCTTGGCGATCTCCTCGCTTTGGGCGATCACGCTCCGCAACTGGCGGAGATTGGCCTCCAGCTCCCGGGACAGTTCGTACTGGGCCTGGGTGAGCACCTGGGCCGAGGCGGCCGCGCTGCCGCCCTGCCCCCCCGTGGCCGCCTGGCTGCCGCCGCCGGAGCCGCCCCCGCCGGCGCCCTGCCCGCCGGCCGCATTGCGGGGCGCCACCCGGGCCTTGCGGGGGCTGGAGGTGCCGGACTGCGCAGCACCTCCTGCCGCCGGCGTCCCGGCATCCCCGCCCTGACCGCCCGGCTGGCCGCTCCCCTGGGCCGGCGCCTGGCCCGGCGCCAGCATGCTCGACATCTCCTCCCGGATCACCTTGCGCAACGCTGCTGCGAGCCCGGCGCGGCGGCCGCTGCCCTGGGCGTTGCCGCCGGCCTGGCCGTTCTGTCCTGCCTGCGCCATCCCTGCGCCCCCTTCACCGTCCGCCGGGTTGCCCCGGCTGTCGACGGCTAGTGTTGCCCGCGGCCGGGGCCGCCTTTCATCCCCGGGCGGGCAGGGAGCGGAGGTCGGACAGGGCCTGGGACAGGGTCCGCACCGGGAAGATGCGCAGGTGCAGGTGATCCCGCCGGGCCATGGCCAGGGCCTTGGGGTAGTTGGCCACCGGGCACAGGAAGACCTGTGCCCCCGCCCGGGCCACCGTCACCACCTTCTGCGCTACCCCCGATGGCCCCCACCCGCCCGCCGGGCGAAATTTCGCCGGTGCCAGCCACCGTCAGGCCGTGGGTGATGTCCGCCCCCGTGATCTGGTCGTAGATGGCGAGGGCAAACATCATCCCTGCGCTGGGCCCGCCGATGTTGCCGGCCTGGATGCGGACCGGCCGCGGGATGCGGTAGACCAGGTCGGGACCCACGTACACCCCGATCGCCGGGCGGGGATCGCCGGGAATCCGGCTGAGACGGATGGGGATGACCTGTTCCGCCCCCTGCCGCCGGACCGTCACCGGCACGATCGCCCCTACCGGGTAGCCGGCCAGGGCCTGAACCAGCGCCTGGGGACTGTTGACGGGATGTCCGCCCACGGCGGTGATGACGTCCCCGATGTGGAGGTGCCCCACGGCGCCGGTGCCTTTCAGAATCCCTTCCACCAGCACCCCCGGCCGGGTCACCACCGCCGCCGGCAGTCCGGCCAGCCGCTCCCCTGCCACCGCCGCATTGCGTTGGCTGGCGTCCATCATCTGCAGGTTGACCTGCTGGAACTGGCGCATATTGAGGCCGCCGGTCACCTGCTGCTCCTTGACCAGCTCCACGTTGGGATCCAGCCGGGCCGCCAGGGCCATCAGCTCGTTGGCCTTGCTGACATCAATGGCCACCATCAGGAGTTTGCCGTGGCGCAGCGGATGCCCATGCTCAACATGGACCATTTCGGCCAGGTTGCCGGTGATGCCGGGCGCCATGACGATATAGGGGCTGGGCATAAACCAGAGCCCGGCCCCCACCGCCGCCAGCACCATCAGCAGCCCCAGGGCTATCTTCCATCCCCGCCCGGATCCCATCGGGCCCCCTCCTCCCTACCGGCCAGGCGGAGCAGATGCGGCAGCCGGGCTTCGGCCGCCGCCTCCCCGGCGGCAATGAACTCCCGCGCCCGGCTCATGTCCGCCTGCCGCCAGTGGCCCACCGCCGGCTCAATCACCGCCTCCGCCCGCACCGGCACATGGCGCTTCAGTTCCAGCGCCTGGATGTCAAAGGCCTGAAACAGCACATCGAACACCGACCCGATATGGGGGGCCAACTGGATGCCGACGTCCACCGCCACCACCGGGTGCCCGGGAAACTCGGCCCGGGCCACGTCCACCGGCACCCGCTGCAGCACGCCGCCGTCGATCAGCAGCTGTCCCTCCCGCACCACCGGGCTGAACAGCCCCGGGATGGCGATGGTGGCCCGCACCCCTTCCGCGAGGTTGCCCTCCCGGATCACCACCGGCCGGCCCCGTTCCAGGTCCACGGCCACCACCGCCAGCGGAGGCCGGCAGTGCGCAAAGGTGCGGGCGCCGGTCAGCAGCCGTAGAAGGCCCTCCACCTTGCGGCCGGAAAACAGGCCCAACCGGGAGACGGAAAAGTCCAGCCAATGGCCGCGCCGCACCTTGAGCGCCAGCTGTTCCAGCCCCTGCGCGCTGTAGCCGGCGCAATAGAGCGCCCCCAGCAGCCCGCCCATGCTGGTGCCGACGATGCCCACCACCGGAATCCGGTGCCGCTCCAGCACCTTCAGCACGCCGATGTGGGCCAGGCCGCGGGCCCCCCCGGCCGATAGGGCCAGGACCACCCCTCTGTCCCCGTTCATGGCCGCCTCCCGCCGGAACCTAGGCACCGTCGGGTTCCACACTGCGCACCGGCGGCGTCCGCAGCTCGCGCCGGTTCTCGCGCACCTCCCCCAGCAACCGGCTCAGCTGATCCTCCAGGCCGGCCAGCAGCTCGTCGGCATAGGCCCGGGCGCCTTCCCGGATCTGGCGCGCCACCCGCTGGGCCGGCTCCAGGCCGGCGACGGGCCCGGGAGGGTCCGACACCCGCGCCAGGGCCTCCAGCACCGCCTCCAGTTCCTCCTGCAGGCCCCGCAGCCGGGCCTCCTCCACTAGCAGCTGCCCGGTCCACGGCACCCGCCGGGCCTGGCCCAAGAGGCCGGCGAGCTCCGCCACCACCCGCCGCAGCCGCCCCTCCACCGCTTCCCGGCTTGCACTCCCGCCCGTTGTGGCCGTCACTCCCCGTTCCTCCCCCTGTCCGCCGGGCCTGTCTCCCGGCCAGACGCGAACTTGGCCTTCAACGCTGCCTCCACCGCCGCCGGCACCAGCCCGGAAATATCGGCGCCGTAAGCCGCCAGCTCCTTCACCAGCGTCGAGCTCAGGTAGGAATAGTTTTCCCGCGTCAACATGAAGACGGTTTCGATGTCCGGCGCCAGCCGTTTGTTCATGAGCGCCATCTGAAACTCGTAGTCGAAGTCCAGCACCGCCCGCAGGCCCCGGATGATGACCCCCGCCCCGATGGAGCGCGCGTACTCGACCAGCAGCGACCGGCTCTGGTCCACCCGCACGCCCCGCAGATGGCGGGTGGCGGCCTCCGCCAGCGCCACCCGTTCGGCGGCGTCGAACAGCGGCCGCTTCTGGGAATTGCTGAACACCGTGACCCAGACTTCGTCGAAGAGGCGGGTGGCCCGTTCAATGACGTCCAGATGCCCGTTCGTGATGGGATCGAACGACCCCGGATACAGGGCCCGCCGGCCGGCAGCCCCCCTCACCCTTCCTGCCCCCTTTCCCCGCGTGCCGGGACGTAAAAGACCAGCTCGGTGCCGCCATAGCGGCGCACCCGCTCCAGCTCCAGGCCCGCCAGCTGACCGAAGTCGCCCCCTGCAGGCCGTTCCAGCACCACCAGCCCGCCGGGGGCCAGCACCCGGTGCAGCTCCCCCCGCACCGCCGCACTCAACCCCAGCTGCCAGGGGGGGTCGGCCAGGACCAGGTCGAACCGCTCGCCGGCCGCCAGCCACCGCCGGAGGGCGGACTCCGCCGTCCCCTCCCAGACCGTGGCCGGCGGCTGGTCCGGGCCCAGGGCGGCCAAGTTGCGGCGCAGGACCTGTCGCGCCCGGCGGTCGGGCTCCACCAGCCAGACCGACGCCGCGCCGCGGGACCAGGCCTCCAGCCCCAAGGCCCCGGTCCCGGCGTACAGGTCCGCCACCCGCGCTCCGGGCAGGCGGGGGGCCAGGATGTTGAACAACGCCTCCCGCACCCGTTCCTGGGTGGGACGGGTGCCCCGCCCCGGCGGGGCCGCCAGACGGCGCCCCCCGGCCCTGCCGCCGATGATCCGCACCCGTGCCTCGTCCTTTCCGGGCCAATCCCGCCTTATTATACCGGTTTTTGCCCCCCGCCCTCAGGAGGCCGGTCCCGGGGCCGGCGCCATGCGGAGGAGCTCGGACACGGTCACCGACCGCCAGCCGCCGGCGGCCAGGTCGCGCAGGATAATGGCCAGGGCCTCCACCGTCTGGCTGCGATCCCCCCCGCCGTCGTGCATCAGCACAATGTCGCCCGGTTCCAGGTGCGCGAGCACCCGCTGCACAATCGTCCCTACCCCGGGCCGGGTCCAGTCCCGGCTGTCCTCCGTCCAGGACCACATGACCACGTGCAGGCCCAGCCGGCGGGCCACCTCCAGGAGGTCCCGGTTGTAGGTGCCATAGGGGGGGCGCAGCAGCACCGGCGTCCGTCCGGTCAGCCGGGTCAACAGGTCCTGGGCCCGGCGCAAATCGGCCTCATCGGTGGCCGCGGAATGGCGTGCCAGGTTGAGGTGGGAATAGGTGTGATCAGCCACCTCCATGCCGGCCTGGGCTTCCGCCCGCACGTACTGGGGATAGCGGGCCGCATTCTGCCCCAGCACAAAGAAGGTGGCCTGCTGGTGATAGTGCTGCAGCAGCTCCAGGATGCGGGGGGTGTAAGGCGAGGGCCCGTCGTCGAAGGTGAGGGCGATGACCCGGCGGTCGGGCGGCAGGTCCACATACCACACCACCCCGGGCGCGTGCCCGCCCCGGGCCGAAGCGGGCCGGTGACGGGCGGCCAGCGGCCAGAGAGCGGCCAGGCCCAGGGCCGCCGCCAGCAGCAGGCGCCAGTGCCGGCGCCAGCCAGTCAAAGAGAAGGTGACCACCTTCATCGCCGGGTCCCCCACAGGATCAGTCCCACCCCGGCCCCGATCCACACCAGGCGGGCGGCAGGCAGGCGGCTTTGCGCCAGTCCCGCCAGGCCCAACGCCATGGTGGTGGTGAGCACCAGCGGGCCCACCAGCCCCAACAGGCCATTGATGCGCACCGCCGTTTCCAGCCGCTGAAACCGCCACATCAGCAAGGCGCCGGTCAGCTCGGCCAGGGCCGAGAACAGGCGGATGGCCACCATTCCCCGCAGGAACACATGTTGGGACATGCCTTCGTGCCCACCCCCCTATCCCGGAAATACCCGCCGGACAATCTCCAGCAGCAGGTAGGTGACCCCTGCCGCCATGAGGGGCCCCACCGGCACCCCGCCCCAGAGCACGATGCCGAGGATCGACCCCACAATCAGCCCGACCATCAGTTCGGAATGGTCCGCCAGCAGCCGCAGCCCGCGCCCGTTGAGGTGGGTGGCCACCGCCCCGCCCACCACCGCCAGCAGTCCGGGTAAGGTCAGAAAGCTGCGGGCTACCGCCCGCAGGTCGATCCGGCCCACCGCGAAGGGCACCAGCATGGCTAAAGTGAGGAACAGGAGGCCGAACTCGACGCCCCGCCGTTCCAGTACCCCGAAGAGAAAGCCCAGGCGGGCCAGGCGGATCACCAGGAGGATGGCCGCCGAGGAGGCGACCAGGGCGGAACGTGCCCACAGGCCCAGGGCCAGGAGCAGAAGCAGCCCGATGTTCTGTGCGTCCAGCATCCCCGGCCTCCCTGCGTGTCCGTCCGGACACTTGAGGGTATGTCCCCGGGGACACGAAAAGACCGGCGCCCGGGGGCGCCGGTCCGAGGCTGCCGGGATCACAGCCCGGCGGTAATCCAGCCCTGGGTCCCCACCACGGGGACCAGGTCGAACAGGTCCTCCCGGGCCGCCCAGCCGATGTCGGCCTCCAGCCCGCGCGCACGCAGGCTGGCCGCATGCCGGGCCAGGTTGAGCGCCCGCGGCAGGTCCGCCTGCATGCGTTCATAGGCCCAGGCCGCCAGCTGCGCCTCATCACTGCGGGCCTCCGGCGGCCAGTAGCGGGCCATGGCCCCGGCCGCCAGCACATCCTCGAGGCTCAGCACCCCCTCCGTGCCGGCGCACACCAGGACCGCCGGCCGGCCCGAGGCCCGGGCGGCGCGGGCCACCGCCCCGGCATTGACCAGGGCCCCCAGGGCCACGGTGGCGGCGCCCCCCGTCCGCACCCGGTCCAGCGCCCGGGTGCCGTTGGTAGTGGTGAACACCAGCCGCCGGCCGGCTACCCGTTCGGGGGGATAATCGGCAGGCGAGTTGCCGCCGTCAAAGCCGGGCGGGGCCACATTATCCCGTTCCCCGCCCAGCAGCCAGCCGGGACGGGAGCGGGCCAGGGCCCGGGCCTCCTCCAGCCCGGCCACCGGCAGCACCGCCTCCGCCCCCCGCGCCAGCACCGTGATGAGCGTGGTGGTGGCCCGCAGGACATCAATCACCACCGCATAGCGGCCGCGGTAGCGGTCCTCCCAGTCCTGCCAGCGCCAGAGCACATGCACGCCGGCCCCCTGCGTCTGCTCCATGCTGCCGCCCCGCATTTCCGCCGGCGGGGTCTAAGGTCCGGGCAGGATGTCACCTTCTGCGACCTCCCCGCGGCCGGCCGCCTCCGCAATCCAGCGCCGCAACGTATCCGCCCGCAGCCCCACCCGGAGGGCCTCCAGCGCCAGCACGTCCTCAGGGTGCACATTGCCCAGGTTCACATCGGGTCCGAAGCGGGCAATGAGCTCCTGCTGCTGATGCTTGCGGGGGGCCTCCCACAGGAGGCGGCGCGGATCCGACACGTGCGTGACCAGGGCCTCCACCTCCTGGTCGATAATAGCCCCCTGGGCGTCGTAGATCACTACCCCGGCCCCGCTTTCCCGTCCCTCCACAATCACCAGGTCGGCTCCCGCCTCCAGGTCCCGTTCCACCTGTTCCCACAAGGCCATGGTGGGGACGCGGTCCCGGGGATCCTTCTTCCCCACTTCGCTGAGGACGAAACGGAAGCCCCAGCGGCGGGCCCGCTGGATCGCCGCCCGCCGGGCCCGGGGGTCCATGCGCACGGTGCCGTCGGACACCTCGATGCCGGTGAAGCCCAGCTCCGCCGCCCGGTCCAGGAACGCCTCCAGCTTGCCCTGCAGGGCCGCCAGCTCCAGAAAGGTGCCCCCGGGGAAGATCTCCACCCCGGCCTGCCGCACCAGGGCGATCTTGCGCCGAAGCAGGGCGGCAGGGTAGAAGGCGGAGGTGCCGAAGGTCAGTTTCACATAGTCGACGTAGTCCGCGCCCAGCTCCATCAGGTCCCGGGTGTCGGTCAGACCCAGGCCCTTGTCAATCACCATCGTGCGTCCGAACCGGCGGGGTTTGCCGCTGCGGTCGGGATAGGGCCAGGCCAGGACCCCGGCCCAGGCCTTCCGGGCGGATCCTTCCCCGACCCGGGACGGTTCCGAATATGGCGCCACAGGCACCGCCCTCCTTTACGCGATCCTGGCTGTCGCTTCCCTGCCATGCTATTCGGCCCCCGCGGCGGGGGAGCCGCCGCCGGCCTGCCATTTTCGCCCACCTGTCAACCCGGCTAAGGGCAGGCGGAAGCGGGCAGGCTGAAGCCTGCAGCAAAGGAGGGGCCATTGCGTGGGAGAGCACGGACGCGGAAAGGGCAGGGACCGGCATGGGGCCAAGCTCTGGGTGCTGGCCCTGGTTCCGTTCATCATGGTGCTGGGCAACTCGATGCTGATCCCGGTCCTGCCCCGCATGATGGCGGTCATGCATCTGACCCTATTCCAGGTCGGTCTCATCATCACTGTGTTCTCGGTGCCGGCGGGGCTCATCATTCCCCTGGCAGGGGCGTTGTCGGACCGGGTCGGCCGCAAGGTGGTGATGGCGCCGGCGCTGGTGCTGTACGGCTTCGGGGGACTGGGGGCCGGCTTCGCCGCCTGGCTGCTGCCGCACCCCTATCCCTGGATCATGGGGTTCCGGCTGGCCCAAGGCATCGGGGCTGGTGGCACCTACCAGCTGGCCATGGCGGTGGCCGGCGACATGTTTACCGGGCGCGGGCGTTCGCGGGCGCTGGGACTGCTGGAGGCGGCCAACGGCACCGGCAAGGTGGTGTCGCCGGTGGCAGGGTCGGCGCTGGCCCTGCTGGTCTGGTTCGCCCCCTTCTTCGTCTACGGCCTGCTGGCCCTGCCCATTGCCGCGGCGGTCTGGTGGGTCCTGCGGGAGCCCGCCCGGGCGCAAAGCGGCAGCCTGAGCGGCTACTGGCAGGGTCTGGCTTCCACCTTCCGCCGCAAGGGCGGGGCCATGGCCCTCACCTTCCTGGCCGGCTCGGTGGTGCTCTTCATCCTCTTCGGGGTCTTAAGCTACCTGGCCGACGTGCTGGAAGCGGTGTTCGGGGTGCGGGAATTCGCCCGCGGCCTCCTGATCGCCATCCCGGTGGCGGCCTCCGCCGCCACCTCCTACGCGACCGGGGCCTGGTTGCAGGGCCATCTGCGGGGGGGCGCGAAAGGGGTGGTGGTGGGCGGCCTGGCCCTGGTCGCCGCGGCCATGGTGGCGGAACCAGTGGTGGTGCTGCGCTCGCCCGTCTGGGCCCTGGCGGTGCTGGTGGGCATGGGGCTGGGTACCGGAGCCGTCCTGCCCGCGGTCAACACCCTGGTTACCAGCGCCGTAACCGTCCATCAGCGCGGCGCCGTCACCAGCCTCTACGGCAGCGTGCGCTTCTTCGGTGTCGCCCTGGGTCCGCCGGCCTTCAGCCTGGCCATGCAGGCCCGCTATCCGGTCTTCTGGGCTGCGGCAGCCCTGTCCGCCCTCAGCGCCCTGGCCGCCGGCCTGCTGCTGCGGGAGGACCGCCTGCTGCCGGAGGCCGCCGATCCCCCCGCCCGGCGGCCGGCCTGACAGCTCAGCCGCCCAGCGCCCGGCGGAGCAGCGGCCAGGCAGCCCGGACCGAGAGGAAGGGACCGGGGTGGAAGGCCTCCAGGGTCCCGCCGGGGCCGATGAGGGCACTAGCCGGGAAGCCCTGCACCCCGTAGGCCTTTGCCACGTACCCGGGCTGGTCGAGGAGGATGGGGTAGCGGATCCCCGCCTGGCGGGCCTCGCGTCGCACATTCAGCGGATCCTGCTCCACGTCGATCCCCACCACCCGCACCGCCCGGCCGTACCGGGCGGCGATCCGGTTCAGCACGGCCACCTCGCGCCCGCAGGCGGGCACGTTCAGGTTAAAGAAGGTAAGGAGGACGGGGTGGCCACCCGCTTCCAGCTGCCGGAGGCTGACTAGGCGGCCGCCCAGGGTCTGCAGCTGAAAGGTGGGGGCCGCCGCCCCCACCCGCGCTGCGGCCAGCGGGGCCGGCGTGGCCGCGATCGACAGGGTGGAATGGGCCATCCGCGCCAGCCACGGCCGCGCGGCCGCCAGGGCCGCGGTCAGGACCACCCCCGCCCCCACCAGGCCCAGGAGCTGGCGCTCCGCCGCCTCCAGCCTCACGACCCTCCCCCCTTACATGTCCTGCATGTGATCGTGCATGAAGACCCGTCCCACCAAGGTGGCCGACACCACCGCCACCACCCCTACAATCCCCAAGGCCCACAGCACAGGCCCCGCCCCCTTTCGTCAGCGCGCCGGCGCCCCGGCCGCCACCGGTCCCGGTTCCGCGGCCCGGGAGACCGCCGCCGCCGGCCACGTCTCATAAGCCAGATAGGCCAGCGTCCCGAACAGCCCCTGCATGTTGGAGACGTGCAGCATGAAGGCACTGACGGAGAGGTGGCTCAACACCAAGTAGGCGCCGCTAGCGGCCTGGGTCAGGACCAGCACCAGCGCCAGCCAGGCCGCCCGGTACAGATCGGGCCGCTGGGCCCGCTCCCGCGCGGTGCGCACCACCAGCCAGGCGATCCAGACGGCCAGGCTCACCGCCACCAGGCGGTGGGCCTCCACCAGCGCCAGGCGCTGGGTCCAGGCCGCCGGCCACAACCGCCCGTTGCAGAGCGGCCAGGTCAGACAGGCGACCGCCGCTCCCCGGCTGGCCACGTAGGCCCCCAAATAGATGGCCCCGAAGGTATAGAGGAGCAGGGCGCGGATACCCCGGCGCACCCCCGGCGAGGGAGGCCGCTGGCGAAAGGCCGAGCGCGCCGCCTGCTGCTGCAAAAACACGGTCAGCAGCAGGATCCCGGTCAGAGCCAGCACCGAGATGCCGAAGTGGAGGGCGAGGACCCAGGGCGGGTTGACGAACAACACCGCCAGGGCCCCCAGGGTCGCCTGGGCCAGGATGGCCGCCAGCGCCAGACCCGCAAACCAGCGGACCTCTAGCCACACCCGGTACCGGACCAGGGCCCACACCGCATACAGGGTGGCCAGGCCCGCCCCCACGCTCACCACGGCCCGGTGCAGGAATTCGATGAGGACATGAATATTGCCCAGCGAGGGAATCACCGCGCCGTTGCACAGCGGCCAGTCATTGCCGCATCCGAAGGCGGAACCGGTAATGGTGTCCAGAAAGCCGACGAAGTTGACCAGGAAAATGGCGACTACGCTGACCCAGCCTACCCGGATGAGCCAGCGCGCCGGGGTTCTGCCCGCCACCTCTGCCATGCCCAGGACCGCCTCCTATCGACCGGCCGCGGTCCCCAGCACCACGTGAACCAGGTTGCCGGTGGTGGGACCGGGCGTAAAGATGGTGAACAGCAACAGGTAGACCCCCAGCCCCGTGGCCGCCGCCACAAACCAGAACACCACCGTCCAGGGGGCCACCTTGCGGTGCACCGGGAAGCGGCCCTTCAGGGCCAGGCGCAGGGTGACGATGCCCAGCGCGCCAGCCAAGGTGGCCAGGATGACATGTACCTGCAGGAAGGCTTGGTAGGCCAGCGCCCAGCTTCGAGGGCCGCCGAACAACGTGTCCCCGACCAGCAGCGACTGGGCCAGGTAGCTCAGAAAGAACAGGGTGGCCAGGCTGGCCCCCAGGATCATCCAGCGCCGGTGAACCTCCACCTGGCCGCGCCGGATGCGGCTCCAACCGGTGGCGATGGCGCCTGCGCTCCCGATCATCAGCAGCTCGTTGACCAGTGCCCAGGCGCTTTCAATACTCATGCCGGTTCCCCCCCTTTAACAGCTGGCGCGCTCCGCCTAGGCCGCCAAGCCTAGGCATGCACGTTCAGCACCATGGCAATGAACACCGCGGCCAGGTACATCAGCGAGGCCAGGAATGTCCGTTTGGCCCATTTTACCGCCGGCAGCTGCTCACGTGCCATGGCCACCGTCAGGATCAGGAAGCCCAGGCCGGCCACGGCTGCTACCCCCAGGTACATCCGCCCCACCACGCCGGTGCCATAGAGCAGCAGGGAGGCTGCCACCAGCAGCACGGCGTACCCCACACTCTGCCGCTTGGTGACGCGCTCGCCGCGGACCGCAGGCATCATGGGAATCCCGGCCCGGCGGTAGTCGTCGTTCTTGAACAGGGCCAGCGCCCAGAAATGGGGCGGGGTCCACAGGAACACGATCAGGAACATGAGGCCGGCTGCCGCCGCCAGGTGGCCAGTCACCGCCGCCCACCCCACCAGGGGCGGAAAGGCGCCGGCGCCGCCGCCGATGACGATATTCTGGGGCGTAGTGCGCTTGAGCCACATCGTATAAATGAACACGTAATACAGGAATCCGCCCAAGGACAGCCCGGCGGTCAGGGGATTGACCGCCACGGCCAGCAGCAGGGTGGACACCACGCCCAGGATGATGCCAAAGGCCAGCGCCTGCCCGGGCGCCACCAAGCCCTGCGGCAGCGGCCGGCGTTGGGTACGCCGCATAATGGCGTCGATGTCCCGGTCATACCACATGTTGAGAGCGGCCGCCCCGCCGGTGGACAAGGCCAGTCCCAGCATGGTCCACAGGGTACGGGCCAGGGGCAGATGCCCCCCGCTGGCCACCACCATGGCCGAAAAGGCGGTAAACAGCAGCAGGAGCATGATCCGGGGCTTGGTCAGTTCCACATAAGCCCTGACCACCTCCCACCGCCGCCCGAGACCCGCGGACGGCACCGGAGCGGCAATGCCCAGCACCGGCAGCGGCCCCGCGTCGCCCACCGGGCTTTCTGCAATCTCCTGCGTGTAGGTCTCCACCCTGTTCTCCTCCTCACGTCCGACCCATGCCGGAACCACGCCCGCCGGGGCCGGACCAGGGCGGAGGAACCCCCTCCGCCCCCGGGGTCCCGACCCCGCGCTCAGCGCCCGCCGCCGGGGGGCGACTCCTGCTCCGCCGCGGCCATGTCGCGATCCACCGCCTGGGCCAGGGCCCGCAGACCCATCAGCAGGCCGGTCATGACCACCACCTGAATCACCCACCAGACCGCGTCCCACCAGTGAGGCAGCCCGGGGCTGGCCGGAAACGGATAGGGGAAATGCGGCCAGAACGACTCATGCATGGATTCCCGCCTCCTTTCCGGGGTGCGTTACAGCAGGTAGAACACGAGCCAGGTCGCGATCCACAGGTAGACGGTCATCATCCACCACATCTGGACCGCTTCCACGTCCCAGTGGTTCCCGGCTGTGAACCGCACCCGCACCCCGCGCAGCTTCACCACCACCAGCAGCAGCTCCCCCACCAGCAGGTACAGCAGGCTCGCCCCCAGGCTGGTGTAGAAGATCTCGCCGTAGTGGCTGTAGAACGACGCCGGGTGCTGCACCCAGGCCGCCACCAGCAGCGCCATCCCCACCAGGCCGAACAGCATGGTCAGGGTCAGTCCGGTGTTCATCCCGGCCAGGTTGTCCCGCCGGATGGCCTTCAGGCCAGCCCGGACGGTGATCGCGCTCAGGATGAGGGCCACCGTCGCGAGTACCCCAAGTACCTGGCTCAGCCTGGCTGGCACGTAGGCGCTAGCTAAATCGTACCGCACATTAATCAGAACGACATAGGGGATGATCTGGCTGAAGATAAAAAGTCCAAATCCTCCCCGATACATTCTGAGGTCCTGCCGGCTGATCGGCTCCAGCACCTGGGCCCCTTGTCCGGTTTCGGACGCCATATGGACACTCCCTCCTTCACAAGCCCGGAGGCGGGGGCGGGTCCGCCGCCCTCACGCCTCCTGGTCGGGCGCTCCCGCCGGCTCCAGCGTGGCCGCCAGCTGGCCGGCCGCCGGCTCCACCACCGTGGCCGGGCTGTCGTCGCCGTAGCGGTAGAAGCTGCCCACCACCCGCGGGATCACGTCGAAGTTGTTGCGGGGCACGGGCGTGGCCGTGGCCCACTCCAGGGTCTTGGCCTGCCAGGGGTTCTCCACCGCCTTGGGACCCGCCACCCAGGCCCAGATGATGTAGCCCATGTTGAACACGAACCCGGCACCCAGCAGGAAGGCGAAGATGGAGACGCTGTCATTGAGCGCGGTCAGGTAGGGCGGGTACACCGCCACCCACCGGTTCATGCCCTGCAGGCCCAGGAGGAACATCTGGCTGAAGGTGCCGTTAAAGGCCAGGAAGATCCAGATGGCCCCGAACAGCGCCACCTTCTCGTTGTAGGTGCGGCCGGAGAGCTTCGGCAGCCAGTAGTACATGGCGGCGAACGCCGTGAACACCATGCCGCCGATGATGGTGTAGTGGAAGTGGCCCACCACCCAGAAGGTGTCATGGATCTGCAGATTCACGGCCGGATCGGCCAGGAACACCCCGGTAAGGCCGCCGAAGAGGAAGTTGAACATGCTCATCAGCACCAGCACCAGGGGCGTCCTGAGGCGGGCCCGCGACTTCCAGAGCGTGCCCAGGGTAGTCATGTAGGCGAAGCCGGTCGGGACCGAGATCATCTCCGTGAAGAAGGAGAAGGGCAGGATCTCGCTGTTGCGGATGTTGGTGAACATGTGGTGCGCCCAAACCATCCCCGACAGCATCATCACGAAGATGAGCCCCATCACGCCCCACTGGCGGGCAAACAGGGTCTTGCGGGTCATGACTGGGATGATCTCCTGCCACATGGCCAGGGCCGGCACCACGATGATATAGACCTCCGGGTGGCCGAAGAGCCAGAAGAGGTCGATGAAGGTCAGGGGACTGCCCACCGAGGAGAAGAAGGGCAGGGGCACGATCCGGTTCAGGAGCCCGAGGACGAAGGTGGTCTGGATCTCCGGCAGCCACAGGATGTTGAGCAGGCTGACGGTGACCATGCCCCAGGCGAACATCGGCAGCCGTCCCCAGGTGACGCCCGGCGCCCGCTTGAAGATCACGGTGGCGGTGAGGTTCAAGGCCACCATCAGCGAGGACATGGTGAGGGCGAACACCCCGAGGTAGTAGTAGATGATCCCGCCCGGGTCCTGGGCCGCCAGGGGCTCATACCCGCGCCAGCCGGTGTCCCAGTAGCCCAGCAGCGGGCTGAACAGGACGGTCAGGATCCCGAAGGAGACCAGCCACACGCTCAGTCCCGACAGGCGGGGGAAGGCGGTGGTGCGGCTACCGATCATGAGGGGCACGAAGTAGTTGCCCAGCCCCCCGATCATGAACACGGTCGCCACCGAGAACATCATGATGGTGCCGTGGATGCCCACCGCGGACAGGTACTGGTTGGGGGTGCTGAACACCCACAGGTGGTCCTTCATCAGCTCCAGGCGGAAGATCATGGCCACCAGCCCGGCGATGAGGAAGCCGCCGGCCGAGGAGGCCATGTACTGCAGGCCGATGACCTTGTGGTCGGTGCTGAACTGGAAGTACCGCCGCCAGTCCCGGTGCTCGGCCGGCTCCGGGTAGCCCAGCAGCGGCAGGATGGTGCCCTCCCAGCCGCCCACGCCCATGAGCCAGGCCACCAGTGCGGCCAGCCAGCCCAGGGTGGCGCCGGGCGTCGTCACCAGCGGCCGGCCCCGGAAGGGATCCAGGACCTCGGTGACCAGGACGTCCACGACCAGGAAGGCGATGGTCGCCCACAGCACGCCCCGCAGGATGGGCGGCATGGGGGCCTTCTCGGCCTGCGGCTGCGGGTTGGTGCGGGACTTCCCGGCGTATGCTGCAGAAGCCATCTGTCGACCTCCTTTTCTGCGGCCCGCCAACCGGCGGCCGGGGGATTACGATCCCTGCATGGCCTTTTCCTTGGCCACCCAGGCCTTAAAGGCGGCGGGGGAGACCACGTTTACCTCGGCTTCCATCCACGGATGCCCGGGTCCGCACACCTCCGCGCACTGCACCCGCATCATGGGGTTGGTGGCATAGCTGGCGATGCGGGTGGGGTTAATGTATTCGTAGCGGGTCTCGCCGGGGATGACATCCTCCTTGATCCCGAAGGCCGGAATCCAGAAGCTGTGGATGACATCGGCGGCGTAGTCGTACTGGTGGAAGGGGTCATAGGACCGCAACACGAACTTCACCTTCCGGTCCACCGGCAGCTCCAGCTCGGCGTGGCCGCTGGTGGGGGAGACGGTCTGGGTGAGGCCGTACTGCGGGTAGCTGAAGATCCACTGCCACTGCCGGGCGGTGACATCCACCACCAGGTCGTGGCGGTTGTTCTGAGGCAGGGCGGCGGCAAACACCGTCTCCATGGCCGAGGCCGTGGGGTGGATGAAGAGGAGCAGGTTGACGCCCAGGGTCAGCAGCACCCACAGGGAGACGTAAGCGCGGTTGTAGCGGAACTGCACCGGAGCGTCCCCGGTCTCCCCCCGCCGTGCCCGGAACCGGATCATGACGTACACCAGCATGAGGATGACGAACACCGCGATCGGGGTCAGCACGGTGATGATGAAATCAAAGGCGCGCTGCCCGTCAATCGCCTGCTGGGAGGCCGTAAAGTAATAGGGGCCGTGGTGGACCCAATCCTGCACCCCGAGTTCGGCCAGGACGGTGAACACCACCCACAGCACCCCGAACACCACATAGTCCATGGATTACCCCCCTCGCACGGCCCGATGCGGACCGGAATGGGCATCAGGCCGGCAGGATGTTGACGATGCCCTGCATCCCCGCCCGCCAGTGCATGTTGTTCTGGACGAAGCAGCCATAATGCCAGATGCCGGGTTTGTCGGGCACGGTGAAGGTGATGTCGATGGCGCCGCCCGGCTGGAGGGTGGGGCTGAAGTCGCCGCCGGAGGCGATGGCGAACGCCGACTTGGGTCCTTCGTAGGTCACGATGGCCTTATGGGGCACGAAGTTGTCGACCTTATAGGGGTGGCTGAGGGTGACGTGCACCCCGTTGAAGAAGTCCTCTTTAAAGGCGTCACCGTTGACCACCCCGAAGATGGTGTTCTGCAGGTGGAGATGGCGCCCCACCACCCATTCGTGCCAATGGGTGTGGCTCTGGTTGCGGAGGGCAATGGTGATGGTGTCCCCCACCCGCCAGGTCATGTAGTTGGGCACGAAGTAGTAGTCGTACTGGTACACATAGATCTTGCCGGTCTGTACCGGGGAGCCGAACACCGCCCGGGCGGCATCCACCACCCCGGACTTGCCGAACAGGGCCACCAAGCCGACTACGCCCAGGGCGCCGGTGCCGGCCAGCAGCTGCCTGCGGCTCCACTTGGCCGGTTCCGGAGCCGGCGGCGTCCCGTACTCGGGTTCCTTCTCCATCCGTCTGCCTCCTTACGTCCGCCGATTCGGTACGCGGGACCGGGCGTCGCCGCGGACATCCCGCAGGGGCAGGCCCGGGGCCCGGAACCCTCCGTTCCCCTCAGCCACACGGGACCAGTCTATTTGGACTAAATCCACTATCCCGTGTTCGACGTCGAGTATAGAGCCCTACCGACATTAAGGCAATAGTTTCCCCGACCGTTTGGTGTACCTTTACTTGATGAGATTCGTTTTCAGTTGGTTCATTTGCTGTCGGTTGGCCCGCCTATGCTTGACCCGTTCGGACCAGCTAAAAACTGTGCAGGGGATGCCCCTTACGGGCATCCCCTGCACAGCAGGCAGCCGGGGATTCGTCCGGCCTTATTCCGCGCGGGCGAAGTCGCGCAGGATGGTCCACCCGATCCAGGCGTAGGCCACCAGCACGCTCTCTGCCACTACCATAAACAGGGCGCCGCCCTCAAATCCCATCCGGACCACCTCCTCGGCCGCACAGGGTGGGGATTTTTGAATTGGCATGAGGTCGCTGTCCGGCTTCACCCTAGATCCTTTTTACTAACGCGTCAAGCCTTTCGGCCCCTTCGACTAGTCCGTTTGGCTCTCCGGAATCATCCGTCCGGCCCGCTCCTCCCACGAGGGGCGGACGGGCGGGACCAGCAGGAAGAGGCCCATCCCCAGCAGGGAGGCCAGCGTCACCGCCCCGAACATACCGGTGAAACCCTGCCAATGCCGGGCCAGGGCCAGGAACACCGGCCCGGCCGCCAGCCCGGCGGAGCGGAAGACGGCCATCAGGGCCAACGCCTCCCCCGCCTGATCGGCCCGGTACAACGCCAGGCCCATGCGGTTGGTGGGAGCCCCCATGGTGAAAGCGGTCCCGATGCCGAGGAAGACCATCGCAGCCACGAACCGCAGCAGGTCCAGGTGGGGCCAGGCCAGCAGCAGCCCGCCGGCGGCCGCCATGGCCAGACCCGCGGTCAGCACGGCCCGGGGGCCCACCCGGTCGGTCAGCACCCCGCCCACGCCCGCAAACACCGCCCCGGTGAAGGCGGCGGGCAGGAGGGCGAAACCCGAAGCCAGCACCGAAAATCCGAGGTCCTGCTGCACCAGGGTGGGTACGAACACCGCTGCTGCCATGTCAAAGCCAATAAGGGCGGAGCCGGCCATGAGGGCGGCGCCCGGTCCCCGCTGCAAGGGGGCGGTATCCAGGAAGGGCCGGGCCGCCTGCCGCTGCCGCAGCAGGAAGAGGCCCAACAGGGCAAGCGCCGCCACCCACAGGACCAGGGCCGGTGTGCCCCCCACCGTAAAGCCAAGCAGGGCGGCCGCCAGGAAGCCGGCGAAGCCGGCCCCGCCCATCCAGTCGGGTACGGGCCGGGTCTCAGGGGCCGAGATCGGCAGCCGCCGTCCTAACACCAGCACCAGTAGGGCGATGGGCAGGTTGATAGCGAAGATTGCCGGCCAGCCCCACTGCTGGGCCAGGGCCCCGCCCGCCAACGGCCCCACCATACTGGCAATGCCGAACACGGCCCCGAACAGGCCCAGGGCCAGGCCTTGGCGTTCGGCCGGGAAGAGGCGGATGCCCTCCACCTGTGCGTTGGGATACACCGCGCCCGCGCCTGCCCCCTGGATGACCCGCGCCAGCAGGAAGAGAGGCAGGCTGCGGGCGGTCATGGCCAGCGCCGAAGCCACCCCGAACGCCCCGATGCCCCAGAGGAAGACCCGGCGGTGCCCCAGGCGGTCGCCCAAGGCCCCCGCCCATACCGTAGCCGCCACGTAGGCCACGGTATAGGCGGTCACGGTCCAGGCCGTCCAGGTCAAGGAGATATGGAACCCCCGCGCGATCAGGGGAAAGGCGGGTCCCAGCACATTGGCATCCAGGGCCCCGATGAACACCCCTAACAGATAGACCGACAACACCCGGCGGTTCACGGCCATCGCCTGTCCCTCCCCGCAGCGCTCGCGACACGTCCCGATGCCGGCGCATGCCACGGCCGATCGGCCCATGCGCCATTGCCACCTGTCATCGTACTCCTGCCGCCCTTTGAAATCTAAATAAAACTGAGTTAAACGATAGCACAGCCGATCCCCGCCAGTCCAGGCAGCCGGCTCCGGCTAGTTCCAGCGGTTCCCGGAGTACGGCCCTTAGGGGCGGTGATAATAACAGCACTCCACGCACAAGGAGGTGAAAACGATGGCGCGTGGTAGCAACACCAACAACCGGGTGCTGGTGCGCTCGGCCGGCAAGGCCCTCGACCAGTTCAAGTACGAGGTCGCCCACGAGTTGGGGGTCCAGGGCGTGGACGACGGCTACTGGGGGGACATCCCCTCCCGGCAGTGCGGGGCCGTCGGCGGCCACATGGTGCGCAAGATGATCGAGATGGCCGAGCAGAACATTGCCGGCCGCACTCACTAACCGTCCGGCCGGGACGCCGGAAATGGGCGGAAGCCTATCCGCCCCATTTCCGGCGTTTTGCCCTGGCTGGCGGCAATTTTTTGCCCGCCCCCTGGCGGCGGCCGCCGACCTTTGGTAATGTATGCATTACATCTTGGCATAACATCAAGAATACATGACATTCGAAGGAGGCCTCCCCCATGCATGCCCGACACCGGTTGACCCTGGCTGCCCTCGGCACCCTGACCCTGGCCGCGGCCGGCTGCGGATCCGCGGCGCCGGCGGCCCAGTCCCCCACCCAGGTGAGCGTGGCCTACGCCGGCTCCCTGGCGTATGTGAACGACCGGCAGCTGGCACCCGTGTTCACCCGCCAGACCGGGATCGCCTACCGGGGGCAGGGAGGCGGCTCCTTCGGCATCGCCCGCGAGCTGGCGGCGGGGGCACTGAAGGCGGACGTGTTCGAGAGCCTGGGGGAAAAGCCCATCACCATCCTGGAGCCGCGCCTCACGCGCTGGAGCGTGAGCCTGGCCGCTAGCCCGCTGGTGATCGCCTACAACCCCCGTTCCCCCTATGCCCCCTATTTCCGCCAGGTGGCCGCCGGCCGGCGCTCCCTGGCCGGCCTGTTCCGGTTCCTGGCCACCCATCCCGGGGTCCACCTGGGCCGCACCAACCCGGCCACCGACCCCCAGGGCCAGGCCTTCTACGAGATGGTCGAACTGGCGGTGCGACAGTATCACCTGCCGGCGGGCGACCCCGCCGCCATCCTGGGGGCCTGGAACAACCCCCGGCAGGTTTTTTCGGAGGAGGGCATCCTCACCCAGCTGCAGGCGGGCGGCCTCGACCTCGCCAGCGCCTTCCTGCCTGAAGCGAAACAGCGCCACCTGCCCTACATCCCGCTGCCGGCCACGCTCAACTTCTCCGACCCGGCCCTGGCCTCCTGGTACGGTTCGGCGACGGTGCCGCTGCCGTCCGGCCCGGTCCACGGCGGGCCCCTGGCAGTGGTCGCCACCGTCCTCCACAACAGTCGCGCCGGGACCCGCTACCTGGCGTTCCTGCTCTCCGCCCGCGGCCGCCGCATCCTGACCGCGAACGGCTATCCGGCCATCACCCCGGCCATCTACGGGGACCGGGCGGCGGTGCCGGCTGCGGTCCGGGAGGAGATCCGGCCGTGAGCGCCATGGCGGCCACCGTTCCCCGCCGGCGGGCGGGAGCAGCGCTGGCCGGGGCTTATGCCCTGCTGGTCACTGCCGCCGCCCTGCTGCCGTTGTGGCCGCTGCTGAGCCACCTGCCCTGGCGGCTGTTGGGGGGCGCCCTGACGGGCAGCCCATATGTGCGCATCAGCCTGGAATCGGGCGCCCTGGCCCTGGCACTGGTGGTGGCCCTGGGCCTGCCCACGGCCTATTATCTGGCCCGCCTGGCCCCGCCCCGCCTGGGGCGGGGTCTGCTGCTGGCGTTGTTTGTCCCCCTGCTGATGCCGCCGCTGGTGCTGGGCCTGCTGCTGGCCTACCTGTTCGGACCTTACGCCGCCCTGGGGGCCGCCTTGGGCCGGGTGGGGCTACCGGTGGCTAATGCCCTCCCTGGCCTGGTCATCGCCCAAATCTACGAGGCGCTGCCGTATTTTATCCTTACGGCTTGGTCGGCTTTCGCCGCAGTGCCCGCCGACCTGGACGGGGTCTGGGGCACCTGGGGCATGCCCCCCGGGGCGCGGTTCCGGCGTGTCACCCTCCCCCTGGCCCTGCCGGGCCTGCTGGTGGCGGTGGCCATGGCCTGGGCCCGCATCACCGGGGCCTTCGGGGCGGTGATGGTGCTGGCCTACCATCCCACCGGCCTGCCGGTGGGCATCTGGGTTACCCTGGAGGAAGCAGGCCTGCCGGCCGCCCTGCCCCTGGCCTTCTGGCTGCTGGTGATCGGGCTGCCGGTGCCGCTGGGGCTGGAGGCCTGGCGCCGGCGCCTGCCGCCGGGACCTTGAGGGGAAGGAGGGCCGGGCATGGAACTGCACCTGGAGTGTGAACTGATCACCCCCGTGCCCCTGCGGGCCACGGGCGTATGGCACGGTCCCGTAACCGGGCTGGTGGGCCCCAGCGGCGCCGGCAAATCCGCCCTGTTGCAGGCCCTGGCGGGGCTGCTGCCTTGCCGCGGCTCCCTGCTGGATGACCGCGGCCGCCGGCTGGACCGCCTGCCGCCGCACCGGCGGGCGCTGGCCTGGGTTCCGCAGGTGCCGGCCCTACTGCCGCACCGGACGGTCGCCCAGCAACTGGCCTGGGCGCTGGCCCCCGGGGAGGATGCCAGGCGCTGGGCGGACACCTTCCGCGACGCGGCCGGGCTCGAGGGCCTGGAGGACCGGCACCCTCACCAGCTGTCGGGCGGACAGCGGCAGCGGGTGCAGGTGTTGCTGGCCCTGGCGTCCGATCCCCGGGTGCTGGCGGTGGATGAGGGCCTGTCCCAGGTGGAGCGGCCGCTGCGGCGGGAACTGCTGGCCCTGCTGACGGAATGGGCCCGGGAGGATCGCCTGCTGGTCCTGACCAGCCACGATGCCACCGACCTGCTCGACTTTACCCGCGAACTGGTGGTCCTGGAACCGGGCAGCCGGGAGGTACCCCCGCCCCGCCCCACCGCCGAGGCGCTGACCGCGCCCCCGGGCTGGGGCACCGCCCGCCTGTTGGGCTACCAGGCCCTCTGGCCGCTGGACGTGGCGGCCGGCCTTTATGCCGGGCTGCATCCCGCCCTGCTGGAGGCCGCCTCCCCGGCTGCGCCGGCCGCCTTCCCGGCCCGGGTGCTGGCCACGCGGCCGGGGGCGCACGGGCGCGTGCAGGTGCTGGAGGCCGGGCTGGCCCGGCCCGACCCGGCCGGGCCGCCCGGCCGCCTGACCCTGACCCTGGCGGGGAATCCGGACCCGGGGTCCATCGTGTGGGTCCGGGCGGCAGGCGCCCCGGTGTTCGCCTTCCCGGGCGGGCGCCGGCAGGGGGTCTGGCAGGAGGCGGCCGTCCGCGGGGGCGTGCTCCGGGGCTAGGCGGGCACCGGCCCGCAGGGAGGAAGGAACGGCCATGACCGCAAACCACCCCGGCGCGGCCGGGGTCGGCGCCCTGGTCCGGCGCCGCCGGCAGGAACTGGGCTGGTCGCAGGCGGACCTGGCCGCCCGCCTCGGCATCACCCGCCAGGCCCTCATCACCATCGAACGCGGGCGCAGCCTGCCGCAGCTGGGCCTGGCCCGCGCCCTGGCCGACCACCTGGGATTGAGCCTGGATGACCTCACCGCCCCCCTGGCCGTGGCCGCACCGGCGCCGTGGCAGTGGGTGGGCCCCGAACCGGTGGTGCCGGGCCCCGTATACTGGGCCCTCCGGGAGGGGCGCCTGCTGCTGGTACCGGCGGGGGCCGACCCGGCCGGAACCGCGGCGGCGGACGCCTGGTGGGACCCCGTGCGCCACCGGCTGTCCCCCCTGCCGGGAGCGGCCCGGCCGGACCGGGTGCTGTGGCTGGCCGGATGCGACCCCCATGCCGGCCTCCTGAGCCGTTTCCTGCAGGAGCACCTGCCCGGCCTGGATCGGGTGCGGGTCTTCCCCTGGGGCAGCCGCATCGCCCTGGCCGCCCTGAGCCGCGGGGCGGTCGACGCCGCCGGCTCCCACCTCTACGACCCCGTCCGCGGGGTCTATAACCCGCCGGCCCTGCTGGAGGAACTGGCCGGGGGCCCAGTACAACGCATCCGGTATTGCCGCTGGGAGGCGGGGCTGGTGGGCGCTGCCACCCCCGAGACGGTACGCTGGTGGGGGGTCCGGGAACCGGGCAGCGAGGCCCGCGCCCTGTTCGAGCGCCGGGTGGGCCGCCCGCCGGTGCCGGTGTACGAGTTCGGTGACCATTGGAGCCTGGCCGCCTTCGTGCGCCGCCAGCCCGGTGCAGCAGGGGTGACGGTTGGGTCCCTGGCCCCGGCCCTCGACCTGCCGTTTACAGCCTGGGCGGAGGAAAGCTTCGACTGGGTGATCCCGGCAGCGGACGCCGGCCGGCCCTGGGCCCAGGCGCTGGCGGAGGTGCTGGCCGGCGCCGCCTGGCGGCGCACCGTGCGGCAGCTGCGCCATGTGGACTGGAGCCCGGCCGGGGATCCGGCCTGATCCCGTTTAGAGCATCCACTCCGCCGGATCGAGCCGGGGCTGCAGGGCGCGGTTGAGGGCCTCCGCCACCACCTCCGCCATGTCCTCGATCAGGAGGTCGATCTCCTTGGGGGTGACCATCAGCTCCCCCAGCGCCTGACCGGCCACCTCGTCCACCAATCCCTTGCGTTCGGCTTCGGTGAACTCCCCCAGCAGGGCGAAGAAGCGGTTCTCCCGGCCCAGGGCGCGGGCCAGGGCCCGCAGCACCTGGGACGCGATGGCCGCCGCCTGCACCACCGTGGGCACCCCCACCGCCAGCACCGGCACCCCCAGTGCCGCCGCGGTCAGCCCCGCGCGCCGGTTGCCGACCCCTGAACCGGGATGGATGCCGGTGTCCGCCAGCTGCACGCTGGCCACCAGGCGGTCCGGACTGCGGGCGGCCAGGGCGTCCACCGCCACCACCATGGCCGGCCGCACGGCCTGCACCACCCCCCGGATGATGTCCACCGTCTCCACCCCGGTGGTGCCCAGCACCCCCGGGGCGAGGGCCGCCACCGGCCGGGTACGGCGGTGCACCTCCCCCGGCAGCACCGGACCCAGGTGCCGGGTGACCAGCAGGCGGCTGATAACGCGCGGCCCCAGGGCATCCGGGGTCACCGCCCCGTTGCCGAGTCCCACCACCAGCACCGGCATGGCCACATCCGGGGGCAGGAACTCGGCCAACCGTGCGGCCAAGGCCGCCGTGAGGCGCTGCTTCAGGTCCGGGTCCCGCTCGCCGAAACCGGGAACATCCAGGGTCAGATACCGGCCGGGCGGCTTGCCCAGCATGCGGCCGGCCTCAGGGGTGCGGATCCGGATATCGTGGATGATGAGCCCCGCCTGCCGGGACTCCTCCACCACCTCGACCCCCGGGATCTCCTCCGCCCGTCCGCCCCGGGCCAGTTCCCGAGCCTCCAGGGCCATGTCGGTCAGGATGCGCCCCCCGGCGCCGGTGCTACCGGCTTCCGCCACGCCCTCGCCTCCTCCCTCCGCAGCTTGCTGCCGTTTAGCCTGCCTCCCCCGCCCGGCTTTTAGCCACGGGGCCGCAAGCCCCAGGGGGCGGCGGCCGCCGCGGCCGCCTCCGCCGGGGTGATCATGCCGGCCTGCACCATACTGGTCAGCACCACCCGCTGGCGGGCGCGGGCAGCGGCCGGATGCAGGTAGGGGTCGAGGTAGCTCGGCGCCTGCAGGAGCCCGGCCAGCAGGGAGGCCTGGGGCAGGGTCAGCCGGGCGGGGGGCTCCCCGAAATAGCGCCGGGCGGCCATGCCCACCCCGTAGGCGCCGTCCCCGTAGTAGACCCGGTTCAGGTACAGGGCCAGGATGGTGCGCTTGGAGTACAGCAGGGTGACCGCCGGGGCCAGCAGGGCCTCGGTCAGCTTGCGCCGGAAGGTCTTGGTCGGCGTCAGCAGGGTATCGCGCACCAGCTGCTGGGTAATGGTGCTGCCGCCCTGCCGGTAGGCCTGGTGGCGGAGGTCCACCACCAGCGACCGCAGGGTCCCCTCCACACTCACCCCCCAGTTGGCATAGAAGGTCCGGTCCTCGGTGGTGATGAGGGCCTCCGGCAACCAGGGGGAGATCCGGGAAAGGGGCACAAAGCGCGCCCCGTGGCGGGCGAGGCCGGCCCGCACCTGATGCGGCAGCGTGGTCAGGCCCGGCCAGGCTGCGCGGTAGAACCCCGCCAAGGACCATAGGGAAACAGCCAGGCCGGCCGCAAACCCGGCCTGCATCCAGCGCCGCCAGCGACGGCGGCGGGCGGCGGGCCAGGGCCGCCGGAACGGCGGCCGCGGAGCGGCGGCATCGGGTGTACCCATCGGGCAACTACGTCCCCCCCGTCTCATAGTCTTGTCCCGGGGGTGATGCCATGAGCACCCGCCGCTCGCTGTGGCGGAGCACGGTGACCCTGACCGCGGCCGCCGTGCTCTCGCGGGCGTTCGGACTGGTCTACCGGATGCTCCTGGCCCGTTTCCTGGGCGCGCGGGGACTCGGGGTCTTCCAGATGGTATTCCCCCTCTATGTCAGCGTGGTCACTCTGGCTGCCGCCGGCATCCCGGTGGCTCTGGCCCAGCTGATTGCGGAACGGCCCGGCCAGGAACGGGTGCTGGTGGCGGGCGGCCGCCGGCTGCTGGCATGGACCAGCGTGCCCATCTTCCTGGCCCTGGTGCTGACGGCCGTACCCATCGCCGCCCACCTCTACCACGATGCCCGCTTCGCCCCCCTCATGCTGGCGTTAAGTCCCTCCGTCCTGCTGGTCAGCGCGGGAGCCCTCCTGCGCGGCTACTTTGTCGGCCGCCAGGAAATGGCGGTACCAGCCGGGGCCCAGGTCGCGGAACAGGCGGGCCGGGTGGCGGTGCTGGCCGCCCTGCTGGCGCTGGGCGACCGGGGCCGCGGCCGGTTCGGGCCGGCCCCCCTGATTGCCGCCCTCCTCATCCCGGCGGGGGATGCCATCAGCCTGGCCTGGCTGTACCGCGGCTTCCGCCGGCAACCGCCCCAGGGCCCGGCCGGGGACGTCCGCGAGGCCGTCCGCCGCCTCTGGCGGCTGTCGCTGCCCATCGCCGCCAGCCGGCTGTCGGGGGCGCTGATCGGCCTGGCAGAGGCCATCCTCATCCCCGCCCGCCTGCAGGCCGGCGGCATGAGCGAAGCGGCGGCTGTGGCCTTCTTCGGCCAGCTGACGGGGACCGTGCTGCCCCTCATCTTCTTCCCCACCGCGCTGGCCATCTCCCTCTCCACTGCCCTGGTACCCGCAGTGGCGGACGCCTCCGGCCGCCATGACCCCGCCCGCCTGGGCCGGGAGGCGGAGCAGGCCCTGGCGGCGACTGCCTTTCTCTCTTTTCCGCTCACCATCGTCCTGGCGGTCCTGGGCCCGGCCTTTGATACCCTGCTTTTCGCCGCCCATGTCAGCCGCCCCATCTTCACCGCCCTGGCGGTGGGGGGCCTCTTCCTTTACTTTGACATCACGATCTCCGGCATCCTGCGCGGCCTGGGCCGCACCGGTATCCCCATGCGCAACGACCTGCTGGCCTCCCTGGTGGAGCTGGGCCTCATCGCCGTGCTCGGGGCCCGTCCCGGACAGGGCCCGTTGATGGTGGCCGGGGCGGTAGCCCTGGGCTTCGCGCTCAGCGCCCTCCTCGACCTGGCCGCCCTTCTGCGCCTGCTGCCGGTCCGCCTGCACTGGCGCCGGGCGCTGGGACCGCCTGCCGCCGCCTCCTTCCCGCTGCTGCTGGCGCTGCCCCTCTGGCTGCGCTTCTTCCCCCGTGCCCTGCCCGGGATCTGGACCCTGGCGGCGGCGGTAGGACTGGCGGCGGCGGTCTTCCTGGCCGGGCTGCGGGCCAGCCGCTTCCGCCTGTCCAAACTCACCTAACGCAAAAGGACGCCCTCCGGTAGCGGAGGGCGTCCCCGGGTGCGGCCCCGGGCCGGCTAGCGGCTGCTGAGCAGCTGGTGAATGTAGGGCTGCATCTGCGCGGTGGAGAAGAACCCTCCCACCCGCACCGCCAGGATGCGGCCCTGCGGGCTGATGAAAACCGATGTGGGAATGGCGGTGACCCCGTAGTTGGCGGCCACCTCGCCGGTGGAGTCCAGCAGCACGGGGTAGTTCATGCCGTGCGCGGCCATGAAACTCCTGACCGTGGCCGGATTCTCCTCCAGGTTGATGCCGATGAGGCGGAAGCGGCCCTGATAACGGCGGGCCACCTGTTCCAGGTCGGGGATCTCCGCCCGGCAGGGGGGGCACCAGGTCGCCCAGAAATTGAGCCAGACCGGCTGCCCGCGCAAGCTGGCCAGCGACACCGGCTGGCCGTTGGTGGCAGGGAGGGTGAAGGGCGGGGCCGGTTGCCCCGGCGCCAGCACCCCGGCCGCAGAGGCGGCCTGGCCCCCGCTGCCGGCGGCGGGGGCCGCCGCTGCCGGAGAGGAGCCGGTCCGGGCCGGGCGGCCCGGCCCATGCCCGATCAGATATCCGCCGTAAGCCACGGCCGCGATCACAGCCGCCCCGCCTGCCACCCGCCGCCAGTCCACGCCCCTGCCCCCTTCGTCCGCTTTGGGAACCGCGGTTTATGTCGTACCAGTATAGGCGCCGGAAGCCTCTTCGACAACGTCCGACCCGCTGCCCGCCACCCGGAAGCTGAGACCGTCCCCGGCCGGATTCCGGTCCACTTCCACCGTGGACCCGGGCCGGACCTCACCGGTGAGCACCTTCATGGCCAGGGGATCCTCCACCCGACGCTGCAGTACCCGCCGGAGAGGCCGGGCACCGAACTGGGGGTCGTATCCCCAGGCCGCCAGCAGATCGGCGGCCGCGTCGGTGACGCTGAGGGTAATCTGATGCTCCTTCAGCCGCTCCCCCACCTGTTGCAGGTGCAGGCGCACGATGGCGCGCAACTGGTCGCGATCGAGGCGGTGGAAGATGACCACCTCGTCGATCCGGTTCAGGAACTCGGGCCGGAAGCTCTGGCGCAGCACGGCCGCGATCTCCGCCTGCCGGCGGTTCTCGTCCTCCTCCTCCAGGATGGCGCTCGACCCCAGATTGGAGGTCATGATGATAACCGTGTTGCGGAAGTCCACCACGTGTCCCTGGGCGTCGGTCAGGCGGCCGTCATCCAGCACCTGCAGCAGGATGTTGAACACTTCCGGGTGCGCCTTCTCGATCTCATCCAGCAGGACCACCGCGTACGGCCGGCGGCGGATGGCCTCCGTCAGCTGCCCGCCCTCCTCGTAGCCGACATAACCGGGCGGAGCCCCCACCAGGCGGCTGACGGTGTGCCGTTCCATGTATTCCGACATGTCGATGCGCACCAGGGCGTTCTCGTCGTCGAACAGGAACTCGGCCAGGGCCTTGGCCAGCTCCGTCTTGCCCACCCCGGTGGGCCCCAGGAAAAGAAACGACCCCATGGGCCGGCGGGGGTCGGAGAGACCGGCCCGTGCCCGGCGCACCGCGTTGGAGACGGCGGCCACCGCCTGTTCCTGTCCGACCACCCGTCGGGCCAGACGCTCCTCCATATGCACCAGCTTCTCACGTTCCCCTTCAAGCAGGCGGGAGACGGGGATGCCGGTCCAGCGCGCCACCACCTCGGCGATGTCCTCCTCCCGGACCTCCTCCCGCAACAGGCGCCCGCGCTGCTCGAGGTCGGCCACCTCCTGCTGGGCCGCCTCCAGCTCGCGGTTGAGGGTGAGCAGGGTGCCGTAGCGCAGTTCCGCCGCCCGCGCCAGGTCGCCGGCGCGTTCCGCCTGCGCCTCCTGGGTGCGGGCCTCCTCGATGCGGGCCTTAAGATCCCGCACCCGGCTCACCAGCGTCTTCTCCCGCTCCCAGCGGGTCCTGAGGGCGTCCCGCTTCTCCCCCAGCTCCTCCAGCTCCTTGGCGACCTCCTCCAGGCGGGCGCGGGAGGCGGGGTCATCCTCCTTGGACAGGGCCTCACGCTCGATCTCGAGCGACAGCCGCCGGCGCTCCAGCTCATCCAGCGCCTCCGGCAGGCTGTCCATCTCTACCCGCAGCTGGGAGGCGGCCTCATCCACCAGGTCGATGGCCTTATCGGGCAGGAAGCGGTCCCGGATGTAGCGGTGGGAGAGCCGGGCGGCGGCGATGAGGGCGGAGTCGCGGATGCGGACCCCGTGATGCACCTCGTAGCGCTCCTTCAGGCCGCGCAGGATGGCGATGGTATCCTCCACGCTGGGCTCACCCACGTACACCGGCTGAAAGCGCCGCTCCAGGGCGGCGTCCTTCTCGATGTACTTGCGGTATTCGTCCAGGGTGGTGGCCCCCACCGCGCGCAGCTCCCCCCGGGCCAGGGCCGGCTTGAGCAGGTTGGCGGCGTCCACCGACCCCTCCGCCCGGCCGGCCCCCACAATGGTGTGCAGCTCATCGATGAAGAGGATGATCTGCCCCTGGGAGGCCTCGATCTCCTTCAACACCGCCTTCATCCGGTCCTCGAACTCGCCCCGGAACTTGGAACCCGCCACCAGGGCCCCCACGTCCAGGGCCAGCACCCGCTTGTTCTTGAGCCCCTCGGGCACATCGTTGGCCACGATCCGCTGGGCCAAGCCCTCCACAATGGCGGTCTTGCCCACCCCCGGTTCCCCGATCAGCACCGGGTTATTCTTGGTACGCCGGGATAATACCTGGATGACCCGCCGGATCTCCTCATCCCGCCCGATTACGGGGTCGAGCTTGCCCCGCCGGGCCAGGTCGGTCAGGTCGCGGCTGTACCGGGCCAGGGCCTGATACTTCTCCTCGGGATTGGGATCGGTGACCCGCTGGGCCCCGCGCACGTCCTTCAAGGCCTGCAGCAGGGCCTCCCGCCGCACGCCGTAATCGCGCAGCACACGGCCGGCCGGGGTGTCGGCCCGCTCCACCAGGGCCAGCAGCAGGTGCTCGGTGGAGGTGTACTCATCCTTGAGCTGGGAGGCCTCCTGCTCGGCCTGCTCGATGACCGCCGTCAGTTCGGGACTGAGGTAGCTGCCCACCTGGGTCCCGCTCACGCGGGGGATGCGGTCGACCTCGCGGGCCACCGCCGACCGGAGGGCGGCCAGCGGCACCCCTACCTTCTCCAGCAGGGGCGGGACCACCCCCTCCTCCTGATCCAGGAGCGCCAGCAGCAGGTGCTCCGGGGTGATGGCCTGGTTCTGGTGCTCCCGGGCCAGGTTCTGGGCGTTGCCCAGCGCCTCCTGGGATTTGACGGTCAGCTTCTCAATCCGCATGGAGTTCCCCTCCCCCGGTTTCACGGTGCGGCTCCGCCGCCAGCTGGCGGTAGAGCTCATCCTCACGGGCAGTGAACGGTTCCGGGAACCGCAGGTTGACCTCCAGCAGCAGGTCCCCGCGGCCGCCGCCGCGGCGGGGCAGCCCCTGCCCCTTGAGCCGCAATACCTGGCCGCTGTTGGTGTGCGGGGGGATGCGGACACTCAGGGGCGGGCCGGTCAAGGGCCGCACGGTCAGCTCCCCCCCGGTGGCCGCCAGCGGCACCGGCACCGTCATCCGGGCCCGCAGGTCGGCCCCCTGCCGCCGGAAACGGGGGTGAGGAGCCACCTCCACCCGCAAGCGGGCGTGGTTCCCCACCCGGATAACGTTCCCGCTCTCCACCCCCGGCGGCACCGTCACATCAAAGGACTGGGGGGTAACCACGCGGCCGACGCCGCTGCAGCGCGGGCAATGGGGGTCGCGCCCATGACACACGGGGCAGGGGACCGACTTCTCCACCGTCAGCTTGACGGTGGTACCGGTCATCACCTGCTCCAGGGTCAGGGTGACGGTCTGCTCCGGGACATGCGCCGGTTCCGGCCGCGGGCGGGTGGTGCCGGTGAAAAGGTCCTCAAACAGGGAGGAGAACTCCCCCAGGTCGAAATCGATTCCCCCCGGCCCGCCCATCGTGGTCCAGCCGGTGCGGACCCGCTGGTACCCCGGACCGCGGCTGCGGGCCTCCTGCTCGGCAAAGCCCTGGCGCAGGCGGTCGTACTTGGCCCGCCGTTCCGGGTCCGACAGCACCTCATAGGCCTCGTTGATCTCCTTGAAACGCTCCTCGGCCTCCCGGGTCTTGTTCACGTCCGGGTGGTACTGCCGGGCCAGCTTGCGGTAAGCGCTCTTGATGGTCTTGGCGTCCGCATCGGGACTGATGCCCAGAATCCGGTAATAGTCCTTAATGCCCGCTCCCGTTGCCGCCATGGTTACGATGCCGGGCCCCCGGCCGCGTGCGGCGGCCGGAGCCCGGCCTCACCCCCGTTCCCCTGGCCCTCAGGGATTATCCGAGGGCCGGTAGTCGGCATCGATGACATCCCCGTTGTCCCCGCCGCCGGGCGCCCCGGGTTGGGCCTCGCCCCCTGCCGGCCCGCTCTGGGCCTGGCGGTAGACCTGCTCAGCCAGGCGATGGGAAATGCCTTCCAGGCGCGAAAGGGCGCTCTCGATGGCTCCCTTGTCGTCCCGGCCCATGACCTCCCGCACCTGGCGGATCGCCTCCTCGGCCTGGCTGCGGTCTTCGGCCGACACCTTGTCCCCCAGGTCCCGCAGCGACTTCTCCACCGCGTAGACCATGGATTCCGCCCGGTTGCGCAGCTCCACCAGCTGCCGCTTGGCCTCGTCCTCGGCGGCCTTTTCCTGGGCCTCCCGCACCAGGCGGTCGACCTCCTCCTTAGACAGCTGGGTGGAGGCGGTGACGGTGATGCGCTGCTCCTTGCCGGTGCCCAGGTCCTTGGCCGAGACGTGCACGATACCGTTGGCGTCAATGTCGAAGGTCACCTCGATCTGAGGCACCCCCCGGGGCGCCGGCGGGATCCCCTCCAGGTGGAAGCGCGCCAATGTGCGGTTGTCGGCCGCCATCGGGCGTTCCCCCTGCAGCACGTGGATCTCCACGCTGGTCTGGTTGTCCGCGGCGGTCGTGAAGACCTCGCTCTTGCGGGTGGGGATGGTGGTGTTGCGCTCGATGAGCTTGGTGAACACCCCGCCCAGGGTCTCAATGCCGAGGGAGAGCGGCGTCACATCCAGCAGCACCACGTCCTTGACCTCGCCCGCCAGCACGCCCGCCTGGATGGCGGCCCCCACCGCCACCACCTCGTCGGGGTTCACGCCCCGATGGGGCTCCTTGCCGGTCAGCTTCTTGACCAGCTCCTGGATGACGGGCATGCGCGTCGAGCCGCCCACCAGGATGACCTCGTCAATCTGGCGCTCGGTGAGCTTGGCGTCGGCCAGCGCCTGCTTGAACGGCTTGATGGTCCGCTCGGTGAGGTCATTGGTGAGCTCCTCGAATTTGGCCCGCGTGAGCCGCATCTCCAGGTGCTTCGGACCCGTCTGGTCGGCGGTGATAAACGGCAGGCTGATCTGGGTCTCCGTGACCGACGACAGTTCGATCTTGGCCTTCTCCGCCGCTTCGATCAGGCGCTGCAGGGCCTGGCGGTCCCGCCGCAGGTCGATGCCCTCCTGGCGCCGGAACTCGTCCGCCACGTAATCCACGATGCGCATGTCATAGTCGTCCCCGCCGAGATGGGTGTCGCCGGAGGTGGACTTCACCTCGAACACGCCATCCCCCACCTCCAGGACCGAGACGTCGAACGTACCCCCGCCCAGGTCCCAGACCAGGATGGTCTCGTTCTTCTTCTTATCGAGGCCGTAGGCCAAGGCAGCCGCGGTCGGCTCGTTGATGATGCGCAGCACCTCGAGGCCGGCGATGCGGCCGGCGTCCTTGGTGGCCTGCCGCTCGGCGTCATTGAAGTAGGCGGGGACCGTGATCACCGCCTGCGTGACCGTCTCCCCCAGATACTTCTCGGCGTCGGCCTTGAGCTTGGCCAGGACCATGGCCGAGATCTCCTCCGGGGTCATGGATTTCCCGGCGTTAGGCAGCTCCACCCGCACCTGCTGGTTGGGGCCCTCCACCACCTTGTACGGCACCCGCTTGCGCTCGTCCTCAACCTCGCTGTAGCGGCGGCCGATGAAGCGCTTAATGGAGAAGACCGTGTTCTCCGGGTTCAGGACCGCCTGCCGGCGGGCCAGCTGCCCGACCAGCCGCTCCCCCTGTTTGGTGAAGGCTACGACGGAAGGGGTGAGCCGGCTGCCTTCACTGTTCAGGATCACGGTGGGCTGGCCGCCCTCCATGACCGCGATCACGGAGTTGGTGGTGCCCAGGTCGATGCCCACAACCTTAGCCATTACTCGTTACCCCTCACTTTGCTCCCAGATTCGTGCCGCCCGCGTTCACGCCCCACCCCGGCGGACCCGGCCGGTTCGGACACCGTGCCGATAATAATCCGGATGCCGGCCAAATTCACCCCCTGACGGGTCAATGCGCAGATCCGTTCCAGCCGGTAGTAGTCGTTCTCCGAGTATAACCGGTTGTTGCCCTCGGTCCGGTGCGGCCGGATGAGCGCCTCCCGCTCCCAGATCCGGAGCACCTGCGGCGAGACGCCTAGCAGCCGCGCCATCACCCCGATGGTGTACACGGGCTCGTCCGGTCCGTGAATCGGCATGGGCGCATCACATCCCCAAAAACCAAGCATGCTCCGGGACCATGGTAATATGTGCGCCCTCCTGGATCAATATTCCTATAACGGTTAATACAGATTTCTTGATCCAAGCCACCTTCCCCCACACGGAGGCGGCCTGCCTCGGCTGCGGCAGGCCGCCTGGGAGAGGAGAAACCGGAGGGTGCCGGCCGGAAAGCGGGGCCTTCCGCCCGGTCCCGGGCCTAGGGTGACCCCTCGGGCCCGCCTTCATACCGGTTGCCGGTCACCGCCGCCGCCAGTACCCGATAATCCCGGAAAAAGGACGGGTAGCTCACGGAGACTGCCCGGGCCCCGCGCACCGTGACCGGGCCCCGCGCCACCGCCGCCGCCAGGGCGGCCAGCATGGCCAGCCGGTGGTCGCCGTGACTGTCCACCGTGCCGCCGTGCAGGCCGGAAGGCCCTTCCACCACCAGCCCGTCCGGCCGCTCCTCCACCGCCACCCCCAGGGTGCGCAGCAGGCCGGCGGTGGCGGCGATACGGTCGCTTTCCTTCACCCGCAGCTCCTCCGCCCCGCGGATGCGGGTGCGGCCGGCGGCGCGGCTGGCCACCAGCGCGATCAGCGGGGCCTCATCAATCAGGGAGGGGATGTCCTGCCCGGCCACCTCCACCCCCTGCAAGGGCCGGCCTTCCACGGTGATGCGTCCCACCGGCTCCGGCTGCTCCGCCTCCACCTCCAGCTCCACCCGCGCCCCCATGCGGGCCAGGACCCGGAAGAAGCCGGTGCGGGTGGGGTTGAGGAGAACCCCTTCCACGGTAACCGCCCAGCCCGGGACCAGCGCGGCCAGCGCCGCCCAGAAGGCCGCCGAAGAGGGGTCGCCCGGAACGCGGAGGTCGAACGGCGCCAGGGGGGCGGTCAGCGGCGCCACCCGGATCACGCCATTGTCCGGTCCCTGCACCTGCGCCCCCAGCATGCGCAATAGCCGCTCGCTGTGGTCCCGGGTCGGCTCCGGCTCCCGGATCTCCACCCCATCCCGGCTTTGCAGGCCGGCCAGAATGAGGGCCGATTTCACCTGGGCGGACGCCACCTCCAGCGTCCAACGGCCCCCCGCAAGCCGGCCGCCCTCTACCGCCACCGGCGCCCATTCCCCGCCCCGGGCACACACCCGCGCGCCCAGGGCGGCCAGGGGCCGCAGCACCCGGCCCATCGGGCGGCGGCGCAGCGACGCATCACCGGTCAGGACGGTGAGCCCGCGCACCCCCGCGACCAGGCCCATGCCCAGCCGCATAGTGGTCCCGGAGTTGGCGCAATCCACCACCTGGTCGGGCTCCTGCAGCCGGTCAGGACCGGGGGCCGTGAGCCGCAGGATGCGGCACCCGCCTTCCGTGGCCTCGTCGGCCTCCACCCCCAGGGCCTGCACCAGGCGCAGCGACGCGCGGGTATCCGCCGCATCCAGCCAGCCCTCCACCCGCGAGTGCCCGCGGGTGAGCGCGCTGAAGAGGATGGCGCGGTGCGTCAGCGACTTGTCCCCCGGGACCCGCAGGCGGGCGGCCAGGGGATGACGCACCTCCCAGGGGGTAAGGTGCAGGACGTCATCATGTCCGCTCATGCCCGGCCTCCTCCCAACGCTGCCGGATGGCCGGCGCCTGTTCCAGCCCGGCCAGGGGCCGGCCGGCCCGCAGGTCCTCCGCCCAGCCCTGCAGACGCCGTGCCACCGCCTCCAGAGCCTGGCCGGTGGGCCCGGCGTTGGCCGCCACCAGCTCCTGCCACATGTCGGGCGGGCTCGCCCCCACCCGGGAGGTGTCGCGGAAGCCGCTGCCGGCTGCCGCCATCCAGCCCTCCCCGCCCGGCGTCTCGGCGGCCGCCAGCAGCAGGGCGGCCGCCAGCAGGTAGGGCAGGTGGGAGACCCGCGCCATCACCACATCGTGATAAGCGGCGGGTACCACCGCCGGCCGGGCTTCCAGCGCCGCCGCCAGCCGGCCCAGCATGCCCCGCGGCAGGGCACGGCCGGGCACCGGCACCGCCAGCAGCGGCAGTCCCCGGAACAGCCCGGCGGTGGAGGCGACCCAGCCCCGCTGCTCCCGCCCGGCCATGGGGTGCAGGGACAGGGGGCGCACCGCCGCCGGCACCGCCGCCAGGGCGGGCAGCACCGGCCCCTTCAAGGAGGCGGTTTCCGCCAGCACCGCCCCCGCCGGCAGGAGGGGGGCCACCTCCGCCACCGCCGCGGGCGTGGCGCCCAGGGGGACCGCGAGCAGGCACAGCCCCACCCGGCCGGCCCAGGCCGCCACTGGCCCCGCCTCGTCCACCACCCCTTCGGCACGGGCCGCCGCCAGGGCGGCAGGGTCCGGGTCATAGGCGTAGACGGTGGCGCCGGCCGCTTTCAGAGCCCGGGCCAGGCTGCCGCCGATGAGGCCCAGCCCCACGATCCCCACCGGGCCCTCCCGCCATGCGGCCATCGCTCCGCCTCCTAGAGCCGCCGCCCGAGGGCGGCCGCCACGCGGCTGACGTTCTCGACCAGGTGGGTCAGGTTAGGCAGGTTCAGACTTTGCGGCCCGTCCGACAGCGCCTCGGCCGGGTTGGGATGCGCCTCGATCAGGAGGCCGTCAGCGCCGGCCGCCACCGCCGCCAGGGCCATGGGCTCCACCAGGCTCCACTGGCCGGTGGCGTGGGAGGGATCGACCACCACCGGCAGGTGGGTCAGCTGCTTCAGCACCGGCACCGCGGACAGGTCGAGAGTGTTGCGGGTCTTGGGCTCATAGGTGCGGATGCCGCGCTCACACAGGATAATGTCAGGGTTGCCGTGGGCCGCCACGTACTCGGCGGCCATCAGCCATTCGTCAATGGTGGCCGCCATGCCGCGCTTCAGCAGCACCGGCCGCCCGATCTGCCCGACCGCTTTCAACAGCTCGAAGTTCTGCATGTTGCGGGTGCCGATCTGCACGATGTCGGCGTATTCCGCCACGTACTTGAGGCTCTCGTGGTCGACCGCCTCGGTAATAATGGCCAGGCCGTACCGTTCCCGCGCCTCGGCCAGGATGCGCAGCCCCTCCACGCCCAGCCCCTGGAAGGAGTACGGGGAGGTACGCGGCTTGTAGGCCCCCCCGCGCAGTACCGGGCACCCCAGGTCGCGGGCCAGCTCCGCGACCGCCATGACCTGCTCCCGGCTCTCCACCGCGCAAGGCCCGGGCATCATCACCACCTCGCCCGTGCCGAACGCAGCCCGGCCGACGCGGATGACCGTGTTCTCGGGATGGAACTCCCGGCTGACCAGCTTGTAGGGCCGGCGGACCGGCACCACCTGTTCGACCGTCTGTAAGGATGCCAACCGGACCACTTCCTCCGTGCGTTCTCCGATAACCCCGATCACGGTGCGCTCGGTGCCGCGGGACACATGGGCCTTGAGCCCCCATTGCCCCAGGCGGGCGACGATCTCCTCCACATCCTGCTCCGTGGTTCCGGGCCGCATGACCACAATCATTGGTTCCTCCCCGCCTTCCGGCACCTCTGCAACCAAAAAGGCCTTCGTCCCGCCGTTAAGGGACGAAGGCCTGCTCCGTGGTACCACCCTTGGGGGTACGCATTGCGTACCCACTCACCCCCGCTGCCAACACAGCAGGGTCCCCGTAACGGGGGGATGCCGGCTTGCCTACTACCGGCCGAACCGGGTTCGGCGCACACTCACGGGGGTACGGCCTGGGGCTGCGGTTACCGGCTTGCACCTGCCGCCGGCTCTCTGAAACCGCCGCGTCCGGCCCCTTCCCGATCATCGCTTTGTTGCGGATGGAAGCTGGGGCGAATATACCCCAGCCCCCACCGGAGTGTCAAGGGTTCCCGGCCTTCGTCCAGTCCGTGCCGCTACGGGGAGCGCGAAAAGCGCCTCCGTCCCTGAGGGACGGAGGCGCTCTCCGCGGTACCACCCTGTCGTTCCCCGGCCGTCGCCGGCCGGGGCCCTTTATCCGCTGCCAACACAGCGGTCCCTGGTAACGGCAGGGTGCCGGCTCGCGTACTCCCGGACCCGGGGCCCGGTTTCGGCTTGCGCTCCCGGGGGAATGCGGGGCACCAGTCCACCGGCTCGCACCATCCGCCGGCTCTCTTGGGCCCTGGCGCCGCCCCGCCGCTTCCCGGTCATCGCGTTGCGCGGTCTAGGCTTGCGGTGATGGTAGCGCCGCCCCCGGGCGCTTGTCAAGGGGGGCTCCGCGGCGGCTCCCGTCCCGCCGTCCGGTCCTACATCTCAGCCGCCGGCCCGCAGGGCGGCCGCCAGGCTGCCCACGAAGGCGGCCGCGGTATTAAGGGCTTCACCCGGCTCCGCGTCCAGGATGCGCCGGACCAGGGCGCTGCCGACGATCACCCCGTCCGCGATCCGGCCCACCGCAGCCGCCTGTTCCGGCGTGGAAATGCCGAAGCCGATGGCCACCGGCAGGGTGCTGTGAGCCCGGACCCGCTCCACCAGCGGTACCACCCCCGGGTCCACCGTCTGCCGCACCCCGGTGACGCCTGTGACCGACACCCCGTAGATGAAGCCCTCCGCCCGCTTGAGCGAGAGCACATGACGGTCGGTGGAGGTAGGGGCCACCAGCGGGATGAGGGCCAGCCCCTGGCGGCGGGCGAGGGTTGCCATCTCCCCGGCTTCGATCCAGGGGAGGTCGGGGATGATAACCCCCGATACCCCCGCAGCCCGGGCCGCCTCCAGGAAGGCCGCCGGCCCGAAACGCAGGACGGGGTTGACGTAGGTGAGGAAGACCACCGGCACCGGCAAGGGCTGCCGGCCCAGGGTCTCCAGGATGGCCCGCACCCGGGTGCCGCGGGCCAGGGCCAGCGCGGCCGCCCGCTGCAGGACGGGCCCGTCGGCCAGGGGGTCGGAAAACGGAATCCCGACCTCGATGAGGTCGGCCCCGGCCTGCGCCATCCTCTCCAGCAGGGGGACCAGATAGGGCAGGTCGGGCACCCCCGCGGTCACATAGGGAATCAGGGCCGCCCGCCCCTGGGCACGGGCGCGGGCGAAGGCCTCCGCAATGCGGGCGACCCCCGTGGCGGCAGGCGCCGCGGAATCCACAGCCGGCTGCATCAGTGTCCCTCCTGATCCTGCGGCCGCCGTCCGGCCTCGTAGGCGCGGACGGTGTCGATGTCCTTGTCCCCGCGGCCGGAAAGGTTGATGAGCACCACCGCCCCCGCCTGGCGCAGGGCGTCGGCGTGGCGCAACACCCAGGCTACGGCGTGGGAGCTCTCCAGCGCCGGGATGATCCCCTCCCACTCCGACAGGCGATGGAACGCCTCCACCGCCTCGGCATCGGTCACGGCCGCATACCGGGCCCGGCCGGTGTAGTGCAGCCAGGCGTGCTCGGGCCCGACCCCCGGATAGTCCAGCCCGGCGGAGATGGAATGAGCCGGATGCACCTGCCCGTCCGCATCCTGCAGCAGGTAGCTCATCATGCCATGCAGCACCCCCGGCTCCGCCACCTGGATGCTGGCGGCATGCCGGCCGGTCTCGATCCCCTCCCCGGCCGCCTCCACCCCGATCAGCTCGACGGGGTCGTTCCGGAAGGGATAGAAGATGCCCATGGAATTGGAGCCGCCCCCGACCGCCGCCACGATATGGGTCGGCAGCCGTCCCGCCTGCCGCAGCATCTGCCGGCGGGCCTCCCGCCCGATGACGGCCTGGAAGTCCCGTACCATCATGGGATACGGATGCGGCCCCACCACAGAGCCGATGACGTAATAGGTGGTCCGCACGTTGGTCACCCAGTCGCGGATGGCCTCGTTGGTCGCGTCCTTGAGGGTATTGGTGCCCTGCTCCACGGGATGGACGGTGGCGCCCAGCAGCTCCATGCGGTACACATTGACCGCCTGGCGGCGGACATCCTCCACCCCCATGTACACCTCGGCTTTGAGGCCGAAGAGCGCCGCAGCGGTGGCGGTGGCCACCCCGTGCTGCCCGGCGCCGGTTTCGGCTATGATGCGGCTCTTGCCCATGCGCCGGGCCAGCAGCACCTGACCGATGGTGTTATTGATCTTGTGGGCGCCGGTGTGGTTCAGGTCCTCCCGCTTCAGGTACACCGGAAATCCCAGCGCCCGGCTCATGCGCCCGGCGTAGGTCAGGGGCGTAGGCCGCCCCACGTATTCAGCCAGGTAATGGCGGAATTCCCGCAGGAAGGCGGGATCCCGCCGCGCAGCCCGGTAGGCCGCCTCCAGTTCATCCACCGCCGGCACCAGAGTTTCGGGAATATAGCGGCCACCAAAAAGACCGAACCGCCCCTGCCGGTCAGGCACCGGCGGCAGGACCGCCGGGCGCGCCGCCTCCTTGCGGATCGAAGCCATCCCCTGCCTCCTTAGATCCCTAGCTCCCTTACATCCCTTGCGGCCTTCGCCAACCCCGCGGCCGCGGCCCGCGCCGCCGCCACGAACGCGGCCATGAGCACCGGATCCTTGCCGGCAGGGCCCTCCACCCCGGTCGACACGTCCACGCCGTCGGGCCGCACCGCCGCGACCGCCGCTGCGACCGTCTCCACCCGCAGCCCGCCGGCCAGCCACAGCGACTGCCCGGCGGGGATGCGCTCCGGCCGCCGCCAGTCCCAGGCCTGGCCCGAACCCGGGACCTTGCCGTCGATGAGCCAGACCTCCGCCCCCGGATGCGGGTGAGGACCGGAGTAGATGGCCCGGCCGCCCCCCGCCCGGACCGCGTCCACCCAGCCCTGAGGGCCGCGGCCGTGCACCTGCAAAGAGATGCCGGGGAGGGCGCCCAGGAGCGCGTCCACCAGGCTCGCGTCAGGGTCCCGCAGCACCGCCACCCACCGGGACCGTTCCAGGCCCGGCAGCGCATCCACCAGCGCCTGCGCCTGGTCCAGGCTTACCTGCCGGCGGCTCGGCGCCAGCACCAGGCCGAGATAATCCGCCCCCGCCGCCAGGGCATCCCGGGCCTCCGCCGGGCGGGTGATCCCGCAGATCTTTACCGCGAACCCCATGCGTTAATCCCATCCAACAGGGTGCCCCCCCGCATCAGGGTCTCCCCCACCAGGATGCCGCGGTAGCCCCAGGAGCGGGCCAGCAGGGCCTCCTCGGCCGTCCGGTAGCCGCTCTCGCTGAGTGCCGTTACCCCGGGCGGCAGGCGGGGGGCCATCTCCCGCGAGAAGTCGAGCCGGGTCTCGAAGCTGTCCAGGTCCCGGTTGTTCACCCCCACGAAGCGGGCGCCGGCGGCCAGCGCCTGGTCCAGCTCGGCCGGGCTGTGCACCTCCGTAAGGGCGTCCAGGCCCAGGGCTGCCGCCGCTTCCAGCAAGGCCTGGAGCCGGCCGGCATCCCCGTCCAGGATGCGGACAATGACCAGGACCGCGTCCGCTCCCCAGGCCCAGGCCTCCTCCACCTGCAGGGGGTCCCGGAGGAAGTCCTTCCGCAACACCGGCAGTCCCACCGCCTCCCGCACCGCCGCCAGGTGCTCCAGGCTCCCGGCGAAGAAGTCGGGTTCGGTCAGGACCGAGATGGCGGCCGCGCCCCGGGCCTCGTACCCGCGGGCCTGGGCCACCGGGTCATACCGATCGGTCAACCACCCCTTGGAGGGGGAACGGTGCTTGCATTCCGCCACCACCCCGAAGCCCCGGCGGCGGATGGCCTCGGCCATAGGCCGGGGCGGTCCCGCCGTCCGCGTGCGGGGGACCCCGGCCTGTTTCAGCCGCGCCACCCGGGCATCCGTGCGGGCCGTAATCTCCTCCAGGAACATCCGCCTTTCCCCCTTCCGGACGCAGCCGCCACGACCTTAGCGGGCGGCCGCCTGCGAGCGTTCCACCAGCCGGTCGAGCACGGTCCGGGCCCGGCCGCCGGCGATGCTGGCCCGGGCCAGCTCCACCCCCTCGCGGGGATCGGCGGCAGCCCCCGCCACGAACAGGGCCACCCCTGCATTGGCCAGCACCATGTCCAGATGCGGCCCCGCCTCCCCCGCCAGCACCCGCCGGCAGATGGCGGCATTGGCAGCCGGATCGCCGCCCCGCATCGCCTCCACCGGATAGCGCGGCAGGCCCAGGTCCTCGGGCGTCAGCTCCCCGCTCCGCACCTGATCGCCATCCACCAGGGCATAGCGGGTGGGGCCGGCCAGGGAGACCTCGTCGAGACCGCCGGCCCCGTGCACCACCATCGCCCGGCGGGTACCTAGGCGCCGCAGCACCTCCGCCAGCGGCTCGACCCAGTCGGCGGCAAAGACGCCCAGGAGCTGCATCTCGGGCGCCACCGGATTGGTCAGGGGCCCCAGGATGTTGAAGACGGTGCGCACCCCCAGTTCCCGGCGCGGCCCGGCGGCGTAGCGCATGGAGGTGTGCACGTTCTGGGCGAAGAGGAACCCGAAGCCGACCTCGTCCACCAGCTCCCCCATCACCGCCGGCGGCAGGGCCAGGTTGACCCCCAGGCTCTCCAGCAGGTCGGCGCTGCCCGAACGGGAGGAGGCGGAACGGTTGCCGTGCTTGGCGACCGTCACTCCCGCCCCGGCCGCCACCAGGGCAGCCACCGTGGAGACGTTGAAGGTGAAGGAACGGTCGCCGCCGGTGCCGCAGGTATCGATCACCGGTCGCCGCTGCACCGCTACCGGGGCAGCATGCCGGCGCATGGCCCGGGCGAACCCGGTCAGTTCCTCCACCGTTTCCCCCCGCATGCGCAAGGCGATAAGGATGCCGGCAATCTGCACGGGGGTGGCCGCGCCCTCCATGATGCGGTCCATGAGGGTCTCGGCCTCGGCCTCGGTCAGCCGTTGCCCCTCGGTCAGGGCCGCCAGGGCCCCGGCCACGTCCATCGCTTCCGCATTCACCATCCTGCATCCCTCCTTCACTGCCCGCGGCTAGCCGCGGCGCGCCGCATCCGCCCGCACGGGGGTCTTCCGGCTCCCGGGATAGGCCTGGGCCAGGAAGCGGTCGATAATGGCCCCCCCGTCCGGGGTCAGGACCGATTCCGGGTGGAACTGGATGCCGTAGATCGGCAGTTCGCGGTGCCGGAGGGACATGACGGTGCCGTCGTCGGACCAGCCGTCCACGATCAGCTCCGGCACCCCGGCCACATCCACCGCCAGGGAATGGTAGCGGCCGGCGGGAAAGCCGTCGTCCAGCCCCGCCAGCAGTCCCTCCCCCCGGTGCCGGATCCGGTCCTGTTTGCCGTGCATCAGCCGGGGGGCGGGGACGATGCGCCCCCCGAAGGCCACCGCGATGGCCTGATGACCCAGACACACCCCCAGCACCGGCAGGCGGCGGGCGGCGGCCGCCCGGACAAACGCGACCGTCATGCCGGCCGCTTCCGGAGTGCCGGGACCGGGGGACAGGACGGCACAGGCGGGATTCCAGGCCAGCAGTTCCTCCGGCGTATAAGCGTCGTTGCGGACCACCAGCACCTCCCCCGTGCGCTCCCCCAGCATCTGCACCAGGTTATAGGTAAAGGAATCGTAGTTGTCGATGACCAGGGTCATAGCCATTCCTCATCCGCCTCCTCCAGGACCGCCAGCGCCGCCCGCGCCTTGTTGAGGGACTCCTGGTACTCCCGGTCGGGGTCGGAGTCGGCCACGATTCCCGCGCCTGCCTGCACCCGGGCCCGGCCGTTCTGCACCTCAATGGTGCGGATGGTGATGCAGGCATCGAGGTCGCCCCGGTGCGAGACATACCCCACCACCCCGCCATAGGCCCGCCGTCCTTCGGGTTCCAGCTCGTCGATGATCTCCATGGCCCGGATCTTGGGCGCCCCGGTGAGGGTGCCGGCGGGAAAGGTCGCAGCCAGGGCATCGAGGGCGTCATAAGCCGGCGCCAGCTCCCCGCTCACCTCGGACACGATGTGCATGACATGGGAATAGCTCTCGCGCACCATCATGGCGTCCACGGTCACGCTGCCGTAGCGGCTGACCCGCCCCAGGTCGTTGCGGACCAGGTCCACCAGCATCACATGCTCGGCCCGTTCCTTCTCATCGTGGATGAGCTCCTCCCACAGGCGCTCGTCCTCCGCCCGGGTGGCCCCGCGCGGGCGGGTCCCGGCAATGGGCCGGCTGACCACCCGCCCGGCATTGACCCGCACCAGCGCCTCCGGCGAGGCGCCCACCAGCGTGCGCCGCGGGGTTTCCAGGAAAAAGAGGTAGGGGGAGGGGTTGAGGCGCCGCAGGCGGCGGTAGAGGCTTAAGCTGTCCCCCTGCACCTCTACCTCCATGGCCTGGGACAGCACCACCTGGAAGATGTCCCCGGCCCGGATGTACTCCTTGGCCCGCAGCACCGCCTCCCGGAAACCGGCGGCGTCGATGTTGCTGCGCAGGGTCCCGCTGCGCACCTGCACCACCGGATCCGACAGGCTGAGGGGGGCGCGCAGGGCCTCCACCAGCAGCTCCATGCGGGTCATGGCCTGGGCCGTCTCCTCGCGCCGGCTCTCCACCACCACCGTCACCTCCTGGCGGCGGTGGTCGAAGGCCACCACGCTTTTGGGCCAGATCCACTCCCAGGCCGGCCCCGGCGCCGGCAGCCGTTCCGGCAACCGTTCCAGCTGCCGCACCCACCCGTAGGCGAAGTACCCCACCGCCCCGCCGGGAAAGGGCAACGGTTCCTCGGGCGGCACCGCCACCGCCAGCTGTCGGGACTGCCAGCGCAGGAGATGCAGGGGATCATTGTCGATGCGGGTGCCGTCCGGGCCCACCAGCACCGCCTTGCCGCCGGCTTCCAGCAGGCGGGCCCATTCGCCGAGGGCGATGAAACTGTACCGGGCCAGCTTGGCGTCCCCTTCCACGCTTTCCAGCAGGGTATGGGCCCCCAGGGGACGCAGGCGTACGTAGGCCGTGATCGGCGTCAGCTGGTCGACCGCGAACCGCTGCACCAGGGCCACGTGCGGGGCCTGACCGTCGTCCCATATCGCCATCCGGCCGGAAACCGGCTTCAACCCAGCCATCCTCATCCTCCCGCAAAACGAAAAATCCCTTCGTCCCTGGGACGAAGGAACCTCCGCGGTGCCACCCATGTTAAACCCACAACGGGTTTCACTCAGCCGGTACAGGACTGCCGTCCGATACCGCCTCCGTTGATAACGGGTGGAGTTCCCGGCCGTACGTACACCTTCCGGTTCCGCAGGCTGCTCCCGAGCCCATTCCCCGGACTCCGTCCCACCGGCCTTCCACCGTCGCCGGCTCGCTAAGGGCCCTCTGTCCGGGTACTCGCCTCGATCATTGCATGAACTTTTCCTGAGCATACCGGGATGATCCCGGCCTGTCAAGCGCCTAGTGGAGCACCGACGCCGGCCGGGCCTCCCCGAGCGCCTCGTCCACCCAGCGGCGCAGGAGGGCCCGTTCCGGCGCCGCCAGGGCGGGGTCCTCCGCCAGCAGGGCCCGCGCCTCGGCCCGGGCCTGCTGCAGGATGTCGAGGTCGGTCAGGGGGTCGGCCAGCTGAAACGCGCGGACGCCGTGCTGGCGGATACCCAGCACCTCCCCCGGGCCGCGCAGGTGCAGGTCCTCCTCCGCCAGGGCCAGCCCGTCCCGCAACCGCACCATGGCGCCGATGCGGGCCTGGGCCTCCTCGGATTCGCTGTCATGGATAAGGAAGCAGAAGCCGGGATCGCGGCCCCGGCCCACCCGGCCCCGCAGCTGGTGCAGCTGGGCCAGCCCGAAGCGGTCGGCGCTCTCGATCACCATCACGGTGGCGTTGGGAACGTCCACCCCCACCTCCACGATGGTGGTGCTGACCAGGACATCAATCGCCCCCTGACGGAAGCGGTCCATTACCGCCTCCCGCTCCGCCCGCGGCATCTGACCATGCAGCAGCCCCACCCGCCAGCCGGGCACCGCCGCCATCCCCCGCGCCAGCTCCACGGCACCCCGCCCGGGCAGCTGGGGGGACTGCTGCACCAGCGGGCACACCACATAAGCCTGCCGCCCGCGGCGCACCTCCTCCGCCACTTTCTGGTAGGCGTCGCGGCGGCGCGCCTGGGGAAGGGCCACGGTGGTAACCGGCCGCCGGCCGGGGGGCAAGCCTTCAATGCGGGAGAGGGCCAGATCCCCGTAGACCGTAAGGGCAAGGGTCCGGGGAATGGGGGTGGCCGTCATGACCAGCAGGTCGGGGGCGAAGCCTTTGCCGGTCAGCACCGCCCGCTGACGCACCCCGAAGCGGTGCTGTTCGTCAATGACCACCACCCCCAGGTCCCGGAACTGAACCCCCTGGGAAAGGAGGGCCTGTGTCCCCACCACCAGCGGCAACCGGCCGGCCTCCACCGCCTCCCGGACGCCATCGGCGGCGCGGTCGTTCCCGACCAGCAGCCCCACTTCCAGGCCCAGCGGGCGCAGCCATCCCTCCAGTACGGCGGCCTGCTGTTCAGCCAGGATTTCGGTCGGCGCCATCAGCGCCGCTTGCCGCCCTGCATCCACCGCCGCCAGCAGGGCCAGGGCAGCCAGGACGGTCTTCCCGGAACCCACCTCACCCTGCAGCAGGCGGGCCATAGGCCGGGGCGCGGCCAGGTCGGCCGCGATCTCCGACCAGGCCGCCTCCTGACCGGGGGTCAGCGGGAACGGCAGGGCCTCCCGGAACCGCCGGGCCAGCGGGCCGTCGGGCTGCTGCGCCTGTCCGGGCTGACTGCCGGGGCCGTGCAACAGCTGCACCGCCAGCGCAATCCGGAAGAATTCGTCGAAGACCAGACGCCGCCGGGCGCGTTCCCGCTCCCGGCTGTCGGCGGGAAAGTGCATCCGGGTGACCGCCCAGGCCCGCGGCGGCAAGTCCAGCCGCTCCCGCAACGGCAGCGGCAGGGGATCCGCCGCCTGGGCCGCCAGGGCAGGCACGTGCCGGCGCATGAACTCCCGCATCCAGCGCTGTTTGAGACCCCCGCTCAGGGGATATACCGGCACCAGACCGGTGGGGGCCACCTCCCCCTCCTCCAGGGCCTCCCACTCGGGATGGGTCATAGCCAGCTGCCGGCCGCGCCATTCCACCGGGCCGGACAGGAGCACCCGCCGCCCGGGCTGGAAGACGCGGCTCAGGTAGGCGGCGTGGAAGAACGTGACCGCCAGGCGGGCCGCCCCTTCCCCCACCTCTACATGCAGGATGGGGCCCGACCGCCCCGGCCGCGGGTCCAGCCGGGCCCGCAGCACGGTCGCGGCCACCGTCGCCTCCAGGCCGGGGCGCAGGCCGGCCAAAGGGGTAAGGGCGGTGCGGTCGAGATGCCGGCGCGGCCAGAGGCTCAGCAGGTCCTCCGCCACGTGCAGGCCCAGCGCCGCCAGGTCCGCGGCCCGGGCCGGCCCTACCCCCGTCAGTCGGTCGAGGGGGTCCCGGAGCCCGACTCCACCACGATTTCGAGCCAGGGACCGGTCTCGGCGGGCGGCAGCGGCACCACCACGGCGTTGAGTCGGCTCTCCCACCAGGTTCGTTCCTCCTCGCTGCTGCGGGCGTCGATGTACACCGTGACCGGACCCCCGTCCGCCGGGCCCGCTATCCGGTCCGCCAGGTCGGCCCGGGAAGGCAGCGGCGGCCCCGCTCCCTCCAGCCGCCAGCCGCCGGGTTCCCGCCAGACCCGGTAATGCCGGGCTCCCGCCACCGCTTGGGCCATGATGCGCCGGTTCTCCCCCCAGGCGCGGCCGGGATCATAATGCAGAGCGGCCAGAGCGGCCAGGGCGGGGCCGGGCACCGCCAGCGCCCCGGCAGGACCGCGCCCCGGCAGGGCCCAGATCCAGCCCGCGCCGTCGGCGGCGGCGGCGGGCTCCGCCAGTTCCGCCCCCAGTTCGGCCAGCACCGGGGCCCACCGTGCCTCCCCGGCCACCCGCAGACCGCCCTCCGCCCGGGCCGCCTCGGCCATCTGCAGGCGCATGTCCTGCAGTTCCAGCCGCCGGATGCCGCCCCAGCCGGCGAGCAGGGCCACCAGTTCGGCCGGGCGGTCGGTGTGGACATGCACCTTGAGCCCGGCTTCGGAGGCGGCCACCACCACCGAGTCCCCCAGTTCCTCCAGCCGCGCCGCCGCCTCTTCGGCAGCCAGCCCCCCGATGGGGCCGGTGAGGAGCGCCTCCACGTCGTAGGGCCGCGCCACCGGCACCGCCGCCTGGCGGCGGGCCCTTTCCCCGTCGCCGGGAACGGCGGCCGGGGGAGCCACCCCTTCCACCAGCGCCCAGGCCTCGACCACCGCCAGCCAGCCCCGGGCGCCGGCGTCCACCACCCCGGCCCGCCGCAGTGCCGGCAGCTGGTCGCGGGTCCCGGCCAGGGCCTCCCAGCCCGCTTCCAGCGCCGCCGCCAGCACCGCCGCCACCGTCGGCGCCCCCCGCGCCGCCGCCGCCATGGCACGGGCGACGGTGAGGACGGTGCCCTCCACCGGGCGGTAGACCTTGGCATACGCCTGTTCGGCCGCCCGCTGCAGCGCCTCCGCCAGGCCGTCCGCATCCCAGGCCTCCCGGCCGCGGGCGGCCAGCTGCATCCCCCGCAGCAGCTGGGACAGGATCATGCCGGAATTGCCGCGGGCCCCCAGCATCGCCCCGTCCGCGGCAGCCCGGGCCACCACCTCCAGGCTGCTGCCGGCAGCCCGCCCGGCAGCCGCCCGGGCCTCCCGCAGGGTCGCCAGCATGTTGTGACCGGTGTCCCCGTCCGGCACCGGGAAGACATTCAAACGGTCAATCTCTCGGGCCTGCTGCCCCAGCCGCTCCTCCGCCGCCGCCAGCCATTGCCGCAGGCGTTCGCCCGTGACGGTTGTCATCCACGCTGCCCGGGCCCGGCCTGCCGGCCCGGTTCCTCCTGTTCCTCAAGCTGGCTCAACGGACGCCCTGGACATGCACGGTGATGCGCTGGGGACGGACCCCTACGGCGTCCTGCAGCCGGAACCCGATGTGCTCCACAATGGCCCGCCCGACTTCAGCGATCCGCACCCCGTAGCCGACCACCACGTAGACATCCACTTCCAGGCGCCCGTCCTCCTCCCGCACCTGCACACCCCGGGCCAGGTTCTCCCGCCGCAGCAGCTCCTGCAGGCCTTCGGATACGCCGCGCGGGATCATGCCCACCACCCCGTAGCTCTCCACCGTGGCCAGGCCGGCCAAGGTGGCAATCACGTCCTCCCCTACCGTCAGCCGGCCCCACGGGGTCTCCCGTTCCATGCCTGTCCCACCCTTGCGCCGTCATCGACCCCTATGCTATCATAGCCGCGACTTTTCCCGGCGGCCGGGTCTCAAAACCGTGCGCCGGAGGGCGACAGGAGGACACGGCTTTGGCCTACCGGTGCGAAATCTGCGGGAAGCACGGCAAGTCCGGCAACCGCGTGAGCCATTCCCATCACAAGACCCGCCGGCGTTGGAAGCCCAACATCCAGCGGGTGCACGCGGTGGTGGACGGTCGCAACCGTCACATCTACGTCTGCACGGCCTGCCTGCGCGCGGGACGGGTGACGCGGGCGGTCTAGCGCGCCCGGCCCGGCGGCGCGGCCCGCGGCGGCGGGCCGCTGCAGTTTTTGCGGCCCTTTCAGGGCCGCTCCCGGCGGAGACGCTCCAGTTCTGCGGCCGGGAAACGGTAGGAACGGCGGCAGTAGGGACACGTCACCTCGGCCCCGCCCTCACTGATCAGCGCTTCCAGCTCACTGGCCGGCAGGGCTGCCAGGATGTCCCGGCTGCGTACCGGTCCGCAATGGCAGCTGTAGGCCAGCCGCTCCGGCGGGAAGTAGTGCACCGGCCCGGGCAGCAGCGCCTCCAGGAGGTCCTCCGGGCGGGCGCCGGCGGCCAGCCGGCGGCTCACCGCACCCAAGGCCTCCACCCGGTCGGCCAGCAGGTCGCCCAAACCGGCCGGGGCATCCGGCAGGAGCTGCACCACCAGCCCGCCGGCCGCCGCCACCAGCCCGCTGCGCCCCACCAGCACCCCCAACGCCACCGCACTCGGGACCTGCTCCGATTGCAGATAATAGCGGGTCAGGTCCTCCGCAATCTCCCCCGTAACCAGCTCCACCTCAGTGCGGTAGCCCTGGTCGCTCTCCCGGTCCACCACCGTGACCGAGAGGCTGCCCCGGTTGCCGACGGCTTGTCCCACCGCCAGCTTGCCGTCCGGACGCAAGGGCAACTCCACATCCGGACGCTCGATACGGGCCCGCAGCTCCCCGCCGGTTTCCGCCTGCGCCTGCACCATACCGGCCGGGCCGCCCCCGTTTACCGACACCGTCAGCCGGAAGCGGGTCTTGAAGTCCGCAGCCAGCAGGGCCGCGGCCGCCAGCAGCCGCCCCATGGCGGCCGCCGCCACCGGTGTCGCTGCATGCAGTTCCTGTGCGGTCAGCGCGCTCTTGGTCACCAGTGCCGCCACCGCCCGCACGGCCCCCCCGGCCGCCGTGGCCCGGACCCGGTAGTCCTGCCAGGGTCCGGGCAGCCGCGCTTCCCTGCCGGTCTGCACCCTCGCCACCGCCTCCGTCCCGGCCCTTGCCGCCGCCGGCCCCCCGGCCGGCGGGCGGGCCGCCGTCTATCGCTTCCGATCCCACAGGCCCAGGAACAACTGCAGGATACGCCCGACCAGGCGGGGAACCTTCACCACCTGCACCTGCATGCCTGACCCCTCCTCTGCTACCTGCCCCCTCCGGGGGCGAACAGCCGCCAGATCAGCCAGACCAGAGCCGCCACCGCCACCAATGGTCCCAGAGCCGCCCACAGCAGCCAGAGCCCGATCCCGAGCGGCCACAGGAAGAGCGGCAGCAGCCGGAGGAGCCCGGCCAATGCCAGCAGGGCCAGCACCAGCGCCACCGCCCGCAACCGGCCCACCCGGGTCACCGCCAGAGGCCGGCTGCCCCAGCGGACCGGCCGGGGCCGGCCCAACGGCCGACCGTACGCCATCCCTGCCACCCCCTTCCCGCCGCCGCATCCGTGGCGACACCCTCCATGCTATACGGCAGGGGCCTCAGGGGTGACAGGGAGCCGCCTACGGCGCGGCCGCGGGCACCCGCGGCGGGTGCCCGGGCCCCTCTGCCAGGATGCGGCGGTAATGATGGTACCGCAGGGCGTCCACCGTCCCGGCCTCCACCGCCGCCCGCACCCCGCAGCCCGGTTCCTCCCCGTGCAGGCAATCCGGAAAACGGCAGCGGATCCCTTCCCACTCCCGGAAAGCGGCCCGCACCGCCAACGGGTCCTCCCAGTGGAGGTCGAGGTGGGTGAAGCCGGGGGTGTCGGCCAGCCACCAGCCCGGTCCGGCCTCCACGATGCGCACCCGGCGCGTGGTCTGCCGCCCGCGCCCGATCCGGCTCAGTTCCTGCACCACCTCCCCCGCCGCCGGCACCAGCCGGTTGAGCAGGGAGGACTTGCCGGCCCCGCTCTCCCCGCTCAGAACCCAGATGCCGGAGCGGGGGTGGCGCCGGAAGGCATCCAGGCCGGTCCCGGTGCGGCTGCTGACCGCCCAGACGGGATAGCCGGCGGCCCGGTAGACCGCGGCCAGGGTCTCCACCGGCCCCGGGTCCTCCACCAGGTCGACCTTGGTCACCACCACCTCGGCCGCCAGTCCCAGCAGCTCCGCCGCCACCAGGCGCCGATCCAGCAGCCAGCGCGACCCTTCCGGATGCCGGAGGGAGAAGCACGCCAGCACCCCATCCGGGTTGGCCACCGGCGGCCGGCCCAGGACCCGCCGCCGCGGCAGCACCTGTAGGATCCGGGCTTCGCCGGCCTCGGGGTCGGTGACCTCGATTTCGACCTCATCACCGGCCAGGATGCGGCCCGCCTCCAGCTTGAGCCGTCCCCGCAGGTGGCAGAGATAGCGGCGGCCGTCCGCCGGCACCCACACGGTCGGCCGGTTGGCTTCCACCGTCTCGACCCGCCCCTGCATGCGCTGCCTAACCTCCCGTGGTGGTGTTACCGGTCCCGCCCGGCGCCGGCGCCGGGGAGGGACCGTAGTTCGGCACCAGGGCGGTCGGCGGTTGTGCCTGCCCGTTCAGGAAGACGAGCAGCTGGCCGGAGGTGCCGTACCACACAAAGGGCAGGTTGACGGTCTGGCCGGGCCCCACCCGCTGGTAATAGACCTCCTCATTGTCCATGTTGTCGGTAATGACCACCTTGACCACCGAGTCCGGCGGGGCCGAGGCTGGCACCTGAAAGCGGGCGGTACTGAGGTTGCGGGTGGCGGAGGCGCTGGCAGGGCTGGGCCCCTCTGATACCACCACGCTAACGGCGCTGACGCCCGCAGCCTTGGTGTAGGGCGCCGGGCTCTGGTCAATGATGGTATTGGCCGGCTGGGTGCTGTATTGCAAGGTCGAGGAACCCAGGGCCAGGTTGAGGGCCGCCAGCTGTGCGGAGGCCTCCCCCACCGTGAGACCGGCCAGGTTAGGCACCAACTGCCCCAGGCCCGTGCCTTTGGAGACCCAGAGCGTCACTTCGGTCCCTTCCCGGGCGCGGGTACCGCTGGACGGCCGTTGCCGCACCACCTGCCCGCGCGGGGCGCGGCTGTCCACGTGGCGCACCCGCACGCGCAGGCCGGCCACCTGCAGCACCTGGCTGGCCTGAAAGACGTCCTCCCCCTCCACCAGCGGCACCCGGATCATGACCGGGCCGGAACTGACCACCAGCTCCACCGGCCGCCCGGCTTTGACAGCGGTCCGGGGTCCGGGCACCTCATGCAGCACCCGGCCGGGCGGTACCGTCGCCGACGGGGCGCGGCCGGCCACCTCCGCCACCAGCCCCGCTTGACGCAGCCGGGCCTCCGCCTGCGCCAGCGGCTGGCCCAGGACGTCAGGTACGGTCACGGTCGGGACCGCCAGCCAGCGGTCCAGGGCGTAGGCCCCCCCTAACCCCAACGCCAGCAGCAGCGCGGCGGCGCCGGCCGCCCAGGCCCACCAGCGCCGTTTGCGCCGGGGCCGGCGGGGCGCAGCCGGCGCTGGCGCGGCCGCAGCAGCGGGGGCCTCGCGCTCCGGGGCGCGCGCCGCCGCCGCTTCCCAGGGCAGTTCCCCCTGACGCACCCGCTGGATGTCCGCCCGCAGGCTGGCGGCACTCTGATACCGGTCGGCCGGATCCTTGGCCAGGGCCCGCTCCACAAGGCGGGCCACCCCTTCCGGGATGCCGGGCCGCACGGCATCCACCCGCGGCGCCTGGTCCTGCAGATGCTTGATGGCCACCCCGATGGGACTGTCCCCCTCGAAGGGCAGGCGGCCGGTCAGCATCTCGAACAGCACCACCCCCAGGGAGTAGATATCGGACTGGGCCCCCACCATCTTGCCGCGGGCCTGCTCCGGACTCAGGTACTGCACCGTGCCCAGCAGGGAGCCGGTGTTGACCAGGGTGCCGCTGGTCGCGGCGTAGGCAATGCCGAAGTCGGTGACCTTGACCACCCCGTCGGCCGCCAGCAGGATGTTCTGGGGCTTGATGTCGCGGTGGATGAGGCGGGCGGCGTGCGCCACGCTCAAGGCCTGCGCCACCTGGTCCGCGATGGACAGGGCCTCCTCCACCGGCAAGGGGCCGGTCCGGTCCAGGTACTGGCGGAGGGTCTCCCCGTCCACGTACTCCATGACCATGTAATGGAGGTCGGGAGCCTCCCGCCCTACCTCATAGACATGGACCACATGGGGGTCGTTGAGGGAGGCGGCGGCGCGCGCCTCCCCGGCAAACCGGCGCACCACCTCCTCGTCCTCCGCCCACTGGTGCTTCAGCATCTTAACCGCTACCCAGCGGTTCTCCTGCCGGTCCCAGGCCCGGTAGACCAAGGACATGCCGCCGGTCCCGATGCGCTCCACCACCTGGTAGCGGCCGCCCAGCACTTTACCGACCATTGTCCTCCCCCGGCTCTTCCGGCGGATGCCATTCCACGATCACGGCCGTGATATTGTCCGGGCCGCCCCGATCCAGGGCCGCCGCGACCAGGGCCTCCGCCGCCTGCGGGCCGGCAGGCTCCCGGTCTAGCACCGCCTGCAGGGCGGCGTCCTCGACCACCGCCGTCAGGCCGTCGGTACACAGCAGCAGGCGGGTGCCGGGCCCCAGGCGGAAGAGTTCGCGGTCCACGCTGACGCGGGCGAAAGGCCCCACCGCCCGGGTCAGCACGTGGCGTTGGGGATGATTGGCGGCCTCGGCGTCGGTGAGGGACCCTGACGCCACCATTTCCCCGGCCACGGAATGGTCCCGTGTCACCCGGACCAGGGTGCCGGGACGATGGAGGTAGGCGCGGGAGTCGCCCACATGCGCCACCACTCCTTCCGGGCCGGTGCACATGGCTGCGGTCAGGGTGGTACCCATGCCCTCCCGGGACCGGTCGGCCGCGGATTCCCGGTAAACAGCCCGGTTGGCCTCCGCCACCGCCTCGGTCAGCAGTTCGGGCTGGCGGTGCCGTTCCATGAAGGATTCCAGCGCCGCCAACGCCAGCCGGCTGGCCTCGCCGCCATAGGGGGCGCCGCCCATGCCGTCAGCCACCGCCACCAGGACCCGCTCATCCCCCCAGAAGCGGATGATGAAGGCATCCTGGTTTTCACCCCGGACCCGGCCGCGGTGGGATAACCCATAGGCCTTGAGAATCGCGCATCCCCTCCTCGCGCCGGCGCAGCTGGCCGCAAGCCGCGTCGATATCCCGGCCGAATTCCTTCCGTATGGTACAGGAAATGCCGCCCGCTTGCACCAGGTCCAGAAAGCGGGCCGCCGCGGCCGGGGTGGAAGCCTGCCAGGGGAGTTCAGGCACGGGATTCCAGGGGATGAGGTTGACATGCGCCCCGCCGTCCAGCGGGCGCAGCAGGGCCACCAGCTGCCGCGCCTGGGCAGGGGTGTCGTTGAGGCCGCGGAGCAACAGGTACTCGAAGGTGACCCGCCGCCGGGTCCGCCGCCAGTAGTAGGCGGCCGCCTCCATCACAGCCTCCAGGGGGTAGGCCTGGTTGACCGGCATCAGCCGGGTGCGGAGCTCGTCGTCCGCCGCATGCAGGCTGACCGCCAGGGTGACCGGCAGGCCTTCATCGGCCAGCCGCCGTATGCGGGGGGCCAGCCCGCTGGTGGACACGGTCATATGGCGGTAGCTGAGGCCAAGGCCTTCCGGCTCATGGGCCAGGCGCAGGAAACGGACGGTGGCCGTGTAGTTGTCCAGGGGCTCCCCGCTGCCCATGAGGTCGACGCGGCTCACCCGGGCGCCCGGGTCCGCCTCCGCCAGGTAAGTGTTGGCGAAGCGGACCTGCTCCAGCATCTCGCCCGCAGTCAGGTTGCGCAGCCGCCCCGACAGCCCGGAGGCGCAGAAGGTGCAGCCCATGGCGCAACCCACCTGGCTGGAGACACAGAGACTGTACCCGTAATCGTGCGGCAGCAGCACCGTTTCCACCCGGGCGCCGTCGGGGAAGGCCAGCAGCCACTTGACCGTCCCGTCCGGGGAACGTTGCTCGGCCAGGCATCGCGCCCGCCCCCAGGGAGCCCGCTGCGCCATGGCCGTCCGCAGGGCTTTGGGCCAGACGGTCACGGCCGCGTAGTCCGCCACCCCCTCCCGCCAGAGGGCCCGGAACAGCTGCCGGCCCCGGAACCGGGGCTGCCCGGCCTCCTCCAGCAGGGCCTCCAGCTCCTGTGGACCGGCCGACAGGACATCGGGTGTCACAGCGTTCCCCCCTCCTCCGCTGCGGCCGGGGCACGCAGTCGGGCGATGAAGAAGCCGTCCATGCCCAGGTCGCCCGGCAACAGGCGCAGGTAGCCCTCCGGCGTGACGTAGCCCTGCAAAGCCGGATGGGGCAGGTAGGGCGTCACCGCCTCCACCGCCAGCCCCGGCCAGCGGTGCCGGGCCTGCGCCACCACCTCCTCCGTCTCCTCGGGTTCCACCGAGCAGGTGCTATACACGATGACGCCGCCGGGCCGCACCGCCTGCACCGCCGCCCCGAACAGGGCCAGCTGCAAGCCGGCCAGCTGGTGGATATCGTGAAGGGTCTTCTTCCAGCGCGCATCCACCCGCCGGCGCAGCACCCCGAGGCCGCTGCAGGGCGCATCCAGGATCACCCGGTCGTAGCGTCCCGGGTCGCGGGCGGCAGCAGTGCGGGCGTCATTGACCTCAAAACTGATGTGGGAGGCAAATCCTAGACGGGCGACGTTGTCCCGCAAGAGTTCGATGCGATGGGGGGAAAGGTCCACCGCCCGCACGTGGCCCTGCCCGTGCAGGCGTTCCAGCACGTGGGTAGCCTTCCCCCCCAGCCCGGCGGCCAGGTCGATGATGGACTCCCCCGGCTGCGGATCCAGCACCCACGTCACCAGCATGCCGGATTCGTCCTGCACCGTGACCCAGCCCCGGCGGAAGGGTTCCCATTCCTCCAGCCAGAGGGATCCGCTCACCCGGATCCCTTCGGGCAGGTATGGCGAGGGCTCCGCCCGGATGCCGTCCCGTTCCAGCGCCTCCAGCACCGCCTCCCGCGTGGTCCGTTCCAGGTTCACCCGCAGGGTGAGCGGCGGCACCCGGTTGTCCTCGGCCAGGATGCGTTCGAGGTCCGGGCCGAAGCGCTGCCGCCAGCGCTCGACCAGCCAGTCGGGGTGCGAGTAGCGCACGCCGAGGTCCTCGGGCTCCGGCCGCGGCCCCACCGCTCCCCGCCGCAGGATGGCGTTGACCAGACCGGCCGCCCGCGGCTGCACCAGCTTGGCATGCTCCACTGCGGCGTGGACCACCGCATAGGACGGGATGCGGTTCAGAAAGCCAATCTGGAAGAAGCCCATGCGCAGGATGTCCTCGATATCGGGCTCCAGGTTGCCACGCTTATACTGATCAATCCAGGCGTCCAGATAGCGCCGGTGGCGCAGCACCCCGTACACCAGCTGCGCCATCAGCGACCGGTCGGAAGGGGAGAGCGTCACTTCATGGGTGCGCCTCGCCAGCGCCTCGTTTACGGGCATGCCTTCCCGCACCAGGCGGAGCACGTTCAGGGCCTCCGCCCGTGCGGGCCCGGGCCCAGTCATGCCAGCGTCACCCCCTCCGTCAGCCGCTGCCCGCGGCAGAAGGCGCCGGGGGTCATGGGCCGGCGCCCGGCCGGCTGAATCAGGTCCAGGGACAGGCTGCCGTCCCGCAGACCGACCACCCAGCTGTCCTCCTCGCGACCATGGCGGCCCAGGTCCCGCCCCAGGCGGGCCTGGCCCGGCCCCAACCCCGCTGCCGGGAGGGGATGGGCCTCCAGCACCTTAATCCGTTTGCCTTGCCAGGTAGTATAGGCGCCGGGCTCGGGTGCCATGCTGCGCACCCGCCGGGCCTCCTGCTCGGCGGATCCCGACCAGTCCAGCCGTTCCATCCCCGCCGCAAACTTGGGGGCCAGGGTCACCCCCGCCGGATCCTGGGGGACCAGCGGCGCCGTCCCGGCCAGCAGGGCCTCCAGCCATTGGGTCAGCAGGGTCGCGCCCAGTTCCGCCAGCAGGGCCTCCAATTCCCCTGCATTCAGCTCTTCCACCCGCACCGGCCGTTGCGCCACGATAGGCCCGGCATCCAGTTCCGGCTCCATACGCATGAGGGTGACCCCGCTGAAGGCGTCCCCGCTCCAAATGGCCCAACGGACCGGGTTGGCCCCGCGCCAACGCGGGAGCAGGGAGGCATGCAGGTTGTAGGCCCCCCGCTTGGGCAGCGCCAACAGCCAGGGCGGCAGGATACGGCCGTAGGCCGCCGTAACCAGCAGGTCCGGCTCCCAGGCCTCCCACACCGCGCGGAAATCCGCCAGCCGCTCGGGTTTGTCCACGGTGAGCCCCCGCTCGCCGGCCCACGCCCCCACCACCGAGGGCTGCAGGCGGTGCGCCCGGCCCCGCGGCCGGTCGGGCTGCGTCACCACCCGCACCGCCACCCCCGCCGTGATTAAGGCCGAGAGAGCCGGCACCGCATAAGCCGGGGTGCCCATAAACAGGATGCGCGGTTGATGGGCTTCTCGCCGCAAGGTACCTCGCCCCGCTCTCTAGCGACCGGCACCAGGCGGTCGCGGAAATGCATGCCCCATTCTAGGGGTTCCTGGCAGCGTCTGCACCGCCATTTTGCCCGCCCCGCCCGCAATCAGTTAGACGCCGCCCGCCCCCGCCTTGTTACAGGCAGGCGGTATCCTTCGCAAATTCCGATGAGCGCCCGGCAGAACCGGATACCCGGATCACAATCCCGCCGGCGGGCGGATGCTATGATAGAGCCACCGGCAGGAGGGATGGCCCATGACGCAACCTGAAAACAGCCTGCAGGACCGGCTCGGCCGCCCGCTGAGGGATCTGCGCATCTCGGTGACGGATCGCTGCAATTTCCGCTGCGTCTACTGCATGCCGCGCACCGTGTTCGGCGCCGGCTTCCGGTTTCTGCCCCGGCGGGAGCTCCTGACCTTCGAGGAGATCGCCCGGGTGGCCCGGGTAGCGGTCCGCCTGGGGGTGCGCAAGATCCGTCTCACAGGCGGGGAACCGTTGCTCCGCAGCAACCTCGAGGAGCTGGTGGCCCTGCTGGCCGCTCTGCCCGGGCTGGAGGACCTGGCGCTCACCACCAACGGCTCCCTGCTCACCCCGGCCCGCGCCCGGGCCCTTTATGCAGCCGGACTCCGGCGGGTCAACATCAGCCTGGACGCCCTGGACGACGCCACCTTCGCGACCGTCAACGGGGTCGGCTACCCGGTCCGGCGGGTATTGGCCGCAGTTGAGGCCGCCGACGCAGCCGGACTGCGGCCGGTGAAGATCAACATGGTGGTGAAGCGCGGGCTAACCGACCAGGCGGTGGAGGCCATGGCCGCCCGCTTCCGCCATACCCCCCATATCCTCCGGTTCATCGAATTTATGGACGTCGGCACCGCCAACGGCTGGGATCCGGCGGGGGTGGTGCCGTCTCAGGAAATCCTGGAGCGGATCCATCGCCGCTGGCCGCTGGAACCAGTGGCCGGCCCCCGCCTAGGGATGGTGGCAGCCCGGTACCGTTACCGGGACGGCGCGGGCGAGATCGGCTTCATCAGCTCCGTGAGTCAACCCTTCTGCAGCGGCTGCACCCGTCTGCGCCTTTCCCCGGAAGGCCGCCTCTACACCTGCCTGTTCGGGAGCGCCGGGACCGACCTGCGCACGCCCCTACGCAGCGGCGCCGACGACACCGCCCTCACCAGCCTGTTGTCCGGTGTCTGGCGTGACCGCACCGACCGCTACTCCGAGGAGCGGGCCGCCGCCCCCCGCCGGGAGCGGGTGGAGATGTTCCGCATCGGAGGTTGAGGTCTGCCCCTGCCCGGCGGGCTCTTTTCCCGGCGGATTGCCGCTCCGGCAGTTCGTCGGGTTTTTCACCTCCTCATCCCGGCCGGGGAATTTTGATGAACCCTGTCGGACACCAAGAACAGTTATCATTCCCGGTCCCCCGGGAATGGGAATCCTCTTCAACCCTGGTATTAGCGCCAGAAGGCCAATATCCGGACCCCTGGCTTTCATGGATTTTGACCGCATTTAATTAAACAAACAACTCGTACAAATTATAATTACGGTGCATTAAACGACAAACCGAATTGAAGTTCAGGCCGTACTAGGTCTAGTATTGACCTGGCCGGACTACCGGGAGATGCACCGGAATCCAATCCGGCGACCCATTTAAGGGAGGTTCAACCATGCCGAACCCTTACATCGCAGTGAACACGGCCAAGGTCTGCAACCGGCCGGAAAGTTTTGAAGCATTCCAGCGCGTGGGCCCCAAGGTGTGCATGGTCACGGCCAATAACAGCGGGTTCCTCGGCTTCCAGAACCACGTCCAGGTCGGCGTGTTCCCCATGGGCGGCCGTTACGGCGGCGCGCAAATGGACATGCATGACAAGCTCAACCCCTTGGGCATCATGCAGTACACCATGTGGAAGCGGTGGGAAGACCACGAGCAGATGCACGTCGACCAGTTCGACTCCATCTTCCGGCTCTGCTCGCAGTGCCTGGGCATGGTGGTGGAAGGGCCCTGGGAGCCGGTCTATGAGATCGTCGCCCATAAGATGCCCGACACCGTCGGTATGACCGATGTCCCGGCGGCCCTCGGTGCCGCCTTTGCCGCCGGCCAGCCGGTCCCGCCGGTGGCCCTGCCCTACGGCCAGCGCATCATTGCCCACAGCGAGCACCTCATCATCCCCGGCCTCGAGAAGGAATTCGAGGACGCCATCGTACCGGTGATGGAGGCCTTCGAAAAGGCCCCCGGCTTCCTGGGCTACATGGTCATGAAGCAGATTGGCGCCTCCGCCATCGGCAGCATGCAGCTGGTGCCGGAAGGGCTGCACCAGGCCCTGCAGACCCTGGGCGACTACCCGCCGCGGGTCAAGGAGGGGAATTTCCAGCTGGTCCAGGCCAAGAGCACGCCCGCCGAGTACGTGGTGCACATGGAATGGGCGGACCTCAACGCGGCCATGTTCGGCATCTCCCGGGTCGCCATCAACCACGAGGTGCGCACCCTGCACGATCGCGCGCTCAAGACCGTGCTGCGCGGACCGTACGTGACCCTCTGGAACCCCATGATGGAGGACACCTCCTGGCGGCGGTACCTCAACTCCTAAGGCTGCGGTCCCTTCCCGCCGCTACCGGCCGCGCCCGCACTCCGGGCGCGGCCCCGTTTTGCGCGACAGGATTTCCGGCCCGGCGTGCCGAATGATTCCGGTTATGCAGGGCCGGTCCGGTCCTGCGGTCTAGTTGTCCCTCACCTCATGCGCAAAGGAGGCCGTAGCTCGTGGCAACCGACACCACGACCACTTTGGCCGACCTGGTCTGGCCGCGAAGGGGCGCCTGGTCCGCTACCCTGGAGGTGGTTGCCGCCAGCCTGTTCCTGGCCCTCGCCGCGCAGGTGGCCATCCGCCTGCCCTTTACCCCGGTTCCGGTGACCGGGCAGACCTTCGGGGTCCTCCTCACGGGATCCCTGCTCGGCAGCCGGCGGGGAACGGCCGCCGTTCTGCTATACCTGCTGGAAGCAGGCGCCGGGCTACCCTTCCTGGCCGCCGGCGGCACGGGTTGGCCCTGGACCCTGGGTCCGCTGGGCGGCTATCTCGTAGGCTTCGTGCTGATGGTCTGGCTGGTGGGCCGCCTCAGCGAACGCCGTTGGGACCGCCGTTTCCGCACCTCGGTCCTGGTCATGCTGGCCGGGGAGGCGGCGGTCTACGCCGTAGGCGTGCCCTGGCTGGCTTTCTATGTCGGTGGCCTGGGCAAGGCCCTGGTGCTGGGCCTGCTGCCCTTCCTGCCCGGGGACGCCCTCAAGCTTCTCCTGGCGGCGGGGCTCTTGCCGGCGGGCTGGCGATGGCTCGGCCGGCGGCCACGGCGTAGATAGCGGCGCCAAACAGGCCGGGCCCCGCACTGGCGGGGCCCGGTGCATCTCGGCCGACTCAGGAGGCCCGACCGGCCGCCAGGCGCTGCGCGTGCGGTACGCCCCCCGTAACCCAGGCGCAACGGCGCACCAGGCCCACGACGGTCCGCACCGCCACCACCAGCCAGAAGACCGCCAGCATGACAAACAGCCCCCGCGCCATATCCTGCAACAACCAGTCCCCCAGCTGCCGGTAGAGGAAGTCGGTCCCGCCGGTGAACACGCCCAGGGGAAAGGTCAGCCCCCACCAGCCCAGGTTGAAGGGCATGCCCCGTTTCAGGTAGTGCAGGGTTAGGAGGATGCTGATGGCCAGCCACCACAGCCCGAAGCCCCACAGCATCAGGGCCGCCAGCACGCTCCCGCCCGCCATGGCCTGCCCCAACGTCCCGAACACCAGCGGCATATACCGCCCCAGACCCACCAGCCCCATCACCCCGGTCCCGAGTGTACCAAGGGAGATCCAGGTCGAGGCGGCCATCTCCTTGGGCGGCAGCTTATGCAGGGCCAAACGGAGGAACAGAAATCCCAGGATGAGGAAGGCCAGCGGCACGCTCAACGCCCACAGGCCCATCGAAATCAGCAGCAGAGTGCGCTGGGCCTCCAGGCCTACGACATGTGGAATCAGCAGGGACCCGCTGGCAGCCACCACTTCGGCCGGCACCACCGGAATGAGCCAGATGCCGGTCAGGCGGTCCAGCGCGTGGTCCTGCCGGATAAACATCATATAAGGCACCACAATGCCGGCCACCACCGCCATCGCCACGTTCGCCACCCACACCACGAACGCCACCTGCACCGCCACCGGGCCGAACACCCCCGGTCCCATGTCGACAAACCCATTCACCACAGTCGTCAGGGCCATGGGCATCGCGCCCCAGAACATGGACTGAACCGGGTCATGCAGGATCGCTTTCATACCCGGGCGGTCGAGGAGCATCCGGAGGTGGATGAGGATCAGGAACAGCCCCACCAGCAGCGTATTGAACAGCCAGAGGACCGTCCCCGCCTCCCGCAGCCATCCGGGAGCCCCCGGGTAAAGATAGGCGCCCAGGGCGGTGATCCCAGTTCCCATGCCGACGGTAAACCAGTTCGGACCGAAGTGCCGGAGCATTTGCACCATTTTCCCTGCCTATGTTGGATGTTGTCTGAACTTCTTCGGTCACTATATCAATTGTTTAAGCCACCTGCAAGCTGCGGACGGTAAACCTCGGTTACAATCCCCTTGGCCTTCTGTCCAAGTCCGGCCGTTCCTGCGTTAGGACTCGGGAGCGGGTGTTTATTTTGCCTGACTAAGTAAGTCGTCGATCCCCGACCGCGGCAAAATCCCGGGGGATCGACGATCGAGGCCGGAACCCTGCAACGCGCTCCCAGCCAAGCAAAAACTTACCCACACCATGTAGCACTATTTATTTACCATTTCCTGGGGATCTTGAAAAAACCCGCTGATTCAAGGTACTATGGGTTCGTAGCCTACCTATGAGGAATTGAAACCCGGCGCACTTTGTGGCTATGGCCATTGGGGCAGGGTTCGTAGCCTACCTATGAGGAATTGAAACTAGGTGGCCCACGCGGCCATGGCCGGGTCGCCCTTGGTTCGTAGCCTACCTATGAGGAATTGAAACCTGTTCCGGGTGCCAGACCCGGAGGACAGCAACAAGTTCGTAGCCTACCTATGAGGAATTGAAACGCCTACGTCAACACGCAAGGGAAGACCGCCGTGTTTTGTTCGTAGCCTACCTATGAGGAATTGAAACCCATGGCAGATCCACAGGCCCCGCCTCGTCCTCCGGGTTCGTAGCCTACCTATGAGGAATTGAAACCAATGGAACAACCCGCTCAACACCACGCTCGACGCGTTCGTAGCCTACCTATGAGGAATTGAAACGACGGTCCCATGGGGTAACGACGGGGGGATCGGTCAGTTCGTAGCCTACCTATGAGGAATTGAAACAACAGTTCCGGGACGTAATCGAGGAAGAGGTCGAAGTTCGTAGCCTACCTATGAGGAATTGAAACGGACGGCGGTCACGGCCACCACGACGCTGGGGCCGGTTCGTAGCCTACCTATGAGGAATTGAAACACATTCCGAACAGCGAACCACCTGAGCCCGTTTCATCGTTTGTAGCCTACCTATGAGGAATTGAAACCCGCGACCACCACCAGTCCCGCGCGCCACGCGGTGAGTTCGTAGCCTACCTATGAGGAATTGAAACACAGCACGCTCACGGTGACGGGCACCGCGTCGGGGGCCGTTCGTAGCCTACCTATGAGGAATTGAAACTATCAGCACTCGTGGACTGGGTGAGTTTCACGCTTGTTCGTAGCCTACCTATGAGGAATTGAAACGGCAGGGAGGCGAATAGCCATGCAAGTGCAACGCGTTCGTAGCCTACCTATGAGGAATTGAAACCTCGTCCAGCGGGTCCCGACAGACCTGCTGGCGAACCGTTCGTAGCCTACCTATGAGGAATTGAAACGTTCCCAGCCGGCCTGCGCGGCTGGGTCGCGTGGGTTCGTAGCCTACCTATGAGGAATTGAAACCCACCACCGGCCAGCTGGTATGGAGCCGGCTGGCGGGCGTTCGTAGCCTACCTATGAGGAATTGAAACTCCTGGTACACGTTCAGGCTGGCCGCGTTTTGGAGGTTCGTAGCCTACCTATGAGGAATTGAAACCCACCGGCGTATACCCCAGGTCGTACGTCAGGGTGGCGTTCGTAGCCTACCTATGAGGAATTGAAACGCAAAGTCCTCCAGGGCATGCTCGCTCACATGCGGTTCGTAGCCTACCTATGAGGAATTGAAACCCTTGGACCCGCAGCCCGCCCTGCGTGATCTGGCGGTTCGTAGCCTACCTATGAGGAATTGAAACACTCCAGCATGAGCCGGTCCCGAGCTCCCGGAACGGTTCGTAGCCTACCTATGAGGAATTGAAACCAGCCACTGCGCGTCGGTGGTCTCAGGCATGGGCGTGTTCGTAGCCTACCTATGAGGAATTGAAACTCCGGCCCCCCCAGCGCGTCTATCGCGGCCTCCACCGCCGTTCGTAGCCTACCTATGAGGAATTGAAACACCCGGCGTGCTGGGGGCGGAGCCGCCCCCGAGGAGGGAGTTCGTAGCCTACCTATGAGGAATTGAAACGAGGGGAACCTGGTGCTGGCGGGGGACCTGGCCGTCGTGTTCGTAGCCTACCTATGAGGAATTGAAACTCATCGCCGTCGGCTACCCGGGCGATCTCGCCCTCGCGTTCGTAGCCTACCTATGAGGAATTGAAACTGAGCCTGATTGGCCTCGGGTGGTTGGGTGAGGATGGTTCGTAGCCTACCTATGAGGAATTGAAACGCTGCGGACGCTGGCCGCCCAACACCCGTTGCCGCCGGAGTTCGTAGCCTACCTATGAGGAATTGAAACTGGTTTTGGGCGGGCGCGGCCGGGCGGGTTTTTCGGTTCGTAGCCTACCTATGAGGAATTGAAACCAAGATCGCTTGGTCATGTACGCGACCCGGGACGCGACGTTCGTAGCCTACCTATGAGGAATTGAAACATGCGCGCATGAAGGCGGTCACCAAGGCCAAACGGGTTCGTAGCCTACCTATGAGGAATTGAAACTTGAACCAGCGCACCACGGCGGTCACATGCGCGGTGGTTCGTAGCCTACCTATGAGGAATTGAAACGCGGTCAACGCCAGCGGGGATGTCCCCCCCAACATCCGTTCGTAGCCTACCTATGAGGAATTGAAACCCGGATCGTCCCAGGGCGCGGCCTCGGGCAGCGTGTCCAGTTCGTAGCCTACCTATGAGGAATTGAAACCCCAATTGATGGTGGTGATGTTCTCCCCAGGACTGGGTTCGTAGCCTACCTATGAGGAATTGAAACGCCCTGGGAGAATTCCAGATGCAGCCGCTGCACACGTTCGTAGCCTACCTATGAGGAATTGAAACGCCGCTTGATACGCCGCCGCCCACTGGGCGCGTGTCGTTCGTAGCCTACCTATGAGGAATTGAAACAAATAGCGGCCGGATGCGGATGTCGGGCCGCGCATGGTTCGTAGCCTACCTATGAGGAATTGAAACTCAGGGCCGTCATTTCCTCCACTATGACTACATACTGGTTCGTAGCCTACCTATGAGGAATTGAAACCCCTTCGGCCCTTGATTGTTCTTGTCCTTGTTCTGTTCGTAGCCTACCTATGAGGAATTGAAACCCGGCGCCCATTGCACCAGCTCGGCGTGCTCCTGAAAGTTCGTAGCCTACCTATGAGGAATTGAAACGCGGCGCCCCCGGCGGCGTCGCCGTGGCAGCTCTGGGTTCGTAGCCTACCTATGAGGAATTGAAACACCCACGGTCAGGGGCTTATTTGTTGTTGGCCCGCAAGTTCGTAGCCTACCTATGAGGAATTGAAACACCGCCCACACCAGCAACGTGATGACCGCAAACACGTTCGTAGCCTACCTATGAGGAATTGAAACTTCGTCCAGCCACCAGGCTTCGTCCTGCGGCGCCAGGTTCGTAGCCTACCTATGAGGAATTGAAACTACAGCGTGTCGCTCGCGGCGCCCCCGACGGCCTCCAGTTCGTAGCCTACCTATGAGGAATTGAAACCCTGCTCTCCAGACGCTCAACCTGGACGCGGGCGAGTTCGTAGCCTACCTATGAGGAATTGAAACGCGCCCCAGGGCGTATAGACGATCCGGCCCCCCCAGTTCGTAGCCTACCTATGAGGAATTGAAACCGTCCAAAAAATCGGCGGTTTCCCTGCCTGGATCCGTTCGTAGCCTACCTATGAGGAATTGAAACAACCGGCACCGGCAGGGGCGCCCAGGCCGCGTCCTGGGTTCGTAGCCTACCTATGAGGAATTGAAACTTGGAGGGGTATTACGAACCGGCGTGGGCCGATCCCGGTTCGTAGCCTACCTATGAGGAATTGAAACCCCCTTGATCGTTCGCGTAGAGGTAAGGCTGGGGCTGTTCGTAGCCTACCTATGAGGAATTGAAACCCCGGAGGATGGTCACTACGACATTGAACACTACGGGTTCGTAGCCTACCTATGAGGAATTGAAACCGTCCACCCCCACGCGGGGGGTGGAACAGATTGGGGTTCGTAGCCTACCTATGAGGAATTGAAACGCGGGGAGCAGATCGGGCGCGACGTGATCGGCCAGAGTTCGTAGCCTACCTATGAGGAATTGAAACCCCAGTGCACCAGGGGTTCGTGGCGGGCGAGGAGGTTCGTAGCCTACCTATGAGGAATTGAAACTATTTAAACCACCAACCAGTGATACAAAAAGGCACCAGTTCGTAGCCTACCTATGAGGAATTGAAACCCAGGCCCACAAAGTCCAGGCCGGGTCCTGCAGTGCCTGTTCGTAGCCTACCTATGAGGAATTGAAACAAGGGCCCGGAAGGTGCCATAAAGAAGGGAGGAATTGCGTTCGTAGCCTACCTATGAGGAATTGAAACATGGCGACGAGCGCCACCAAAAACAGGCTACCGAGTTGTTCGTAGCCTACCTATGAGGAATTGAAACTTCACGGGGACCTGGGTCGCTCGGGCCGGTGGCCGCAGTTCGTAGCCTACCTATGAGGAATTGAAACTCTCGGCCGCCCCAATGGGCACGTCCGGGATGGCCTCGTTCGTAGCCTACCTATGAGGAATTGAAACATTGGTGCTGTTGGTGAACCCGAAGCCCGCTGCCGTGAGTTCGTAGCCTACCTATGAGGAATTGAAACCTAGAGGCCATGAGCGAGGCCGAACACGTGGGCGTGTTCGTAGCCTACCTATGAGGAATTGAAACCCGGCGTGTGCCAATCGTGTGCCACGCTAGCTCGGCTCGTTCGTAGCCTACTTATGAGGAATTGAAACGGGTCCCGGCCCAGCTCCCAGTACAGCCGATAGCGGTTCGTAGCCTACCTATGAGGAATTGAAACGACCGGAGGGGCGGCGAAGGCGGCGAAGGCATGGCAGCGTTCGTAGCCTACCTATGAGGAATTGAAACCATTGTAGGCGCTCAAGGCCGCCTCCCAGCTTCCGGTTCGTAGCCTACCTATGAGGAATTGAAACATAATGGCTGGATCCGCTTTCGCCTGCTCTGCCCGTTCGTAGCCTACCTATGAGGAATTGAAACATTGACCTGGACTCCTGGGGCGGCTACGCCCTGACCGTTCGTAGCCTACCTATGAGGAATTGAAACCGGGTCCGGGGTTGGTGGGCTCCGCCGCTCCGTCGAAGCGTTCGTAGCCTACCTATGAGGAATTGAAACTCGGAAGGAATGAATGGACAGACGACAAGCACTGTCGTTCGTAGCCTACCTATGAGGAATTGAAACCCACGACGAGCGACGCTGCCCCAGGGGGCCCCGAAGGGGTTCGTAGCCTACCTATGAGGAATTGAAACTATGCGCAGCGTCTTCGGTACGTTGCACCCCCCTAGTTCGTAGCCTACCTATGAGGAATTGAAACACTACGGCCCGACGCGAACCGTAAACGCATCCCACCAAAGTTCGTAGCCTACCTATGAGGAATTGAAACCAGCCCATAAAGCCCTCCGGGCCGGGCTGGTGGTGTTCGTAGCCTACCTATGAGGAATTGAAACCCTCCTTCAGTCCGCAAGCCATGCTGACGAAATGGGGTCGTGCCCTACCGATGAGGAATTGAAGCTGGTCGGACCGGCCAACCGGCCTGAGCCCTGGCTTGTTCGTAGCCTACCTCTACGGGTTAACCCCGCCTTGACCCAACCGGTACCGGGCTGAGCCGTAGAATTCTTGACACCCACGTCAACGCCAGCCTGGCGTAGGCATTGCCGATGACCAGCTGAACCCGCCAGCAAACAGCGGGGGCATTCGTTCGGAACATGCCGCTGGAAACACAAACGCGGGGGACGGTTCCCCGCCCCCCGGTCCCGGTCCCGTCCCCTAGTCGCCGAAGCGCTGCCCCGGCGGCCGGTCGGTCGCGTAGCTGTGCAGCGTGTAGCGCTGCACCCGGTCGTGCGCCTCCTGCCGCTCCAGCCCGAACCCCGGGTCCTCCGGCGGCCGCTGCACAATAAACATCAGCGCGATCGTCTGCCGCCCCAGCGTGGGGTCGAACGCGCTCACCCGCACGTAGTGGTGCGGAAACGCCTTGCGGCACTCGTTGATCTCGTACAGCACCGCCGCCGGGTCCTGCTGATCGAACATCGGCAGCCCCCACATCTCCCAGTACGTGTTCCGGGGATGCGGGTCGTCCGTGTACTCCACGTTGATCGCCCAGTTGTGGTCCAGGCAGTACTGGATCTGCTTGCGGATCTGCTCGTCCGTTAAGGGCGGCAGATACGAAAACGTCCCCTGCGTCAGATGAAACGCCATCCTCGTCCCGTCCTCCCCCGGCTCCCCTTAGAACGACGGCGTCGGCAGCACGTCCGGCGTGTCCGTCGATTCGAAGTTGAAGGTCACGTCCTTCCATGTCTCCAGGTTCGCCCGCAGCGCCGGCGACCACTTCGCCGCCGCCTCCAGAATCGCCGGCCCTTCCGCCAGAATGTCCCGGCCTTCGTTGCGCGCCTGGATCATCGCCTCCACCGCCACCCGGTTCGCGGTCGCCCCCGCGCCCGGCCCCATCGGGTGCCCGAAGGTGCCGCCCCCGAACTGGAAGATGGCGTCCTCCCCCAGGTAGTGCAGCAACAGGTGCATCTGCCCCGCGTGAATGCCCCCCGAGGCCACCGGCATCGTCCCCGGCATCAGCCCCCAGTCCTGGTCGAAGAACAGCCCCAGGCTCGGGTCCGCCGCCACCTTGTACTCCCGTAGCGTCTTGTAGAACCCCTGCACCGTCCGCGGGTCCCCTTCCAGCTTGCCCACCACGGTCCCGGCGTGAATGTGGTCCACCCCCGCCAGCCGCATCCACTTGGCAATCACCCGGAAGGACACCCCGTGCGTCTTCTGCCGCGTGTAGGTGCTGTGCCCCGCCCGGTGCAGATGCAGCAGCACCCCGTTCTTCCGGCACCACTTCGCCATCGACTGAATGGCCGTGTAGCCCACCGTCAGGTCCACCATGATGATGATGCTGCCGATCTCCTTGGCGAACTCCGCCCGCTCGTACATCTCCTCCATGGTGGCCGCGGTCACGTTCAGGTAGTGCCCCTTAATCTCCCCCGTGGTGGCCATCGCCCGCTGCACGCCCTCCATGGCGTACAGGAAGCGGTCCCGCCAGCGCTGGAACGGCTGCGAGCCCGTGTTCTCATCGTCCTTGGTGAAGTCCAGGCCCCCTGCCAGCGCTTCGTAAATCACCCGCCCGTAGTTGCGCGCCGACAGCCCCAGCTTGGGCTTGACCGTGGCCCCGATCAGCGGCCGCCCGTACTTATTCAGGTACTCCCGCTCCACCACGATCCCGTGCGGCGGCCCCTGAAAGGTCATCACATACGCCAGCGGAATCCGCATGTCCTCCAGCCGCAGGCTCTTCAGCGCCTTGAACCCGAACACGTTGCCGATGATGGAGGACGCCAGGTTGGCGATGGAGCCCTCCTCAAACAGCTCGATCGCGTAGGCAATGTAGGCAATGTACTGGTCCGTGCCGGGCACGTGGTCCACCCGGAAGGCCTTGGCCTGGAAATGCTCGTGCGCCGTCAGCCGGTCCGTCCACACCACCGTCCAGGTGGCCGTGGACGACTCCCCCGCCACCGCCGCCGCCGCTTCCTTGGGGTCCACCCCGTCCTGCGGCACGATGCGGAAGGCGCAAATAATGTCGGTGTCCTTGGGCTCGTAGTCGTCCCGCCAGTACCCCATCTCCGTATAGGGGGTCACCCCGGCCGCCCAGCGGTTCTTCTCCTCAGCCATGCTGCCCTGCCTCCTTTGCCGGTTTGCCGCTATGTTTGCCCGTGCAACCGAACGGGCGCGACGGTTTTTCCCCGTCGCGCCCGTGTATACGGGGCCTCAGCCCCTGGCTCCCTGTTTGATGGCGGCGATGGCGGCCGCCCGGTCACGGCGTCCGAAGACCGCCGACCCTGCGACCAGCACCTCCGCCCCTGCCTCGACGGTGAGCCCGGCAGTTTCCGCATTAATCCCGCCGTCCACCTCAATCCGGATGCGGTCCAGCCCCCGCCCGTCCAGAAGACTGCGCAGGGCCCGCACCTTCTCCACCATCGCGGGAATGAAGGCCTGCCCTCCGAAGCCGGGGTTGACCGTCATCACCAGCACCATATCGATATCGTCGAGCACATGCTCCACCGCATTCAATGGTGTGGCCGGGTTGAGGGCCAACCCCACCTGCTTGCCGGCCTGCCGGATCATCTGCAAGGCCCGGTGCACATTGGGCGTGGACTCGGCGTGAATGGTGATGATGTCGGCGCCGGCGGCAGCGAAGTCGTTAATGTACCGCTCCGGCTGCACAATCATGAGGTGCACGTCCAGCGGCGCGTCGGTGACGGGCCGCAGCGCCGCCACCACCAAGGGACCCATCGTGATGTTGGGCACGAACTGCCCGTCCATCACATCCACATGGATCCACTCCGCGCCGCCGGCCACCACCTCCCGCACTTCCTCACCCAGGCGGGCGAAATCGGCCGACAGGATGGACGGGGCCAGGATGGGCCCCGTTGCCCGGCTGGACATTGCGCCCTCCCTCCGCCCCGGAAGCCCGTGGCCCGTATTCAGCGCCGGATGCGCTGTCAGATCTGTTCAATCAGGAAGTTGTTAGCCGGCTCCGGCTCCTGGCTATGGGTCTGACTCAGGTGCGAGATCATGCTCGCCACCAGGATGCGCGATACCGCCACCGGGTCATACCGCAGCTGGTTGAGGTGCCGGGTCACGTTCTCGCTAAGCAGGTGCCGGTCGCTGACCATCTCAATCAGCGAGTGCAGGCTGAAGCGGTCGGTGATCCCGGACAGGGACGCGATCTCGACCTCCTCGCCGATGATGCGGTCGTGGAAGTGGTCCGCGCTGATGAGCCCCAGGCGTCCCGCCAATGCCAGCCACTTGACCAGCCGGCGCTTGGAACCGCGCAGCCGTTCCGCGAAACGCACCCGCACCGGCTCGGGGTTCTCGGCTGTGGGAACGGTGTCGTGGTCCGCCAGGTAGTGGATCACGATGTCCGCGAACGCCTTCTGCGGCTCGATGTAATGCTCCACATCGGGGCGACGGCGCTCGATCTCGGCCATAACCTCCTCGGGGGTGTACCCCCGGGCACCCGAGTCCCGCCGCACCTTCCACTGCACCCGCAGTTCGGTGTCGGTGTCGAAGTAAATCCGGAGGTCGAGGGCATCGCGCAGGCGCTCCAGGTACAGCGTGTGCAGGCCTTCCAGGATGATGATGTCCTTGGGGACAATCTCCTCGGTAGGCCCATGCATGCCGGTGGAGTGGTCGTAGGTCGGCTTGCGGATGGGTCGTCCCTGCCGCAACGCCCACACGTGATCCACCACCAGCCCGAGGTTGTTGGCCTTCCACGGGTGGAGCGCCGTCACCCCGATCAAGTTCCGCTCACGACGGTCCAGCGAGTGGTAATCGTCAAGGGAGATGACCGTAACCCGGTCCTCCCCCAGAATGTCCCGCAGCGCGGCCGCGTAGGTGGATTTGCCCGCCCCGCTGTCCCCTGCGATCCCCAAAATGGTCACCCGGCGCCGTGAAGCCACGAAACTCACTCCCTTCCGCGCACGCCTCCGGCGGCTGTTACAAATGATTCCCAGGTCCTTATCCGGGTGAACCCGCTCCGCGCCCGCGGCCACCGGACGGCGCCTACGCCGTTGGGTCCAATCCAGAAAACCTTGCCCGCGGGAGGGAATACACCGGGAAAAGCCGGTTGCCATACCCTACTAGTATATGCGATGCCGACCATCCGGTCCCTGCGGATTCGCAGGATCGGTGTTCGGTAGAAAGAATTGTATGTGATTTTATTCCCATATGCACTATCTTTTCGAACTAATTTTCCCTTAAACTTTTTTTCCCTCTTATGAAATTATTCTGTATTCTTCGGCACGGTGCCCCGGCCCGCGCCTGCGGGCTTGTTTGTGAGCGACCGAACAATTGTCAGCGATCCCCTGAGGGCTTATAATCGGGGCAGACCGAACGTCGAGCACCCCGTTCCGGTGACGTTGCCTGTCGCTTGGCCCCCCTGGCCGGTGTGCATGATGCCATGCCGGTATTTGCAGGCACTCCGCCCTCCATTATAAAGCAAGGCACGCGGCGAGAAGGAGGGGCCACCGCCTTCGGTCTGGTGCGGCCCGCTCCGATGCCGGACGCCGGGACCGGTCGACAGCGAACCCTTTAAGAAGGAGCAGACTGCCCATGGCCACAGTGAGGGAGTCCACCCTCGAGCAGTTAGCGATCACCACCATTCGGACCCTGGCGATGGATGCGGTGGAGCAGGCTCAGTCCGGCCATCCCGGGTTGCCCATGGGCGCCGCGCCCATGGCCTACGTGCTTTGGACCGACTTTCTCAAGCACAATCCGGCTGACCCCGCCTGGCCCGATCGTGACCGCTTCGTCCTTTCCGCGGGCCACGGCTCCATGCTGCTCTATGCCCTGTTGCACCTGACGGGTTACGACCTGCCGCTGGAGGAGCTCAAGCGGTTCCGGCAGTGGGGATCGAAGACCCCCGGCCATCCGGAGTACGGTCTCACCCCCGGCGTGGAGACCACCACCGGTCCCCTGGGTCAGGGCATCGCCACGGCGGTGGGCATGGCCCTGGCCGAGCGCTTCCTGGCGGCCCGCTACAACCGGCCCGATCTGCCGATCGTCGACCACATGACCTATGTCCTGGCCGGCGACGGCGACCTGATGGAAGGCGTCAGCGGCGAGGCCTCGTCCCTGGCGGGCCACCTGGGCCTGGGCAAGCTCGTGGTGCTGTATGACGACAACCACGTGTCCATTGAAGGCGCCACCGACCTGGCCTTCACGGAGGACGTGCTGGCGCGGTATGCCGCCTATGGCTGGCACACCCAGCGGGTGGCGGACGGCAACGACCTCGACGCCATCCGGGCTGCCCTGGAGGCCGCCCGCACCGTCACCGACCGGCCTAGCATCATCGCCGTCCGCACCCACATCGGCTACGGCAGTCCGCATAAGCAGGACTCCGCCAGCAGCCACGGGGCCCCCCTGGGCCAGGAGGAGGTCAAGCTCACCAAGGAAGCCTACGGGTGGCCGGTGGAACCCCCCTTCTACGTACCGGAGGAGGTCCGCAGCTTCATGGCCCGGGCCCGCGAGACCGGTGCCCGCCGGCAGGCGGAGTGGGAGGCCCTTTGGGAGCGCTACCGGGCTGCCTACCCGCAGGAGGCGGCGGAGCTGGCACGGACCTGGGAGCACACCCTGCCGGCAGGGTGGGACCAGGACCTGCCCCAGTTTGAGCCGGGGAAGAAGATCGCCACCCGCAGCGCCTCCGGGCAGGTGCTGAATGTGCTGGCCCAGCGCATCCCCACCCTGATCGGCGGCTCTGCCGACCTGGCTCCCTCCAACAACACCCTCATCAAAGGGGAAGCGGACCAGTCGGCGGCGCATCCCGAGGGCCGCAACCTCCACTTCGGGGTGCGGGAGCACGCCATGGGCGCGATGCTGAACGGGATGTCGCTGCACGGCCTGCGTGTATACGGCGGTACCTTCCTGGTGTTCGCCAACTACATGCGGCCAGCCATCCGTCTGGCGGCGCTCATGCACCAGCCCGTCACCTACGTCTTCACCCATGACTCCATCGGCCTGGGCGAGGATGGGCCAACCCATCAGCCCATCGAGCATCTGGCGGCGCTGCGGGCCATGCCCAACCTCATCGTCATCCGGCCCGCGGACGCCAACGAGACCCGGGAAGCTTGGAAAGTGGCGCTGGCCAGCACCCGGACCCCGGTCGCCCTGGCGCTGAGCCGCCAGAACCTGCCGGTGATCACCAGCGGGACCCCCGCGGTGGACAAGGGCGCCTACGTGCTGCGGGAGGCCTCCGGCAGCGGACTGCCCGACCTGATCCTGATGGCGACCGGATCAGAGGTCGCCGTGGCCCTGGAGGCGGCCGACCGCCTGGAGGCGGAAGGCGTCCGCACCCGGGTGGTCAGCTTCCCCAGCTGGGAGCTGTTCGAACAGCAGCCGGCCGCTTACCGGGAGTCGGTGCTGCCGGCCGCCGTGGACGCCCGCATCGCCATCGAAGCGGCCAGCCCCATGGGCTGGGAGCGGTACGTGGGAACCCGCGGGCGTATCATCGGCATGACCGGCTTCGGCGCCTCCGCGCCTTACGAGGTCCTGTTCCGCGAATACGGCTTTACGCCCGAACACGTGGTGGAGGTCTACCGGGAGATGCGGGGCTAGCATCCCGGAACCCGCCCGATTTTGAGGAGGTAGATGCATGGCGACGTCGATCCACGCCCTGAACGAACTGGGCCAGAGCATCTGGTACGACAACATCCGCCGCGGGCTGCTCGACTCCGGCGAACTGGCCCGGTTGATTGAGGCCGGCGTCAGCGGGGTGACGTCCAACCCCACCATTTTCGAGAAGGCCATCGGGGGCAGCAACGACTACGACGCCGCCATCACGGAACTGGTCCGCCGGGGCCTCGACGCCCAGGCCATCTACGACCAGTTGACCCTGGAGGACATCGGGCGCGGGGCGGACCTGCTGCGGCCGGTCTACGACCGCACCAACGGCGAGGACGGCTACATTTCCATCGAGGTGCCGCCCACCCTGGCGGCCGACACCCCGGCCACGGTGGCGGAGGCGCGCCGGATCTTCGGCACCCTCAACCGGCCTAATGTGATGATCAAGGTGCCGGCCACCCCGGAGGGCATCCCCGCTATCCGCACCCTCATCGCCGACGGGGTCAATGTCAATGTGACCCTCATCTTCAGCCTGAAGACCTACGACGACGTCATCACCGCCTACTGGGAAGGTCTGGAGGACCGCCTGCAGCGGGGCCTGCCGGTGGACCGCGTGGCGTCCGTGGCCAGCTTCTTTGTCAGCCGGGTGGACACCCTGGTCGACAAGCTGATCGACGAGCGCGGCCTGGACCCCGCCCTGCGCGGCAAGGCGGCAGTGGCCAACGCCAAGCTGGCCTATGAGCTTTTCCAGCGGCGGTCGGCCGAACCGCGCTGGGCGGCGCTGGCAGCCAAGGGGGCGCGGGTGCAGCGGCCGTTGTGGGCCTCCACCAGCACCAAGAACCCGGCCTACCCGCCGCTGCTCTACGTCGACACCCTCATCGGTCCCCACACCGTCAACACCCTGCCCCCGCAGACCGTGGAGGCGGTGCTGCAGTCGGTGAAGGTGGCCCGCACCGTGGATGCCGACCTCGACCGCGCCCACGCGGACCTGGAAGCGTTGGAGGCGGCCGGCATCTCCATGGACTGGGTGACCGACCAGCTCATGCAGCAGGGCGTGAAGGCGTTCGAGGACTCCTTCGCCAGCCTCATGGCCGGCCTGGAGAAGAAGGTGGCAGCGGTGGCGGCGGGCTAGCCCCCGTCCCCTGCCGGGCCCGGGAGTGCGCTCCCGGGCCTTTTGCTGTCTACCCCACGGCCGGCGGCAGCGGTCGGACCCGGATGCCGGCGGCCTCCAGTCCCTGACGCAGGCGACGGACGATGGCGGCGGCCCCCGGGGTATCCCCATGCACGCACAGGGTTTCCACGGCTAACGGTACCCGGACCCCGTCCGCACTCACGACGCTGCCGGTCCGCACCATCTCCACCGCCCGTTCGACAATGGCCTCGGGGTCGTGGAGCACCGCCCCCGGCCGGCTGCGGGGCAAGAGGCTGCCATCGGCGGCATACCCGCGGTCCGCGTAGGCTTCCATGGCCACCCGCAGCCCCCGCGCACGCCCGGCCCGGGCCAGCTCTCCCCCGTAGGCGATGAGGATGAGGCCGGGGTCGTAAGCCGCTACCGCATCCGCGATGGCCCCCGCTACTCGGGCATCCTTGACCGCCAGATTAGCCAGGGCGCCATGGGGCTTGACATGCACCAGCGGGACGCCGGCAGCACGCGCAAAAGCCGCTACCGCCCCGATCTGGTAAAGCACATCGGTCCGGATCTCCTCCGGGCTCAGGGCCATCGGCCGCCGACCGAAGCCGACCAGGTCGGGAAAACCGGGATGAGCCCCCACGTTCACCCCGTAGCGCCGGGCCAGGGTCACGGTGCGCTCCAAGGTGCGGGGATCACCGGCATGAAACCCCGCTGCGACATTGGCCGACGTGATCCAGGGCATCAGCTCCTCATCGGATCCCAGGCGGTATGCCCCGAACCCCTCCCCCATGTCGCAATTCAGGTCAATCGCATCGGGTCCGTTCATGGCTGCCCACCTCCCCTTCCCGCCAGCCCCCCAGCGGCCGCAGCAGGGCCAGGGTGTCCCCGGCCTGCGCCCGCCACCCCTCCGGGGCCAGCCAGGCCAGTTCCCCGGCAACGGGAGCTGTAACCTCCCGGCTGCTACCGAGGCTGTCCATCCATCCCAGACCGGTCCCGGCCGCGACCCGGGCCGGGACCCGGCGGGCCCGCCGGAATACCCCGTCCCACGGGGCCGGCACCGGTAGCCAGGCGCGTCCGCCATCCGGCTGCCGCCGCCATTCCCGCACCGGGACCGCCTCTACCGCCGCTTGCCGGGCCAGGGACCGGCGGCGGGCCGCGGCCGCGTCCACCGCCCGGAACCGCACGACCTGCCCGGGCCGCAACTGCCCCAGCACCGGCAGGTCGCCGGTGCTCACCGTGGCCACCACCGGATACCCCCCCATCGTCCCCCGCGCCGCCAGCAGCACGATGGGGGAGCCGTCGGGCGGGACTTGCACCGCCCCCACCGCCATGCCTTCCGATAGGAGGCCCCCGCCCGGGGCGGGACCCGGCAGGCGCCCCTCCAGCCGGATCCCCATCCGGTCGGCTGCGGGCGATACCCGGAAGGACCGCCCCCAGAAGGCCGCTACCGTCTCCGGTGCCAACAGGTCATCCCGGGGCCCCGGTACCGCCGCCAAGGTCACCACCGCAGGCGGTGGCGGCAGCGGCCGGCACAGGCTGCGCACCCGGCCGGGGACCAGCCCGGGCGCGGGGGCCGCCCCCACCGGCAGCACATCCCCTGCCCGCAGCCTGCGGCCCTCGAGCCCCCCGAAGGCGCCGGCCAGGTCGGTACTGCGACTGCCCAGCACCCGCGGCACGGCGATGCCGCCATGCACCGCCAGGTAGGCACGGGCGCCGGCCGGCGGGCCCACCACCACCTCCGACCCGGCCGGTGCCCAGAACCCGGACCAGGGGGGCAGTTCCGCCCCGTCCAACGCCACAGACACCGCACCGGTCACCGCCAGCAGCAGGTCCCGCTCTATCTGCAGCCGCCCGCCGGTCCAGGTGAACTCCACTCCTGCCGCCCACACCGGATTCTCCGCCAGGCGGTTGGCCCAGGCCAGGGCAACCGGATCGAGGGCTCCGCCGCGGGCCACCCCGTAGTCCTCCCACCCGAACCGTCCGGTATCCTGGACCGTGGCCAGCAGCCCGGGGTCCATCACCCGGATCACGCCGGGGCCTCCGGTTCCAGCACCTCCACCGCCGGCTCAGCCGGGCTGCCGGCCAGGCGGGCGAAGGCGTCGGCATCAATGGGATCAAAGTGCAGGACATCCCCCGGCCGGTACGGCACCGGCGGCACACGGTCAGGCCGAAAGAGGCGAAGGGGCGTACGGCCGATAAGGTTCCATCCGCCGGGGGTGGCAAGGGGGTAGATACCGGTCTGCCGGCCGCCGATCCCGACCGACCCCGCCGGTACCTTGAGCCGCGGGGTGTCCAGACGGGGGGTGGCCAGGCGGGGGTCCAGTCCGCCCAACATGGGGAAGCCGGGGGAAAAACCCAGAGCGTAAACCGGGTAGTCCCGCCCGGCGTGGAGGGTCACCACCGTCTGCGGGGTCAGGTGGTGCCGGGCGGCCACCGCCTCCAGGTCCGGCCCCCATTCCCCGCCATAGCACACAGGGATGCGCACCCGCCGCCCCCCCGGGAACGGGGGGGCGGGTCCGGGCCGGGCGGCCTCCACCAGGGCTGCCACCCCGGCCCCGTCCCACCGCCGCGGATCGAAGACCACCAGCAGGGTGGTGTAGCCCGGCACGGTCTCCAGGATGCCGGGCAGCCCCCGCAGAGCGGCCGCCAGGCGGTGGACCCCCCGGTTGACCGCCGGATCCTCCTCCCGGCCCAGTTCCACCAGCACGGCCGCATCCCCGGCCGCCCGCACCCGCCACCGGTCCATGCTGCTGCCTCCGCCCAGCCGGCTCAACCGCCGTAGTTCCAGCCCGTCTCCCGCATAGCCAGGGGGTCACCGCTGCGGAACACCTCGGCCCCCACCACCTCCGCCAGGTAGACGGTGTGGTCCCCCTCGGCCAGGGTGCGCCGCACCCGGCACTCGAAATAGCCCAGGGTGTCGGTCAATACCGGGCAGCCGGTTTCAGGCGCCAGCCGGAACTCGGCCGAGCCCAGTTTGTTGCCTACGCGGTGCGCAGGCTTGAAGAACTGGGCCGCCAGGTCCTTCTGCCCGGCCGCCAGCACCGAAACGGCGAACACCCCCTCGGCGTCGATGTACTCCTGGGACAGGGTTCCGGCCTTGGCCGCCAGGACCACCAGCGGCGGCTGAAAGGAGGCCTGGGTCAGCCAGTTGGCGGTGAAGGCGTTGAGCTCCTCACCCTTGCGCACCCCCACCACGTACAGGCCGTAGGTGATCCCCCGCAACATGGTCTTCTTGGCTGCTTCATCCATTGGACGCCGCTCCTCCCCGGACGGCCCCGCCGTCCCCGGTCTCTCGTGCGGTACCGGACCCGGCCGGCAACGCAGCCCGGATATCCGCCAGGATGTCCTCCGGGTCCTCAATGCCGACTGAAATCCGGACCAGGCCGTCACCGATGCCGAGCGCCTGCCGTTCCTCGACGGTCAGCGACCGGTGCGAAGCCATTTTAGGATACAGGCACAAGCTGTAGATATCCCCTACGGTGGTGCCGGGCAGGATGAGCCGCAACCGCCGCAGGAACTCATACACCCCGGCTGTGTCCACCCCCAGGTCGAGACTGACCGCCGCCCCGGCCAGACCGGCCGGGAACAGCCGTGCTACCCGCTCTGCTTCGGGGCCCCGGGCCAGCACGGGGTGAAAGACCCGCACCGGCCGCCCTTCCGCCGCCAGGGCCCCGGCCACATAGGCGGCACTGGCGCACTGGCGCGGGAACCGCAAGGCCAGGGTCCGCAGGCCGCGCAGCAGAAGCCAGGCCTCCATCGGGCCGGGCACGGCCCCGGTCAGGCGGATGTCATGCCGCAGGCGCTCCAGCCACGGCCCCGGTCCCGCCACCACCACCCCGCCCAGGGCATCCCCGTGCCCGCCCAGGTATTTGGTGGCACTGTGCACCACCAGGTCGGCCCCCCACTCCAGGGGCCGCGTCATGAGCGGGGTGGTGAAGGTATTGTCCACCACCACGGCGGCCCCGGCCTCCCGGGCCAACGCCGCCACGGCCGGGCCGTCCACCACCCGCATCAGCGGGTTGGTCAGGATCTCGAACAACACCGCCCGCGGGCGCTCGCGGCGGATGGTCTCCGCAGCTGCCGCCAGGTCGACAAGGTCCCCGGTGACCACCCGGATCCCCCAGGTTCCCAGCAGGTCGCGGGCCAGGTTGAGGGTGGCGCCGTAGACGTCCCGGCTCACCAGCAGACGGTCCCCCGGCTGCAGGCGCACCGCCAGCAGCGCCCCCAGCAGGGCCCCCATCCCGGAGGCGTAGACCACGGCACCCTGGCCGCCTTCGAGCTCGTTCACCGCCTCCGCCAGGGCAGCCAGGGTGGGGTTGTCGTGACGGCCGTAGCTGAACCCCGCCTGCCGCCCGCCCAGGATGGCGTCCAGCTCCTCCGGGTCCGCCGCCAGGAAGGTGGTACTGAGATACACCGGGTCCACGGTGGGGCGGGCGGCGGGAGCGGACCCCGCGTGCACCACCCGCGTCTCCGGCGCCCACTGCCGGTTCATGCCTTCGCCTCCTCCGCCGCAAGGTGCAGGCCCGCCGCACCCGCGGCAAACTGTTCCGTGTACAACAGGCGGTAGAGCCCGCCCCGGGCCAGCAGCGCCTGATGCGTCCCCCGCTCCACAATGCGGCCGTGGTCCACCACCAGGATGGTGGCGGCCCGCAGCACCGTGGACAGGCGGTGGGCGATCGCAATCACGGTACGGCCGGCCACCAGGCGCTCCAGCGCGGCCTGGATCAGGCGCTCGGCGTGGGAGTCCAGGGCGCTGGTGGCCTCGTCCAGCAGCAGGTAGGCCGGCTGCCGGAGGATGGCACGGGCAATGGCCAGGCGTTGCTTCTCGCCGCCGGACAGACGGTACCCGTGCTCCCCGACCAGGGTGTGCAGGCCATCGGGCAGGCGGGCCACCAGTTCCGTCAGCTGGGCGGCCTCCACCGCCTCCTCCACCGCCCGCGCATCGGCATCCGGACGGCCGTACAGCAGGTTCTCGAGCAGGGTAGCGTGAAAGAGCACCGGCTCCTGGGTCACCAGGGCCAGCCGCCGCCGCAGGTCGGCCTGGGCGACCTCGCGCAGATCAAGCCCCTCCAGGCGTACCGTCCCGCCGGTAGGGTCGTAAAACCGGGCCGCCAAGGCCAGGATAGTGGACTTGCCCGCCCCGCTGGGCCCCACCAGCGCCACCATGCTGCCGGGGCGCACACAGAAGCTGACCTCCTGGAGGGCGTCCGTGGCGCTGCCGGGATACCGGAACGATACCCCCTCGAAGCACAGGCCGTCGCGGGGGACGGCCGGCAGCGGCCGGGGACGGGGCGGGTCCGCCACCTCCACCGGCAGGTCCAGGAAGGCGAAGATGCGCTCGAACAGCGCCACCGCCCCCAGCAGGGTGGCATTGGTTCCGGCCAGGGAGGAGGCCGGGGCGTACAGGCGCAGGAGATAGGTGGCAAAGGCCACCACGGTGCCCAGCTGCACCTGGTGACGGATGATGAGGAAGGCCCCGTAGCCGAACAGCAATCCCGGTCCCAGGGCTGCCAGCGACTGGATGATCACCATCATCCACTGCGTCACCGCCGTCTGCCGGACTTGGGCCCGGCGCACCGCCTCGGCCTCAGCGCTGAAGCGCGCCAGTTCACGCGCCTCGGCGCCAAAGCCCTTGACGGCCAGGATACCCGGCAGGGCCAGGGCTTCCTCCAGCACCCCCGTCATCCGCTCCAGCGCCTCCTGGGTCTCCCGGACCGCCTCATAACGCCGCCGGCCGAAGTAGATCACCGGCAGGGCGAAGGCGGGCAGCGCGGCAGTGGCGGCCAGGGTGAGCCGCCAGTTGAGAACAAACATCACCGTCAGGGTCAGCCCTACCGTGAGCACGTTCTGTACCGTACCCAGGAGGGCTTGGGCCAGGACGTTCTGCAGGGAACCCAGGTCGTTGACGAACCGGGAGTGGAGGTTCCCGCCGCGGCGCCCGACAAAAAAGGCCAGGCCCATGGCCTCCAGGTGGGCAAACAACTGCCGTCGCAGACTCAGGATGACCCCCTGCGCGACCACCGCGGCCAGGTAGTGTTCCGCCCAGCCGGCCACCGCCTGGGCGGCCGTGACCGCCACCATCAGGGCGCTCAGGACCAGGATGGCATGGATGTCGTGCGCCGGCAGCGACCGGTCCAGGATGCGGCGGATCAGGAGGGGGGGAACCAGACCCAGACCCACCGTCAGCGCCGCCAGGCCCAACCCGCCGGCCACCGCCGCCCGGTAGGGACGGAAGAGGCCCGCCGCCCGCCGCGTCACCGGTCCCCAGGCCGGCCGTCCATTCTTGAGGTATTCCCGCGCCTGCTGCTGCTGCCACAAGGCGTGCAACGGGCCGTGCATGCCCATCACGCATCCCCCTCCTGCCCCTCCGGGGCCAGGGCATCCCCCGTCATCCTATCATGTTGCCGGCCAGGGGGCAGGAACCCGGGCGCCGGATCCCGAATTCCCCCCTGTTAGGAAGGAGGCGCGGATGGATGGCAGTGCTGGAGGTGGTGCCCCCGTTGGACCCGGCGGCGGTGCTGGGGCGGCTGGAGGCGGCGGCGGAGGGCTTCTGGGTGGACCTGCCCGGGGGTGGCTTCGTAGCCGGGTGCTGCCCCGAACGTACCCTCACCGCCGTCCCCGGCCAGCAGCCCCTGGCCGGGTGGGAACCGCCGGCGCCGGGCCCCGAGCCGGCTCCGGCCTGGGCGGGGGTGCTGACCTATGAGCTCGGAAGCCTGCTGGATCCCCGCCCTTCCCGGCCCTGCCGCCGGCAGCCGTTCCCCCTCTGGCACCTCGGCTATTACCCGGCTGTACTGTATGCGGATACGGACGGCCGCCAGTTCCTGGCTGATGCCCGCGGGGTCGCAGCCGCCCGGGCCGGGCTGGAGGCATGGCGGCGGGAAGCGCGGGTCCCGGACCCGGCCCCGCCGCTGGTAGTGACCGCCGCCTCCTGGGACCGGCGGGGGTTCCTGGAAGGGGTACGCACCGTTCAGGCGGCCATCCGGCGGGGCGACGTCTACCTGGTCAACCTGGCCCGCATCCTGCACCTGGCCGGTCCTCCGGCCGACGCTACCCGCTTCCTGGCCCTGCGCAGCCGCCTGCACCCGGCCCGGGGGGCCTTCTACCGCACCCGGACCTGGGCCGTGCTCTCGGCCAGCCCGGAACTCTTCCTGGAGCGCACCCCGGCCGGCGTGGTCCGCACCGCCCCCATCAAGGGCACCCGGCCCCGCGGCCGTAACCCGGAGGCCGACCGGGCCCTGGCCGGGGAACTGCTGGCCAGCGAAAAAGACCGGGCGGAGCTCATCATGGTGGTCGACCTGGAGCGCAACGACCTCAACCGGGTCGCAGCCGCGGGCTCGGTACGGATGAGCCGCGGGCCCCACCTGGAGTCCCTCCCCTATGTGCACCACCTGGTGGCCGAGGTGGAGGGGCGCTATCCGTGGCCGGACCCGGTGCCGCTCTTCCGGTCCCTGTTCCCCGGGGGGTCCGTGACCGGAGCCCCCAAGCTGGCGGCGATGGACTGCATTGCGCGGCTGGAACCGGAGGCCCGCGGGCCCTATACCGGCAGCATCGGATTTGCGGGCGGTAACGGCTACTGGCACTGGAATATCGCCATCCGGACCCTGACCCGCTTCGGGGATGACTACCGGCTGGGGGCCGGCGCCGGCATCACCGTGGACTCCGACCCCGAGGCCGAGTGGCGGGAGACGCTGGAAAAGGCTGACGGGCTGCTGCGGGCGCTGGGGGTGCCGGCCCCCTGAACCCGGGAGAGCAGGCAAAGGAGGAGAAGGGGAAACCGGGCATGGAGACGGTCTGGCATTGGGCGGAGGGCACCTGGCGGCCCGGGAGCGGTATGCTGGACAGCAGGGACTCCCTCTGGAGGCGGGGGCTGGCCCTGGTGGAAACGGTGCGCACGGGACCGGAGGGGGCCCCTTTGTGGTCCTGGCACCGGGAACGCCTGGCGGGCGGCCTCGCCCGTCTGGGCTGGCCGGCAGCCCTGCCCGAAGGGCTGCCGGAGGTGGCGGCCCCGGCCGCCCTCCGGCTGGTCGCCTCCTGGTCCCCGGAGCGGCCGGCTGTCACCCTCCGCGCCCATCTGCGGCCCCTGCCGGCCCCGCCGCCCTGGCCGGCCCTGGCCTACCCGCCGCTGGCGGCCTGTCCGCCGCCCGCTCCGCTGCACGGCCTCAAAACCTTGAGCCATTCCCTGGCCGCAGGAGAGGACCCGGCACCGTGGTACGATCGCGTGCTGGCTAATCCCCGGGGGGAGGTCATGGAGACGCTCCGTCACAACCTCTTCTGGACCGACCGCGAAGGACGGGTCTTCACCCCCTCCCTGGAGACGGGCTGCGTGGCGGGGGTGGGACGGCGCTGGGCCCTCGCCCGTCTGCGCGCCTGGAGCATTGCGGTCGCGGAGGTGGCAACGGCCCCCCCGGACCCCGAGGACATCGCCGAATGCTGGCTCACCAATGCCTTGAGCGGCCCGGTGCCGGTGGGTGCCCTGGGCCACCACCCGCTGGATCCCGGCCGGGCGCGCCTGGGACCGGCCCTGGCCGGCGGCTGGCCGCCGGCTCAGCGGTAGCGCTCGGCAATCACCATCAGGGCCGCTGCCCGTTCCGCGGTGTTGAGCTGCCCCAGCACCGCCAGCTGACAATCCCCGTCCTCGAACAGGGCATGGGCGATGTGGAGGAGGATCTGCTTCGGGCGCGCCCAGGATTCCGCCGTCGCAAAAATAGCCTCCCAGTCGATATGCCGGTGTTCGAAATCGACCGCAGCCATGATGGCAGCCCGTTCGCGGTCGGAGAACAGGGGCAGGGCGAACATCTCGATGGCGGCGTTCCAGCGCGGATCGCTGCGCACCCACAGATTACGCCCGATGAGATACTGATACGTCGTCATGCCTACCCCCCCGGGTGCCTGCCGGCCCCTCCTTCGACACAGCTATTTCTCTTTCGCCATTTCCGCCTGCTTTCCTTCTGCATTCCCGGTCCGGCACCCGCCCTTTTTCTTGCCCCGCCCGGCTCGGCCTCATTCCCGCTCCCCGGCCGGCTCCGGCTGGCGGGCCGGTTCCAGCCGTTTCAACTCCTCCTGAAACTCCCGCGCATCGGCAAACCGCCGGTAGACGGAGGCAAAACGGACATACGCCACCTCGTCGAGCGCGCGCAGGCGGGTGATGACCTCCTCGCCCACCACCTCCGTGGGGACCTCCCGGGCAAACCGCTCCCGGATGGCCTGTTCCACCTCCGCCGCCAGCGTTTCCAGCTGTTCCACCGGCACCGGCCGCTTCCGGCAGGCGGTCAGCAGCCCGTTCAGGATCTTTTCCCGGTTGAACGGTTCCCGACGGCCGTCCTTTTTGATGACCCAGAAGGTTTGTTCCTCCACCCGCTCGCGGGTGGTGAAACGGAAATGACAGGCGGGACACTCCCGGCGCCGGCGGATTTCCCGGTTATCCGCCGCCGGGCGCGAATCAAGCACTTTACTATCCTCGAAACCGCAACGCGGGCACCGCATGATCCGTTTCCCTTCCCCGGCGGCCTGTCCCGGGCTCTTTTTTTCATGGTACCCCATCCGGCGCAATGGGGCCAGCCGGCTCCGGCTGCGCCAACCGGGTATAATCAGCCGGGACCCCTAGCGCACCAGCGGAAGGAGGGCCGCCATGGCCTACCGGGTTGTGTTTCACCTCAACGCTGCGGATCCGGATGCCCACCGCAAGGCGCTGGCCAATATCGCCAACCTGCTGAACGAACTGCCCGACGCCGTGGTGGAACTGGTGGTGCAGGGCGATGCCCTCGACCTGGTTTTAACGGGGCGCAGCGCCGCTGCCGCCGAGCTGGACCGCCTCCAGGAGCAGGGGGTGCGGGTGGCGGCCTGCGCCAACACCATGCGCGCCCGGGCGGTGACGGCCGCCGAACTGCTGGCCGGCGTCAGCGTGGTCCCCTCCGGGGTAGGGGAGCTGGTCCGCCGTCAGCAGGAGGGATGGGCCTACATCAAGCCCTAGCCCCTGAACCCCGTCCAGCAGCAGGGACGCCGCCCGCCGTTCTTCCCGGGCCCGGCGGACAGCCGCCCTGAACCCCACCGCCACCCCGGCCCGCGGCACCGTTCAAGCGAAACGGGCCGCTCTGCCGGCGGCGGCCGTGGTATAGTCGCGCCAACCGGAAGCGAAAGGGGCGATAGCCGTGGCAATGTGGTACACGCTGGGCGGCATCCTGGGTGCCGTAGCGGTGGTCTGGCTCATGCTCCTGAGGGGCCTGGCCGAATGATAGACGGGGGCCGGGACGGCGTCCCGGCCCCGTCCCCTATCCGGCCGCCTCCTCCCCCTGCAGCAGGTTGCCCAGGGGATAGGGCGGCCAGGCAGCCACCCGCCGGCTCAGCAGGGTGGCGGTTCCCACCGCCACCAGGGTAAAGGGCAACACCGAGGCCAGGGCGAACCAGGGGCCGGGGTGCAGCAGCAGGGGATACATGGAGAGGGCCAGCGCGGGCGGGTGGTACAGGCCCAGACGGCTCAACAGCATAAAAACCCCCGCCGCGGTGAGGGCCGCCAGCAGCGGCCCGTGTCCCAGCATCCCGGCCAGGGTGCCCAGACCGGCCGCCAAGGTGGACCCCAGCACGACCGCGGCCGGCCGGGCCACCGGTTGATGGGGCAACAGCAGGATGATGCTGAGGGTAGCCGCAAACGGGGGGACCAGGTAGGCGGTCAGCGGGCGGCCCACCCCGTCCAACAGGGCAAACCCGCTCAGGATGGCCGCAAACCACAGATAAGCCGGCCAGGGCAGATGGAAGGCCGGGGTGGCGAAGCGCTCCCGGCACCCATGCCAGGCTGCGAGCCGCATTCCCGTCACCTCCTCCTCTTCCTGCCACCGCTATCATGCTACCGCCGGCGGCGAACGCGCGCCAGACCCGCCCCCGGGTCCCGCCGGCAGACCCTTGACGGCCGCTGGACGGTCCTGCTACCGTCAACGCGCTACGCGGGCCGGTCCCGCCCCGCGGCGGCTCCGGCCGGGGAAGGAGCCCACCCGTTATGGCCGCCGGCGCCGGACGCCGGCTGCTACCCGTTCTGACCGCCTTCCTCGTCACCGCCACCGCCGCCGGCTGCGGACATCGCGCCTCCGCTTCCCGGCCGCCGGTGCCGGGTGCCAGCGCGATCAGCGGCAGCTGGGCCTACGACCCCGTCGGCCCCCAGACGGCATCCACCACCCGGGAAACGCTCACCGGGCCGGGGACGGGGCCGCTGACCCTCACCATCCGCATGCTGGCCATCGGCCCCCAGGTCTGGATGGAAAGTGTCCCGCCCGGGGGGCTGGCACACCGCTCCGGTACCGCCCTCGGCGCCGTTGCCGGTGGCGGATCTGCTGCCCGATTACACCGCCGTCCGCAGTCTTCCCCCCGCATGGTGGACAGCCGGCTCACGGAGGGGGTGGCGGCCCTTCTCACCGTTGCCAGAAACATGCCCGCCCGTCCCCGCCGCCGGCTGACGGCCGGAGGCGGGGGCGGTCAGGGCAGGCCGGCCAGGCCCCGGCCGGCCAGGATCACCATCGGATACGCCAGCAGCACCAGCACATTCAGCAACTGCAGGGCGGAAAGGAGGGCCAACCACAGCGGGGCGCGGGCAGCGGCACGGGCCTGCACCGCTTCCTCGCGGGCGCTCCACGCCTCCAGCTGCCGTTCGGCCTCCGCCGCCGCCATGCCCCCCTGGTGCCCACGCCCCAGCCAGGTCACCAGCTCCTCCCATTCCGCCGGCAACGGCGCCGGCACCTCCCCGGCCAGAACCGCCCGAGCCACTTCCCGCAGCCCGGGATCCCCCGCCATCGCCACCGCCCCTTCCACCGCCGGCCAGAACCCGCTCCCGGCCGCCAGATACAGGGCGATGGCCTCCAGCAGTACCGCCGCCGCCCGCCGGCGGGCTGCCGCTACCTGCCGCTGCCGGCGGCGCCGGTGGATGGCGGCCCCGCCGGCCCCCGCCGCCAGAACCGCGCCCGCCATCAGCCAGGTGCCCGCCGAGCGCCAGCCGGCCCCGATCCAGGCCAGCAGTGCCGCGGCCAGGACCGCCCCGGTTTCCGCCTCCCCCGGCAGCCAGGCCAGCCCGGCGGCCAGGGCCGCCCAGGCGGCTTGTGCCCATCCCTGCATCGGTTCCCCCTACCCCTCCCCCGCCCCGAGGCGGCCGGCGGCTGCCAGCGCGGTGGTACTTACGGCGGCCACGGCCGTCAGCACGCCCACCCCGCCACCGGTAGCCGCCAGCACCCGCCAGAAGGCGGGCAGTGCCAGCGCCAGCACGGCCGTGGTCAGCAGCGGCGCCAGGGCCATCACCAGGAGGGTGGTCCGGCGGCCCTGCGCCTCCTCCTCCTGTCTCCGGCGCCGGCGCTCCCGGCGGGAGGCGGCGGCATCCGCCGCCTGCACCACCGCCGTCAGGCTGCCCCCCTGCCGCATCACCAGCATCCAGCCCGTCTCCACCGCCTCCCAGTCCGGACCCGGCCACCGGTCCACCAGCCGGCGCAGCACCTGCCCGGGATCCGCCCCCGCCGGCCAGACGATGCCGGCCTCCCGCAGGGTGTCCTCCAACGCCGGGGAAGGCCTGGCCCGTCTCCAGCCGGTAGGCCAGCCGGCCCAGCGCGCGGCGGCCGTCCTCCTCCGTCCGCCGGCGCCGGCGCTCTCCGTCCAGCATCCGGACCCACCACCAGAAACCGCCCGCCCATACCGCCGCCGGCACCCCGTCCCAGGGCCGCGGTCCCTGCCACGCCGCCAGCAGCCCCGCCAGCAGCGGCGGCCAGGGCAGGCGGCGTTGCCCCCGCGACCGGTCCGCCCCGCCAGCAGCGCCACGGCAGCCGCCGGCAGCAGCACACTCAGCCCCACAGCGGCCCCTCCCCGCCGGCCGCCGGGTCGCGCCGGAAGCGGGTGGTCCAGCCCCCTGGCCCCCGCATGGCTACCTCCTGTACCAGGCGGCGGCCATCGGCATGGCGTGCCAGATAGATCACCAGGTCCACCGTGGCCCGGATCTCCCGTTCCACCAGGGGTAACGGCCAGGCCGGGGCCGCCCGGGCCGCCAGGCGGGCCAGCCGCTGCAGGGCGGCCGTGCCCTGACCCCGGCTATGGACGGTCGAAAGCGAACCCGGATGGCCGGTGGCCATGGCCTCCAGCAGGTCCAGACTCTCCTCCCCGCGCACCTCCCCCACTACGATGCGGTCGGGCCGCATGCGCAGGGCTTGCCGGACCAGCTCCCGGACCGGATAGCGTTCCCCGGCCTCCAGGGAGACGGTATGACGGTGATAGACCTCCAGCCGCAGTTCCGGCACCTCCTCGATCACCACCACCCGCTCCCCTTCCGGGATGGCTGCGGCCAGCAGGCGCAGGAGGGTGGTCTTACCCGTCCCGGCCCCGCCTGCGATCAGCACGTTGGCCCGCCGCCGCACGGCATCCTGCAGCTCCTCCCAGAGCGGCCGTTCCAAGGTTCCCGCAGCCAGCAGCTCCTCCGCCCGCGGCGCCCGCAGCGGTGCCCGCCGGATGGTCAGTGCCGGGAAGCGGGTCACCGGGGGCACCAGGCAATGGATGCGGGAACCGTCCGCCAACCGCGCGTCGCAGACGGGGCTGCCCGGGTTGAGGGTGCGGCCGGCCCGGGCCGCCAGCCGTTGCACCAGGGCCAGCAGATCCTCCACCCCCGCGAAATGCAGGCTCACCGGGTGCAGGCGGCCCTGCCGTTCACAGTAGGCCTGCGCGGGCCCGTTGATCATGATCTCGGTGATGCTATCATCAGCCAGGAGGACATCCAGCGGCCCCAGGCCGGTCAGCCGGTGCAGCAGCGCCCGTACCTCCCGTTCCCCGGGCAGGCCGCGCCCGGCCCGGTCCCGCAGGAAGCGGCGCACCGCTGCCTCCAGCGCCTCCAGGGCCGGACCGTCCCACACCAGGTGTCCCGCCAGGTCGGGATGCTCGCGAGTGAAGGCCGCCGCCCAGGAATCCGCCACCAGCGCCGGCACCCCGCCTTCCCCGGACTTCATCAGCGGGGCCCCCTCTCCGCGGCGCGCAGGCCGCCGCTCCGCAACCGCCGCGGCCAGCCGCCGGCAGGACCGGCCGCCTCGGGCAGGCTCCACCACTCGAGGCCGGTGCGCCGCCGCCATTCCGCCGCCGCACTGCCGCTCCCGCCCAGCCCCGCGGCGGCCATTGCCAGGCGGGGCACCGCCAGACGCAGGACCTCCGCCAGGCGCAGGGCAGGCACAAGGCCGGTCCCGGTGCCCGGCACCAGCAGCACCAGATCCAGGTGTTCCAGCACCTGCAGCACCGGCGGCCGCCGGGGATCCCGCCCCAGGTACCAACCCTGCCAGGGGTCCGCAGCCGCCAGCACCTCCTGCCAGGCCGCCGGGGCCGGCAGGGGCGGGTCGGGGTCCAGCACCGAGGGGGACCGGATGGCCTGCCCGAGCACGCCCGGCAACCGCCGCCGCACCAGGGCCGCCAGGGCTGCGGGCGCCACCCAGCGCTCCCCGCCCGGCAGAGCGGCAGTCAGGTCCCCAATGCCCCACTCGGCGTCGACCACCAGGCCGGGGCCGTAGGCCGCCGCCGCCCGCGCCGCCACGGCCAGGAACAAGCCCACCGGCCGGGCGTCCGCGCCCGCTCCCAGTACCCCCAGCGCCGGGGGCGAAGGCCGGGTGTCTCTCCCCCCCCTGCCGCCCGACACCAGGCCCACAACCGGCCGGGGTCGAGGCGATCCGTCCAGACCTCCCACTGCGGCCGGCCCGCCAGCACCTGCCGCCAGTTCCCGGCCGCGCCCCGTCCGACCACACCACCCCGCCCCGCCAGCGGTCCCACCACGCGGCCGGAATCCTCCGGCTCCGGCAGCCCGGGCAGGGCAACCCCAGGAACAGGCGTTCTCCCCGCCGGCGCCGGTTGCGCCAGGTCAGCCCAGGCGGGCACGGTGCGCAGGCCGGGCCCGCATTCCGCCCGCAGGCGGGCCTCCAGCCCCGGATGCCCGCTTGCCACCAGGATGCCGGTCGTCTTCATGGCGCGCACATCACCACCATTTCCTTCCCGCTGCCCGCCACCGTCCGGTAGGCGTTCCACACCGGGGCCGGCATTGCCACCACCAGCCCCCCGCCGCTGCCGCCGGTCCAGCTGTTGCCGGCCGCCACCGCCACCACCGGCAACGGGGGCGATTCCCAGGCCTGACGCCCGCTCCCCGCCAGCACCCGCACCCGCGCCCCCGGACGCACCAGCCCCGCCAGGGCGGCGGGCAGGGCGGGGAGGGGAACCCAGACCGTGCCTGCGCTGCCGCCCGGAGGCCGGCGGCTGACCGCGCCCGCGGCCAGCAGGCTGCCCGCCGGCAGGAAGCGGGTGGTATACAGGGGGACCGGCAGGCTGCGCCGGGTTCCGCAAGCCCGGCGGCCCCAGCCGTACCCAGTCGACCGGCACCCAGCGCACCGCCGCGGGGGAAATCCGTACCCCCGCCGGCAGCGGCACCGCCGCCACCGGCACCAACTGCCGCTGCCGGTCCTGCCAGGCCGATGCCGCCAGGCTCACCGCAGCGCCGGCCAGCCACGCCACGCCCCATACGCGGCGGCTCCTGCCGCCCGCCCGCGGCGGCCCGTCCCGCCCTAACCACCGCCGCCAGGCTTGTTCCATTCCGGCCGGCAACCGTACCGCCATCCATCTCAGCCGCCCTTTCCCGTGAGCAGCGCCGACTCCGCCGGAGCCGCCCAGATTTGCAGCGGGATATGGTCCTCCTCGGCCAGGAGCAGCCCTTCCCCACCCCTGCGGTCAGCAGGCGCTCCACTTCGGCCTCGGACAGGTGAAACAGCCGCGCCAGGTCGTCCGCCGCCTCCACGTGCTGGCGCAACAGCAGCACGACCGGCGCGTTGCGCAGACATACCTCGGCCGCCCGGCTACGGACGAAATCCCCCACGTCCTGGGTCACCAGCGCCAGGGCGGTCCGCCACTTGCGCGCCCGCCGGAAGAGTTCCTCTACATAGAGGGCACTGTCGGCGTCATTGAGCAGATACCAGGCCTCGTCGATCACCACCAGCCGGGGCTGGCGGGACCGGGTTTGTGCGGCCAGCCGTTCCACCACCGCCAGGTACATCGCCTGCTTGAAATGCATCGTGAGCCGGCTGAGGTCATAGACCACCCAGTCCGCCTCCGGCAGGCTGCCGCTGCCGCCATTCCGCCACCGCTCCAGGTAGGGGCCAGTTCCGCCGCCAGGCCCGGATCCAGCGCCGCCAGGCGCCCGGCAAACCGCCCCGCCAGGACCCCGGGGTCCGGGATCCGGGGCCAGAACCCTTCGTCGGCATCCGGCTGCTCCGCCTCCCACAAGGCCCGGACCAATGTGCTGCGCAGGGCGCCGTCCTCCCGGCCCAGCAACCGGAGCAGGAACCGGGTAAGGAAGTCCATCCGGGCCGGCCGATCCTCCGGCTGTCCGGCGTGCACTGCGAAGGGATTGAAGCCGTCTGCCTCGGCCTGACCCAGGCGCACCACCTGCGCCCCGGCCCGTTCCAGGCCGGCATACCCCCCCTCGGGGTCGACCACCGCCACCGGCAGCCGCCGGTACCGCGCCCGCAGGACCTCCAGTTTGGCGGCAAAGCTCTTGCCAGACCCGGACCAGCCCAAGGTGATGGAATGCGGGGACGGAAGGCGGAAGCGGTCCAGCACGACTGGGGCGTGGCTGAGCGCGTTGGTCCCCAGCACCGTCCCCTCCGGGTCCATCCGGTCCTGAACCGCCATAGGAAAGAGGGTGGCCCAGCTGGCGGTGTCCCACTCCCGGTGGGCCGTCGGGCACCCGGCTGCCCAGGTGACCCGGTAGCCCTCGGTCTGCCGAAACCGCAGGGGGCGCAGCACCAGCATCATGCCCCCGGCCAGGGCCTCCAACAGCCGGCCCGCCTCGTCCAGCTGTTCCCGGGACCCGGCCCACGCCGTCACCACCATTCCCGCATCCACCAGCCGGGTCCGACCCTGCACCAGCTCCGTACGCAGGCGCTCCGCGTCCGCGATAGCGGTCTCCGCCCCGGGTCCCGCAAGCCGCCCAGGCGCCGGCGGGCCTCCTGGCCGCCCTGTTCGCGGATGAGGCGGCGGCCAAGTTCCCTAGCGCGTCCGCCACCGGCCGCGGGTCGATGCACAGGCTGACGGCGAGGGGATAGGGGAAGTGCAGCAGGGGCAACATCCAACCTGGCCGCACCTCGCGCGGCCACCCCACCACCTCCCAGCTGCGGACCCAACGGTCGCCCACCCGGAGCTCGTCGGGGAACACCTCCACCGCCGACGGCCACACCAGGTCGGGCACCCCGGGCTGCCGCCCGCCCCAGGGGGCGGTCACGGTCCCACTCCCACCGCACCCCGCGCGGCAGCGCCCGTCCGGCCCCTACGCTGGCATAGATGAACTCGAACAGTTCCACCCCTTCCAGAGGCCGGATGCGGACCCCGAGCGGCTTCAGTCCCTGTTCCAGCACCCCGCGCCGGCGCAGTAGCTCCTGGCGCGCCTCCTCCCACAGCTCCTCCCCGCCGCAAAGGCCGGGTCCGAGTATCAAATCCCTGCCAGGATAGGATCAGGAAGAACCGCCGCCGGAGCAGATGCTGGACCTGCCCGGTACGCCGGATGAAGTCCAGGTAGTCCCGCAGCGGCGGCCGCAGATGCGCCTCCACCGTCTCCTCCTGCGCCTTGAGCTGCCCCAGGTACTCGTCCAGGCGCAAGGCATCCGCCCGTACCAGGATTTGCAACGGAAAGTCAAGCCCGTTGAGGAATGCGGTGTACTCCGCACCAGCCGCTCCTGCTCCGGGGCCGGACGCAGGGCGAAATTGACCGGGGTGGCCTCCACCACCGCCGTGAAGCGGTCCCGCTCCAGCAGGCACAGATCGGGTCCCACCGCCCGCAACGGCACCAGCCGGTTGAGGGCCGCCTCCTGCCGGCTGCGCCGCCGGGCTACCTCCTGCCACGCCGGCATTGTCCTCCTCCTCCCTTACCCCCGTGGCGGCAGAAACCGTCGGGGTCCACACCGAAACCGCACCCGCCACCAGATCAGCTCCGGCAGCCGGCGCCCACCGGGCCGGGCCCAGGCCAGGCCGGCTCCCGCTAGCGAGACGGCCCCGACCACCAGCCAGCGCCCGTTCCCCCAGCCGCGGCTCCAGTGCCACAGCGCCACGTCGACCACCACCGCGGCCGCCGGCCAGATGAGGTCGCCGACCGTCAGTCCCCATAGCACCTCGGGCTCCCGGGCCAGCGGCACCGGCACCTCCCGTCCCATCCGCGCCCCTCCCTTCACCACCGCGGCAGCGTGCCTCCGGGCCCCAGGCCCAGGCTCCGGCGCAGCAGGCTCGGCGCCTGGGTCATAGCCCATAACACGCCCGCCGTGAAGAGAGGCCGTGAGCCTGCCGTCCCTGGTGCCTGCCACAGCAGGACCAGCAGACGTAACAGCAGGGCATGGGCGCTCTGCACAAACACCGCCGCCACCAGTTCCCGGGCCCAACGGCCCACCCCGTCCGCGCGACCCCCGGCCCACCACCACAACACCATCCAGGGCCCCAACGCTCCCAGCAGCACGACCTCCACCGCCCGGGCCGCATAAAAGACCGCCAGGTAGCCTGCCAGGGCGGCCGAGGCGATCCCCAGCAGCAGGGTGAGGGCCGGGGTGAGGACGGCGGTGGGCGCAGAAACCGCTGCCGGCAGACCCCCTTCCGGGCGCAGCGCGGCCACCAGCGCGTTGTTAACGGCCAGCAGCGCTGCCGGCACCTGCGGCAGCAGCAGCATCCACAGCCCTCCTGCCACGGCCCGCCCCACCACGGTCAGCGCCCGCCCGCCCGCCCGGCCCGCCGGCCAGACGGTCCGCACCAGCGCCAGCGCCAATGCCAGTCCGGCCGCGCCCAGGGCGAGGGTGCGCGAGGTGCGCAGCACCGCCCAGGCCGGGGCGGGCAGGACCAGGGGGGCCAGCGCCACCCGCCCCAGGACCCCGGCCACCAGGTGCACCGCCAGGCCCCAGATCTGGGCCGCCCACCGGCCCAGGACCGCGCCCCAGGGATTCAGCCCGCCCGCCATCGCTCACGACGCCACGTACTGGAGGAGCTGCCGCAGGGCGTCCACCAGCAGGATGAGCACCAGCCCCACCGCCGCCCGGCCCATGACCTCCTTGGCCCCCTCCACCGCCCGCGGACTGTGGGCGATCATGTAGCGCAGGCCCCGTAGACCATGACCAGGGTGAACACCCCGCCCGCCATATCCACCAGCATGGCGGTCAGGCGACTGACCACCGCCAGGAACCGGGCGTCTGCCATTGCCGGCATCCCCGCCGCCGGTACCGGATTCCTGGCAGGTTCCGTGGCGCAAAACCGCACCCCGGCCGACGGGGCCGGGGTGCGGCAGCCGGGCTTGCCGGGGATCACAGTTCCTCCCGCATCCGGGCCCGGTGGGCCAGGCGGGCCTGGCGGCGGGCCTCGGCGGCATGGAAGCGGGCCACCTCCTCGGAGCGGGTGAGCAACAGGGGCGGCACGGGGACCGGCCGCCCATCCGCGTCAATGGCTACAAAGGTCAGATAGGCCCGGGAGGTCAGTTCGCGTTCCGAAGCCCCCAGCTCCTCGCGGTAGACCTCGACCCCCACCTCCATGGAAGTGCGTCCGGCCCAGTTGACCTCGGCCACCAGCGAGACCACCTGGCCCACCTTGACCGGCAGCAGGAAATCCAGCCGGTCCATGGACGCAGTTACCGCCACCCGCCCCGCGTGGCGGGCGGCGGCGATGGCGGCCGCCAGGTCCACCCAATGCATTACGCGGCCGCCCAAGATGTTGCCCAGCTGATTGGCATCGCTGGGCAGCACCAGCTCGGTCATCTCGGTCCGGGAATGGGCGGGGCTGCGGGGGCCAGCCCCGGATCCCCGCCCAGTGCCATCGGCTCCATCACAGGGGTTCACTCCTTCGGCCCGGGCCGGCGCATGAGCACCGGCGCCCACGGACATTGTTAGGCTATACGGACGCGGGAAAGGCAGGGAATCCGATGGGCGTGGAAACCTGGTCCCATGGTTTCCCGGGGTTGCCTCCGGCGAGGCCCCTCTCAATAATTAGGCCAAGCGCGCAGCCGCCTGCACCGGCCCGGGGCCTTCTACCGCACCCGGACCTCGGCCGTGCTCTCGGCCAGCCCGGACCTCTGCCTGGAGCGCGCCCCGGCCGGCGTGGTCCGCACCGCCCCCATCAAGGGCACCCGGCCCCGCGGCCGTAACCCGGAGACCGACCGGCCCCTGGCGGGGGAACTGCTGGCCAGCGAGACAGGCCGGGCGGAGCTCATCGTGGTGGTCGACCTGGAGCACAACGACCTCGACCGGGTCGCAGCCGCGGGCGGGGTACGGATGCGCCGCGGGCCCCACCTGGAGTCCCTCCCCTATGTGCACCACCTGGTGGCCGAGGTGGAGGGGCGCTATCCGTGGCCGGACCCTACTGGCACTGGAATATCGCCATCCGGACCCTGACCCGCTTCGGGGATGACTACCGGCTGGGGGCCGGCGCCGGCATCACCGTGGACTCCGACCCCGAGGCCGAGTGGCGGGAGACGCTGGAAAAGGCTGACGGGCTGCTGCGGGCGCTGGGGGTGCCGGCCCCCTGAACCCGGGAGAGCAGGCAAAGGAGGAGAAGGGGAAACCGGGCATGGAGACGGTCTGGCATTGGGCGGAGGGCACCTGGCGGCCCGGGAGCGGTATGCTGGACAGCAGGGACTCCCTCTGGAGGCGGGGGCTGGCCCTGGTGGAAACGGTGCGCACGGGACCGGAGGGGCCCCTTTGTGGTCCTGGCACCGGGAACGCCGCTGCCGGAGGTGGCGGCCCCGGCCGCCCTCCGGCTGGTCGCCTCCTGGTCCCCGGAGCGGCCGGCTGTCACCCTCCGCGCCCATCTGCGGCCCCTGCCGGCCCCCGCCGCCCTGGCCGGCCCTGGCCTACCCGCCGCTGGCGGCCTGTCCGCCGCCCGCTCCGCTGCACGGCCTCAAAACCTTGAGCCATTCCCTGGCCGCAGGAGAGGACCCGGCACCGTGGTACGATCGCGTGCTGGCTAATCCCCGGGGGGAGGTCATGGAGACGCTCCGTCACAACCTCTTCTGGACCGACCGCGAAGGACGGGTCTTCACCCCCTCCCTGGAGACGGGCTGCGTGGCGGGGGTGGGACGGCGCTGGGCCCTCGCCCGTCTGCGCGCCTGGAGCATTGCGGTCGCGGAGGTGGCAACGGCCCCCCCGGACCCCGAGGACATCGCCGAATGCTGGCTCACCAATGCCTTGAGCGGCCCGGTGCCGGTGGGTGCCCTGGGCCACCACCCGCTGGATCCCGGCCGGGCGCGCCTGGGACCGGCCCTGGCCGGCGGCTGGCCGCCGGCTCAGCGGTAGCGCTCGGCAATCACCATCAGGGCCGCTGCCCGTTCCGCGGTGTTGAGCTGCCCCAGCACCGCCAGCTGACAATCCCCGTCCTCGAACAGGGCATGGGCGATGTGGAGGAGGATCTGCTTCGGGCGCGCCCAGGATTCCGCCGTCGCAAAAATAGCCTCCCAGTCGATATGCCGGTGTTCGAAATCGACCGCAGCCATGATGGCAGCCCGTTCGCGGTCGGAGAACAGGGGCAGGGCGAACATCTCGATGGCGGCGTTCCAGCGCGGATCGCTGCGCACCCACAGATTACGCCCGATGAGATACTGATACGTCGTCATGCCTACCCCCCCGGGTGCCTGCCGGCCCCTCCTTCGACACAGCTATTTCTCTTTCGCCATTTCCGCCTGCTTTCCTTCTGCATTCCCGGTCCGGCACCCGCCCTTTTTCTTGCCGCCCGGCTCGGCCTCATTCCCGCTCCCCGGCCGGCTCCGGCTGGCGGGCCGGTTCCAGCCGTTTCAACTCCTCCTGAAACTCCCGCGCATCGGCAAACCGCCGGTAGACGGAGGCAAAACGGACATACGCCACCTCGTCGAGCGCGCGCAGGCGGGTGATGACCTCCTCGCCCACCACCTCCGTGGGGACCTCCCGGGCAAACCGCTCCCGGATGGCCTGTTCCACCTCCGCCGCCAGCGTTTCCAGCTGTTCCACCGGCACCGGCCGCTTCCGGCAGGCGGTCAGCAGCCCGTTCAGGATCTTTTCCCGGTTGAACGGTTCCCGACGGCCGTCCCTTTTGATGACCCAGAAGGTTTGTTCCTCCACCCGCTCGCGGGTGGTGAAACGGAAATGACAGGCGGGACACTCCCGGCGCCGGCGGATTTCCCGGTTATCCGCCGCCGGGCGCGAATCAAGCACTTTACTATCCTCGAAACCGCAACGCGGGCACCGCATGATCCGTTTCCCTTCCCCGGCGGCCTGTCCCGGGCTCTTTTTTTCATGGTACCCCATCCGGCGCAATGGGGCCAGCCGGCTCCGGCTGCGCCAACCGGGTATAATCAGCCGGGACCCCTAGCGCACCAGCGGAAGGAGGGCCGCCATGGCCTACCGGGTTGTGTTTCACCTCAACGCTGCGGATCCGGATGCCCACCGCAAGGCGCTGGCCAATATCGCCAACCTGCTGAACGAACTGCCCGACGCCGTGGTGGAACTGGTGGTGCAGGGCGATGCCCTCGACCTGGTTTTAACGGGGCGCAGCGCCGCTGCCGCCGAGCTGGACCGCCTCCAGGAGCAGGGGGTGCGGGTGGCGGCCTGCGCCAACACCATGCGCGCCCGGGCGGTGACGGCCGCCGAACTGCTGGCCGGCGTCAGCGTGGTCCCCTCCGGGGTAGGGGAGCTGGTCCGCCGTCAGCAGGAGGGATGGGCCTACATCAAGCCCTAGCCCCTGAACCCCGTCCAGCAGCAGGGACGCCGCCCGCCGTTCTTCCCGGGCCCGGCGGACAGCCGCCCTGAACCCCACCGCCACCCCGGCCCGCGGCACCGTTCAAGCGAAACGGGCCGCTCTGCCGGCGGCGGCCGTGGTATAGTCGCGCCAACCGGAAGCGAAAGGGGCGATAGCCGTGGCAATGTGGTACACGCTGGGCGGCATCCTGGGTGCCGTAGCGGTGGTCTGGCTCATGCTCCTGAGGGGCCTGGCCGAATGATAGACGGGGCCGGGACGGCGTCCCGGCCCCGTCCCCTATCCGGCCGCCTCCCCCCCCTGCAGCAGGTTGCCCAGGGGATAGGGCGGCCAGGCAGCCACCCGCCGGCTCAGCAGGGTGGCGGTTCCCACCGCCACCAGGGTAAAGGGCAACACCGAGGCCAGGGCGAACCAGGGGCCGGGGTGCAGCAGCAGGGGATACATGGAGAGGGCCAGCGCGGGCGGGTGGTACAGGCCCAGACGGCTCAACAGCATAAAAACCCCCGCCGCGGTGAGGGCCGCCAGCAGCGGCCCGTGTCCCAGCATCCCGGCCAGGGTGCCCAGACCGGCCGCCAAGGTGGACCCCAGCACGACCGCGGCCGGCCGGGCCACCGGTTGATGGGGCAACAGCAGGATGATGCTGAGGGTAGCCGCAAACGGGGGGACCAGGTAGGCGGTCAGCGGGCGGCCCACCCCGTCCAACAGGGCAAACCCGCTCAGGATGGCCGCAAACCACAGATAAGCCGGCCAGGGCAGATGGAAGGCCGGGGTGGCGAAGCGCTCCCGGCACCCATGCCAGGCTGCGAGCCGCATTCCCGTCACCTCCTCCTCTTCCTGCCACCGCTATCATGCTACCGCCGGCGGCGAACGCGCGCCAGACCCGCCCCGGGTCCCGCCGGCAGACCCTTGACGGCCGCTGGACGGTCCTGCTACCGTCAACGCGCTACGCGGGCCGGTCCCGCCCCGCGGCGGCTCCGGCCGGGGAAGGAGCCCACCCGTTATGGCCGCCGGCGCCGGACGCCGGCTGCTACCCGTTCTGACCGCCTTCCTCGTCACCGCCACCGCCGCCGGCTGCGGACATCGCGCCTCCGCTTCCCGGCCGCCGGTGCCGGGTGCCAGCGCGATCAGCGGCAGCTGGGCCTACGACCCCGTCGGCCCCCAGACGGCATCCACCACCCGGGAAACGCTCACCGGGCCGGGGACGGGGCCGCTGACCCTCACCATCCGCATGCTGGCCATCGGCCCCCAGGTCTGGATGGAAAGTGTCCCGCCCGGGGGGCTGGCACACCGCTCCGGTACCGCCCTCGGCGCCGTTGCCGGTGGCGGATCTGCTGCCCGATTACACCGCCGTCCGCAGTCTTCCCCCCGCATGGTGGACAGCCGGCTCACGGAGGGGGTGGCGGCCCTTCTCACCGTTGCCAGAAACATGCCCGCCCGTCCCCGCCGCCGGCTGACGGCCGGAGGCGGGGGCGGTCAGGGCAGGCCGGCCAGGCCCCGGCCGGCCAGGATCACCATCGGATACGCCAGCAGCACCAGCACATTCAGCAACTGCAGGGCGGAAAGGAGGGCCAACCACAGCGGGGCGCGGGCAGCGGCACGGGCCTGCACCGCTTCCTCGCGGGCGCTCCACGCCTCCAGCTGCCGTTCGGCCTCCGCCGCCGCCATGCCCCCCGGCGCCCACGCCCCAGCCAGGTCACCAGCTCCTCCCATTCCGCCGGCAACGGCGCCGGCACCTCCCCGGCCAGAACCGCCCGAGCCACTTCCCGCAGCCCGGGATCCCCCGCCATCGCCACCGCCCCTTCCACCGCCGGCCAGAACCCGCTCCCGGCCGCCAGATACAGGGCGATGGCCTCCAGCAGTACCGCCGCCGCCCGCCGGCGGGCTGCCGCTACCTGCCGCTGCCGGCGGCGCCGGTGGATGGCGGCCCCGCCGGCCCCCGCCGCCAGAACCGCGCCCGCCATCAGCCAGGTGCCCGCCGAGCGCCAGCCGGCCCCGATCCAGGCCAGCAGTGCCGCGGCCAGGACCGCCCCGGTTTCCGCCTCCCCCGGCAGCCAGGCCAGCCCGGCGGCCAGGGCCGCCCAGGCGGCTTGTGCCCATCCCCTGCATCGGTTCCCCTACCCCTCCCCGCCCCGAGGCGGCCGGCGGCTGCCAGCGCGGTGGTACTTTACGGCGGCCACGGCCGTCAGCACGCCCACCCCGCCACCGGTAGCCGCCAGCACCCGCCAGAAGGCGGGCAGTGCCAGCGCCAGCACGGCCGTGGTCAGCAGCGGCGCCAGGGCCATCACCAGGAGGGTGGTCCGGCGGCCCTGCGCCTCCTCCTCCTGTCTCCGGCGCCGGCGCTCCCGGCGGGAGGCGGCGGCATCCGCCGCCTGCACCACCGCCGTCAGGCTGCCCCCCTGCCGCATCACCAGCATCCAGCCCGTCTCCACCGCCTCCCAGTCCGGACCCGGCCACCGGTCCACCAGCCGGCGCAGCACCTGCCCGGGATCCGCCCCCGCCGGCCAGACGATGCCGGCCTCCCGCAGGGTGTCCTCCAACGCCGGGGGGAAGGCCTGGCCCGTCTCCAGCCGGTAGGCCAGCCGGCCCAGCGCGCGGCGGCCGTCCTCCTCCGTCCGCCGGCGCCGGCGCTCTCCGTCCAGCATCCGGACCCACCACCAGAAACCGCCCGCCCATACCGCCGCCGGCACCCCGTCCCAGGGCCGCGGTCCCTGCCACGCCGCCAGCAGCCCCGCCAGCAGCGGCGGCCAGGGCAGGCGGCGTTGCCCCCGCGACCGGTCCGCCCCCGCCAGCAGCGCCACGGCAGCCGCCGGCAGCAGCACACTCAGCCCCACAGCGGCCCCTCCCCGCCGGCCGCCGGGTCGCGCCGGAAGCGGGTGGTCCAGCCCCTGGCCCCCGCATGGCTACCTCCTGTACCAGGCGGCGGCCATCGGCATGGCGTGCCAGATAGATCACCAGGTCCACCGTGGCCCGGATCTCCCGTTCCACCAGGGGTAACGGCCAGGCCGGGGCCGCCCGGGCCGCCAGGCGGGCCAGCCGCTGCAGGGCGGCCGTGCCCTGACCCCGGCTATGGACGGTCGAAAGCGAACCCGGATGGCCGGTGGCCATGGCCTCCAGCAGGTCCAGACTCTCCTCCCCGCGCACCTCCCCCACTACGATGCGGTCGGGCCGCATGCGCAGGGCTTGCCGGACCAGCTCCCGGACCGGATAGCGTTCCCCGGCCTCCAGGGAGACGGTATGACGGTGATAGACCTCCAGCCGCAGTTCCGGCACCTCCTCGATCACCACCACCCGCTCCCCTTCCGGGATGGCTGCGGCCAGCAGGCGCAGGAGGGTGGTCTTACCCGTCCCGGCCCCGCCTGCGATCAGCACGTTGGCCCGCCGCCGCACGGCATCCTGCAGCTCCTCCCAGAGCGGCCGTTCCAAGGTTCCCGCAGCCAGCAGCTCCTCCGCCCGCGGCGCCCGCAGCGGTGCCCGCCGGATGGTCAGTGCCGGGAAGCGGGTCACCGGGGGCACCAGGCAATGGATGCGGGAACCGTCCGCCAACCGCGCGTCGCAGACGGGGCTGCCCGGGTTGAGGGTGCGGCCGGCCCGGGCCGCCAGCCGTTGCACCAGGGCCAGCAGATCCTCCACCCCCGCGAAATGCAGGCTCACCGGGTGCAGGCGGCCCTGCCGTTCACAGTAGGCCTGCGCGGGCCCGTTGATCATGATCTCGGTGATGCTATCATCAGCCAGGAGGACATCCAGCGGCCCCAGGCCGGTCAGCCGGTGCAGCAGCGCCCGTACCTCCCGTTCCCCGGGCAGGCCGCGCCCGGCCCGGTCCCGCAGGAAGCGGCGCACCGCTGCCTCCAGCGCCTCCAGGGCCGGACCGTCCCACACCAGGTGTCCCGCCAGGTCGGGATGCTCGCGAGTGAAGGCCGCCGCCCAGGAATCCGCCACCAGCGCCGGCACCCCGCCTTCCCCGGACTTCATCAGCAGGGGGCCCTCTCCGCGGCGCGCAGGCCGCCGCTCCGCAACCGCCGCGCCAGCCGCCGGCAGGACCGGCCGCCTCGGGCAGGCTCCACCACTCGAGGCCGGTGCGCCGCCGCCATTCCGCCGCCGCACTGCCGCTCCCGCCCAGCCCCGCGGCGGCCATTGCCAGGCGGGGCACCGCCAGACGCAGGACCTCCGCCAGGCGCAGGGCAGGCACAAGGCCGGTCCCGGTGCCCGGCACCAGCAGCACCAGATCCAGGTGTTCCAGCACCTGCAGCACCGGCGGCCGCCGGGGATCCCGCCCCAGGTACCAACCCCTGCCAGGGGTCCGCAGCCGCCAGCACCTCCTGCCAGGCCGCCGGGGCCGGCAGGGGCGGGTCGGGGTCCAGCACCGAGGGGGACCGGATGGCCTGCCCGAGCACGCCCGGCAACCGCCGCCGCACCAGGGCCGCCAGGGCTGCGGGCGCCACCCAGCGCTCCCCGCCCGGCAGAGCGGCAGTCAGGTCCCCAATGCCCCACTCGGCGTCGACCACCAGGCCGGGGCCGTAGGCCGCCGCCGCCCGCGCCGCCACGGCCAGGAACAAGCCCACCGGCCGGGCGTCCGCGCCCGCTCCCAGTACCCCCCAGCGCCGGGGGCGAAGGCCGGGTGTCTCCTCCCCCTCCCCTGCCGCCCGACACCAGGCCCACAACCGGCCGGGGTCGAGGCGATCCGTCCAGACCTCCCACTGCGGCCGGCCCGCCAGCACCTGCCGCCAGTTCCCGGCCGCGGCCCCGTCCGACCACACCACCCCGCCCCGCCAGCGGTCCCACCACGCGGCCGGAATCCCCTCCGGCTCCGGCAGCCCGGGCAGGGCAACCCCCAGGAACAGGCGTTCTCCCCCCGCCGGCGCCGGTTGCGCCAGGTCAGCCCAGGCGGGCACGGTGCGCAGGCCGGGCCCGCATTCCGCCCGCAGGCGGGCCTCCAGCCCCGGATGCCCGCTTGCCACCAGGATGCCGGTCGTCTTCATGGCGCGCACATCACCACCATTTCCTTCCCGCTGCCCGCCACCGTCCGGTAGGCGTTCCACACCGGGGCCGGCATTGCCACCACCAGCCCCCCGCCGCTGCCGCCGGTCCAGCTGTTGCCGGCCGCCACCGCCACCACCGGCAACGGGGGCGATTCCCAGGCCTGACGCCCGCTCCCCGCCAGCACCCGCACCCGCGCCCCCGGACGCACCAGCCCCGCCAGGGCGGCGGGCAGGGCGGGGAGGGGAACCCAGACCGTGCCTGCGCTGCCGCCCGGAGGCCGGCGGCTGACCGCGCCCGCGGCCAGCAGGCTGCCCGCCGGCAGGAAGCGGGTGGTATACAGGGGACCGGCAGGCTGCGCCGGGTTCCGCAAGCCCGGCGGCCCCAGCCGTACCCAGTCGACCGGCACCCAGCGCACCGCCGCGGGGGAAATCCGTACCCCCGCCGGCAGCGGCACCGCCGCCACCGGCACCAACTGCCGCTGCCGGTCCTGCCAGGCCGATGCCGCCAGGCTCACCGCAGCGCCGGCCAGCCACGCCACGCCCCATACGCGGCGGCTCCTGCCGCCCGCCCGCGGCGGCCCGTCCCGCCCTAACCACCGCCGCCAGGCTTGTTCCATTCCGGCCGGCAACCGTACCGCCATCCATCTCAGCCGCCCTTTCCCGTGAGCAGCGCCGACTCCGCCGGAGCCGCCCAGATTTGCAGCGGGATATGGTCCTCCTCGGCCAGGAGCAGCCCTTCCCCCACCCCTGCGGTCAGCAGGCGCTCCACTTCGGCCTCGGACAGGTGAAACAGCCGCGCCAGGTCGTCCGCCGCCTCCACGTGCTGGCGCAACAGCAGCACGACCGGCGCGTTGCGCAGACATACCTCGGCCGCCCGGCTACGGACGAAATCCCCCACGTCCTGGGTCACCAGCGCCAGGGCGGTCCGCCACTTGCGCGCCCGCCGGAAGAGTTCCTCTACATAGAGGGCACTGTCGGCGTCATTGAGCAGATACCAGGCCTCGTCGATCACCACCAGCCGGGGCTGGCGGGACCGGGTTTGTGCGGCCAGCCGTTCCACCACCGCCAGGTACATCGCCTGCTTGAAATGCATCGTGAGCCGGCTGAGGTCATAGACCACCCAGTCCGCCTCCGGCAGGCTGCCGCTGCCGCCATTCCGCCACCGCTCCAGGTAGGGGGCCAGTTCCGCCGCCAGGCCCGGATCCAGCGCCGCCAGGCGCCCGGCAAACCGCCCCGCCAGGACCCCGGGGTCCGGGATCCGGGGCCAGAACCCTTCGTCGGCATCCGGCTGCTCCGCCTCCCACAAGGCCCGGACCAATGTGCTGCGCAGGGCGCCGTCCTCCCGGCCCAGCAACCGGAGCAGGAACCGGGTAAGGAAGTCCATCCGGGCCGGCCGATCCTCCGGCTGTCCGGCGTGCACTGCGAAGGGATTGAAGCCGTCTGCCTCGGCCTGACCCAGGCGCACCACCTGCGCCCCGGCCCGTTCCAGGCCGGCATACTCCCCCTCGGGGTCGACCACCGCCACCGGCAGCCGCCGGTACCGCGCCCGCAGGACCTCCAGTTTGGCGGCAAAGCTCTTGCCAGACCCGGACCAGCCCAAGGTGATGGAATGCGGGGACGGAAGGCGGAAGCGGTCCAGCACGACTGGGGCGTGGCTGAGCGCGTTGGTCCCCAGCACCGTCCCCTCCGGGTCCATCCGGTCCTGGACCGCCATAGGAAAGAGGGTGGCCCAGCTGGCGGTGTCCCACTCCCGGTGGGCCGTCGGGCACCCGGCTGCCCAGGTGACCCGGTAGCCCTCGGTCTGCCGAAACCGCAGGGGGCGCAGCACCAGCATCATGCCCCCGGCCAGGGCCTCCAACAGCCGGCCCGCCTCGTCCAGCTGTTCCCGGGACCCGGCCCACGCCGTCACCACCATTCCCGCATCCACCAGCCGGGTCCGACCCTGCACCAGCTCCGTACGCAGGCGCTCCGCGTCCGCGATAGCGGTCTCCGCCCCCGGGTCCCGCAAGCCGCCCAGGCGCCGGCGGGCCTCCTGGCCGCCCTGTTCGCGGATGAGGCGGCGGCCAAGTTCCCCTAGCGCGTCCGCCACCGGCCGCGGGTCGATGCACAGGCTGACGGCGAGGGGATAGGGGAAGTGCAGCAGGGGCAACATCCAACCTGGCCGCACCTCGCGCGGCCACCCCACCACCTCCCAGCTGCGGACCCAACGGTCGCCCACCCGGAGCTCGTCGGGGAACACCTCCACCGCCGACGGCCACACCAGGTCGGGCACCCCGGGCTGCCGCCCGCCCTTAGGGGCGGTCACGGTCCCACTCCCACCGCACCCCGCGCGGCAGCGCCCGTCCGGCCCCTACGCTGGCATAGATGAACTCGAACAGTTCCACCCCTTCCAGAGGCCGGATGCGGACCCCGAGCGGCTTCAGTCCCTGTTCCAGCACCCCGCGCCGGCGCAGTAGCTCCTGGCGCGCCTCCTCCCACAGCTCCTCCCCCCGCCGCAAAGGCCGGGTCCGAGTATCAAATCCCTGCCAGGATAGGATCAGGAAGAACCGCCGCCGGAGCAGATGCTGGACCTGCCCGGTACGCCGGATGAAGTCCAGGTAGTCCCGCAGCGGCGGCCGCAGATGCGCCTCCACCGTCTCCTCCTGCGCCTTGAGCTGCCCCAGGTACTCGTCCAGGCGCAAGGCATCCGCCCGTACCAGGATTTGCAACGGAAAGTCAAGCCCGTTGAGGAATGCGGTGTACTCCCGCACCAGCCGCTCCTGCTCCGGGGCCGGACGCAGGGCGAAATTGACCGGGGTGGCCTCCACCACCGCCGTGAAGCGGTCCCGCTCCAGCAGGCACAGATCGGGTCCCACCGCCCGCAACGGCACCAGCCGGTTGAGGGCCGCCTCCTGCCGGCTGCGCCGCCGGGCTACCTCCTGCCACGCCGGCATTGTCCTCCTCCTCCCTTACCCCCGTGGCGGCAGAAACCGTCGGGGTCCACACCGAAACCGCACCCGCCACCAGATCAGCTCCGGCAGCCGGCGCCCACCGGGCCGGGCCCAGGCCAGGCCGGCTCCTAGCGCGAGACGGCCCCGACCACCAGCCAGCGCCCGTTCCCCCAGCCGCGGCTCCAGTGCCACAGCGCCACGTCGACCACCACCGCGGCCGCCGGCCAGATGAGGTCGCCGACCGTCAGTCCCCATAGCACCTCGGGCTCCCGGGCCAGCGGCACCGGCACCTCCCGTCCCATCCGCGCCCCTCCCTTCACCACCGCGGCAGCGTGCCTCCGGGCCCCAGGCCCAGGCTCCGGCGCAGCAGGCTCGGCGCCTGGGTCATAGCCCATAACACGCCCGCCGTGAAGAGAGGCCGTGAGCCTGCCGTCCCTGGTGCCTGCCACAGCAGGACCAGCAGACGTAACAGCAGGGCATGGGCGCTCTGCACAAACACCGCCGCCACCAGTTCCCGGGCCCAACGGCCCACCCCGTCCGCGCGACCCCCGGCCCACCACCACAACACCATCCAGGGCCCCAACGCTCCCAGCAGCACGACCTCCACCGCCCGGGCCGCATAAAAGACCGGCAGGTAGCCTGCCAGGGCGGCCGAGGCGATCCCAAGCAGCAGGGTGAGGGCCGGGGTGAGGACGGCGGTGGGCGCAGAAACCGCTGCCGGCAGACCCCCTTCCGGGCGCAGCGCAGCCACCAGCGCGTTGTTAACGGCCAGCAGCGCTGCCGGCACCTGCGGCAGCAGCAGCATCCACAGCCCTCCTGCCACGGCCCGCCCCACCACGGTCAGCGCCCCGCCCGCCCGGCCCGCCGGCCAGACGGTCCGCACCAGCGCCAGCGCCAATGCCAGTCCGGCCGCGCCCAGGGCGAGGGTGCGCGAGGTGCGCAGCACCGCCCAGGCCGGGGCGGGCAGGACCAGGGGGGCCAGCGCCACCCGCCCCAGGACCCCGGCCACCAGGTGCACCGCCAGGCCCCAGATCTGGGCCGCCCACCGGCCCAGGACCGCGCCCCAGGGATTCAGCCCGCCCGCCATCGCTCACGACGCCACGTACTGGAGGAGCTGCCGCAGGGCGTCCACCAGCAGGATGAGCACCAGCCCCACCGCCGCCCGGCCCATGACCTCCTTGGCCCCCTCCACCGCCCGCGGACTGTGGGCGATCATGTAGCGCAGGCCCCCGTAGACCATGACCAGGGTGAACACCCCGCCCGCCATATCCACCAGCATGGCGGTCAGGCGACTGACCACCGCCAGGAACCGGGCGTCTGCCATTGCCGGCATCCCTTCCTCCCCACACGGGCCTCCCCGCCGCCGCGGGGGACGGGATTATCGTAGCGGGCGCTTGTGGGGGATTTCCGGTCCAAAACAGCCGCCGCCGGTACCGGATTCCTGGCAGGTTCCGTGGCGCAAAACGCCGCACCCCCGGCCGACGGGGCCGGGGGTGCGGCAGCCGGGCTTGCCGGGGATCACAGTTCCTCCCGCATCCGGGCCCGGTGGGCCAGGCGGGCCTGGCGGCGGGCCTCGGCGGCATGGAAGCGGGCCACCTCCTCGGAGCGGGTGAGCAACAGGGGCGGCACGGGGACCGGCCGCCCATCCGCGTCAATGGCTACAAAGGTCAGATAGGCCCGGGAGGTCAGTTCGCGTTCCGAAGCCCCCAGCTCCTCGCGGTAGACCTCGACCCCCACCTCCATGGAAGTGCGTCCGGCCCAGTTGACCTCGGCCACCAGCGAGACCACCTGGCCCACCTTGACCGGCAGCAGGAAATCCAGCCGGTCCATGGACGCAGTTACCGCCACCCGCCCCGCGTGGCGGGCGGCGGCGATGGCGGCCGCCAGGTCCACCCAATGCATTACGCGGCCGCCCAAGATGTTGCCCAGCTGATTGGCATCGCTGGGCAGCACCAGCTCGGTCATCTCGGTCCGGGAATGGGCGGGGCTGCGGGGGGCCAGCCCCGGATCCCCGCCCAGTGCCATCGGCTCCATCACAGGGGTTCACTCCTTCGGCCCGGGCCGGCGCATGAGCACCGGCGCCCACGGACATTGTTAGGCTATACGGACGCGGGAAAGGCAGGGAATCCGATGGGCGTGGAAACCTGGTCCCATGGCAAGGCCTCCGCCCCCCGTCGCGTGCGCCGGCGGCATGCCGCCTTCCGCCGCGACCTCCATGCCCCCGCCCTCACCCTGCTCACCATCGGCGGGGTCATGGGCTCGGGGCTGTTCCTGGCCAGCGGGCTGGCCATCCGGGACGGTGGTCCCGGCACCATTGTGCTGTTTCTAGTCGGGGCGCTGGCCATGTACCTGGAAATCCGGGCCTTGGGGGAGATGTCCGCCGCCACCCCCGCCCCCGGCTCCTTTCTGACCTACGCCGCCCAGGTCCTGGGCCCCGGTTACACCTTTGTCGCCGGGTGGATCTTCTGGTTCTCGAGTGTGCTGACCATGTCCAGTGAGGTCACCGCGGCTGCCCTCTTCAGCCGCTACTGGGTGCCAAGCGTCCCCCTCTGGCTATGGGCCCTCGCCTATTCGGCCGGCATTATTGCCCTCAACTTCCTGAGCGTGCGGGGCTTCGGCACCGCCGAGAGCGTGATGGCGGGGGTCAAGACCGCCGCCGTGCTGCTGTTCGTCATCCTGGCGGCGGTGGCGCTCAGCGGTGCCTTGCCCCGCCTGGCAGCGGTCCCCGCCGGGGCCCGCGCCGCAGCCGCCACCGGCTGGTTCCCCCACGGGTGGCGCGGCCTGGCCGCCGGCTTCATCCTGGTGCTCTTCAGCTATGCGGGCACCGGGGTGGTGGGCATGGCAGCCGCCGAAACCGCCGACCCCGCCCGGACCATTCGCCGATCCATCCGCCTCACCGTGGCCCTGGTGGGGGTGCTGTACCTGGGCTCCATCGCGGCCGTCGTGCTGCTGCTGCCGGAGGCCGCCATCCCCACCACCCACAGTCCCTTCGTGGCCGCCCTGCACCGCCTGCCCCTGCCCTTTGCGGGTGCGGTCATGAACCTGGTCCTGCTGTTTGCGGTCCTCTCCACCATGAATGCCGCCCTTTACAGCAACGTCCGCGTGCTGTACAGCCTGGCCCGCCACGGCCAGGCCCCGGCCCGGCTGGGGGTGTTAAACCGCCGCGGGCAGCCGGCAGCTGCCATCTGGACCAGCGCCGGGCTGTTGGGCCTGACCATCATCCTGGCCTACGTGCTGCCGCACAAGGCCTATGCCTATCTGGTCACCGCCACCGGCTTTCAGGCCATGTTCATCTGGCTGATGGTGCTCCTCACTCATCTCCGTTACCGGCCTTACCTGGAGGCCCATGCCCCCGAGCAGCTGCAGTACAAACTCTGGGGCTTCCCCTACACCACCTGGTTTGTCATCGCTGTCATCCTGACGGCCATGGCCGGCTCCTTCTTCTCGCCCTCAGAGCTGGCAGCGGCGATCCTCGCCTTCGCCGGCATCCTCCTCGCCGTGCTGGCCTGGCTGCTCGTCCGCCGCCGCCTCCGGCTGGAGCCCACCCCCTGATCCGGGCTCAAGGATGGCCACCGTCTCCACATGGTCGGTGCGGGGGAACAGGTCCACCGGTTGCGCCCAGGCCAGCCGCCAGCCGGGCAGCCGGGCCACGTCCCGGGCCAGGGTGTCGGGGTTGCAGCTGACATAGACCAGGGCACGGGGTGCCAGGGCATCCAGGGCCGCGACCAGCTCCTCCGCCAGGCCGGACCGGGGCGGGTCGACGATGACCACGTCCGGGGCGTGCCCGGCCATCCGCTCCGCTTCCACCACCGCCAGTGCATCCCGGGCCTGGAAGCTCACGTTGTGCACCCCGTTGAGGCGGGCATTGACGCGGGCATCCGCCACCGCGTCGGCGGCGATCTCCACCGCCAGGATGTCCGCCTGCGGCAACCGGCGCCCGGTCAGAATGGCCAGGGTGCCCACCCCCGCGAAGAGATCCCAGACCCGCCGCACGCCCGGCACCCGGGCGACCGCATCCAGCACCAGGCTGTAGAGCACCGCGGTTTGCCGGGGATTCACCTGAAAAAAGGCGGTGGGCCCCACCCGGAAGGTCGCCCCCAGCAGCCGTTCGTGCAGGAAGTCCCGTCCCTCCAGGATCACGGTGCGGGCCCCGAAGATGCGGTTGGTCCGCTCCGGGTTGATGTTGGCCGCCACCCCTACCAGCTCCGGCACTGCCTGGCGGAGGGCGCGGGCGAAAGCCGCCAGCCGGGGATCGCCCGGATGGCGGACGACCACCGTGGCCAGGCCTTCGGGTTCGCTGAAGGAAGCCCGCACCACCAGGTGGCGCAAAAGCCCGCTGTCCCGCCGTTCGTCATACACCGGCAGGCCGAGGGCGGCCGCCGCCGGGGGGGCCTCCGCCAGCACCCGATTGATGAGCGGGTGCTGAATGGCGCAGGTGGCGAGCGGGATCACCTCGTGCGTCGCCCGCCGGTAGAAGCCCAGGACCGGGCGACCCGCCGACCAGCCCCAGGGGAACTGGGCTTTATTACGGTAGGCGTAGACGGCGGTGGCGGCGCGGATCGGCCGCACCGGCGGATCCGCCAGCCGCGCGATGCGGCGCAAGGCTTCCCGCACCCGGTTCTCCTTGTATGCCGCCTCGGCCGGATACGCCCAGTGCTGCAGGGCGCATCCCCCGCAGCGTCCGAACACCGGGCAGGGGGCAGGCACCCGCTGGGGCGAGGGTTCCAGGACAGCCACTGCGTGCCCCTTCAGAAACCGGGCATGTTCGGTGTCCACCACTGCCCGCACCTGTTCGCCGGGCAGGCCGCCGGCCACGAACAGGGTGCGGCCGTCCGGCGCCACCGCCACCCCTTCCCCGTCCTTGCCCATCCGCTCCACCTGCACCTCCAGGGCAGTGCGGGGCCCGGTGCGGAGCCGTCCCGCCATCCGCCTAGGAGGACCGGGCGGCAATGGCCGCCCGCAGCAGCCGGTTCACGGTTTCCGGGCTGGCCTGTCCGCGGGTGCGCTTCATCACCTGGCCGACCAGGAAACCGAGCGCCTTGTCCTTGCCCGCCAGGACGTCCGCCACCACCTTGGCGTGTTCGGCCAGCACCGCTTCCACCACCGGACGCAGGGCCTCCTCATCGGAGATCTGGGCCAGCCCCAGCTCCTCCACCACCTGGGCGGCCTCCGCACCGGTTTCGTACATGCGATCCAGCACCTCCTTCGCCATCCGGCCCGACAGCCGGCCCTGATCAATCAGGCGCAGCAGGCCGACCAGACGTTCCGGGGTGAGGGGGGTCTCGTCGTAACCGTGCCCGTGGGCGTTCAGCAGGCGGGCCACATCCGCCAGCATCCAATTGCCCGCCGTCCGCGCCTCGATGCCGGCCGCCACCAGGGACCGCCAGTAGGCCAGGGCGGGCGGGTCGGTGACCAACGCCTCCGCCTCCTTGGGGCCCAGGCCGGCTGCGGTCAGTTCGGCGCGCAGGGCGTCGGGCAGGGCCGGGATCTCGGCCCGGATCCCTTCCACCCAGCTCTCCTCCAGGACCAGCGGGGGCAGGTCCGGTTCCGGGAAATAGCGGTAGTCGTGGGCCTCCTCCTTGCTACGCTGGCTGTAAGTGGTTCCGGTGGCCTCGTCGAAGCCCCGGGTCTCCCGGATCACCCGTTCGCCGCGCAGGAGGAGATCCCGCTGCCGCTCCACCTCGTACTCCAGCGCCCGCTGCACAAAGCGCAGGGAGTTGACGTTCTTGATCTCGGTGCGGGGGAGGTCCTCCAGGGACCCGCTCCAGTCGCGGGGCTTCAGGGACACGTTGGCGTCGACCCGCATGGAGCCTTCCGCCATGCGCAGGTCGGAAATATCCAGCAGCCGCAGGATGGCCCGCAGCTCCTGCAGATACAGCCGGGCCTCCTCCGGCGAGGCCAGGTCGGGTTCGGAGACAATCTCGATCAGGGGGATGCCGGCCCGGTTCAGGTCCACCAAGGACTCCTCGGCGTCGGCCAGGTGGTCGCCGCCCAGGTGATTGAGTTTCCCGGCGTCCTCCTCCAGGTGCAGGCGCCGGATGCGCACGCTTTTGACCCGGACCCCGCCCTGCCCGTCAGGAACGCGGATGCGCACCTGCCCGTGGCTGCCCAAGGGCAGGTCGTACTGCGAGATCTGGTAGGCCTTGGGCAGATCGGGGTAAAAGTAGTTCTTACGGTCGAACTTGGACACCCGCGCCACCCGGCACTCCAGCGCCAGAGCGGCCTTGACCGCGTAGCGCACCGCCTCCCGGTTCAACACCGGCAGGGCTCCGGGCAGGGCCAGGCACACCGGGCAGGTATTGGTGTTGGGCGGGTCCCCGAAGGAGGTCTTGCACCCGCAGAAGAGCTTGGAGGCGGTCTTGAGCTCGACGTGCACCTCCAGCCCAATGATGGTTTCAAACTCCCGTTCCAGATCCAGCTTGGCCTCCAGCATGGAACCCTCCTTTCTGCCGGCCTCCCGGCCGCCGCGTCAGGCGAAGCGCGGCGGCCGGCCCGTCTCCGCCTTGAAGGCCGCCTCAATCCAGGCGCCTACCCGGAAGACCGTGTCCTCCCGCAGGGGCGGCGCCAGCACCTGCAGCCCCACCGGCAGCCCCCCGTCGCGGCCCACCGGCACCGACAGGGCCGGAAGCCCGGCCAGGTTGGCCGTCACCGTAAACACGTCGCTGAGGTACATGGCCAGCGGGTCGGCGGTGCGCGCCCCGTGGGGGAAGGCCACCTCGGGGGCGGTGGGGGTGATGAGGGCATCCACTTCCCGGAACGCAGCCTCGAAGTCCTGGCGGATGAGGGTGCGCACCTTCTGCGCCTTCAGGTAATAGGCGTCGTAGTAGCCCGCCGAGAGGACATGGGTGCCCAGCATGATGCGCCGCTGCACCTCGGGCCCGAAGCCGGCGGCGCGGGTTTCGGCATAGGTGGAGACCAGGTCGTCCGCCTCCCGGCGCAACCCGTAGCGTACGCCGTCAAACCGGGCCAGATTGGAGGAGGCCTCGGCCGGGGCGATCAGGTAATAGGTGGCGATGGCGTACTCGGTATGGGGCAACGAGACCTCCCGCACCCGCGCCCCGGCCGCCTCCAGCCGGCGCACCGCCTCCTCCATGCGCGCCCGCACCCCCGGCTGGATGCCGGGCCCCACATACTCCCGCGGCAGGCCCAGGCTCAGGCCCTCCACCCCGGCTGTCAGCACCCCCGGCCACTCCGGCACCGGCTCGTCCAGGGAGGTGCTGTCCCGGCGATCATGGCCGGCAATCACGCGGAAAAGGGCCAGGGCATCCGCCACCGAGCGGGTGATGGGCCCGATCTGGTCCAGGCTGGAGGCAAAGGCGATGAGCCCGTAGCGCGACACCCGGCCGTAGGTGGGCTTCAGCCCCACCACCCCGCAGTAGCTGGCCGGCTGCCGGATGGACCCGCCTGTGTCCGACCCCAGCGCTCCCGCCACCGCGCCTGCCGCGACCGTGGCCGCGGAACCCCCGCTGGATCCCCCGGGGACCCGCTCCAGGTCCCACGGGTTGCGCGTGCGCTTGAAGGCCGAATGCTCGGTGGAGGAGCCCATGGCGAACTCGTCCAGGTTGGTCTTGCCCACGATCACGGCCCCGGCTGCATACAACCGTTCGACCACCGTCGCATCGTAGGGAGGCCGGTAGCCTTCCAGGATGCGCGACGCGGCGGTGGTGGGAAAGTCCCGGGTCATGATATTGTCCTTGACCGCCAGGGGAACCCCGGCCAGCGCCCATTGGGCCCGCACCGCCGGGTCGGCCCGGTCCACCCGCCGGGCCCGTTCCAGGGCCTTATCGCCGGCCACGGTCAGGTAGGCCTGCAGGTCCGGCTCCTGGGCGGTGATGCGGTCCAGGGCCTCCTGCACCGCCTCCTCGGCCCGCACGTCCCCCCGCCGGACGGCGTCCGCCAGGGCAGCGACGCCCAAATCCAAGAGGCTCACGCTTCCTCCCCCTCCACGATCCGCGGGACCCGGAACATCCCGTCCTGAACCCGGGGCGCAGCCGCTAGGGCCTGTTCCCGCGGCAGGGAAGGCTCCACCACATCCGCCCGCCAGACGTTGTGCACCGGCAGCACGTGCCAGGTCGGCTCCACCCCGCGGGTGTCCAGCCGGTTGAGCTGCTCCACATACCCCAGGACGGCATTGAGTTGCCGCCCCATCTCCTCGAGCCTGTCCTCCGCCAGCGCCAGGCGCGCCAGGCGGGCCACGTAGCGTACTTCCTCGTTGCTCAGGGCCATCTCGGCGTCGTCCCCCATCGGGCCCGCAGCCCGTGAAATCGGGAGCATTATAGCATAGCGGACCGGCCCCTGCCGGGACCGGACCCCCCCGGGTACCGCCCGGGCATCCCTCCGCCGGATCGGCCCGTTATGCCAGGTGGCAGGCCGCCTGATGGCCGGGCAGCACCGCCCGCAGCGGGGGGACCGCCTGCCGGCACCGCGCTTCCGCCCATGGGCAGCGGGACTGGTACGGACACCCGGCCCCCGGCGCCGGGCCGGACGGCCCGGCCGGTGCGGGCAGCGGCCGCGTGCGGGCCTCCGGATCCGGCAGCGGGACGGCGGCGAACAGGGCCCGGGTGTAGGGATGCAGCGGCCGCGTGAAGACCGCCTCCGCCGGGCCGGTCTCCACCAGCCGCCCCTGGTACAGGACCGCCACCCGGTCGGCCATCCGGCGCACCACCCCCAGGCCGTGGGCGATGAGGAGATAGGTCAGCCGGTAGGTCTGCTGCAGACCTGCCAGCAGGTCGAGGACCTGGGCCTGGACGGACACATCCAGGGCCGAGACCGGCTCGTCCGCCACCACTAGGCGGGGCCGCAGCGCCAGGGCCCGGGCGATAGCCAGCCGCTGGCGCTGCCCCCCGGAAAACTCGTGGGGGAAGCGGCCGGCATCCGCCGGGTGCAAGCCCACCTGTTCCAGCAGCGCTGCCACTATCCCTTGCCGTTGGCGGGGGGTACCGACCCGATGGATGACCAGCGGTTCGGCCAGGATGGCCCCGGCGGTCAGGCGCGGATTGAGCGAGGTGTAGGGATCCTGAAAGACCCACTGCACCTCCCGCCGCAGGCGGCGGAGGTCGCGCGCCGGCAGGGCCAGCAGGTCCCGGCCCAGCAGCCGCACCCGGCCGGCAGTGGGTTCAATCAGCCGCAGGGCGGCACGGGCCGTGGTCGATTTGCCGGCTCCGGACTCGCCCACCAGGGCCAACGTCTCTCCCGGCCGCAGGTGGAAGGACACCCCATCCACCGCCCGCACCGCCCCCGTCCGCCGCCCGGCCCAGTTGCGGCGCACAAACTCCTTGACCAGCCCCTCCACCTCCAGCAGGGGCTGGTCCCCGCCGCTCACCGTCGCCCCTCCTCCCCTCCGGCCGCCCAACAGCGCACCGTCCGCCCCGGTCCAGCCGCAAATGCCGGGGGCGGCACCGCCCGGCAGCGCGGCCCGGCGCGGGGACAGCGGGGCGCGAAGGCGCAGCCCCCGGCCGGAGGCCCAGGGTCCGGCAAGGGCGGGGAGGCCCCCGGGCGGGGTCCGTCGGGCCGGGGCACCGCCGCCAGCAGCGCCTGCGTATAGGGATGGCGGGGGTCCCGCAACAGCAGCCCCGCCGGGCCGGTCTCCACCAGGCGCCCGGCGTACAGGACCCCGATGCGGTCGGCCACCTGGGCCACCACCCCCAGGTCATGGGAGATGAACAGCACCGCCGTGCCGCCCTCCGCCACCCGCCGGAACAGGGCCAGAATGCCCGCCTGCACGGTGACGTCGAGGGCGGCCGTCGGCTCGTCGGCAATCAGGAGGCGGGGGCGGCAGGCCAGGGCCATCGCAATCAGCACCCGCTGGCGCATGCCGCCGGACAGCTGGTGCGGGTACCGGACCGCCACCGCGCGGGCGTCCGGCAGCCCGGCCTCCTCCAGCAAGGCGACCGCCCGTCCGGACGCGGCCCGCCGGCCGAGACGCCCGTGGACCCGCAGCATCTCCGCCACCTGGTCCCCGGCCCGGTAGGCCGGGTTCAAGGCGCTCAACGGGTCCTGAAAAATCACCGCCGCCTGCCGGCCCCGCACCTGGCGCAGGGCGCGCCGGTCCAGCCGGAGCAGATCCCGGCCCCGGAAGGCGACCACGCCCTGTTCAATCCGGGCGGGCGGCTCGGGCAGCAGACGCAGGAGGGCCAGGGCGAGGGTGGACTTGCCCGCTCCCGATTCCCCCACCAGCGCCAGGACCTCCCCCGCGCGCAGATGGAAGCTCACGCCGTCCACCACCGCCACCCGTCCGGACGGCCCGGGAAAGGTCGCCACCAGGTCCTGGACCTCGAGGACGGTTTCCGCCCCCACCGCCGCCCCTCCTCTCCGGCTCAGGAGGGCCGGCCGCCCAGCCGCCGCCAGAGTTCCGCCTCGTCGATCACCGGCACCCCCAGCTCGCGGGCCCGGTCCAGCTTCGACCCCGGATCCTCCCCCGCCACCACCAGGGTGGTGCGCCGGGAGACGCTCCCGGTCACCGCCGCCCCCGCGGCCGCCAGGCGCGCTTCCACCTCCCGCCGGCTCACGCTCAGCCGGCCGGTCACCACCACCACCTGCCCCTGCAGGGGCCCGGCCGCCGGCGGGGCGGCGCGTTCCGCCTCCGGCTCCACGCCCAGCGCCCGCAGCCGCGCAATCAAGGCGCGGTTGCGCTCATCGGCGAAGAAGTCGGCCACACTGGTGGCGATGCGCTCCCCCACATCCGGCACCGCCTGCATCTCCTCCACCCCAGCGGCCATCAGGCGGTCGAGGGTCCCGAAGTGCTGGGCCAGCACGGCCGCCACCTTTTCCCCCACGTAGCGGATGCCCAGCGCATAGATGAAACGGGCCAGGGACCGGTGACGGCTGGCATCGATGGCGCGCACCAGGTTGGCGGCCGCCACCGGCCCGAAACGGGGCAGAGGGGTCAGCTGATCCACCGTCAGGGTGTACAGGTCCGCCGGATCATGGACGAGCCCCTGTTCCAGGAGCAGGTCCACCGTCTTCTCCCCCAGCCCGTCGATGTCCATGGCATCCCGGGAGCCGAAATGGATCAGCCCTTCCCGCACCTGGGCCGGGCAGGACAGGTTCAGGCACCGCCAGGCGGCCTCGCCGGGCAGCCGCACCGCCGGGGAGCCGCAAGCCGGGCAAGTGTGCGGAAAAAGAAACGGTTCCGTCCCCGGCGGCCGGCGCTCGCGGTCCACCCGCACCACCTCGGGGATGATCTCCCCCGCCTTGCGCACGTACACCCAGTCCCCCACCCGGATGTCATGGTCCCGGATGAAGTCCTCGTTGTGGAGGGAGGCCCGGCTCACGGTGGTCCCGGCCAGATGCACCGGGTCGAACTCGGCGGCAGGGGTCAGGACCCCGGTGCGGCCCACGGTGATGGTGATGGCCCGGATGCGGGTGAGGGCCTCCTCGGGTGGAAACTTGTAGGCCACCGCCCAGCGCGGCGCCTTGGCGGTTGCGCCCGCCTGCGCCTGCGCCGCCAGGTCGTTGAGCTTGAAGACTAGGCCGTCGGTGTCGAAGGCCAGCTGATGGCGGGCCTCCTGCCAGGCCTCCACGTAGGCGATCATGGCCTCCACATCCGGGCACTCCCGCCAGTGCGGCTCCACCGGCAGCCCCAGCTCGTGCAGCCGCACCAGGGCCTCCGCCTGGGTGGCGGGGGCGGGGTCGGACCCCCGCCAGGCCCGGATCTGATAGAAGAAGCCTTCCAGCCCGCGGCTGGCGGTGATGCGGGGATCGAGCTGACGCAGGGAACCGGAGGCGGCGTTGCGCGGGTTGGCAAAGGGATAGAAGCCCTCGGCCTCGCGGGTGCGGTTGAGCCGGGCAAACCGTTCCCGGGGCAGGTAGATCTCGCCCCGCACCTCCAGGTCGACGGGGGCGGTGAGGGTGTCGGGTATGGCCGCGATCGCCCGCACGTTGGCGGTCACGTCCTCGCCCACCCAGCCGTCCCCCCGGGTGGCCGCCCGCACCAGGCGGCCCTCATGGTAGGTGATGACGATGCTGAGCCCGTCAATCTTGAGCTCCCCCACGTAGGAACGGGGGCGGTCCGGCAGCAGTTCCCCCAGGCGGCGGTCAAAATCGCGCAGCTCGTCGAAGTCATGCACGTTGGCCAGGCTGAGCACCGGGTCCTCAAAAGTCACCGGCCCGAACTCCGGGGCCCGTTCCCCTCCCGGCCGGCGGGTCGGGGAATCCGGCGGCACCAGCTCCGGGTAGCGCGCTTCCCAGCCCTTCAACTCCTCGACCAGGGCATCGTATTCCTCGTCGGTAATCTCCGGGGCCTGCTCCACATAGTACAAACGGTCGTGGTGGCGGATGAGGTCATAGAGCTCGCGCATGCGCGCGGGCATCTCGGCCATGGCCTATTCGGCCTCCTCATAGGTGAGCTGGGCGAAGCGGGCCAGGAAGGCGCGCACCCCGCCGTTGGGGAAGGCGATGGTCACCTCCAGGTCGGCATCCTGACCCCGGGTGGAGACCACGGTCCCCCAGCCGAACCGGGGATGGCGGACCTTCATCCCCTCCCGCATCTCCACCGCCGTCAGCGGCGGCCGGTTGGCGCGGTCCAAGTGGCGCGGCAGGCTGGAGGGCTGCCACAGCTCGGGCGGCACCTCCGCTAGAAAGCGAGAGGGGGTGGTGGGGCCCACCCGTCCCTGGATGGTGCGGCTCTTGGCCTGGGTGAGGAAGAGGGCGTCCCGGGCGCGGGTGATGCCCACGTAGAACAGCCGCCGCTCCTCCTCCAGGGCATGGGCGTCGTCCAGGGAGCGGCCGTGGGGGAGAAGCCCCTCCTCCAGACCAGCCAGGATGACCACCGGGAATTCGAGCCCCTTGGCGCTGTGCAGGGTCATCAGCCAGACCCCGCCCTGCCCTTCCGCCGCCTCCCCGGCCGCGTCCAGGTCGGTGGCCAGCGCCACCCAGCTCAGGAAATCGCCCAGGGTGCCCTGGCCGTCGACCTGCTGTTCAAAGCGGCGGGCCTCGGAGATAAGCTCGCCGATGTTCTCCTGGCGCTCCTCGGCCTCCCGCCCCCGTTCCTGGTGCAGGGAGGCGGCAAGGCCGCTTTCCCGCGCCACCCGTTCCACCAGCTCCGCCAGACCCCCGGGTTCGGCGGCGGCCGCCTGCCAGCGCCGGAAGAGGGCCGCCAGCTCCTTCGAGGCCCGCTGGGCTGCCCCGGCTAGGTCGGGCACCTCCTCCGCCCGTTCCAGGGCTTCGAACAGCGAAATCCCCATGCGGGTACGGAAGCCGTGCAGGCGGCTCAGGGCCACCTCCCCGATCCCGCGCCGCGGCACGTTCACAATCCGGTCCAGGGCCAGCTCGTCAAGGGGGTTGTAGGCCACCCGCAGGTAGGCCAGGAGGTCCTTCACCTCGCGCCGGTCGTAGAAGCGGGTGCCGCCCACCATCCGGTAGGGGATGCCGGCCCGGCTCAGCGCCATCTCGATGGCCCGCGACTGGGCGTTGGTGCGGTACAGCACCGCACAGTCGGACAACTTGTACCCCCGGCGCACCGCCTCGTGCAGACTCTGGGCGATGAACCAGGCCTCGCTCTCCTCATCCGCCGCCTCGTAGCGGCGGATGGGCTCCCCGTCACCCCGGCGGGTCCACAACTCCTTGCCCAGCCGTTCGCGGTTATGGCGGACCACCGCATTGGCCGCGGCCAGAATGGTCCCGGTGGAGCGGTAGTTCTCCTCCAGGCGCACCACCTTGGCCTCGGGGAAGTCACGCTGGAAGTTGAGGATGATGCTCATGTCCGCGCCGCGCCATCCGTAAATGGACTGGTCGTCATCGCCCACCGCGCACAGGTTGCCGCTGCCGCGCGCCAGGTCCCGGATCATGCGGTACTGGCTCTGGTTGGTGTCCTGGTATTCGTCGACCAGGATGTAGCGGAAGCGGCGGTGGTACTGCTCCAGCACCTCGGGATGGCGTTCGAAAAGGAGATCGGTCATGAGGATGAGGTCGTCAAAATCGAGGGCGTTGAGCGCTTTCAGCCGGTCCCGGTAACGGGTGTAGGCAGCCTGAATGCGCCGCCCCGCGAAGCTCAGGTCCTGCCAGGTCTCGGGCGTGATGAGGTCATTCTTGGCCCGGCTGATGCGGGCCAGCACCGAAGCCGCCGGCCACTGCTTCTCGTCCAGGTCGAGTTCCTTCAGGATCTCCCGCATCAGCTGACGGGAATCGTCGGCATCATACACCAGAAAGTGGGGATCATAGCCCAGCACGGCAATATCGCGGCGCAGGATGCGGACGGCGATGGCGTGGAAGGTCCCGATCCACATGCGGTCGGCGATGGTGCCGACCAGGGCCCGCACCCGCTCCTTCATCTCGTTGGCCGCCTTGTTGGTGAAGGTGAAGGCCAGGATGGAGGACGGATCCACGCCCTGCTCCTGCATGAGATAGGCAATCCGGTAGGTGAGGGTGCGTGTCTTCCCGCTTCCGGCCCCGGCCAGCACCAGGACCGGCCCCTCGGTAGTGAGGCAGGCTTCCCGCTGGCGCTCGTTGAGCGCGGCCAGCAAATCACTCCCCATCGTGCCATGTACCCCCCGTCGACCTTCTGCCGCAATTATAACACTGTGGCTGGAAGGGACCCCGGGAGGATGGGCCGGGCTCAGGGGGCATTGTTGCTGCCGGCGGGCACCCGGTTGCGGCGGCGGACCTTAAGGCGGTCCAGCACCAGCCGGTAGCCGTCCGCCCCGAAGGTGAGCGCCCGCTTCACGCGGGAGATGGTGGCGGAGGACGCGCCGGTGGCATGGGCGATCTCCTCGTAAGTCCGCCCTTCGTCCAACATGGTGGCCACCGCCCAACGCTGAGCCAGGGCCTCCATCTCTGCCACAGTCAGGATGTCCTCGAAGAAGGCCTGGCACTCGGCCGGGGTGCGCAAGGCCAGCACCGCCTCCCACAGAGCATCGGCCGCCGGGTTTTGCAATTTGGGATTCATGCTCAGGCCCGCCTCCCCACGCCCGTCTCTTTCCCGTTTTAGCGTGTTGAAGCGTGGAACGCAAGGGATCACGACCCCGATCCCCCGGATCCGGTACCGCCCGACCCGCCGCCCGAGGAGGATTGGGACCCGCCGCCCGCCGAGGACCCGGAGGCGGCCCCTCCGCCCCCGGATGCCATTTTCATGAGGGCCATGCGGACCGCACTGTCAATCTGGCTTTTCATGCTGCTGGAGGACATGGCCTTCATCACCTCGGCCTCGAGCACCCGCGCCACCGGCGGGCTGGTGAGGGCGGTGTCCACCGCCTGCTCGAGCGCCTTCTGCCCCTGGGGGGTGGTGAGCACCTGCTCCAGGCGGGTGGCAGAGGCGGAATCGGCGATGAGTTTCTGCACCTGGGGGGAACGGAACTGTTCCGCCACCGCCTTTTCCACCTGTTGCCGGGAGGCGCCGCCCCCCGAGCCGCCCCCGCCGGAGGAACCCTGCGCCGACTGCCCGCCGCTGAGGCTGCACCCGGCCGAGACCAGCGCCGCGGCCGCCAGGAGCGCCCACCGCCCGTACACCCCAATCCCCCCTCACCGGAGCTTGCGGGCTTAGCCTGCCCCCGCCGGGGCCGGATCATGCCGCCCGCGAACGGCCGGCTCAGGCGCCGGTGAGTTCGCGGGCGATGTCGCGCCGGTAGCCTCCTCCCGGCAGCTGGATGGCCTCCATCTGCTCATAAGCCCGCGCCCGCGCTTCGGCGGCGTCGGTGCCCAGGGCGGTGACGGCCAGCACCCGCCCGCCGGCCGCGTGCAGTTCCCCCTTGGCGTCGCGGACGGTGCCGCCATGAAAGAGCCAGGTGCGCGGCACGCGGCGGGTGATGCGGATCACATCCCCGGTCCGCGGGGTGCCGGGATACCCTTCCGCCGCCAGCACCACGGTCACCGCCTGCTCCGGGCGCAGCTGCAGCTGCGGACCGGCCAACCGCCCCTCCGCCGCCTCCCGCAGCCACCGGTACAGGTCGTCATCCACCAGGGGGAGGATGGCCTCCGCTTCCGGGTCGCCCAGCCGCACATTGAACTCCAGCACCACCGGCCCCTCCCCGGTGAGCATGAGGCCGGCGTAAAGGAAGCCGCGGTAGGCGATGTTGCGGGAGCGCAGGGCCTGGAGGGTGGGACCCAGCACCTCGCGCCCGATCCGGTCCTGCAGGGCCGCATCCAGCCAGGGGACAGGGGCATAGGCGCCCATGCCGCCGGTGTTGCCGCCGGCATCCCCGTCAAAACGGCGCTTGTAATCCCGCGCCGGCGGTAGCCAGGCCCACTCCTGCCCGTTGGTCAGTACAATCGCGGAGCACTCCCGGCCGGGGGTAAACCGCTCCCACAACACCCCCGATTCCCAGATGGCGGGCTCCCGGCTCCAGGCCGCCACCAAGTCGCGGGCCTCGGCCGCGTCGTGGAGCACCACCACCCCTTTGCCGGCTGCCAGGCGGTCCTGCTTGGCCACCGCCGGCCAGCGATCATTGGCGGCCACCGCCGCCGCCAGCTCCTCCGGGGTACGGGCCCAGAGGGCGGGGGCGGTGGGCACCCCCGCCGCCTGCATCAGCTGCTTGGCCCAGCCCTTGCTGGCCTCCAGACGGGCTCCCTCCTGTCCCGGGCCGACCACCTGGTGGCCGTCGGCGCACAGGCGGTCCCCCCAACCTTCGGCCAGGGGCGCCTCCGGCCCGAACACCACCAGCAGGCGCCGCCCTGCCGCCCACTGGCGCAGGGCCTCCATGTCCCCCACCGGCACCCGCTCCGCCACCTCGTCGATGCCGGCGTTGCCGGGCCAGGCCCAGATCTTGCCCACGTCCGGGCTCATAGCCAGGGTGGCGGCCAGGGCGTGCTCCCGGGCCCCGGATCCGATCACCAGCACCGCATTGCCGTCCGCTGCCACCTCGGGCTCCTCTCCTCCCGTGTGCTTAATGCCGGAAATGGCGCTCGTCGGTGAAGTACAAGCTGACCCCGCTGCTCTCGGCCACCTCCACCGACTCCCGGTCCCGGACGGACCCTCCGGGCTCCACCGCCAAGCGGACGCCGGCCGCCGCCGCCACCTGCATCACATCGCCGAAAGGGAAGAAGGCATCCGAGGCCAGCACCGCCCCCCGGGCCCGTTCCCCGGCCCGCTCCACCGCCTGGCGGGCGGCATCGATGCGGTTGGTCTGGCCGGCCCCGATGCCCACCGTGCTGCCGTCGCGCACCAGCACGATCGCGTTGGACTTGCAGGCCTGCACCACCCGCCAGGCCAGGTCGGCGTCGGCCCAGATCCGGTCGCCGGGGTCGATGACCGGCCCGCCCTGATGCCGGAAGGACTCCCGGGCCACCAGGAAGCGGTCGGGCTCCTGCACCAGCAGGCCGCCCGCCACCGAGCGCACCTGCGGGTCGGACGGCGGTTCCGGCATGCGGCCGGCGTCCAGCAGGCGGAGATTGGTCTTGCGGGCCAGCACCGCCCGCGCCTCCGGGCTATAGCCGGGGGCAATGACCACCTCCAGGAAGAGGTCCGCCAGCAGGCGGGCCGTGTCCTCATCCACCGGGCGGTTGAAGGCCACGATCCCGCCGAAGATGGAGACCGGATCGGCATCCCGCGCCCGCCGGAAGGCTTCGGCCGGGCTATCGGCCACCGCCACCCCGCAGGGATTCTGGTGCTTGACCGCCACCGCCGCGGGCCGGTCGGCCGGCAGCATGCCGGCCAGGCTCCAGGCGGTATCGGCATCGGCCAGGTTGTTGTACGAGAGGGCCTTGCCCTGATGCTGGACCATGGCTGCCAGACCCCGCCGCACCGGCCAGCGGTAGAAGCCCGCCCGCTGGTGGGGGTTCTCCCCGTAGCGAAGCTCCCCTTCCCGCCGGCCACCCACCAGCCATACCGGAGCGCTGCCGGGATCGGGGAGGCCGCCCATGGCCTGACTGATGACCCAGTCATAGTAGGCGGTCCGCTGCAGCGCCGCCGCGGCCAGGGCCCGGCGTTCCTCGGGCGCCCAGGCATCCAGCGGCCGCTCCATGGCCCGGGGGTACTGGGCCGGGTCCGACAGCACCAGGATGCGCTCGAAGTTCTTGGCCGCCGCCCGCAATAGCGAGACGCCGCCGATGTCAATCTCCTCCACCAAGGCGGGTCCGAAGCCGCCATGCTCGGCCAGGGCCGCCTCGAACGGATAGAGGTTCACCGCCACCAGCACGATGTCGGGCGCCCCCAGCCGCTCCCGCTCCGCCTGATCCTTCTCCCCGGGGCGGGCGAGCAGCCCGGCGTAGATGAGGGGATGCAGGGTCTTGACCCGTCCTCCCAGCAGATCCCCGAAGCCGGTCAGCTCCTCGATGGGACGGGCCTCCACCCCCGCTTCCCGCAGATGGCGGACGGTCCCGCCGCTGGCCAGGATCCCCAGCCCCTGGGCCGATACCCAGCGCGCCAGCTCCACAATCCCCGTCTTATCGGTGACGCTCATGAGCGCCCACTGCACGATCCCGACCTCCTTATCCGCCCGACGGGGCAGCCTCCTCCAGAATCTCCACCCGGCGGCCCTGCACCCGGATCCGTCCCTGGTCGACCAGGCCCACCGCGGCCGGGAACAGCCGGTGCTCCACCGCATGGATGCGCGCTTCCAGCTCCTCCAGGCCGATGCCGGGGGGAACCGGCACCGCCTCCTGCAGGACGATGGGGCCGCTGTCATGCCCGTTGTCGACCAGGTGCACGGTGACCCCGGTCACCCGCACCCCCCACTCCCAGGCCTGCCGGATGGCATCCAGGCCGGGAAAGGCAGGGAGCAGGGAGGGGTGCAGGTTCAGCATGCGGCCGGCATAACGGTCCACCATCACCGGGCTCAGCCACCGCAGGTAGCCGGCCAGGGCCACGGCCTCGATGCCCCGCGCCTCCAGCAGCGCGAGCAGTGCACGGTCATACGCCTCGCGGTCGGGGTAACGCCGGGGCAGCAGCACCTCCGCCGGCACCCCGAACCGGGCCGCCACCTCCAGCGCCCGCACCCCGGCCCGGTGCGAAACCACCAGCTCCACCCGGATATCGGGACGGGTCTCCAGCAGCGCCTCCAGGTTGGTACCGCTGCCGCCCACCAGCACCGCCCATCTCATAGCCCGCGCACCCCCGGTCCTGCCTCGACCGTCCCCACCACCCAGGCCGGCACCCCGGCCGCGGCGGCGGCGGCCTGCACCGCCTCCGCCGCCGCGGGGGCGGTCAGGACCGCGAAGCCGAGCCCCAGGTTGAAGGTGCGGGCCATTTCCGGCCCGGCGATGCCGCCTTCCACCGCCAGCACCCCGAACACCGGCGGCCGGGGCCAGGCGCCCGCATCAAGGCGCAGGCCCAGACGGCCCGCGGTCGCCCCCAGGGCCCGGGGCAGGTTTTCGACCAGGCCCCCGCCGGTGATGTGGGCCATGCCGGCCAGCTCCACTCCGGCCTCCCAGAGGCGGCGCACAACCGGGACATAGATACGGGTGGGCTCCAGCAGGACCTCCCCCCGCGGCCGGGGATCGTCGGCTGAGAGGGGGTCTTCCAGGCGCCGCCCGGGCGCATCCGCGATCAGCACCCGCCGGGCCAGGCTGTAGCCGTTGCTGTGCAGCCCGCTGGAGGCCAGGCCGACCACCACGTCCCCGGGCTGCGGCGGGCGGAAGGGGACCCGTTCCCGGCCCACGGCGAACCCGGCCAAGTCGTACTCGCCGGGGGCGTACAGGTCAGGCATCTCCGCCGTCTCCCCGCCCAACAGGGCGCAACCGGCCTCGCGGCAGCCGGCAGCCATCCCCCGGACCAGGTCGGCCACCAAGGCCGGGTCCAGCCGCCCACAGGCGATGTAGTCCAGAAAAAAGAGCGGCTCGCCCCCGGCCGCCAGCACATCATTGACGTTCATGGCCACCAAGTCGATACCGACGGTGTCGTGGCGGCCCAGGGCCTGCGCCACGCGCACCTTAGTCCCCACCCCGTCAGCGCCCGCCAGCAGCACGGTGCCGTCGGGCAGCCGGAACCGTCCGGCAAAGCCGCCGATCCCGCCTTCGACCTCGGGGCCGTAGGTCGCCTCGACCAGGGCCCGGATCCGGCGCACGGCCTCATTCCCGGCGTCGATATCGACCCCGGCCGCGCGGTAGGTCCATCCCTGCCGCCGCTCGTCCTCCAACTGCCTGCCCCTTTCCCCGGGGTGTTAGTGCACGACGCCCGCTGCCGGCACCCCACTGCGGCCGGGTACCGGCACCGGATAGCGGCCGCCGAAGCAGGCGGTGCAGAACCCCGCCCCGCCCAGCACCGTGGTCAGCCCTTCCAGCGAGAGGTAAGCCAAGGAGTCAGCCCCCACCGCCTCCCGCACCGCCTCCAGGGGCAGGCGCGCCGCCAGCAGCTCCTGGTCGCGGGAGGTGTCGATGCCGTAATGACAGGGATGCCGGTAGGGCGGCGAGGCAATGCGCATGTGCACCTCGCGCGCCCCCGCCTGCCGCAGCAGCTGCACGATGAAGCGGGAGGTGGTGCCCCGCACCAGCGAGTCGTCCACCAGCACCACCCGTTTGCCGGCCACCACCTCCGGCACCGCCGAGACCTTCAGCTGCACCCCGGACTCCCGCTCCGACTGGCTGGGGGCGATAAAGGTGCGGGCGATATAGCGATTCTTGACCAATCCCAGGTCGTAGTCCAGCCCCAGCTCCTGGGCATACCCCATGGCCTGGGGCAGGCTGGAGTCGGGCACCCCCACCACCACGTCCGCCTCCGCCGGGGCCTCCCGGGCCAGCATCCGGCCCAGCTCCCGGCGGTAGACGTAGGCGCTGCGGTCGCCCAGCCGGGAATCAGCCCGGGCAAAGTAGATGTATTCAAAGGAACAGGCCGCGGCCGGCACCGGCGGGGCGAAGCGGTCGGAATCCAGACCCTGGGGCCCGATCCGGACCAGTTCCCCCGGCTCCACTTCCCGCACCAGGCGGGCCCCGCCGATATCCAGGGCGCAACTCTCCGAGGCCAGCACCCACTGGCCGTCCGGCAGCTGGCCCAGCACCAGCGGCCGCAGGCCGGCCGGGTCGCGGGCCCCGAACAGGCCCGCGTCCGACAGCACCACGAAGGCGAAGCCGCCTTCCAGACGGGCCAGGGCGGCCTTAAGGGCATCCTCCAGGCCGGCATGTCCGGACCGCGCCACCAGATGGGCCAGCAGCTCACTGTCGCTGTCCCCCTGGAAGACCGCCCCCGCGCGCGCCAGCTCCGCCCGCAGGGCGGCCGCGTTGACCAGGTTGCCGTTGTGGGCCAGCGCCAGCTGACCGTAGCGGGAGTCCATCACCAGCGGCTGGGCATTGGCCAGGCTGGAGGATCCCTGGGTGGAGTAGCGCACATGGCCGATCGCCACCGACCCCGGGCGGGCCGCCTCCTGTTCCGGGCTCAGCACCTCTGAGACCAGCCCCATGCCCTTATGCACCTCGATGCGGCCGGCCCCGCCCGTCCCCGGCACCCAGGTGGCGATGCCGGCCGATTCCTGGCCCCGGTGCTGCAGGCTGAAGATGCCCCAATAGGCCATCAGGGCGGCGTCGGGCACGCCCCAGACCCCGAAGACGCCGCAGGCGTCATGCACCTCGTATGCCATGGCTGCCCCTCATCCCTCCACCGGCGACCGCACCGGCCGCACACGCCAGGCCCGGTCCGCCTCCCGGCGCTCCAACCGCCAGGCGCGGCGCCCGGGCGCCTCCAGGACCGTGGTCCCGGGATCCACCCGGCCGATGACCCGCCAGGGGACGCCGGCCGCTTCCAGCCGGGCCCCCCAGGCGGCCAGATGTTCCGGATCCACCGCCGCCACAACCTGTCCGGGTCCCTCCCCGAACCACAGGCTCACGTCCTCCCCCGCCTCCAGGCGGGGCGCCCCGGCGGTTTCCGGTGCCTGCAGCCACATCCGCACCACCGCCGCCAGGGGGCCGCCGTCGGTCACCACCCGCACCGCGCCCAGGCCCTCCCCGAACCAGGGAGCCTCCAATGCGGCCAGCGTCAGCGCCATCCGCTCCAGGTCGGCGCGGGGATAGGGCAGGCCGTCCCAGGGGCTGCCGGCCTGCAGGGCCAGCACGCTGCCGCCTAGCGCGGCGGGACCGCCCGCCGGCGGGTTCAGCAGCACCAGCTGCCAGCCGGGCCGGTCCCAGGTGCGGGGCCGGGGGCGGGCCGGATGCGGGTGCCCGCCCACCATCCCGATGACGGGGGTGGGCCAGATGGGCTCGCCGGCGGTCTCGTTGTGCAGGGAGACATTGCCGCCCACCACCGGCAGCCCCAACGCCCGCGCCGCATCCGCGATGCCGGCGGCCAGGGCCGCCAGCTGACGGTAGACCTGCGGCCGGTCAGGATTGCCGGCATTGAGCCCGTCGGTGATCCCCAAGGGCCGTGCCCCGGTGGCCGCCACCGCCAGCGCCGCGCGCACCACAGCCCCCATGGCCCCCGCGTAGGGGTCCACCGCGCACCAGCGGCCGGGTCCGGCGATGGCCAGGGCCAGGCCCTCCCGTTCGCCCTTGACCCGCAGGACCGCCGCCTCCCCGTCCGGCCCCTGCACGGTATTGGTCTGGATGGTCCAGTCATAGCGGGTGTAGATGGCGGCGCGGTCGCGCACATCCGGGTCCGCCAGCACGGCCAGGGCCGCCTCCCGCCCGCCGGACGGCACCGTCTCCGGCACCGGCACCGCGGGGGCGGCCCGCACCGCCTCCGCCAGCCCCGGGTCCGGCTGCCGGCGCGGGCAGCCGGTCACCAGCACCCGGGCGGGCAGGTCGGCCACCACCGCCCCCTGGTGGCGGATGCGCAGCCGGTCGTCGGTGGTCACGCTGCCGATGACCGCCACCTCCAGCTCCCAGTGGGCCGCGGTCTCCCGCACCCGTTCCCAGGCCCCGGGGTCGATCACCAGCAGCATGCGCTCCTGGGACTCCGAGAGCATGATCTCATAGGCCGTCATGCCCCTCTCCCGGCAGGGCACGCGGTCCAGGTCCAGCTCCCCGCCCGCGCCCGACTGCACCAGCACCTCCGAGACGGCGGAGGTGAGACCGGCCGCCCCCAGGTCCTGGACCGCCTGCACGCCGGGGGCACCGGCCAGGGCCAGGGTGGCCTCCATCAGCAGCTTGCCGGTGAAAGGGTCGCCCACCTGCACCGTCGGCCGCTGGTCCTCACCCTCCCGGGTCAAATCGCGCGACGCCAGCAGGCTGGCCCCGTGGATGCCGTCGCGACCGGTGCGCTGGCCCATCAGCACCAGCAGGCCGCCGGGCCGGGCCCCTCCCGCCCCCACCGGCGGCCGCCCGTGCGGGGCGATGCCCACGCACATGACGTTGACCAGGGGGTTGCGGGCGTAGACCGGGGCGTAGGCCACCTCCCCGGCCACGGTCGGAATGCCGATGGCGTTGCCGTACTTGCCCACGCCCTCCACCACCCGGTCCTCCAGCAGGGCGCTGTGCGCGTCCCCGCGCCCGAAACGCAGGGAGTCCAGCAGCGCCACGGGCCGGGCGCCCATGGCCACCACATCCCGGATGATGCCGCCCACGCCGGTGGCCGCCCCCTCGACCGGCTCCACGTAGGAGGGATGGTTGTGGGATTCGATCTTGAAGGCCACATCCACCCCGCTGCCGGGCGCCAGGTGCACCACGCCCGCGTTGCCGCCGGGACCGGCCACCACCGCCGGCCCCTCGTGCGGCAACCAGGCCAGCAGACCCTTGGAGGACTTATAGCTGCAGTGCTCGGACCACATCGCCCCCAGGAGCCCCAGCTCCAGCGGGTTGGGTTCGCGGCCCAGCAACCGGCAGGCGGCCTCGAACTCGGCGGCGGTCAGGCCCACCGCCTCATAGGCCGTGGACCCGCTCATGCCGCGCCCCCTTCCCGGCCCCACAGCCACAGCTCCAGAAAGCGGCGCCCGTCGGCGGATCCCAGGTAGGCGGCCATGGCCCGCTCCGGATGGGGCATCAGCCCTAGCACCGGCCCGCGGGCCACCCCCGCGATGTTGGCCACCGCCCCGTTGGGGTTGGCCAGCGGATCCGGGCGGCCGGCCGCGTCGGTGTACTGCAGGAAGACCTCCCCGGCCGTAAACAGGCTGCCGAGGCTGCCTTCCGCCACCGCGAACGCCCCCTCATGGTGGGCCACCGGCAGCCGGAAGCGCTGGCCGGCGAAGCCCGGCCAGCCGGCCGGGGCGGTATGCACCGTCACCGTTTCCAGCGTAGCCCGGAACACGCCGGTGGTGTTGGGCCGCAGGGCGCCCGGTAACAGGCCGGCCTCGGTCAGGATCTGAAACCCGTTGCAGATGCCCAGCACGGGCAGGCCTTCCTCCCGCACCCGCCGGGCTACTTCGGTCATCACCGCGGAACGCGCCGCCAGCGCCCCGCTGCGCAGGTAGTCGCCATAGGAGAACCCGCCCGGGATGATCACCCGGTCCACCGCCCCCAGGGGGTCGCGGTACCAGTGGGCCATCGCCCGCACCCCCAGTTCCTCCAAGGCCCACAGGGTGTCGGTGTCGCAGTTGGAGCCGGGAAAGGTCAGCACCGCTACCGTCGGCGACCCGGCGGCCATGTTAGCCCTCCTCCCCCGGCGACACCCGCACGGTATAGGTCTCCAGCACCGGGTTGGCCAGCAGCCCGCCGGCGAGCTCCTCGGCCTGCCGGCGGGCACTCTCGGCATCCGGCGCCTCCAGCCAGAGGTCCACCAGCCGCCCCAGGCGGATGGCTTCCACCCCCACGTGGCCGGTCTGACGCCAGACCTTCTCCACCGCCGCCCCCTGGGGGTCGAAGACCCCCTCCTTCAGCCGCACCAGCACCTCCGCCCGCCATCGCCCGCTCATTGCAGCACCCGCTCCAGCACCTCGCGGTAGGCCTCCTCCACCCCGCCCAGATCCCGGCGGAACCGGTCCTTGTCCAGCTTGGTCAGATCGCGTTTGTCCCACAGCCGGCAGGTGTCGGGGGAGATCTCATCCCCCAGCTTGAGCACCTGGCTGCCGTCCGGGGCGGTAAAGGTGCCGAACTCCAGCTTGAAATCGACCAGGATGATGCCGCGCCGGTCGAAATAGGCGCTCAGAAAATCGTTGACGGCCCGACCGCGGGTCTTGAGGTCCGCGATGGCCGCCTCGTCCGCCAGCCCTAGGGCCAGCACATGGTCCTCGTTGAGCAGGGGGTCCCCCAGTTCATCATTCTTATAGTACAACTCCACCACCGGCCGCGGCAGCGGGGTGCCCTCCGCCAGCCCGGTCCGGGCCGCCAGCGAGCCCGCCACCCGGTTGCGCACCACCACCTCCAACGGCAGCATGCGCAGCCGGTCCACCAGCAGGTCGCGCTCGCCCACCTGCTCCCGGAAGTGGGTGGGGATGCCAGCCGCCTCCAGGCGGGCGAAGAGCGCCGCCGAGATGCGGGCGTTCATGCGGCCCTTGTCCAGGATCTGCCCCTTCTTCTGCCCGTTGAAGGCGGTGGCGTCGTCCTTGAACTCCACCCAAAGGGCGGAGGGATCCCCCGTCTCGTAGATGCGCTTGGCCTTCCCCTCGTAGAGGAAGGCCCCCTTGCTGACGCTCATCGGCCCCCGTCCTTTCCGCCCGGCGCACCCGCCGCCGGACCGGTCCCGTCCTCCTCCAGAATGCCCGAACGGCGGTAGAGCTCCTCCACATACCGCAGGTAGGGTTCCACCCGGAACGCGTCGGCTAGGCCGGCCGGCCCCAGCACCGCCTGCACCCGGGGGTCGGCCTCCAGCCGCTGCCGGAAGTCGGGGCCGGCCTCCCCGGCCGCGATGGCCCCCATGGCGGCCGCCTGCACCACCTGGTAGGCCTCCTCCCGGGTCATCCCCGCCCCCACCAGCTTGAGCAGCACCCGTTCCGAGAACACCAGGCCGCCGCCGCGCTCCAGGTTGCGCCGCATTGCCTCCGGCTTGACGGTCAGACCCCGGATGATGCGGGTCATCAGGTCCAGCAGGTAGTCGGCCAGCGTGGTGGCATCGGGCAGGATCACCCGCTCCACCGACGAATGGGAGATGTCCCGCTCGTGCCAGAGGGCCATGTCCTCCAGCGCCGGCACCACGTACCCGCGCAACAGCCGGGCCAACCCCGACACCTGTTCGGATTTGACCGGGTTCCGCTTGTGCGGCATGGCGGAGGACCCACGTTGCCCGGCCGCGAAGGGCTCCTCCGCCTCTCCCACCTCGCTGCGCTGCAGGTGCCGGATCTCGGTCGCCATCTTGTCCAGGGTGCCGCCGAGGATGGCCAGGGCGGTCAGCACCTCGGCATGACGGTCGCGCTGCAGCACCTGGGTGGCCACCGGCGCCGGCCGCAGGCCCAGCCGCTCGGCCACAAAGGCCTCCACCTCCGGGGGGACGTTGGCGAAGTTGCCTACCGCCCCCGACAGCTTCATCACCCGCATGCCCTCCTTGGCCCGGGCCAGGCGGTCGGCGTCCCGCCCCAGCTCGAGCCACCAGAGCACAAACTTGAGTCCGAAGCTGGTGGGCTCGGCATGCATCCCGTGGGTACGCCCCACCACCGGGAGGTCCTTGTAGGCCAGGGCCCGTTCCCGGACCGCCTGGCGCAGGCCGGCCAGGCCCTCCTCCACCACCTCCAGCGCCTCCACCGTCAGGGAGGCCAGGGCGGTATCGACCACGTCGCTGGAGGTCAACCCGTAATGCAGGTACTTGGCGTCCTCGGGGTCCACCGTCTCCCCCGCCGCCGCCAGAAAGGCGATCACATCGTGATGAAACCGGGCCTCGTAGGCCTCCACCCGCGCAGGGTCGACCCGGGCAGCCGCCAGCCGGTCCGCCACCCCGGCCGGGATCACCCCCAACGCCTCCCAGGCGGCCACCGCCCACCGCTCAATCTCCAGCCAGCGGTCGTAGCGGTGCTGATCCGACCAGAGGGCGGCCATGCGTGGCCGCTGATAACGCGGGATCACCCTTCTGCCTCCTCCTGCCGGCGGACCGCCGCCCCGGGCGGCCGCCCGCTCCACCGCCCGCCGGATCCGGGGGCACCCCTGGACACCCGGCGGCCGGCGGGCCACCCCGGCCTCAGGCACCCGGCGGATGCCCCGCCCCGCCAGCGGGCGGTCCGGACACCACCGGCCGCCCTACGCCGTCCCGTTCCGCGGCCGTAAAAACTGTCTGAATTATCCGCTCTTTGTGGCGTTGTCCGCTTGCGCCTCTATGGTGCCCCATCATTCGACGCTCTGCAAGGGGGAATCCGAATATTCCTTCCTGCTCTCGGCGCTATTGTTCGGATCCGGCGGCGCGGGCCACGGCCGCGAGGCGGGCCAGGGCGGCCCGCTTCTCGCTGTGATCCAGGCGGGTCCGGTCGGCCACCCGGCGCAGCATGGCGATGGAATCGTCGTAAAGGGGACGGGAGACCGGAAAGGGATGCCCGTCCTTGCCACCGTGAGCGAAGGCGTAACGCAGGGGATCCGTCCGGCTGGCCTGCACCCCGTAAATCACTTCCGCCACCATGCACAGGGCGCGCACGGTGGCGGGGCCGACACCCTCCCGTTCCAGCAGGCTGCGGAAATCGGCGGGCGGCTGCTCGTACAGGGCCAGCAGACGGCGGTCGATGCGGGCTGCGTCGGGGATGGCATGGCCCGCCGGCAGCACGCCGCCGCCGGGCCGGCGGGCGATGAGGTCCACCATGGCCGCCGGCGGCACCTCCCGCACGGCGGTGACCATGCCCTGGCGGGCCGCCGCGCTGGCAGAGGAGGTCAGGTCGAGCACCGGCCCGCGGGCCCGATCCCCGGCCAGCCCGCTATGGGGCCGGTCCACGGGGTCCGTGACCCGGCGGGAGAACCAGTGGTAGCGGCGGGCGTAGCGCCCTTCCGCCCCCTGCATCCCCTGCTGCACCACCGCCCATTCCCCGGCGTCGTCGAAGAGAAAGACATGGTGGTAGAGCTGAAAGCCGTCCTGGAGGGCGGCGCCGTCCACCTTGGCCGCCAGCCGGCTGGCCCCCACCAGGGCCTCCCCCCGGTGGATGCCGGCGCCATCGGCGGCGGCCCGGATTTCATCGGGGGTACGCCGCGAGGCCCGTCCCTTGCCGCCGGCCGCATGCAGCGGCCAGCGGGGACGGGCGGCCAGGGCCTGCTTGACCGCCCCCAGGGTGACGGTGGTCAGGCCGGAGGAGTGCCAGTCAAACCCCAGCAGGCTCCCGAAGGCCTGGAACCAGAAGGGATCGGCGAACCGGGCCAGGATGTCGGCCGTGGGGAATTCCTCCAGCATCACCTCCAGCATCAGGCCGGCGAGGGTCACCATGCGCTCGTACAGCCAGCGCGGCGCCCGGCCCCCGTGCAGGGGCAGGTCGAGGCTGCCGGTTCGGCCCCCGTTCACGGCCTACTCCCATTCAATCGTGGCCGGCGGCTTGGAGGTGATGTCGTACACCACACGGCTGATGCCCTCCACCTCCCCGGTCAGGCGGGAGGCGATGCGTTCCAGCACCGCATCCGGCAGGCGCACCCAGTCGGCGGTCATACCATCCTCGCTCTCCACCGCCCGCACTGCCACCACCCGGCCGTAGGTGCGGCGGTCGCCCATCACCCCTACCGCTCGCGCCTCGAGCAGGACCGCGAAAGCCTGCCAGATGGCGCGTTCCAGCCCGGCAGCCCGGATCTCCTCCCGCACGATGCGGTCGGCCTCCCGCACCACCGCCAGCTTCTCCGCGGTCACCGGCCCCATAATACGGACCGCCAGGCCCGGGCCCGGGAAGGGCTGCCGCCAGACAATGGTGTCCGGCAGACCCAAGGCTTCCCCGACCCGCCGCACTTCGTCCTTGAACAGCCAGCGCAGCGGCTCCACCACCTCGAAGGGCAGGTCGGGGGGCAGCCCGCCCACGTTGTGGTGGGACTTGATGGTACGGGCATGGCCGGCGCCGGATTCGATTACGTCCGGATAGACGGTTCCCTGAATCAGGACTTCGGGCCGCGGCTCCAGAGCAGCGGCGGCGCGCTCGAAGGCGCGGATGAATTCGCGTCCGATGACCTTGCGCTTGGCTTCGGGGTCCTCCACCCCGGCCAGGGCCTGCAGGAACTCCCGTTCCGCCCGCACCACCCGCAGGTCGAGATCGGGAAAGGCGGCCGCGATTTCCTCCACCTCCCCGGCCCGCAGCAGGCCATGGTCGATGAGGATGGCCGTCAGGTGGTCGCCGATGGCGTCCGCCGCGAGCCGGGCGGCCACTGCCGAATCCACCCCGCCCGACAAGGCCACCAGTGCCCGCCGCCCCCCGATCCGGGCGCGCAGGTCCGCCACCGCCCCGGCGATGAAGTCGGCCGGACGCCAGTTGGGCCGCAGACCGGCCACCCGGAACAGGAAGTCGCGCAGCATGGTGGTGCCTTCCGGGGTGTGGCGCACCTCCGGGTGATACTGCACGGCATAGAGCCCGCGGCGCGGGTCGCCCATGGCCGCCACCGGGGTATGGTCCGTGGCCGCATAGACCTCAAAACCCGGCGGCACCGCCTTCACCTCATCCCCGTGGCTCATCCAGACCACCGAGGTCGCCGGAACCCCCTCCAGCAGGGGGGTGGGCTTCAGGGTGCGCATGGCCGTGCGCCCGTACTCCCGCCGCCCGGCCGGTTCCACCCGGCCGCCCAGGAGATGGGCCATGAGCTGCATCCCGTAACAGATGCCCAGCACCGGGATGCCGGATTCCAGCAGGGCGGGGTCCATGCTGGGGGCGCCCGGTTCGAACACGCTGGCCGGCCCGCCGGAGAGGATGATGGCCGCCGGCCGGCGTTCCAGCACCTTTTGCGCCGGGGTGTCCCCCGGCACCACTTCACAGTAGACCTCCGCCTCCCGGATGCGGCGGGCGATCAGGTGGTTGTATTGGGCCCCGAAGTCCAGGACGACCACGGGGCGCTGGGGTTCGGTCATGAAGCCGGCTCCTTCTGTCGGGGGCCCGCAGCGTCCGCCGGCCCGCCGGGTTCGCGGATGAGCCGGCAGACGTCGGGCAGGTTGCGGTACCGCTCGTCCACGTCCAGGCCATAGCCCACCGCGAACGTATCCGGAATCACAAAGGCCCGGTAATGGACGGGCACCTCCACCCGGCGCCGCTCCCGCTTGTCCAGCAGGGTGCAGATGCGGACACTGGCCGCCCCCCGGGCCTGGAGATGCCCGTAAAGATAGTTGAGGGTGAGTCCGGTGTCCACGATATCCTCCACGATGAGGACATCGCGCCCTTCGATGCTGTGCTCGAGATCCTTGATGATCCGCACCACCCCGGAACTCTCGGTGGAGGCCCCGTAGGAGGACAGGGCCATGAAGTCCACCGCCAGGGGCAGGTCGATGTGGCGCACCAGGTCAGCCAGGAAAATAAAGGAACCCTTCAGGATGCCGACCAACAAAAGCGGCCGGCCACGGTAGTCCTCCGTGATCTGCCGGCCTAGTTCGGCCACCCCGTGCGCAATGTCCTCCGCTTTAATCAACACTTCCAGCCGTTCGCCCGGGAACGGGTCCATGCTCACTTCCCCTTCTTGCTGCGGGGTGTGGACGGTCGGCGCACGCCTCCCGCCGCCGGAATCGGGGCAGGCTCCTCATCCCGCTCCAGCCGCCGGATCAGCCGGTGCCGGTCCATCAGCGGGAACAAGGAGCCGGTGGTGGGCATCTCCCCGCGGGCCAGCCGCTTGCCCTCAAAGTAGGCATCGGCGTCCCGCTCCACCTCATCGCTCTCCAACGGGGTGCTGAGCACCTCGCGGTTGAGCTTCTCCCGGACGCCCTTCAGGCTGAGCCCCTGGTCCAGCAGCTGCTTGATGGTCTTCAACGTCTCAATGTCCTGGTCGGTGTACAGCCGCTGGTTGCCGGCCGTACGCCGCGGGGAGATGAGGTGCTGGGCCTCGTAATAGCGGATGCGGCGCTCCGTTAGCCCCGTGGCCGAGCGTACCACCCCGATGGTGTACAGCGGCGGTCCAAGATGGTGTCCCTCTTTCATGGAACCAGCCTCCTTAGTCTGCCGACCGGGAGCGCTCCTTGCCACCGGCTCCAGCGGGGCAAACCACGATGTTCGCGACGGGCGTCCGCCTCCCGACCCGGGGGCCGGAGCTACCGTACCCGCCACTACCCGGACACCCATCGCCCTTCCCATTATGACAGAAAGGGACTTCCAACCCAACGGGTTCGGCTGCCTGCCGCAAATCTAACACAAACCCTGCCGGCCGGGCAACCCCCCGGAGCCCGGGCTATTCCGCCAGGGCATGCCCGCCGGCGGCGTCCCCGCCCGTGCCCAGGGCATAGGCAGCCACCTGCCGCTCAAGGCGCGCAATCTCCTGATGAGCCTGGCCCAGCTTGTAGGCCAGTTCCCGCAGGTCGCGCGTCTCCTCCTCCCAACGCTGGTTCTGGCGACTGAGTTCCTGGGTCAGGGCCTCCACCACCGTGCGCAGCATCAGGTGCTGTTCCCGCACCATGTCCACCCACGGCAGCCAGTCGCCGTCTGCAAGGCGGCGGTCGCCGGGCAGGCCCCCGCGCCCGGGACGGGCGCCGGTGGCGCCCAGAGAGGCCAGACGCGCCGCCAGCTGGCGGTAGGCCTCCTCCTCGGCATTTTCCAGCACATCGCGGGGCACGACGTAGGGACGGCCCGCCACCCCCATGCGCCGTTCGGCGGGGATGCGGCCGGCGCGGATGTCATTACGCAGGCTCTGGGCCAGAGCCGGGTCCACGGCAGCGATTTCCGACAAGGTGTATTCCATGGGCTTCTCCCTCCACCTTCATGCTGCCCTAAGCATTCCCCATCCGGTTCGGAATCAAACCATGAGGTCCCCGGTTATTGCCGGCGGCTGCCGGCGGGCCCGCCCCCGCGGCCCCAACGGGGTTCCTGCCCGCGCCGGATACGGGCCCAGTTGCCCCGGTGGGCCCACAACACCACCACGGCCGCCGGCAGACCGAATCCCCAAAGATAGGGGGGAGGATCCAGGAGACCGAGGCCCAACGCCGCCGCCAGCACCCCGGTCCCGCTGCCCAGGGAAACCAGGCGGGTGGCGCCCGTCACCACCGCGAACACCGCCACCGCGGCCGCCGCCACCCGCCAGTCGAGGGCCGCCAGCGCCCCTACCCCGGCCGCCACCCCTTTGCCGCCCTTAAAGCCCAGAAACGGAGAGAACACATGGCCCAACAGCGGCATCAGGCCGGCCAGCGCCGCCGCCGCCGGCCGGCCCGGCCACCAGGCCAGGGCCAGGGCCGGGGGGAGGGCCCCCTTGGCCGCGTCCAGGGCCAGCACCCCTAGTCCCGCCCGCCAGCCGTGAGTGCGGGCCACGTTGGTGGCCCCGATGTTGGCGCTGCCCTGGCTGCGGATGTCCACCCCGTACCGCACCCGCGACCAGATCCAGCCGAAGGGCACCGCGCCCAGCAGAAAGGCCGCCGCCAGGCCGGCCGCCGCCCATACCGTCCCCATCCCCGTCCCCTTCCCTCCTGCGCAAAAGGGCGCCGCCGGGGCAACCCCGGCGGCGCTCAGGCAGCTCCGGCCTACATCATCATGTCGTTCATGCCCGGGTTGGGCACGGAAGCTTCCTTCTTTTCCGGCTTGTCGACCACCAGCGCCTCGGTGGTGAGGAGCATGGCCGCGATGGAGGCCGCGTTCTGGATGGTGGAACGGGTCACCTTGGCGGGGTCCACAATCCCGGCCTCCACCATGTCCACGAACTGACCCGCCGCCGCGTCGTAACCGCGGTTGCCGGTCTCGCGCTTGACCGCCTCCACAATCACCGAGCCCTCCTGGCCGGCGTTGTGGGCGATCTGCCGCACCGGCTCCTCCAGCGCCCGGCGGACGATGTCCACCCCGATCCGCTCGTCGCCGGTGACGTTGAGCTTCTCCAGCGCGGGCACGATGCGCAGCAGGGAGGTGCCGCCGCCGGGCACGATGCCCTCCTCCACCGCCGCCCGGGTGGCCGAAAGGGCGTCCTCGATGCGGAGCTTCTTCTCCTTCAGCTCCACCTCGGTGGCCGCACCCACCTGGATAACCGCCACCCCGCCGGACAGCTTAGCCAGCCGCTCCTGCAGCTTCTCCTTGTCGTACTCGGAGGTGGTGTCCTCAATCTGCTTCTTGATGACCCCGATACGCTTCTTGATCTCCGCCTCCGAACCGCGGCCCTCGACGATGGTGGTCTCCTCCTTGGCCACCTTCACCTGGCGCGCCTGGCCCAGCATGTCGGGGGTCACGTTCTCCAGCTTGATGCCGAGGTCTTCGGAGATGACCTGCCCCCCGGTCAGGATGGCAATGTCCTCCAGCATGGCCTTGCGCCGGTCGCCGAAGCCGGGGGCCTTAACCGCCACCGCAGTCAGGGTGCCGCGCAGCTTGTTCACCACCAGGGTGGCCAGGGCTTCACCCTCCACGTCCTCGGCGATGATGAGCAGGGGCTTGCCGCGCTGCACCACCTTCTCCAGCACGGGCAGCAGGTCCTGGATGGCCGAGATCTTACGGTCGGTGATGAGGATGTACGGCTCGCTCAGCACCGCCTCCATCTTTTCGGTGTCGGTCACCATGTAGGGGCTGATGTACCCGCGGTCGAACTGCATGCCCTCCACGGTTTCCAGGGTCGTGCCGGTGGTCTTGGACTCCTCCACCGTGATGACCCCGTCCGGCCCCACCTTCTCCATGGCCTCGGCGATGAGGCTGCCGATCTCGGGGTCGTTGGCGGAGATGGAGGCCACCTGGGTGATGGACTCGCGACCCTTGATGGGGATGGCGATCTTCTTGATCTCCTCCACCGCCACCTCCACCGCCTTTTCAATCCCCCGCTTGATGCCCATGGGGTTGGCGCCGGCAGTGACGTTCTTGAGCCCTTCCTTGATCATGGCCTGCGCCAGCACGGTCGCCGTGGTGGTGCCGTCACCCGCCACGTCCTGGGTCTTGGTCGCCACTTCCTTCACCAGCTGGGCGCCCAGGGCCTCAAAGGGATCCTCGAGCTCGATCTCCCGGGCGATGGTCACGCCGTCGTTGGTGATGAGCGGCGCCCCGAACTTCTTCTCCAGCACGACGTTGCGGCCCTTGGGTCCCAGGGTGACCTTGACCGCGTTCGCCAGCTTATCCACCCCGCGCTCCAATGCGCGCCGGGCTTCCTCGTCGTAGACCATCTGCTTGGCCATGACTTACCTCCTTGGAGCATCCATATGCGTTCCGCGCGGGCCGGCATCAGGCTAAGGCCGGGGCATGCTCCAGCACCGCCAGAATCTCCTCGTCCCGCACCAGCCGGTATTCCCGGTCCTGCACGCGAACCGGAAGGCCGGCGTCGGGCATCACCAGCACTTCCTGGTCCACCGCCACCTCCGGCGGGACGCGGGTCCCATTCTCCAAAAGCCGCCCGCTCCCCACCGCTACCACCCGGGCCCGCACGGGCCGCCCTTGGGCGGTATCGGGAATCACCAGGCCGCCGGCGGTCTTCTCCTCCGCCAGCAGTTCCACGACCACCCGCTCACCCAGCGGACGCAGAACCTGCACGGATCATCCCTCCCGGTCTCGGCTTCATGTAGGCAGAACGTTGGAGAGTGTTGTTAGCACTCGAAGCGGATGAGTGCTAACCGTTTCCGAGTCTGGAGTGTACCCAAAATATCCTCGGCCGTCAAACCTTCCCGGGAGGATTTTGCGCCGCCGGATCGTGAGCGGTGTGCCCGTGCAGCAGCTCCAGGGCGTGGGGCAGGAGCGCCTCCAGCAGGGGCCACAGCTGTTCGACCGCTGCCGGGGACCCGGGCAGGTTGATGATGAGGCTGCGGCCGGCGACACCCGCCTCCCCGCGGGACAGCCAGCCCGTGGGGGTGTGACGGGCGCTTTCCTGGCGCAGCGCCTCGGCCAGGCCCGGCACCGGCCGCCGGACCAGGGCGCGGGTCACCTCGGGCATCACATCGCGGGGGCCGAGCCCGGTCCCCCCCGTGGTCAGGATGAGGTCCATGCCCTCTCGGATCCACCCCTCCAGCCGCGCCCGCAGGCGGCCGAAATCGTCCGGCTCCACCGCCGTGGCCGTCACGTCCCCCAGCCGGGCGGCCAAGCTGGCCAGGAGCACCCCCGAGCGGTCGGCCCGCAACCCCCGCGCCGCGCTGTCGCTGGCGGTGAGCACCGCAATCCGCCGCCGTGGTTCAGTCTCCGCCATCGCCGGCCCCTCCCTGCCCCGGAGCCCGGTAGTGTCCCGTCCGGCCGCCGCTCTTTTCCAGCAGGCGCACCGGCCCCAGCACCATGCCCCGGTCCAGGGCCTTCAGCATGTCGTACGCGGTCAGCAATCCGGCCGTCACCGCCGTCAGGGCCTCCATCTCCACCCCGGTGGGCCCGTGGGTGGCGACCGTCGCCCGCACCCCGATGCGGCCGCGCTCGGGCTGGGGTTCGACCTCCACCTCCACGCCGCTCAAGGGCAGGGGATGGGCCAGGGGAATCCACTCCGCCGTGCGCTTGGCGGCCAGGATGGCCGCCACCCGCACCACCGCCGCCACATCGCCCTTCGGCGTGCGGCCCTCCAGCACCGCTGCCACCACCTCGGGCCGGGTCTGCAGCCAGCCCTCGGCTCGTGCCCGGCGGTCCGTGGACGGCTTGGCCCCCACATCCACCATCCGGACCGCCCCCCGGGCGTCGAGATGGGTCAGCCCGGCGTCCTCATCCGCGGCCACGTTCCGCCTCCCTTCAGACCGGCAGCAGGTCGCCGACCTCCTCCTGGCGTTCGATGGCCGCCCCCAGCCCGGCCAGCTTGCGCTCCAGGCCGTGGTAGCCGCGGTCGATGTGGGCGGCCCCCGTGACCTCGGTTACCCCCTGGGCGGCCAGCCCGGCCAGCACCAGGGCAGCCCCGCCCCGGATGTCGTGGGCCTCTACGGGGGCACCGGTCAGTTCCGCCACCCCGCGCACGATGGCGGTATCCCGCTCCACGGTGATATTCGCCCCCAGCCGGGCCAGTTCCTGGGTATAGCCGAACCGGTTCTCGAACACCGTCTCCTGCACCACCGCCACCCCGTCGGCCAACGCCAGCAGGGAGACCATCTGGGGCTGCAGGTCAGTGGGAAACCCGGGATGAGGACGGGTCTCGATGTCGACCGCCTGCGGACGCCCGGGCATGCGCACCCGCACCGTCTCCGCCCCCTCCTCTACCTGGGCCCCCGCCTGTTCCAGCTTCAGGAGCACCGTCCGCAAGTGCTCCGGGATGACCCCGCGCACGGTGACATCCCCGCGGGTCACGGCGCCGGCCAGCAGCAGCGTACCCGCCTCCAGGCGGTCGGGGATGACCTCGTGCACGGTGCCGGTGGGCTCCCGCACCCCGTCAATGCGGATGATGCCGGTGCCGGCGCCCCGCACCCGCGCGCCCATCGCGTTCAGGTAGGTGGCCAGGTCGACCACCTCCGGTTCCATGGCCGCGTTCTCCAGCACGGTGGTGCCTTCCGCCAGGCTGGCGGCGATCATGAGGTTGATGGTGGTGCCGAAAGAGGCGCGGTCGATATACAGCTTGGTCCCCCGCAACCGCTCCGCCCGCGCATGGATGATGCCGTGCTCCAGCCGGGTCTCCGCCCCCAGGGCCTGGAACCCGCGGATGTGGAAATCCACCGGCCGGGCCCCGATTTGGCAGCCGCCGGGGAAGGCCACCTCCGCCCGTCCCAGCCGCGCCAGCAGCAGCCCCAGCACATAGGTGGACCCCCGCAGGCGGCGGGCCAGGTGATAGGGTGCCACCGAACCGGCCAGGTCGCGGGCCCGGATGACCAGGGAGGAATCCGAATCCCATTCCACCTCGGCCCCCAGATCGCGCAAGATCTGGCAGAGGTCGAGGATGTCGGTGTAGCGAGGCACGTTGCTCAGGCGCGACTCCCCGCGGGCGGCCAGCCCGGCCGCCGCGATGATGGGCAGGGCACTGTTCTTGGACCCTTCCACGTCCACCATGCCGCTCAAGGCCCGTCCGCCCTGAATCACAAACCTGGCCAAGCCCGGCCCTCCCTTTCCCGCCCGCCGTCTGCTAGAGGGTGCGTTCAGCGCTGTAGTTGGGCGCTTCTTTGGTGATCTGGATGTCGTGGGGATGGCTCTCACGCAGGCCGGCATTGGTGATGCGCACGAAACGGCCCTCCTCCCACAGGCGGGGGATGGTTTCGGTGCCGCAATAGCCCATGCCCGCCCGCAGGCCGCCTACCAGCTGGTAAACGGTGTCCGCCAGGGGGCCACGGTAGGGCACGCGGCCCTCGATACCCTCGGGTACCAGCTTCTCCACATCCAGCTCGTCCTGGAAGTAGCGGTCGCTGGAGCCCTCGCGCATGGCCCCCAGGCTGCCCATGCCCCGGTAGACCTTAAAGCTCCGGCCCTGATAGATCTCCATCTCCCCCGGGCTCTCCTCGGTACCGGCAAACAGGGAGCCGAGCATCACCGTGGATGCCCCCGCAGCCAGGGCCTTCACGATGTCCCCCGACCAGCGGATGCCGCCGTCGGCGATCACCGGTACCCCCGCCCGGTGCGCCGCCTGGGCCGCTTCATAGATGGCGGTGATCTGGGGCACCCCGATGCCGGCCACCACGCGGGTGGTGCAGATGGATCCCGGCCCCACCCCCACCTTCACGGCGTCGGCCCCGGCCTCGATCAGGGCCTCCGCCCCTTCCCGGGTGGCCACGTTCCCGGCCACGATGTCCACCGAGGGGAACGCGTCCTTGAGCCGCCGCACCGTGTTGAGCACCCCCGCCGAGTGCCCGTGGGCGGTGTCCACTACGATCACATCCACCCGGGCGGCCACCAGCGCCTCCGCCCGTTCCATGGTGTCGGGTCCCACCCCCACCGCAGCCGCCACCAGCAGGCGTCCGTTGGGGTCCTTGGCGGCATTGGGGAACTTGCGCGCCTTTTCGATGTCCTTGATGGTGATGAGACCCCGCAACTGGAACTGACGGTCAACCAGCGGCAACTTCTCAATCCGGTGGCGGGCCATGATGGCCTTGGCCTCCTCCAGGGTGGTCCCCTCCGGGGCGGTGACCAGGTTGTCCTTGGTCATCACCTCCCGGATGGGCCGCTGGTAGTTCTCCTCGAACCGGATGTCGCGGTTGGTGAGGATCCCCACCAGGTAGCCGCCGTCGCGGACGATAGGCACCCCCGAGATGCGGTAACGGCTCATGAGCTCCATGGCATCCCGGATGGTATTGTCCGGCCCCAGGAAGATGGGATCGATGATCACCCCGTGCTCGGAGCGCTTGACCTTATCGACCTCACTGGCCTGCCGTTCCGGCGGCAGGTTCTTGTGGATGACCCCGATGCCCCCCTCGCGGGCGATGGCGATGGCCATGCGGCTCTCGGTCACGGTGTCCATCCCGGCCGACACCAGGGGGATGTTGAGGGCGATGCGCCGGGTGAAGCGCGTGGAGACGTCCACCTGACGGGGGAGGATGGCGGAGGCACGCGGCACCAGCAGCACGTCGTCGAAGGTCAGGGCCTCACCTACGAACTTGTCTTCAAAGGACACGCTTTGCCTCCTTCGGTCTCGGCCGGGGGGCGCCTCCTTGCGCCCCGCGGACGCACTGTTGCCGGCGGGAACCGCCCCGCCGGCCGGTTCTCCCCAGTCTACCATGGGCTTCCGGGGACGGGCAACGACTGCCTACCCGCTGCCGGCCCGTCCGGCCGGGGCGGCGCGGTAGGCGGCCGCCAGGCGTTCCGCCGCCCGGTAGATGTCCCCCGCGCCCATGGTGAGAAAGGTGTCCCCCGGCCGCAGCTCGGCCAGGGCCGCCTCCGCTACCGCCGCCGGGTCGGGCAGGAACCGCACCGGCACGCCCGAGGCCGCCGCCACCGCCTGCGCCAGCCGGCGCCCCTCCACTCCGGGCAGGGGCGTCTCCCCCGGCGGGGCGTAGATCTCGGTCAGGTAGACCGCGTCCGCCTCGGGGAAGGCGGCCGCGAAGCCCTCCCACAGGTTGCGGGTGCGGCGGTAACGCTGAGGCTGAAAGGCCACCAGCAGCCGTCCGGTTCCGGTGGTCAATTGCCGGCAGGCGGCGATGGTGGCCCGGATTTCCGTGGGATGGTGGGCGTAATCGTCAATGATGGTGACGATGCCCCGGTAATGCACCTCCAGGCGCCGGCGCGCGTTACGGAACCCCGCCAGCGCCTCCAGGGCCGCGGCGGGGGCCACCCCCGCGTGGGCGGCCGCCGTCACCGCCCCCAGCGCGTCCACCACGTTGTGTACCCCCGGTACCGGCAGCCGCGCCGTCAGCGGCGGAGCCCCGAAGGCGTGCACCCGGAAGCGGGTACCGCCGGCATCCGGCGCGAGGTCGTCCGCCCAAACGTCGAAGGCCGGGTCCAGCCCGTACAGCGCCCGGGGGACCGTCAGCCCGTCGGCCATGCTGCGCAGGACCGGGTTGTCCCCGCCCAGCACCGCCAGGCCGTCGGGCGGTACCCGGGTCAGGTAGGTGCGGAACGCGGCCACCACCTGCCCGAAATCGCCGCCGTAATGCTCCAGGTGCTCCGGCTCCACATTGGTGGCCACCGCCACCCAGGGATGGTAACGCAGGAAGGATCCGTCGCTCTCATCCGCCTCGGCCACCGCCCAAGCGGACGCGCCGGCCCGCATGTTGCCGTCAAAGCGGTCGACCTCACCCCCTACCAGCACGGTGGGGTCGTAACCGGCTGCTTCCAGCACCACCGCCAGCATGGTGGTGGTGGTGGTCTTACCGTGGGTCCCGCTCACGGTGAGAGCCCGGTGCCCCTCCAAAACCCGGGCCAGCAGCTCCGAGCGGTGGAGCAGGGGCAGGCCCCGATCCCGGGCGGCCGTGCGTTCGGGATTGTCCTCCGGCACATCGGTGTTGTAGACCACCAGCTCCGCGCCTGCCACCTGCTCGGGCCGGTGGCCGTAATAGACGGTAACCCCATGCCGTTCCAGCCGCTCGGTGCGGCTGGACCGGCGGACATCGGACCCGCTCACCTCCCAGCCCCGCCTGCGCAGGAGGAGTGCCAGCCCGCTCATGCCGTACCCGCCGATCCCGATGAAGTGCACGTGCTGTGTCATGCTGCCGGATCCCTCCGCCGCTCCACCCATGCTGCCGGACGCCGTGTGGGTATCCAGCTTATGATCCGCCCGCCGGGGGCGGTTCATCCGCCGCGCCCGCTACCGGACCGCCCAGCCGCCCGTCTCCCAGCGCTCCCGGTACTCGCGGGCCGAGGCCCGGATGGCGGCCCGCTCCTCCTCGGTCAGGCTCCGTACCACCCGGCCGGGCACGCCCGCCACCAGGCTGCCGGGCGGAATCTCACGCCCCTCGGGGATGACCGCCCCCGCGGCTACCAGGCTGCCGGCCCCGATCCGGGCCCCGTTAAGCACCACCGCCCCGATGCCGATGAGGACGTTGTCCTCCACGGTGGCCCCGTGCACCACCGCCCCATGGCCGACCGTCACCCCCGCCCCGATACGGCAGGGGAATCCGGGGTCGGCGTGCAGCACTACATTGTCCTGGATGTTGCTGTCCGGACCCACCTCAATGGTTTCGCTGTCGGCCCGGATGACGGCGTTGAACCAGACCGAGGCCCCCGCGGCCAGGCGCACGGACCCGATCACGAAAGACCCCGGTGCCAGGAAGACCGGTTCCTGGACCACCGGGTCGCGTTCCCCTACCTTCAACAGCACGCTCCCGACCCCTTTTCCCTATGTCATCCACTCTTTACACAGCTTATCCACATGCTCTACACATCAGGAACCGGCCGCCGGCAGCGGCCAGGGGGTCTCCGCCGACTCCCAACGGCCCAGGAACTCCCCGCGCCGGAAGCGGTAATACCCGGCGGCCGCCACCATGGCGGCATTGTCGGTGCACAGGGCCGGCGGGGGCAGGCCCAGGACCACCCCCCGGGCATGGCAGAGCGCCTCCAGCTCCCCGCGCAGCCGGCGGTTCGCGGCCACCCCGCCTGCCACATACAGGGCCGCCGCCGGGTAGGCCTCCAGGGCGCGGGCGGTGGTGCGCACCAGCGCGGCCACCACCGCCTCCTCCAGGGCGCGGGCCACCGCCGCCCGCGCCCCCGGCTCCCGCGCCGCCAGTTCCGCCACCGCCGTTTTAAGGCCGCTGAAGCTGAAGTCGTACCCGCCGCCCTCCAGGCGGGCCACCGGCAGGTGAAAGGGGGTGGAGGGCACGGTGGCCGCCAGCGCTTCCACCGCCGGCCCGCCGGGGTAGGGGAGCCCCAGCGCCCGCGCCCCCTTATCAAAGGCCTCCCCGGCCGCATCATCCCGGGTTTCCCCGATGACCGTCAGCCGGCTATGGTCCTCCCACCAGAGCAGGCTAGTGTGGCCGCCGGAGACGATAAGAGCCAGGGCGGGAAAGCGGATGGGCCCCGCCAGGGCGTTGGCGTAAAGGTGCGCCTCCAGGTGGTGCACGCCGATCACCGGCAGTCCCCACGCGAGCCCCAGAGCCTTGGCGGCCGTGACCCCCACCAGCAGCGCCCCCAGCAGCCCGGGTCCCCGGGTCACCGCCACCGCCGCCAGGTCCCGGGGCCGGATCCCCGCCGCCGCCAGCGCCCGCCGGACGGCCGGCAGCACCGTGGCCACGTGTTCACGGGCGGCCACCTCGGGGACCACCCCCCCGAACACCGCCTGGGCTGCGGCCGAGGACGCCACCACCCCGGAGAGGACCCGGCGGCCGCCGGCCACCACCGCTGCCCCGGTGTCATCGCAGGAGGTCTCGATCCCCAGGATGCGGATGTCCTCCTCCGTGGCGTCTCCCCCCTTCCGGCATAGCCCGGTCCCCGCCGGGGCAGGTTAAAGCCGCCGGCCATCCCCGCCCGGAAGGAGACGACCATGGCGGCCATCCTGCTCGCCATCCTGACCTTGACGGCCCTTTGGACCGCTCCGGCCCTCTGCAGCCTCGCCCCGGCCACCTACCGCTGGATGAACCTGGCCCGCTACGCTGCCATCCTGCTGGCCCTGCCGGTCCTGGCCCGCCTGGGACGCGCCCGTCGCGGGTCCACCCCCGCCCGTGCCGGCCTGTGGGCCGGAGGGCTGTCCGGTGCGCTGGGCAGCGCCGCCTCCAATCTCATTACCCACCTGCCCCGGGCCGAGGCGGCCTTTCTGGCGCAGCTGCCCGAGGTGCCGCCGGCGGCCGGCCTGGCCATGCTGAACGTCCACCGCCTCGCCTCGGCCCTCATCACCGCCGCCATGGCGGCGGGAGCGGGCGCAGTCCTGGGCGCCTACGCCGCCTGGTGGGGGGCCCGCTACGGGCGCCGGCGCCCGCCGGAACCGCCAGGGGAGGAGGCCCGTGCCGCCGGCGGCTGACCGGGCCGCCCTAAAGCGGATCCTTCCACATGATGAACGCGTCCTCCCGGGTGTCGGTGTAATATCCGCGGCGGACGCCCAACTGTACAAACCCGAGCTTGCGGTAGAGGTTCTGGGCCACGGTGTTGCCGCGCCGCACCTCCAGCGTCATGCGCCGCACCCCCTGGGCCCGGGCGCGGTCGAGCAGGCCCTGCATCATGGCTTCGCCCAGGTGGCGGCCGCGGTAGTCGGGATGCACGGCTACATTGGTCACGTGGGCCTCGTCCAGGATGACCCACATGCCGCCGTAGGCCACCACCCGGCCGTGGAATTCCAGCACCAGATAGGTGGCTACCGTGTTCTCCAGCAGCTCGCTGCGGAACGCGTTGCGCGACCAGGGGGTGGGAAAGGAGCGGCGCTCGATCTCCAGCACCGCGTCCAGGTCGTCCAGGTACATGTCCCGGACCACCCATTCGGCGGCGCCGGTTTCCGGCCCCGTCCGATCGGAAATGGCCACGGCCTGCCTCCTCCCTATCGCGCCGCTCCCGGCCGGGTAATCCCCGGCGGCCGTACGTAAGCCGGCAGGAGGGTCTCGGGATCATCGGGACCCTCCGTCTCCATCGCCGTCCGGGCCAGCCGAGCCACCGCGCTGCCCAGTAGCGGCAGCGGCAGCGCGCGGGTCCCGGGCCCCCATACCGCCCGGAACCGGTCCTCGCCGGCCAGCACCCCCGTCACCGCTACCGGCGGTTCCGGCTGCAGGCCCGGCCAGGGGGAGACGCCGGTGCCGCTGGCCGCCACATCCGCCGCCAGCGCCCGCACCCCTTCCCCCTCCCGCCTGTAGCAGCCGGCGTAGAACGCCTCCCCGCGCCGCTCACTGGTCACCACCACGGTATGCCCGGACGGGGCAGCCAGGGCCCAGGCGGCCAGCGAGGAGACCCCCTTGACCGGAATCTCCCACGCAAACGCTAACATTTTTGCCGCCGTCACCGCAATGCGCACCCCGGTGAAGGACCCCGGTCCGCGGCCCACGCCCACGGCGGCTGGCGGCCCGTAGGCCTCCACCAGTAGTGCCACCCAGCCCAGCAGGTGGGTGGAGGCGGTGCGGGGCCGGTTCCAGTACCATTCGGCCCAGACCGTCCCTCCCGGCCCCAGGGCGGCTACCGCCAGTCCGGGCCCGGAGGCGTCCATTCCCAGCACCCATCCGGTCTCCATGGCCCCTCCCTCAGCGGCCCTCCAGCCAGGCCTTCAGCCGGGCCCGGCATTCCCCGAACGCCCGGAGCTCCGGCCGGCGGCTGCCGGCATCCGGCCCCCAGGTCAGTTCCAGCTCCAGGCGGTCGGGATACCAGTCGCGCAGGGCCGCCCCCCACTCCGCCACAACCACCGTCCCGGCTTCCCCGGGCGCAGGCAGATCCAGGGCCTCCACTTCCCGGGGGTCGTCCACCCGGTAGAGGTCCACATGGTAGACGGTGCGGCCCGGCAGCGGATAACGGTGCACCAGGTCGAAGGATGGCGAGGCCACCCGGCCGGTGTACCCCCAGCGGGTCAGGAGCTGCCGCACCAGGGTGGTTTTGCCCGCCCCCAAGGGGCCCAGTAGGATCAGCACCGCCGGCGGGGTCAGGAGCACGTCCAGGTCCGCCGCCGCCTGCTCAAGGTCGGGGAGCCGCCAGGCCTGCCCATTCCAGGCGAAAGTGGTCGAATCCGCCGGCGTCCAGCTTCACCTCCTCCTCGCCCCGCACCAGCCGGATCCCCGGCTGGTCCGTAATCTCGCCAATCTCGGTCAGCACGAACCCCTCCGCCGCCACCCGCCGTTGGGCCTCCCCCACCCGCGAAGGTGGGACGGCGGCCAGGAGTTCATAATCCTCGCCCCCGAAGAGGGCCCAGTCCAACGGGTCCTCGCCGAGGCGGGCCGCCGCCTTGCGCGTCGCCCGGTCCACAGGCAGGCGGTCGGCATAGATGCGGGCCCCGATCCCCCCGAAGCGGGTGAGTTCCTGCAGTTCCGGCTGCAGCCCGTCGCTGACGTCGGTCAGGGCGTGAGCCAGGGGGGCCAGGAGCTGCCCGCAGGCCACCCGGGCTTCGGGGCTAAGCTGGGCGCGCAGCACCGACCGTTCCCAGCTCGAGGTGCCCGGCCAGCGGTGCCCGGCCTCCAGCAGCCGGTAGCCGGCGTAAGCCGCCCCCAGCCGGCCGGTGACCACCAGGCGGTCGCCGGGCCGGGCGCCGCGGCGGGCTATGGGCCCGGCCGGTCCCGGCTCCCCCAGCACGGTGACGTCCAGCACCAGCCGCTCCACCCCGCCCACGGTATCGCCCCCCACCAGCACCGCGTGGTACCGGTCGAGGGCGCGTGCCACCCCGCGGTAAATGGCCTCCACCCGGCTGCTGTCGTAGTCGCCGGGGATGCTGATGCTGGTGAGCGCCACCCGCGGCACCCCGCCCATGGCGGCGATGTCGCTCATGTTCACGGCCACGGCCCGGTCCCCCAGCTGCTCAGGATCCGTCCAGTCGAAGCGGAAATGGATGCCCTCCACCAGCATGTCGGAAGTGACCAGCCAGCCCCCGCCAGCCGGGGCCGGTACATAGGCGGCATCGTCCCCGATCCCGATGGTGCCCAAGGGCGGCTGCGCCTGCAGCCGATGAATCATGGCGATGAGTCCCTGTTCGCCCAGCTCTCGCACCTTCACCGCGTTCTCCGTCATCTCCCCGCCCGTTTCGGCCCCGGCTGCCTCCCCCGGGCGCCGGGTTTCCCCTCCCAGTATGCCATCCGTCCCCCGCCGGCGCCAGTTGCCCCGCCCCGGCTTGGCAGGGGGCGCAAACGGTGGCACAATCGGCCGGGAACCGGAGCGGGAAAGGGGACTGCAGGGTGGCCGAGATCGGAATGGTGCGCCGGGAGACGGAGTGGCGCGGGGCGCGGGTCAGCTGGTTCGAGGCCGGGCAGGGGCCGGCGGTCATCCTGCTGCACGGGGGCGGCGGAACCGGCAAGGCCTGGCAGGCCCAGATGCAGGCCTTGGGCGGGCGCTACCGGGTGCTGGCGCCGGATATGCCGGGTTTTGGCCGCAGCGACTGGGTGGAGGGCGTGCGCAACCCCCAGGCGCTGGGAACGGTCATCTGGGCCTGGGCTGACACCCTGTGGGGGGTCGACCAGGTGGTGCTGGGCGGCAACAGCATGGGGGGACGGGTGGCCCTGGCGGCCGCCCTGGAGCGGCCGGCGCGCGTGCGGGCCCTGGTCCTGCTGGACGCGGTAGGGGTGCGGCTGCCGGAGGTACCGGTGGTCAATCCCCTCGACCTGCCCCCGGGCAAATTCGTGGAAGGCCTGGTCTACGACCCCGCCGCCTACCGCCGGCGCACCCCGTATCGCACCCTGGAGGATGCCCAGGAGCTGGCGCGGGGACGGGAGAGCTTCCGGCGCTATGTGGGCCAAGGCCCCATCACCTTCGACCCCGACGCCCCCCTAGACCGTCTGACCATGCCCGCCCTCCTCATCTGGGGACGGGAGGACCGCATCGTCCCCCTCCCCTACGGGCAGGCCCTGGCCGCCCGCCTGCCCCGGGCGGAGCTGGTGGTCCTCGACCACTGCGGCCACCTGCCGCACATCGAGGCCCCCGAACTGGTCAACGGCCTGGTCCGAAATTTCCTGGACCGCTTGCCGGCTTAGACCGCCGGGCCCTGGTGGCCGGGGTCCACGACCTCGCGGTATTTCGCCACCACCGCCCGGAAATCGTCCCACACCACCGTTTTCAGGGCCGGATTGCGCAGCAGGGCGGCCGGGTGGTAGGTGGGCAGCAGCCAGACCCCGTTATGTTCCACCCAGTGCCCGCGGGCCTGGGTTATCCCCTGCCGGGTCTTCAGCATGGCGCCGAGGGCGGTGCGCCCCAACAGCACCACGATGCGGGGATGCAGCCGGCGCAGCTCGGCCAGCAGGTTAGGGCGGCACGCGGCCTGTTCGGCCGGCGTGGGGACCCGGTTGCCGGGCGGCCGGCACTTGACGACGTTGGTGATATAGACATTGCGGGTACGGCTGAAGCCGGCCGCCTCCAGGATACGGTCCAGGAGCTGTCCCGCCCGCCCCACAAAGGGCCGGCCCTGGCGGTCCTCCTCCTCCCCCGGCGCCTCCCCGATGAGCAGCAAGGCGCTCCCGGGCACGCCCTCCCCGAAGGTGGGACCGTGCCCCATGCGGGCCAGGGGGCAGGCTTCACAGCGGCGCACCACCTCGCGCAGCTCCGCCAGGTCGTGCGCCGCCTCCAGCCGGGCCAGGTGCATCTCCAGGGAAAAAGTACCGGTGGCCATCAGGTTCCTCCCTCTGCCGCCGGAATGCGGCCGGCCTCAGGACCGGTTGCCGGAGAGGGCCTCGGCCGCCTGACAGCGCGGGCAGAGGCCGTATCCGATAAGCTCCCAGCGGTCGATGATCCAGCCCGGCGCCGGCGGCGCGGGGGGTGCTCCCCCCACCGGCCCTTCCACGTCCGTCAACCGGTGGCAGCGGACACAGCTCAAATGGAAGTGGGGCTCGGTGCGGAGGTCAAACCGGCGCAGACCGGCGGCGTTGACCGTGCGGACCAGTCCCCGCTCCTCCAGTTGGGCCAGGGTGTTATAGACGGTGGCCAGGCTGATGGTGGGATACTGCCGGGTCACGGCCTGAAAGACCTCCTCGGCCGTGGGGTGCGAAAGCCCCTCCAGGGCCTCCAGCACCGCCAGCCGCTGCGGCGTGGCCCGCATGCCGCCCGCCTTCAGGTGGTCCCGCCAAACCGCCACAAAGGACGGATGCTCGTTGTCCGCCATGGCCGCCTCCCCCTTCCGCGGCACCCGCCTATTCGCGTAGCAGGTCCCCCACCAGGGCCGCCACCGTGGGACCCGCCAGCACCGCCCGGTGCCGGTAGCGGGGATGGTCGATCTCCAGCGCCACCTCTCCGGCATCCGCCAGGCGGGCCCCATCCGCCTCCTCAAACCGGAAGGTCAGGTAGTGGATGGAACTCGTCGTGTCCTCCCGCGACCGCACCGCCTGCGGTTCCCCGCGCACCCGGCGTTCCCCGAAGACCAGGCTCACCTGCTCCTCAATGCCCGACAGGTCCCGCAGGATGGCGGGAATGTCCTCCTGCTGGGTCAGCTCAATCAGCAGGGTGGCCCCGATGGCCGGTCCGGGCGGCAGCAGGTCGTTGTAGACCTCCACCTCCCGCTCCAGTTCCCGGGGATCGGTGATGTGCTCAATGCGGGCCATCTCCTGAACCTGAAAGCGCATGGTGTCCACATTCTCGAACACCACCGACACCCGGGGCCCCACGGCGACCCGCCGCACCTTCTTGATCGCGATCACCCGACGCCGGAATTCCTGCCGTTCCTGTAGATATGCCTCAATCGGCTTGATGTCCGCCAGGGTCAACTGTCGCATTCCGGACCTCCCTTCCCTGTCCTTCCGCCGCGTCCGCCCCGGTCAACCCGTAAGCCTCCGCCAGGATCTCCACCGGATGGCGGGGCGGCCGGTCGGTCGCCACCTGGATCTGCAGCCCGGCCAGGGCGCAGTCCCCGCAGGCGGCCACCTCGTGCGCCTTGCGGAAGGCCGCCGTCATCTTGGCCGCCACCTTCTGCGACTCGTCGTAAAAGGCCGCCTTCAGCCCCCAGGTGCCGTCGATGCCGGCGCAGTGGTCCACCATCGTCACCTGGGCCCCGGTAGCCGAGAGCAGGTCGCGTCCCGCCCGGTTCAGCCCCTGGGCCTTGGTGTGACAGGAGAGGTGATAGGTAAGCCGCGCCGGAGCCCGGGGGAACTCCCGTTTCAGCCGCCCCTCCTTCAGGGCCCGCGCCAGGTACTCGGTGATGTCCTCGGTGGCGGCCGCCACCGCTTCCGCCTCCGGGGTGCCCAGCAGGAACCGGTATTCCTGCTTCAACACCATGGCACAGGTGGGCTGCAGGGCCAGGATCTTCTTGCCGGCCCGCGCGTAGGGCGCCAGCAGCTCCACGTTGGCGCGGGCCTTGGCCGTGGCGGCGGCGATGTCGCCCCCGTCCAGCGCCGGCATCCCGCAGCAGCGCTGCCCCTCCGGCACCGCGGCCCGGATGCCGTTGTGCGCCAGCACCGCCAACGCCGCCTGACCGATCCCCGGTTCATGGTATTCCACCGTACAGGTGGTAAAGATGACGACATCGGCATCCGCCGCCTCCTGGGCCGCCCGGGTCAGGGCCGCCGCTCCCCGTTGCCGCTGCAGCCATTCCGAAAACCGCACCGCCGGAAACCGGGGCAGCCGGCGCCGGGGGTCGATGCCCAGGATGCGGGCCATGGCCCGGCGCAGGGTCGGGTTGCGGTTGCCCCAGTTCGCCAGACCCGGGGCCAGGTGCCCCAGGCGGCCGACCCGTTCGGGGTCGCCCAGGAACCGGTCGGTGCGCCCGATGCCCTGACGGCGGGCACGCACCGCCTTGTACCGCAGCATCAGGCGCGGGAAGTCCAGGTCGAAGGGATGCGGCGGGACATACGGGCATTTCACAAAGCACAGCTTGCATTGATAGCAGAGGTCGGCCACCTGCTCCAGCTCGCTGCCGGTGAGGGCCTCGACCGCATCGTCATGCCCTTCCACCGCCCGGAAAAGGCTGGGAAAGGCCGGGCACAGATTGTAACACAGGCGGCAGCCGTTGCAGATGGCAAATGCGGCTTTCATGTCCGTTTCCAGGGCAGCGGCGTCCCAGTACGCCTCCGCCCGGGGGTTGTATTCCATGGTGACGGGTCCCTCCTATCCCTCCTGCGCCGGAAAAAACACCGAGCGGAAGGAACGCGGCCGCGCCCCTTCCGCTCCCGCCGGGCACCGGCCGTTAGCCCGCCAGGCTCTCCAGCCCCTTCTGGAAGCGGCCGGCGTGGCTCTTCTCCGCCCGGGCCAGGGTCTCGAACCATTCCGCGATTTCATCGAAACCCTCTTCCCGGGCCTGCTTGGCGAAGCCGGGGTACATCTGGCTGTACTCGTAGGTCTCGCCTTCAATGGCGCTCTTCAGGTTCTGGGAGGTGTCCCCGACCGGCACCCCGGTCACCGGGTCGCCGACCTCCTCCAGGAACTCCATGTGCCCGAAGGCGTGGCCGGTCTCCCCTTCCGCCACATCCCGGAACAGGCCCGCAATCTCCGGCTGCCCCTCCACGTCCGCTTTGCGGGCGAAATACAGGTAACGGCGGTTGGCCTGGGATTCGCCGGCGAATGCGGCCTTGAGGTTCTCGTGGGTCTTGGTGCCTTCCAGCTTCGGCATCTCGGGATCCCCCTTCCCCCCTTGCCGTCCGGCAATCGGGGCTTGGAATAATTTATTAACTAAGAGGGATTCTAAAGTACTGGGCAAAGCTCGTCAACCGGTTTGCGGATGGCCTGCCAACTTCCGGCCCGTCAGCCTTCATGCACCAGCCGCCCCGCCAGCCAAACCGCCTTGACCCGGGCCTGCAGGCTGGCCAGAGGGTCGCCCTCCCACAGCACCAGGTCGGCGTCGTAGCCGCGCTCCAGCCGGCCCAGGCGGTCGCCCACGCCCGTCACCTCCGCCGCCACGGTGGTCAGCGCGGCCAGGGCGGCCCCGTAGGGCATGCCTTCCGCCACCGCCAGCCCGGCGTAGACCCCGAGGTAGGCGGACGGCACCACCGGATGGTCGCTGGCGATGGCCACCGGTACCCCGGCCGCGGCCAGGCGAGCGGGGGTGTGGAAGCCCATGTCGCGCAGTTCGGCCTTGGAGCGGGTGGCGAAGGAAGGGCCGGTCACCACCGGCACCTCCCAGGTCCGGATTTCCTCCACCAGGCGATGGGCCTCGGTCCCGTGGTCGATGACCCAGCGCAGGCGGAATTCCCGTGCGAGACGATGGGCAGTGCGGATGTCATCGGCCCGATGGCAGTGCACGCGCAGGGGAACCTCGCGCCGGATGACCATGCCCAGGGCCTCCAGGCGCGGGTCCCACTCCCGGGCCCCCCGGGGCGGGTCGGCGGCATAGCGCCGGGCCCGCTCCAGCCATTCCCGCAGCACGGCGGCCGTGCCGGGCCGGGTGGCCGGCCGCCGGTGGTGCTCCCGCCCGTGCACCCGGACCGGGTTTTCGCCCAGGGCGGCCTTCATCCCCGCCGCCGGCACCAGCAGCATCTCCTCCACCCCGGCCCCCCACAGCCGCACCGTCGCCCCCAGGCCGCCGATGACGTTGGCCGACCCCGGAGTGACAAAGGCGGCGGTCACCCCATGGGCCAGGGCGACGGCCAGGTCGGGGTCGGCGGGATTGATGCCGTCCAGGGCCCGGATGTCGGCGGTCACCGGGTCGGTCTCCTCATTGACGTCCTGCCAGCCCAGCGTCTCCCCCGCCGTGGTGAGGCCGATATGACTGTGGGCATCGATGAAGCCGGGCAGGCACAACAGCCCTCCGCCATCCACCACCGCCGCCCCTGCCGGCGGCACCAGCCCCGGCTCCACCGCCGCGATGCGCCCCTGGTCATCCACCAGGATTCCGCCGCGCTCCAGGGCAAGACCGGTCCCGTCCCGGAGCTGCACATTGACCAGCGCCCACACGGGCGTGCCCCCCCTCAGGCGGTCCGCCGCGCCTGCCGGTAATCGCGGCAGGCCTCCACAAAGGCCTCAAACAGCCGGCGGGCGGCGTCGTCCCCGCTCAGGCTCTCCGGGTGCCACTGCACCCCCAGCACAAACCGGGGCCCGGCCAGCTCAATGGCCTCCACCACCCCGTCGGGCGCCCGGCCGCTGACCACCCATCCCTCCGGCACGGTCTCCACCGCCTGATGGTGAAAGGAGTTCACCTGGAGGGAACTACGCCCGAGGATGGCGGCCAGCCGGCTGGAGGGGTCCAGCGCCACCCCATGGGTGGCCTGCGACCGGGGCGCGGCCTGGTCGTGCTGCACCCCGCTCTCCGGCAGCGCAGTCGGAATGTCCTGAATCAGACGGCCGCCGTGCCCCACCGCCAGGGCCTGCACCCCGCGACAGATACCGAAGACCGGCAGCCCCAGGCGGTCGGCGGCCTCCATCAGGGCCAGTTCAGTCCGGTCGCGGGCGGAGGAGACCCCTTTCCAATCGGTACCGGCGTCGGCCGCCCCGAACCAGGCGGGATCGAAGTCGCCGCCGCCGGTGAGCAGGAGGCCGTCACACGCCTCCAGCAGTGTGGCATCCGCCAGATTCGGCACCGGGACCGGGACCGCCCCCGCCTGGTACAACGCATCCAGGTAACTGGCACGGATCCAGTCGCGCGCCGGCTGCTCCCTGCCGGCCGGCTCCTCCCGCGCCATGCTGACCGCCACCCAGGGCCGAACCCGCTCCACCCCAGCGCCCATGCCATTCCCTCCGTTTCTCCGTCCACCCGCGCACGGGTGTTGCCGCCCTAGAGTGTAGCCGATTGCCAGGGTGACGCCTATGGCCCCAAACGGCAGGGACGGACCGGGCAGAACGGCCGGAGGAACAGCAACGGGGAGGGGCTTTCCCCTCCGCTTCAGAACTCCCGCAGGCCCAGGCTGATCTCCAGGGCGGCGTCTACCCGGGCCATGATGGCCGGGTCTAGATGCGCCACCCACTCCCGCAGCCGTTGTTTGTCGATGGTCCGCACCTGCTCCAGCAGGATGACGGAATCGCGGGCCAGGGCGCTGTCCTCGGCGCGCAGCTCAACATGGATCGGCAGGCGGGTCTTCATGGTGCGGGAGGTAATGGGGCACACGATGGTGGTGGGACTGTAGCGGTTGCCGATGTCGTTCTGCAGAATGAGGACGGGCCGGATGCCGCCCTGCTCCGACCCGCGCACCGGCGACAGATCGGCGAAGAAGATGTCGCCCCGCCGCACCACCCGATCGGCCATCGGCCTACTCCCCCTGGGAATCGACCAGATCCCAGCGGTTCTCCGCCATGGCCCGGTTCATCCAGGCCATTTCCTGGTAGCCGCGGGCCAGCTGCCGCCGTTGATCCAGATACGAAGCATAAAATTCAAGACCTTCGCGGATTACCTCATGCATTGCCTTCCCGGGTCCGGCATGCGCCGCCAGGGTGGCCAGGAGTTCGCTGGGAAGTTTCACAATGACGCGGGGCCCGTCTTCCACCGTGCCCACCCCTTTCCAACATGCCAGCCCATTATAGGGACGGGGGGAAAAAGCTGTCAACGCGAGGCGGGAGCTTCCAACGATTCCCGCCCGTCGGGTCCGGCGCCCTGGTAGCGGCGGGGCACCCGCGCCCCGATGCCGGTCACCACCTCGTAGGGGATGGTGTCCAGCCGCCGCGCCCATTCCCCCGCCCCGATGCACACGCGGCCCCCGGGCCCCTCCTCGCAGCCGAGGAGCGTCACCCGTTCCCCCACCGTAATCCCGCTGCCGGGCGGCACCGCCACCGTGATCTGGTCCATGGACACCCGCCCCACCACCGGGTAGCGCCGGCCCCGGATAAGGACCTCATGGCGGTTGGAAAGCGCGCGCCGGTATCCGTCGGCGTAGCCGACCGGCACGGTGAGGATACGGGCCGGTGCGGAGGTGCGGTAGGTGGCCCCGTACCCGACCGCAAACCCGGCCGGCACGTCCTTGGCGAACACCACCCGGCTCAACCAGCGGAGGGCCGGCCGCTGCGCGGGACAGGCGGGGTCCTCATACAGCCCGTACAGGCCCAAGCCCACCCGTACCAGAGTGAAGTGGGTCCCCGGGTAGCGGCAGGTGGCGGCAGTGTTGGCGGCATGCAGGCAGCCGGGCAGCAGGCCGGTGGTCCGCAGGCGTTCCACCACATCCAGGAACCGGGCCAGCTGATCCCGGGTGCCGGGATCGGGGTGCGCATCAGCGGTGGCAAAGTGGGTCATGAGGCCCGCCGGCCGCAGCCAAGGGCTCAGCCGGCCCCGCAGCAGGGCCTCCACCCAGGGCCGGTCGCATTCCTCCGGAAGCAGTCCCCAGCGGCCCATGCCGGTGTCCAGCTTGAGGTGCACCCCCACCACGCGGCCCTGCTGCCGGGCAGCCGCCGCCAGACCGCCGGCGGTGGCGGCATCCGCCACCGCCGCCTCCAGCCCGTATTCCGCCACCAGCGGCCATTGTTCCGGGGCGGTGGGGCCGAGCACCAGCACCGGCGCGGTCACGCCCGCCTCCCGCAGGGCCGCCCCTTCCTCGGGGGTGGCCACCCCCAGGCGTGCCGCGCCTGCCGTCAGGGCCGCCCGGGCCACCGCCACCGCCCCGTGGCCGTAGCCGTCCGCCTTCACCACCGCCATCAGGGCCGTCCCCGGCTCCAGCCGGGTCCGGATCGCCGCCACGTTGCTGCGGATGGCCTCCAGGTCGACCTCCACCCAGGTGGGCCGCCGGTCGGATACCCCCGCCGTCATCGCCCTCACCTCCGCCTTCCCCGGCGACCCTCAGGCCCACTGCGGCCAGTGGACCGGCCGCTGCGCACCGGCCACGGCCTCCGCCGCCTGCCCCAGCGCGGCGATCAGGTCGGGGGCAATCACCGCCCGCTCCCCCACGCGGACGGCCGCAAACAGGCCAGCCCAGCCGTGCAGGTAGGCAGCCAGGGCCAGGGCGGGGACCGCCTCCAGGCCCCGCGCCAGCAGGGCCCCCGCGATACCGCTCAGGACGTCACCGCTGCCGCCGGTGGCGAGGGCGGGATGGCCGCTGGTGTTGACCCAGCCCGCCCCCCCGCCGCCGGCCACCAGCGTGAACGGCCCTTTGAGCAGCACCGCCGCCCCCAGCCGGCGTTCCGCCTCCTCCACCGCCCCCCGCCGGTCGGCCTCCACCGCCTGCGCGCTCCGGCCGAGGAGCCGCCCCATCTCCCCGGGATGAGGGGTCAGGGCCACCCGCGGGCCCAGGCGGGGCAGGATGCCGGCCGCGGCCAGGGAAGCCAGCAGGTTGAGCCCGTCGGCATCGATGACCGTGGGACGGCCCGCCGCCAGCACCGCCTGCAGGGTGCCGGCCCCCGCCTGCCGCCCGAGACCGGGGCCGAACACCACCGCCCCCGCCTGCGCCAGGCGGGCCCGTTCGGCCGGCCCCAACCGCAGGCTGCCGGACGCGGTCTGCGGCAGCGGCACCACGATCACCGCCGGCGAGACCGCCAGGCGCCCGGCAATGCCTTCCGGCACCCACAGTTCCACCAGGCCCGCCCCCGCCCGCAGGGCGGCCTCAGCCGCCAGGGAGGGCGCCCCCGGCATGGTGGCGGACCCGCCCACCACTACCACCCGGCCCCGCCGGCCCTTGTGGGTGTCCGCCTCCACCGGCGGCAACCAGGCCCGGGCCTGGTCCGGGCCCAGCAGCCGCCAGCGGGCGTCCGCGCCCGGCAGGCCGATGTCGGCCACCACCAGCCGTCCCCGCCGCCCGGCGCCCGGGAACGTCCAGTGTCCGAACTTGCTAGCCCCGAAGGTGACCGTCGCCACCGCCTGGGGGGCGAGGCCGCCCGCATCCTGCCCGGTGTCGGCGTCGACGCCCGAGGGCAGGTCCACCGCCAGGACCGGCAGGCCGGAACAGCCCAGGACCTCCAGATACGCCGCCACCTGGCCCCGCGGCGTCCCACGGGCGCCGGTGCCCAACAGGGCATCGATGACCAGGTCGGCGCCGGCCAGCACCGTGGCCGGCGCCGGCGCGTCCTCCACCATGGCCCCGTAGGCGCGCGCCGCCTCCACCAGTGACGGCCCGTGGTCGAGGGCGGGCACCCCCCGCGCCAGCGCCACCCGCACCCGGAAGCGGGAGGCCAGATGCCGGGCCGCCACCAGCCCGTCCCCCCCGTTGGCGCCCGGCCCCACCAGCACCGTGACGACCGACCCCGGCGGCACCAGCCGGGCCGCTTCCCGGGCCACCGCCGCCCCCGCGCTCTCCATCAGCCAGGCGGTGGGGACCCCCCGTTCCGCCGCCAGCCGGTCCTCCTGCCGGGCCTCCTCCACCCCCAGCACCAGTTCCCGGGCTTCCGCCATCCTGCTGCCTCCTCCGGCCTCAATGTTCGCGGTACAACACCGCCTGCGCCACGACCCAGTGCCGCTCGTGGCTCAGGGACAGGGCCAGCTCCCAGCCCTGGGCCCGGATCCAGGCCCCGAGGGCACCGCCCAGGCGCACTTCAGGCTCCCCTCCCGGGCGCCGGATGACGGCCACATCCCGCCAGCTGCCCCCGTGCAGCCCGCCAGCCGCCTTAATCACCGCCTCCTTGGCAGCGAAGCGGGCTGCCAGCCGCCCCCAGCGGCCGGCGCCGTCCCCGCAGCTGGCCACCTCCTCCTCGGTGAACAGGCGCGCCAGCAGGCCCGGCCGCCGGGTGAGTGCTGCCCGGACCCGCGCCACTTCAGCGATGTCCACCCCCGTCCGCACCCGGATCGGCATCCGTCCCCCTCCGCCGGCCCGCGCCCTGCGGACCCTTTACATTGGCTCCGTTGTATCACAACCCGCTCCTCCGGCACCACCGGATGATCCGGCCCGGCCATCCGCCGGACGGCGATAGGCCACTCGGCCCAAATGGCTTCCGCCGGCCCGCCCCAACTCGACTGCGTTGCTTGCTGGCCCTAGGGGCCTCGGCTATACTGAGGCCGGGCAATTACAGTCTGTCATTTCCTGGCGGTTGGAGAGGGGCGTAGGCGGCATGCGTCGGGGAAGCTGGCGGAGGCGCCTCTGGCTGGCCTTCGGCGGGCTGGCAGTTTCCCTGACCGGATGCGGCACCCGCCCGGCGGCCGTGACCCGCCGGCCGCCGCCCGGCAACATCGCGGCCGGGCGGGCCCTGTATGAACGGGCCTGCAGCTATTGTCACGGCGTCGACGGCCAGGGCGGGGTGCGGCTGGATGCGCCGGCCCTCTGGGGCCCGAATTCCGCCATTGCCACCATGCAGCGTCGGGATCTTGCCGACTTCATTCGCATGAACATGCCGCTGCAGGCGGTTCACGGGATCCAGCCGGGCAGCCTCAGCCGGACGCAGGCCGACAATCTGGCCGCTTTCCTTCTCCATCAAAACCACCGCGGCTGATGCCCCCGCGGTGCGCCGCCGGCGCAACCATCCTAAGGGGTCCATGGCTTCCGGGAGCGGCGGAGGCTTAGCCTTCCCACGGGGTGCCGATTCCCGGCCCGAGACGGGCAAGCCCGCCTGGGACCCGCTCCCAAGGAGGAGTATTGCGTGCGTAAGCGTCTATGGTGGGCGGCAGCCTTGGGCGTTGTCACCGCCCTGGCCGCCGGATGCGGCCAGAAGTCCGCGGCCGGGGGCGGAATCACCCCCATGCCGGCCGGCGATCCGGTGGCCGGTGCCCGGCTTTATTCCACCACCTGCGAGCAGTGCCACGGTCCCACCGGGGAGGGCATCAAGGGGGCGTACCCCTCCCTCCTGCGCATGAAGGACTTTAAGCGGTTGTACGGCAACCAGGCCGGACTGGCGGGTTTCATCCAGCACAACATGCCCTTCACCGACCCCGGCTCGCTGACCAAGCAGCAGGCCGCCGACGCCGCCGCTTTCATTTACGCCCTCAACGGCCAGATGGGGGCTTCCACCAAGGCGCAGGTGCTCGCGGCCCTCAACAGCGGCAGCTCCAGTGCCGCCTCCTCGGCCTCCTCGTCCACCTCCGCCTCCGGCGGATCCTCCACGGCCAACCTCTCGGCTGAAGTCGCGGCCGGCCAACAGCTGTGGTCCAAGGTCTGTTACGTCTGCCATGGCTCCAACGGCCAGGGCGGCAACGGCGGCCCCGCCTTGTGGGGCCCCAACGGCGTCATCAAAGGCGGCCCCTACGCCAACCTGTCGGCCCTGAGCGCCTTCATCAAGTCCAACATGCCGGCCGCCCCCACCAACGGCTACAAGGCCGGCAGCCTCAGCACCCAGCAGGCTACGGGCCTGGCCGCCTACATCCTGTCCCAGAACCATCTGCTGAGCAAGTAGCGGGAACCTCCCGCCGGCACACCGCCGGGGCTACGGCCCCGGCCTTTTGCTGCCTGCAGCCATGCGGCCGGGCCGGAAACCGGCATCCGGACCTGCTATCCCGGCCGGGTTTGCGCTACGATGAGGCAAATGTTGTCGAATGATGGCCGGGCGGTGAGACGGATGCGGACGGGAACCTCCCTGGCGGCCGCCCTGGCCGCCCTCCTGCTCGGCACCACCGCCGCCGCCCCCTTGACCCGGGCCCCGGCCCCGCCTGCCGTCCGCGGCACCACCGCCCGTGCGGTGCGGTCCGCACCGCCCCCGCCCCCGCCGCCCCTGCTGCCGGGGCACCGGATTGTGGCCTATTACGGCAATCCGTTGGACCCGCGCATGGGGATCCTGGGTCAGGGCAGCCCCCAGGCCATGCTGAACGCCCTGGCCGCCCAGGGGCAGGCCTATCAGGCGCTGGACCCGGCCCGTCCGGTCATCGACGCCCTGGAGCTGGTGGCGGTGGTGGCGCAGGCGGAGCCCGGCCCTCACGGGACCTACCGGCAACGCATGCCCTACCGCCTCATCCGGGCGGAGCTGGCCCTGGCCCGCTCCCGGGGCGACCTCCTCATCCTGGACGTGCAACCCGGCCGCAGCCCGGTGGCGGCGGAGGTCCAATACCTGGAACCCTTCCTGGCGCAACCGGACGTGGAGCTGGCCCTGGATCCCGAATTCGACATGAACCGCATTCCCGGCGGCATCCCCGGGCAGGAGTTCGGGACCATGTCGGCCGCCTCCATCAACGGGGCCATGGCGGTGCTGAGCCGGCTCGTGCAGCAGGATCACCTGCCGCCCAAGGTCCTCATCGTCCACCAGTTCCTGCACCGGATGGTGCCCGACTGGGAGGACATTCATCCCCTGCCGGGGGTCAGCTTTGTGATGGATACCGACGGCTTCGGCAATCCGGCCCTCAAGCTGGCCAACTACCGCCGCTTCATCACCGACCAGCCCGTGGGCTACGGGGGCATCAAGCTCTTCTATTCCCAGGACACCCCCCTGTTGTCCCCGGCGCAGGTCCTGGCCCTCACCCCTCCGCCCGCCGTTATCATTTATCAATAACCGTTAACCGTCACCCCGGGTCCCTGCCCGGCCCTCCCCGGCCGGCCGGGGTCCGGCCGTCCCGCTCCCCCGCCGGCGGTGCCCCTGGCCTGTCCCCGATCCGGCATCGGACCGTGGCCGGCCAGGGCCGGGCTGCGCCCGCGCCGCCGGCGCACAGCGCCCCCCGACGCGACAGGCCCCCGGCCGCATGCCGGGGGCCCGCCCGATCGCCACGCCTACAGCTTGCGGGTGCAGAAGTACCAGTCCTTGCACTCCAGGCCGGCCTCGCCCCGGCGCTCCTCCAGGCCCTCCACCGTCTTGGGCGGGGAAACGATGACCGGGTCCCCCGGCTGCCAGTTGGCGCCGGTGTTGACCTGGTACTGGTCCACCGTCTGCAGCGACTTCAGGACCCGCAACACCTCGTCAATGTTGCGGCCGGTGGTCATGGGGTAGTAGATCATCAGCCGCAGGATGCCCTGGGGATCGATGATGAACAGCGCCCGCACCGCCTGGGTGGTCGCGGCCTTGGGGTGGATCATGCCGTAGAGCCGGGAAACGTGCATGTCCAGGTCCGCGATGATGGGAAAGGGGGTGTGTTCCCCGAACTTCTCCCGGATGGCGTTCACCCAGGCCAGGTGGGAAAACACGGAATCGATGCTGAGGCCCAGCAGCTGGGTGTTGAGGGCGTCAAACTCGGCCTTGCGGCGGGAGAAGGCCATGAACTCCGTGGTGCAGACAGGGGTAAAGTCGGCAGGGTGGGAGTACATGACCACCCACTTGCCCCGGAAATCCGACAGGCGGATCCGGCCGACGGTGGAATCCGCCTCAAAATCGGGGGCGGGCTCGTTCAAGCGGGGCAGGGAGGGAACGGGTTCCAGAACCTGGTCTTCCATCCGGCAACCTCCTTGTTTAGAACAATTCTTACGTGCGAAACAATATAGTTTTCCGGCGCTGCCGTCAATAGGCGTTCCGGACCGGTTTCAGCTTGGCCCGTCCCGCCGGGGGGGATTCCCGCGCCCGGGTACAAAAAACCCGCCCCGGGGGCGGGTCCGGCAGCGGGATGCGGTCACGAGGGCAGGCCGGCGGCGTCCTCCAGCACCTGGGCCCCCAGGTCGCCGGGCAGCTGCAACGCCCATTCCGCGGCCCGGTAGGCGGCCGCCCGCGGCAGGAAGCCCACCACCTCCGTATGCAGGACCGCCGCCCCCCACCGGGCCGCCTCCCGCCGGACCAGCTCCAGCACCGCCGGCAGGGGGGTGCGGGCCACGTCCACGATGTTCATCGACACCTGGGTGAGGCCGGTTTCGGGCAGCAGCAGCCCCAGCGCCTTCACCCCTGCCAGTCCGCCGTCGCGGCCGCGGACCGCCCGCGCCACCCGCCGGGCGACGGTCACATCGGCGGTGTTGAGGTAGACATTAAAGGCGATGAGAGGCGGCCGCGCCCCCACGGCCACCGCGCCGGCGGTGGGATGAGGCGCGGCGGGACCGAAGTCGGGCTGCCAGGCGGGGTCGGCCAGCTTGGCTGCCAGGCCCTCGAACTGCCCCCGCCGGATCTCGGCCAGGTTGACCCGCTCCGGCCGGGTGGCCGCCTGCTCGTACAGGAACACCGGCAGCCCCAGCTCCTCCCCCAGGCGGCGGCCCAGGCGGCGGGCCAGGTCGACGCAACGGGCCATGGAATCCCCCGCCAGAGGTACGAAGGGAATGACATCCACGGCCCCCATGCGGGGATGCACCCCGCGATGGCGGCGGAGGTCGATGCGGGCCACCGCCTCGCAAGCGGCCGCCCAGGCCGCCTCCAGCACCGTCTCCGCCTCCCCTACCAGCGTCAGCACCGCCCGGTTGTGTTCGGGATCGGCGGACAGGCCCACCACCCGGGCGCCCGTGGAGGCAGCCGCGGCCCGGATCGCCTCCAGCACCGTCCGGTCCCGGCCTTCCGAGAAATTGGGCACACATTCGATCACGATGGCCCCCCCTTTGCACCGGCGGGGCCCGCCTGCGCCGGCAGACGGGCCCCGCACCCCCGGCGGCACGCCTCAGCGTCCCACGCGCGCCTCGTAGGCATCAATGGCGTCGGCATACCGCAAGGTGCGGTCGATGTCGTCCCACCCGTTCACCAGGGTCTCCTGCTGGTAGGGGGTTAACGCAAAGGACCAGACGTTCCCTTCCTGATCCGCCAGGGTCAGGTTGGGCACGTCCACGGTCAGGGTCAGCCGTCCGCCCTGCGCGCGTTCGGCCAGGGAGGCCACCACCGGCTCCGGCAGGATGATGGGCAGGATGCCGTTCTTGAAGCAGTTCTGATAGAAGATGTCGGCGTAGGACGGCGCCACCAGCACCCGGAACCCGTAATCGAGCAGCGCCCAGGGCGCGTGCTCGCGGGAGGAGCCGCAGCCAAAGTTGGCCCCGCCGATGAGGAAGCGGGCCCCGGCGTAGGCGGGGTCGTTGAGCACGAAGCCGGGGTCCGGGGTGCCGTCCGGCCGGAAGCGCCAGTCATAGAACAAAAAGGCGCCGAAGCCGCTGCGCTCGATGCGCTTCAGGAACTGCTTGGGGATAATCTGGTCGGTGTCAATGTTGGGCCGCCACAGGGGGGCGGCCAGTCCTGTCAGGGTGGTCAGAGGTTGCACCGCTTGCTCCTTCCCGTGCCGCCGCTCAGGCGTCGCCGTCCCCGGCGGACAACTCCCGCACATCCACGAAATGCCCGAACAAGGCCGCCGCCGCCGCCATCTCCGGGCTGACCAGGTGGGTGCGCCCGCCCCGTCCCTGCCGGCCCTCAAAATTGCGGTTGGAGGTGGAGGCGCAGCGCTCCCCCGGGGCGAGCACGTCCTCGTTCATGGCCAGGCACATGCTGCATCCGCTTTCGCGCCATTCGAAGCCAGCTTCCCGAAAGACGCGGTCGAGGCCTTCCGCCTCCGCCTGCCGCTTGACCAGCCCGGATCCCGGCACCACCATGGCCTGTACCCCTGGCGCCACGTGGCGGCCCCGGACCACCGCCGCCGCCCGCCGCAGGTCCTCGATGCGGGAGTTGGTGCACGACCCGATGAATACCCGGTCCAGGCGGATGTCCCGCATGGGCGTGCCAGGCTTCAGGTCCATGTACTGCAACGCCAGCCGCGCCGCCAGGCGCTCGGCCTCGGTGGGCAGGCTGTCCGGATCCGGCACCGTGCCTTCGATGGAGGTCACCATGCCCGGGCTGGTCCCCCAGGTCACCTGCGGCGTCAATCGGCTGAGGTCGACCTCCACCTCGGCGTCAAACACCGCCCCGGGGTCGGTCGCCAGGCTCAACCACTCGGCCGCGGCCCGGTCGAAGGCCTCTCCTTGGGGAGCATGCGGACGCCCGCGCAGGTAGTCCACCGTCACCTGGTCGGGCGAGACCATCCCCGCCCGCGCGCCGGCCTCGATGGACATGTTGCACAGGGTCATGCGTTCCTCCATGCTGAGGGACGCCACCGCCTCCCCCCGGTACTCCACCACATACCCGGTGGCGCCGGCGGTCCCGATCTGCCCGATGAGGGCCAGGATCATGTCCTTGGCCGTCACCCCGGGCGGCCGTGCTCCCCGGAAGTTGACCGCCATGGTGCGAGGCTTGCTCTGCCACAAGCACTGGGTCGCCAGAACATGCTCCACCTCGCTGGTGCCGATGCCGAAGGCCAGGGCCCCAAAGGCCCCATGGGTGGACGTATGGCTGTCCCCGCACACGATGGTCATACCCGGCTGGGTGTAGCCCTGCTCCGGGGCCACGACGTGCACAATCCCCTGCCGGGGGTCATCCAGCCCGTAAAGGGTGATGCCCGCCTCGCGGCAGTTGGCCGCCAGAGCCTCCATTTGCGCCCGCGCCACCGGATCCGCCGGGGGCTGGTCCCGGTGCCGGGTGGGAACGTTGTGGTCCATCACCGCCACCGTGCGGTCGGGCCGCCGCACCCGCCGGCCGGCCAGCCGCAGCCCTTCAAAGGCCTGGGGCGAGGTCACCTCGTGCACCAGGTGCAAGTCGATATAGAGCAGCGCCGGCTCGCCCGGCGGCTCCACCACGACATGCCGCTCCCAAATCTTTTCAAACAGGGTTTTGGCCACTGTACACCTCCCGAACAGCCCCACCGGCCCGGCCGGCGGGGTTCGACCAGAAAACCGCTCATACCTTTCATCATCGCCCAGCCGACGCCGGGGCGTCAATCGGGCCCGGGCGGCCGGCCCCGCCGCCCTCATGGTAACAAGGCGGCTATTATTCGTCTAAGATATTGCTGATATTGAAGGCATAGCCTCTACCTATGGGAGCCGTGCCATGGAACTACGGACGCTGCGGTATGCTCTGGAGGTGGCCCGGCAGGCGAGCTTCACCGGCGCCGCCCGTGCCCTGCATATTGCCCAGCCCTCGCTCAGCCAGCAGATTGCACGCCTGGAGGAGGAGCTGGGGATGCCGCTCTTCTACCGCCGGGCTTCGGGTGTGGAGCCCACCCCCGACGGCCGCCGCTTCCTGGAGCAGGCGGAGCGGATCGTGCGCCTGGAGGAGGACCTGGTGCGGGAGATGCGGGAGCGCCGCGAAGGCATCGGGCCGGAACTGGTGGTGGGGGCCCCGGCCATCACCGGCGAGCACGTGCTACCGCCGGTGCTGGGCCGCTTTCAGAGCTTGTACCCCCGCACCCGCGTGCGCCTGGTGGAGGACTCCCCCCATGCCCTGGAGGCGCTGACCGCGCGAGGCCTGACCGACCTCTCCATCCTGCCGCTGCCGGTCGAGGATACCCGCCTCGCCATCCGGCCCCTGTTCACCGAACCCATCCTGCTGGCGCTGCCGCCGCAGCCGGCGGCCTGGATACCGGCGGGCATCCTGCCCCCGGCCGGAAGCCGGGTGGGGCTGGCGGCGGTGGCAGGAGCCCCCTTCATCCTGCTCAAGCCGGGTTACGGGTTCCGGCAGACGGTGCTGGAGCTGTGCGCCGCCGCCGGCTTTCAGCCCCGGGTGGTGTACGAGACCAGTAGCATCGAAATGGCGCAGTCCTTGGTGGCCCATGGCCTAGGCGTCACCCTGGTGCCGGCCATGGTCCGCCGGCGGGGCTCCGGAACCCGGCCCCACTACCGGCGCCTGCAGGAGCTGCCGACGCGCACCCTGGCCCTGGTCTGGGCCCGCGACCGCTACCTGAGCCTGGCGGCGCGGGCGTTCCTGCAGCTGCTGCCACAGGCCGGCGCCACCGGTTAAAGGGCGTCGGGGGCACCGTCCAACGCCTGAAAGCCGTAGCGCCGGTAGACATCCTGCCCCTCCGGCCCGGTCAGGTAGTCCAGGAAGGCACGGGCCGCCGCCGCATGCGGCGCCCGGCTGCAGACAGCCGCCCAGTAGCGGCCGGAGGGATTGGCCTCCGCCGGCAGGGGGACCGGCTCCACCGCCCGCCCGGTGGTCACCGCCCAGCGGGCCTCGCTGAGCCAGACCGGACCCACGTGGGCTTCGCCGGCCTCCAGCCAGGCCACCGTCTGGCGGTGATGCACGGTGGTGACCCGGGTACTGCCGGCCCGCAGCTTTTCCTCAAACACCCGCTGCGCCGCGGCCGTCCCCAGGGCGGCCGTAATCCCGGCCCGCACCAGGCGGGCGATGCCCTCGGTGGCGGGGTTGGGCAACGCCACCACCACCTCCGGCCGCAGGAGGTCGTCCCAGCCCCGGATGCCAAGGGGATTGCCCCGCGTCACCAGCAGCGCGAGCCGGTTCTGGGCGTAGGCCGCCGGTTCCCCCACCAGCCCCGCCCTCCGGGCGGCGTCCATCTCGCCCCGTCCGGCGGCAAACACGTCCGGGGCCACGGACAAGGTCAGACTGCCGACGCGCAAGGATCCAGCCTGCAGTTGCCCCAGCAGGACCCCCGGCGGGAGGGTCTCGTAGTAGACGCTGCGCACCGCCGGATAAGCCCGGCGGAATCCTTCCAGCAGCTCCGGCAGCACCATGAACTGGTTACCGTTCATGAACAGCACCAGATCGGCCGCCAGGGGATCCCCCACCAGGTCCACCATTTCATCGAAGCCCGGCAGGTCCAAAAACGGCACCTCGGCCATGGCCGGCCTCCTCCCTGTCTGCTGCGGCCTATTGTAGCAGACCGGGGGATGCCGGGCCGGAGCGGGTTGGGCTAGAATGGGGCCGGACATCGCGGCAGAGGAGGACGGGCATGCGACGTGCGCGGGTGCTGGTGGCCGGCCGGGTGCAGGGCGTCGGCTTCCGGGCGGCGACCCGGGAACGGGCCCTGGCCCTGGGCTTGACCGGCCGGGTGGCCAACCGTCCCGACGGGCGGGTGGTGGCGGAGGTGCAGGGACCGGAGGCGGCGGTGGCCGCCTTCCTGGCCTGGGTCCGCACCGGTCCGCCCTGGGCGCGGGTCGAGCGGGTGGAGGCGGAGGACCTGCCGCCGGACCCGGCCGAGACCCGCTTCGAGATCCGGCCCTTCCCCTGGGGGGGTGCCTCATGACCGCCCCGGCGGTGCTGCGGCTGGAGGGGGTGAGCGTGCGTCACGGCCCCCGTACCGTGCTGAACGGGATCGACTGGATGGTGGAGCCCGGCCAGCACTGGGCGGTGGTGGGGCCGAACGGGGCCGGCAAGACCACCCTCCTCAACCTGCTGGCGGGGTATCTGTGGCCGGCGGCGGGCAAGGTGGAAGTGCTGGGCACTCCCTTCGGCAGCATCGACCTGCGCGACCTGCGCCGCGCCATCGGCTGGGTGAGCAGCGCCCTGGCCGACCGCCTGCTCACCGGCCACCGCGGGCGGCCGGCGCTGGACATCGTGATGGGCGGGGCCGAAGCCGCCATCGGCTTCCCCCTGCACGCGGACGCGGAACGGGCGATGGCGGCACGGGCGGCGCTGGAGGCCCTGGGCGCAGGCCATCTGGCTGCGCGCCCCTACGGTGAGCTGTCTCAAGGGGAACGCCAGCGGGTGCTGCTGGCCCGGGCCCGCATGGCCGATTACCGTCTGCTGATCCTGGATGAGCCCTGCAACGGGCTGGACCTGGCTGCCCGCGAGCAGGTGCTGGACGGGGTGGAGGCCCTGGCCCTGGAGCCGGGCGCCCCCAGCCTGGTGTACGTCACCCATCATGTCGAGGAGATCCGGCCGGCCTTCACCCATGCCTTGGTGCTGAGCCGGGGGCGCGTGCTGCGCCAGGGTCCCAAACAGACCACCCTCACCGGCCCCGTCCTTTCCGACGCCTTCGGCATCGGCCTCGAGGTGGAATGGCACGGCGGCCGGCCCTGGGCGCGGGTACGCTGACGCCGCGGCGCCGGCCCGGGAGGGGACCGGCGCCGCCGGCAGGCGCGGTTACAAGGCGGCCGGTTGTGCCCGGCCGCTCGCCAGGGCATCCAGGAACCATCGCCCCAGGGGATGGTCCTGCACCTCCGGGCGGGCCACCACCGTGAAGGCGCGCGTCAGGGGCAGGCCCTCCACCGTCACCATCGCCAGACGGCCTTCCGCCACCTCCCGGCGCACGGCCCAGGGGGACAGGAAGGACACCCCCAGGCCGTCCGCCACCGCCCGCTTGATGGCCTCTATGCTCCCCAGCTCCTGATACCGCAGGCGCTCGAGCGGCAGGCCCGCCGCCTTCAAGGCCGCCAGCACCGTCTCCCGGGTGGCGGACCCCGGCTCCCGCAAGAGCAGGCAGGGCTGGGTCAGCTCCTCCGTCGTCACCCGGCCGCGGCCTGCCCACGGATGCCGGGGCCCGACCACCAGCGCCAGGGTATCGGCCATCCAGGGCCACTGCCGCCAGCAGCCGCCGGGGGTGTACGCCCCTTCCAGGAGGGCGACATCGATCTCCCCCGCCTCCAGGCGGGCCAGGATGGCACTACTGTTGCCGATCTGCAGATGGATGCGCACCTCCGGCCGCGCCTGCCAGAGCTCACCCAGCACGGCCGGGACCACATAGTTACCCAGCGTCTGGCTTGCCCCCAGGCCCAGGCTAAGGCGGTCGGTGTGGGCCACCGACTCCAGCGCCGCCCGGGCCTCCTGCACCAGCCCCTGGATATGGAGGGCGTAGTCCAACAGCTTGCTGCCCGCCGGGGTGAGCTCCACCATCTTAGAGGTGCGCCGGAACAGCCGCACCCCATAAAAAGCCTCCAGGCTCTGAATGTGAGCACTGACCGTCGGTTGCGCCAGGAACAGACGTTGCGATGCGCGGGAGAAACTGCGTTCCTGAGCCACGGCGATGAATGTCTGCAGATGAATAAGATTAAGTCCGGATGCCTGCATGCATGCGTCCCTTCCTCGGCTCCTCTCCCCTGCGCCCGGACCGTCCGGGCGCCCACGCGGCCGGAAACCAGGAATGACACCATCTTCATTTAACATCAGGTTCAAGCGCAAATCAAACTTTTCTGCCGGGAGTCCTGGTCCTTTTTACCCGATCCGGCCGCCGGTCGGCCGGCTCCGGGCGGCGGCCCGGCCCGGCCTGGGGTACAATGCAGGTATACCCGACGGACGGCTGCACGGACGGCGGGCCGGCCGCCGCCCCGGTTCCGGAAGCGAAGGTGATCCCATGCTCCCTATGCTGCGCCGCTCCCGGCGAGAACCCGGCCCCGTGGGCCCGGCCTGGCCGGATCCCCGGCTGGTGCGCTGGGTGGAGCGGGTGGTGCTGGGGCTGGGCCTGACGGTAGCGGTTTTCGGGCTGGGCTTCGTGAGCGGCTGGCTGGCGCATATGGGCCAGGTGGCGGCGGCCCTGGCCCAGCTGCAGGCGGACCGCGCCGCGCTGGCCCGTACCCACCACCTGCCGCCCGCCGGCCATCCCTGGCTGACCGCGGGCGTTGCCGTCCTCAGCGCGGCGGCCGGGGTCGCGGGCGGTTATGCCTGGGCGCGTCGCCGGCCGCTGCCCGTCCCGTCGCCCGCGGCCGCCCCGGCTCCTCCCTCCGCCGCAGCCGGCCCCGACCCGCTCCCCCCGCCGGCAGACGCGGACGCTCCGGCCCCGGACAGCGGGAGCAGCTATGTGCTGGGCCCCCTGCTGCGGGCCTTCACCTGGTGGGCAGTGGCCGCCTTCCTGGCCCTGGTGGCCTGGCAGAGCGGCTTCCTGGCCCAGAGCCACCTCTTGCCCTGGTGACACCCGGGTGGCTAAGCGCCCGGGCCGAAATCGGGACCGGTCCCCCACACCCCCAGGCTGGCCTGCAGGCGGCACTGGTCGCACAGCGGCGGTTCCGGCAGCGGGCGGCCCAGGCGCTCCGCCAGCACCGCCAGCTGGCGGCGGGTACCGAGCACACTGCCACAAGACCGGCAGCGCACCACCCCCTCCTCCACCAGGGCGCGGGGACCCGCCGTCAGCACCTGCGGCGAGGCCGGCTCCACCGTCAGCGCCCCCTCCGGACAGACGGCGGCACAGCGCCCGCAGCCGAGGCAGGCGCCGGCATCGGCGGCCAGGACCCATGCTTCCGGCCCCGCGCCGGCCAGGCCCAGGGCCGGGGTGGGGCAGGCCCGCGCACAGGCGGCGCAGAGGGTGCAACGCTGCCCGTCCACCCTCACCTGCCATGCCGGCCACCCCGGCTCCGGCGCCAGGGCCGGCGGCTCGACTCCGGCAGGGAACCGCCAGGCGGCCAGGTCCGTCGCCAGGGCCCGCACACGGCCGCTCCAGGGCGCAGCCGCCGCCCCGGCGGCGGGTTCCCCGGGCGGCGCCGGCTCTCCCGCCTCCAGCCAGGCCAGCCAGGCCAGAGCGCGGGCGGCCGCCGCCTGCCGCGGACACCCCGGATCCGGACAGCGGGCGGTGACGGGACCGCTGCGGCGCAGGCGCGCCAGCTGGGCGGGAGCCAGCGCGCCCACACACGGCACCGGCAGCAGCACCTCCCCCTCCGCCTCCGGGCGGTCGTCGCGGGGGCAGACCGCCCGCAGGGCCCCCTGCGGGTCCGTCGCCCGCACCCGGGCCAGGGCATCCACCGTGGCATCACTCAGGTCCCGCACCGTCATGGCCCCCGTGGGGCAGGCGGCGGCACAGGACCCGCACCCATCACAACGCTCTCCCGGCGCCGGCCGTCCCTCCGGCCAGGTGAGGGCCTCGCGGGGACACGCGGCGGCGCAGACCCGGCATCCCTGGCCCGCCGCACAACGGGCCGCCTCCAGGGCCGGCCAGGGGCGGAAGCGGCGCGGCCCGGCCCAGGCCTGCAGCAGGTCCCGCCGGCTCATCGTGCGGCCCTCCCCCGCCGCCGGCGCCTCCAGCAGGGCCGGGGAGGTCGCCAGGCGCACGGCCGCCAGGCTCAGGCGCAGGCGGTCATGCCCGTCCCCCTGCAACCGCACCGCCCGGAAGGCTAAGGGATGAACCCCGGGCGGGGCCGCGGGGGGCGGGCCCTCCCTCCAGGCCACGACCAGGCCGTCCCACGCGCGGGCCTGCGTCGGATCCCAGCGTCGCCCCACCCCCAGGGGCCCGGCCCCGCCCGCCTGCACCCAGCCGGCGGTCCAGGCCTCCACCTCCGCGACCAGCTCCTCCCCCGCTGCCGTCTCCGGAATCACCACCGCCACCCGCATGCGCCGGACCTCCCTTCACTCACTTCCACTATAGGGTGCGGGCCCGGCCCCGCCGTGGCGGCGACTATCGGATCTTCCCATACTCGCCCGGCCCCCTCCGATAAGCGGGACCCCGCTGGCCTGCTACCCTCAGAGACAACCGGGGCCTCCATCCCGGCGACGGCCGTCCGCCCGGCTGCAACGGCGGCCGGAACCTGTCCGCACCGCCTAGGGAGGGACGTTCATGCCTGCATCCTTTTATCTCATGCATTGGGGGCTATCCTGGCTGCCGCCCGCCTACCGGGACGCCTGGAGCTGGAAGGCCGGGCTGGCCCTGTTCTTCGCCGGGTCCTCGGCGATGGTGCTCTTCCTGTCCGCCTGGGAGGACTGGCGGGGCGAACACCCGCGCCTGGCTCACACCGGCATGCTGGCCGGCCTGGTCGGCCTGGTGGTGATGGGGATCCTCTTCATCTGGGACCTCGGCAACCCGCTCCGCTTCTGGGAGCTCATGGTGTACGGCTGGACCCAGCGCCTCGGCAGCTCCTGGATGCCCTGGGGGGTTCTCTTCATGGTCCTCCTGGGCCTGGCGGCGCTGGTGGAGGGCTGGGGCATCCGGGAGGACAGCTGGCGCAAGCCCGCCGCCGCGGCCACCATGCTCTTCGGGCTGCTGGTCACCACCTACTCCGGCTTTGAGCTGGCCGACACCTCCATCGCCCTCTGGAACACTTACCTGCCCCTGGTCTTCCTGACCGTGAGCCTCTCCATCGCCGGCGCCTTCGTGCCGGTGCTGGCCGGGCAGATCGGGGACGAAGGAGCGCGCCAGCGGCTCGTTGCCCGCTATCGCACCCTCACCCTGGTCAGCCTGGCCTCCACGGCCCTGGTGCTGCTCTTCTGGCTTTACACCGCCGGGCACCTGGACGGCGGCCGCGCCCTGCCCACGGTGGACGCGCTGCTGGGCGGGTCCCTGGCCGGCTGGTTCTGGGCGGCGGTGCTGCTGGGCTTGGCGGCGGCCGCCCTGCTCTGGCGCGCCTCCGACCGCCTGACCGTCCAGCCCGCCATGCGGGGGGCCATCTTTGCCCTCACCGGCTCCAGCGGCCTCATCCTGCGCCTGCTCATCGTCCTGGCCGGCTACCACTTCTTTGCGCCCTTGAGCCCCTTCGGGGTGACCCACATCGAGCTCCCCTAAGGGGAACCGCTAAGAGGGAGGTCCTAGGATGGCCATCACACGCCGTACGTTCCTGAAGGTGGCGGGGGCCGCCAGCGGCACCGCCGCCGCCCTGGGCAGCGGCCACTTCCTGTTCGGCAGCCTGTTCGCCCGCGCGGCCGGGCCCGGCGGCAACGCCGAAACCACCGCCGCCGACCCCAAGCAGGACCGGGTGGCCTTCGCCGGCTGCTTCACCTGTCTGGGCCGGTGCACCCTGCAGATCCAGTACACCGAGAACAACATCCCCCGCTACGTGACCGGGGACATCCACGGCACCGTCAACGAGGGCGGGGTGTGCGCCCTCTCCACCGCCTCCCTGCTGCACTACCTGAGCCCGGCCCGGCTGCGCTTCCCCCTGCTGCGCCGGCCCGGCGCCGAGCGCGGCAGCGGCAGCTTCGTGCGCATCCGGTGGGCTGACATGTTCGACATCCTGCTCCACGGCGACCAGGCCGCCTACCTGAAGCGCCGGGGCTGGAAGTACGGGTTCCTGGGGATGAAGGCCATCCGCGAGCGCTTCCCGGAGAAGCTGGTGTACTTCACCGGCCGCGACCAGTACAACCCCACCGAGAACACCTTCTTCGCCAGTGCCTTCGGCACCCCCAACCAGGGCGCCCACGGCGGGTTCTGCTCCGCCACGGTGGCCCTGGGCGGCACCTACACCAACGGCGGCACCTGGTGGGAATACGGCGGCATGGATGTGGAGAACTCCCGGGTGGTGGTCATTGCGGGCATGACCAACGACCACTTCCCTACCGGCACCCGGCGGGTGATGACCAAGATCCGGAGCCGGGGGGCGCGCTTCATCTACATCGCCCCCGACCGCTTCCCCAACCTGGGGCCCATCTCCGACCAGTGGATCGCCCTCAACCCTGGCACCGACGGGGCGCTGGTAATGGCCACCATGCATGAGCTATGGCGCCTGCACCGCCAGGATCCCCAGGGCCGGCCCTACATCGACGAGGACTTCCTGACCTGGTACTCCAACTCGCCGTGGCTGGTGATGACCAACCCCGACGGTACCGTCGACCCGCCTGCAGCCGGCAACGTGGGCCTGTTCGCCCGGGTCAAGAACAGCAAGGGCGAATGGACGCCGGCCGTGATGGGCAGCGACGGCAAGGTCTATCCCTTCGACGAGGTGCCCTGGCAGAGCGGGGTGACGCCCTCCCTGACCTATGCGGGCAAGGTGACCGTGCCCACCGGCCCGGACAACCCGGCCCCCCTGACCGTCCCTGTCACCACCGCCTTCAATCTCCTGACCGCGCGGCTGGCCGATCCCCGCTGGGCACCGGAGGCGGTCTCCCGCATCACCGGGGTGCCGGCCTCCACCATCACTGAGTTCGCGCGGTACCTGGGGGACATCGCCATGCGCCAGGCGGAGTGGATCCCGGGTGCCTGGACCGACTACCTGGGCCGTAAGCACAAGGGATTCATCGGCCGGCCGGTGACCCTCTACATCATGCGGGGGGTGGCCGCCCACTCCAACGGCTTCCAGACCGCCCGCGACTACATGCTGCTGCTGTCCCTGCTGGGCGCCATCGACGCCCCGGGCGGCTGGCGCTACAAGACCCCTGCCCCCTGGCCCATCCCGGACGGGGCCTACTGGCCGGGCTACGGCTTCCCGCCCGACCCCCGCGCCCGCCAGGCCTCCGGCGCCACCGGCGGAACCGTAATCCAGGAGTTCATCCGCAATGACGGCACCGTGTCCGCCACCGCCGTCCACGGCCGCCAGCCGGCGGTGATGCAGACCACCAAACCCCTCATCTACACCCCGGACCAGCTGGTGGTGGACGAGAACGGGCTGCCGGTGCTGATCGACCGCGCCTTCAGCTGGGACGCCCCCCTGGGCCTGCACCGGGTGTGGACGGCGGTCAACTACGACTGCGGCCACGAATTCCCCATGCGGCCGGAGATGCTGCTGTGGCACATCACCAATCCCTACTGGGACAACTCCTACGACCTCGACAAGGACCTGGCCCTGGTGCGCAAGAAGTCGTCCGACGGGCGCCACACCATCCCCTTCGTGGCCCTGGTCGACACCTTCTACGGCAACAGCGTGCCGTTCGTGGACCTGGCCATCCCCGACCTGACCTTCTATGAACGGTTCGGGGTGCACAGCCTGCTCGACCGCCCCATCTCCACCGTGGACGGTCCCGCCGACAGCATCCAGTGGCCGGTGCTGCCGGCCCTGTACGGGGTGCATTCCTGGGCCGACACCGAAATCCGGCTGGGGGAGATGCTGGGCCTGAAGGCCTTCCTCAACCCGGACGGCAGCCCGCTCTACCCCAAGGGCTACGAGGACTTCATCTGGAAGTGGCAGGCGGCGCCGGGCATCGGCCTGTTGGGCGGCGGGCGCGGCAACGGCACCAGCATCCTGAAGGGCGCCCCCAACCCGGGGCAGGTGGACCTCTACACCTCTCCCCGCGGCATCCGCGCCTACCAGGGCTACAGCCGGGACAAGGCCTTCCCGGGCCTCGCCACCTATCCGGTGCGCAACGGCACCTACCCAGCCGGGGTCAACCCCGGGCAGCAGAGCGTCGGTCACGCCCAGTTCCGGTACACCCTGCCGGTCAACATCCGCTACCGCCGCAACGTCAACCGGGAGTACCTGACCTGGGCCCACAGCGTAGGCCTCATCCCCTACGCCAAGCCCGTGCCCACCCAGGTCTACTCGGAAATCATCCAGAAATTCCGGCTGGCGGGCTACGGCAAGTGGGGCGGGGCCAACGCCTACTTCCTGTCCATCGGCCGCAAGGACCTGGCGGTGAAGAACGCCGCCCCGCCTACCGACGCCCGGGGGCAGGCGCTGCGCAAGATCCTGACCCAGCTCTTCGACCCCCTGCCCGACTGGTATGCGCCCCTGGAATGGGCCGACGACGGGTCCAACCCTGCCGAATACCCCATCATCACCGAGCACCGGCACGTCAACCCCTGGTTCTACCATCACTGGGAGAACCACAATCCCTGGCACCGGCCCCTGCTGCCCTTCTCGCCCCTCTACCTGAACCCGGAGACGGCGGCGCGCTACGGGCTCAAGACCGGCGACTGGGCGGAGTTCGCCTCCCGCGGCGGGGAGAAGGTGCGGGCCATGATCGAGGTCACGGAGGCCACCCGGCCCGGCGTGATCTGGTACTGGAAGGCCCGCAACGTGCGGCCGGGCACCCTGGCCATCTCCCCGGACTCGCCCGAAATCCGGCAGGGGATCATGTTCAACGACATCTATTCCTACCAGCGGCCCCGGAGTTGGGGCGGCGACCTGCCCGGCCAACCCGGCCAGGGTCTACTCAACCTGGATCCCTTCACCGGGCAGACCGCCTGGGGCGACCTGCGCCTCAAATTCGTCGGCAAGTCCGCCGTCCAGGAGTCCTACTACGGGGACGCCAACAACCTGCTGAAGGCGGTGGCGGACCACAGCTTCCAGCCGGCGGCCGACCGCATCCCCACCCTGCGCTTCTCCGCCTACCAGCCGCTGGAGACGCTGGGCCTCACCTGGTACACGAAGGGCGAGCCCAAATAGGCCGCCCTTCCCCCCGGCGGGGGCATGCCCGAAAAGGAGGGTGCCATGCAGTTAGCGCTCGTAACCGACCTCGACAAGTGCGTGGGCTGCGATGCCTGCCAGATGTCGTGCAAGGTCTGGAACACCAGCGGTCCCCACGGTCCCCTGCCCGACATCAACCCCTGGGGTGCCAAGCCCTGGTCGATGTACTGGCTGCGGGTCCTGCACTTGGAACAGAACAAGTTCCCCGACACCAAGACCACCGCCCTGCCCCTGAGCTGCTTCCATTGCCGGGAGCCGGCCTGCGTCAAGGTCTGCCCGGTGGGGGCCATGCACAAGCGGCCGGAGGACGGCGTGGTGCTGGTCGACTACGACAGGTGCATCGGCTGCCGGTATTGTGTCAACGCCTGTCCCTACGGCAACGTGAACTTCGACCCCATCCAGGGGGTGGCCAAGAAGTGTACCCTCTGCATCGACCGGGTCTACAACACCGACCTGCCCGAATACGAACGGGTGCCGGCCTGCGTGCGCTCCTGCCCCACCGGCGCCCGCATCTTCGGGGACATCGATAATCCCCAGAGCGACGTGCGGCAGTACATCGAGCGCTACGACGGCTTCGTCATCGGCCCCAGCTTCGGGACCCGGCCTTCCAACCATTACCTGCCGCCGCGGGGCCCCAGCGGGCCCGACGCGCGCTGGCCGGATGAGACCCGGGTGCAGGACTTCGGGCACCGCAGCGGCGCTGAGGACGTCATCACCGAGGCCCTGCCGCATAAAAAGTAGGGCCCGGACGGGAAAGGCGGGGATGGGACCATGGTGGAGGAACCGGAACGGGAGCTGGACGGCGGCCCGGCGGCCGAGCTGGCGATGGCCCGGGCGTGGCTGTGGGACTGGCTGGCCGGGATTTTCAGCTATCCCTTCAGCCTGGAGGATTTCCGGAGCCGGGTCACCGCCAAGGTCCCGGCGGTGACGGAGGCAGCCGCGGCCCTGGCCGGTTGGGGCTACACCCTGGAGGGCCTGGCGGAGGCGGCGCGGGCCGCGGCGGCCATCGGCGGGGAGGAGGAGCTGGCCGACCTGGAAATGGAGTTCGTGCGCCTGTTCGACACCCCCTCCGCCGGCAACCGCTTGCATCCGACAGAGTCGGTCCAGCGCCAGGGCCACGTGGACCTGGTGCTGGCCGGCGAGCTCGATCGCCTCTACCGGCGCTGGGGCCTGCAACCGGCCCCCGACGCCGGGGAGATGGCCGACCATGCCAGCCTGGAGAGCGCCTTCCTCAGCTACCTGGCGGTGGAGGAGGCCCGCCTCCGCGCCGCGGGCCAATCCGCGGCGGCGGTGGAGCAGGCCCAGGCCGGGCTGCTGAGCGACCACCTCCTGCACTGGATGCCGGGATGGTGGCGGGCCGTGGCCGAAACCGCCCGCCATCCCCTGCTGGCCGCCGCCGCCCGCATCGGGCCGGGCCTCCTGGCCGGGGATGCCCGCCTGTTCGGGCTGCGGCAGCCGGTGTAAGGCGGCGGCCATGCCGCGGGCCCCGGTCCCCCGCCTCCCGGGGGCCGGGGCCCGTGCTTGCCCCGCGCCAATCCTTAACCTCCGAGGTCGACCTCCAGGAACCCGTCGACGTCCCGGGCGGGATAGGTGGGGAGAGGGAGGGACAGGTTCGACTCACCGCAGGACCGTTCCGGATGCACAGCAGCCGGCTGCAGCAGCGCCCCGGTGCGGAGGTCATAAGCCGCCCCGTGCGCCGGGCAGACCGCCCGGTAGCCGTCCGTTTCGGTCAACAGCACGCAGCCCATGTGGGCGCAGACCGCCTCTATGGCATAAAGCTGCCCTTCCACCCGTGCCACCAGCACCGGCCGCCCCTGGACCCAGGTCACCACCGCAGGGCGGCGATCAAACAAGCGGGTAGACAGGCCGACCCGTTGAAAGGCCATGAAAGCGGTCGCCTCCTTGCCGGATGTGGCCGCCTGCCGGCGGACAGACCCATTCTGGTCCTCCGGCACGGAGCCCGCAAGCGGCTCAGGTCCCCCTGCCGCCGCCCGGGATCCATTCCCAGACCGCCGCCCCGCCCGCGGGTAGCACATCCTCTTCCGCCGGCGCCTCCGGGACCGCCAGCCGGCGGCGGGCCCCCGGCGGCAGAGGAACCCGGCGCGAGGCCGGGCCCGTCTGCACCGCCACCCGCAGGGCGGGACCCTCCCCTTCCGGTAGACGGTCGTACAGGAGCAGACCCCGCGCCGGCAGCACCCGCAACCCGCCCCCGATAAGGGCCGGCGCCGTCCGCCGCAGGCAGGCCAGCGCCCGCACCAGGCGCACCAGGGCGTGCCGCCGCCGGCGGGGGTCCCACCACATGCCCGCCCGGCACCCGGGATCGGGCCCGCCGGTCATCCCGGCCTCGTCGCCGTAATACACCACCGGGATGCCCGGCCAGGTGAACTGCACCACCAGCGCCCGCTCCACCGCGGTCACATCTCCGGCCGCCGCGGTCAGAACCCGCTCGGTGTCGTGGCTGCCCAGGAGCAGGAAGGAGGCGCGGGCGGCGGGCTCAGGGTAGGCAAACCACAGGCGCAGCAGGCGCCCGCCCAGCTCCTCCGGGTCCAGCCGGGCCTCCAGCAGCGCCGCCTTCACCGCCTCCCGCCAGCGGTAGTGCATGACCCCGTCCCACTCCCCGCCCGCCAGCCAGGGCAGGGCGTCGTGCCAGGCCTCCCCCACCAGCAGCGCATCCGGGCGCTCCGCCTTCACCCGCTCCCGGAGCCGGCGCCAGAAGGCGTGGGCCACCTCATCCCCGACGTCCAGCCGCCAGCCGTCGACCCCGGTCTCCCGGATCCAGTAAACCGCCACCTCCAGGAAGTAGTCGGCGGCGGCGGGATGGGCCAGGTTGAGGCGGGGCATGGAGGCCACCCCGTCCCCGAAGGTCTCATAGTTGGGGGGATCCGTCTGCACCCGCTCCCCGTGGATGACAAACCAGGGCCAGTACGGCGAGGCAGGCCCCGCCCGTGCCGCCTCCCGGAAGGGGCGGAAGCCGCTGCCGCTGTGCTGGAAGACCGCGTCCAGCAGCACCCGCATCCCCCGCCCGTGGGCCGCCTCCACCAGCTCCGTCAGGTCGGCCTTGGTGCCGCAGGCGGGGTCGAGGTCGAAATAATCGCAGGGATCGTAGCCATGCGGGGACGCCGCCCGGAAGATGGGAGTCAGGTAAAGGAGGTTGACCCCCAAGGCCTGGAGGTAGGGGAGCCGCCGCCGGATCCCGGCCAGACTCCCGCCCAGGCGGGTGGCCGGTCCGGGGGCCGTGTCCCAGGGGTCGGCGCCGGGCGGGGAATGGCCCGGGCGGGTGCGCGCAAACCGGTCGCACAGGATCGCGTAGCCCACCGCCCCGGCGGTCCAGGCCGGAACCTGGAGCCGATCCTCCGCGTGCAGGTAGGGCAGCCGGAAGGGGACGGCCGCTGCCCGGTCGCCGGCCGTCCCCTCCTCCCCCAGCCAGGTCCGCCCGCCGTCCGCGGCCTCGGCTTCAAAGCAGTAGCGCAGGCGGCGGGTGGGCACCGGGACCCGTCCCTCCCAGTAGTCCCACTCCAGGTCCTGCCCCGCCCGGTCGAGGGCCGCCGCCCGCCAGTCCCACCCCCGATAGGGGTCGCCGAAGTGCACCCGCACCCGCCGGGCCTCGCCCCGCCCGGTGCGCAGACGCAGCCGCACCGTCTCGCCGCTAAGGGCGTAGGCATCGGGGACCTGGCTGCGATGGGCGAAACGCACCCCGCACCTCCCTGCAGGCCCGGCCAGCGTACGCAGCGGCCGGTTATTCCACCGTAACGCTCTTGGCCAGGTTGCGGGGCTGGTCCACGTTCTCGCCCCGCACCACCGCCGTCCAGTAGGCCAGCAGCTGCAGCACCGGCGCCGCCAGGAAGGGGGCCAGGAGGGGAGGCAGGGCGGGCAGGCTCAGGACCTCCGCCGCCGGCAGGTGCGGCGCCAGGCCGGCCCCGGCAATCACCCACACCTGGGCCCCCCGTGCCTGCACCTCCTCGATGTTGGAGGCGGTCTTCTCCACCAGCTCCGGCTGGGTGGCCAGGGCGATGACGGGCACCCCCTCCTCAATCAGGGCCAGGGTGCCGTGCTTGAGCTCCCCGGCCGCGTAGGCCTCGGCGTGCAGGTAGGAGATCTCCTTGAGCTTCAGCTGCCCCTCCATCGCCAGGGCATAATCCAGCCCCCGGCCGATGAAAAAGACGTCCCGGGCCGCCGCCAGCTCCCCGGCCCGGGCCCGCGCCCATTCCGAGGCCCGGGGCAGGAACTCCCGGCCCAGCCGGGGCAGGGCGGCGAGTTCCTCGACCAGGTCGGGGCGCGGCCGGCCCCGCGACCCGGCAAGCCCCAGCGCCGCCAGCAGCAGGGTGAGCAGCTGGGTGGTATAGGCCTTGGTGGACGCCACCGCGATCTCCGGGCCGGCGCGGGTGTAGGCGACCCGATCGGCCTCACGGGCGATGGTGGAGCCCACCACGTTGACCACGGCGTAGGTGGGCGCGCCCAGTTCCCGCGCCAGGCGCAGGGAGGCCAGGGTGTCGGCCGTCTCTCCCGACTGGGAGATGGCCCACACCGGGGTGCCCGGCTGCAGAAGGGGCTGCCGGTACCGGAACTCGGAGGAGAGGTCGACGTCCACGGGTACCCGGGCCAGACCCTCCATCCAAGCCCGGCCCAACAGCCCGGCATGGTAGGCGGTGCCGGCCGCTACCATCTGGATGCGGGGCCAGCCGGCGGCCTCGGCGGGGTCGAGGCCGAGTTCCTCCCAGCGCACCGCGCCGGCGGCGGTCCGCCCCAGCAGGCAGTCCCCCCAGACCTCCGGCTGTTCCATGATCTCCTTCAGCATAAAATGCGGATAGCCGCCCCGCTCAGCCTGCTGCACGGTCCAGGTCACCTGGAAGGGCTCACGGTGCAGCGGGACCAGGCGCTCCTCCTCCAGCCGGTAGAGGGCGATGTCCTCCTTGCCCACCACCGCCAGCTCCCCGTCGTTCAACACCAGGGCACGGCGGGTATAGGGGAGAAAGGCGCTGACGTCCGAACCCAGGTAATTTTCGTGTTCGCCCACCCCGATCACCAGCGGGCTGGCCCGGCGCACCGCGATCAGGTGCTCCGGTTCGGCCGCGCTCAGGATCAGGAAGGCGTAGGCACCCGTCAACCGCCCCACTGCCCGAGTCACCGCCGGCAGCAGGTCCCGGGTGCCGCCGTAGGCTTCCACCAGGTGCAGCAGCACCTCGGTGTCGGTCTCGGAGCGGAAGCGGTGGCCGGCCGCCTCCAGCTCCTCCCGCACCTCCCGCCAGTTCTCGATGATGCCGTTGTGCACCGCAGCCAGGGTGCCGCTGCAGTCCACCTGGGGATGGGCGTTGAGATCGGTGGGCCGCCCGTGGGTGGCCCAGCGGGTGTGGCCGATACCCACCGTCAGGCCGGCCGGGAAGCCGGGCAACAGGTCCGCCAGGGCGGACAGCTTGCCCTGAGCCTTGCGCACCTCCACCCCCGCTCCCGGGATGGCCATGGCGATGCCGGCCGAATCGTAGCCGCGGTATTCGAGCCGCTTGAGTCCGTCGTAGATCCGGGGCAGCGCATCCGCGCTGCCCACCACTCCTACAATCCCGCACATGGTGGCCTCAACCTTTCCGTTGTCGCGGCCCGGGGCACGCCCGGGCATCCGCACGCCATGTCGGGCCCGACCCCCGCGGCTTTGTGCCCGCCTTACGGCCTGGCCTTTGTCCGCGGTTTCACGGCCGTCGGGTAGGCCGGGGGTCACCCGCCGAATCCTTCGAGATCCCCCGCCTCGTCAACCCTCCCCGGACGGGCCGGGCAGGGTTCCGGCGCTTGCGGGCTTACCGTGCGGAAGCCCCGGCCGACTCCAGGGCTTCCTTGGCGACCGCGACCAGGCGGTCCGCCCACCAGGCAATGCGGTCGGCATCCCTCCCTTCCAGCATGATCCGCAGCACCGGCTCTGTGCCCGAGGGACGCACCAGCACCCGGCCGTCCCGGCCCAGCTCCGCCTCCGCCGCCGCCACCGCCTCCGCCAGCGCCGGCGGCAGCCGGCCGGGCAGCGTCCCCAGCGGCAGGCGCAGGTTCTTCAACACCTGCGGATACCGGGTCACGCCCCGGTGCAGGTCCGCCAGCGACAGGCCGGTGCGGGCCATCTCCGCCAGCAGGGCCAGGGCGGTGAGGAGCCCGTCGCCGGTGTTGGCCCAGCGGGCCAGGATGACGTGCCCCGACTGCTCCCCGCCCAGGGCCAGGCCCTCCCGCCGCAGCACCTCCGCCACCCACCGGTCGCCCACCGGCGTCCGCTCCAGGGCGATCCCGGAGGCGGCCAGCGCCCGCTCCACCCCCAGGTTGGTCATCACGGTGGCCACCACCCGGTTGCCGGGCAGCGCCCCCTCCGCCTGCAGGCCCCGTCCCAGGATATAAAGGGCGCTGTCGCCGTCCACCAGCGCCCCCTCCCCGTCGACGGCGATCAGGCGGTCGGCATCCCCGTCAAAGGCGAGCCCCAGGTCAGCCCCTTCCGCCAGCACCGCCGCCTGCAGGCCGCGGGGATGGGTGGCTCCGCAGCCGACGTTGATGCGGGCCCCGTCCCCTTCGCCGTTCAGCACCCGCACGGTGAGACCCAGCCGCTCCAGCACTGCAGGGGCGGTGGTCACCGCCGCCCCCTGGCCCACATCCACCACCACCGTGAGCCCGGCCGGAACCCGGCCGCGGAAAAGGTCCACCAGCCAGCTCCGGTAGCGCTCGGCGGCGTCCCCGCTGCGGTCGCGGACGGAACCCAGCCGGCCGGGGTCCTGGGGCCAGCCGCGGCGGCGGATGCGGTCCTCCACCGCCGCCTCCCGCTCCGGCGCCCACTTGCGGCCCTGGCCATCGAGCAGCTTGATGCCGTTGTACTCGGGCGGGTTGTGACTGGCCGAGATCATGACCCCCGCCGCGCAGCCGAGTTCCGGCAGCAGATGGGCCAGGGCGGGGGTGGGCAGCACGCCCAGCCGCAGCACCTCCACCCCGGCGCTGGTCAGACCGGCGGCCACCGCCGCCTCCAGCATGGGGCCCGACAGCCGGGTATCGGTGGCCACCGCCACCACGGCCCCGGCGGGCAGGAGCGCCGCCGCCGCCCGTCCGATGTCCAGCGCCAGGTCCGGGGTGAGTTCACGGTTGGCCACCCCGCGCGCCCCGTCCGTGCCGAATAAGGCCATGTCCGACCCGCCTTCCGTCCGGCCAGAGTGAGGGAGGAACCCCTGCGCCGGCTTATGATATGCCGCCGGTCCGCCAGGGGCGCCTAGGCGGCGCCGCTGCGGGCGATGCGGATGCTGACGTGGACCCGGTTGACCGCCACCGGGCTCACCCCCGGCGGCAGGGACAGCCCCACTATGGCCGCCACCGGCCCCCGCGCCCCGGACAGGTCGACGGGGGCGGTGTCCACCGCCGTCAGCCCGGACAGGGCGGCCGCACTGCCCGTCACCGTCACCGTGGACGGTTCCACCCCGATGGAGACGATCTGATAGCCGGCAGCCGGTTGTCCATTGTACCGCACCACGACCGGCAGGGTCACCTCCGGCGGTTGGGGCTTGATGGTCACCGACACCGTGGCCAGCACCGGGTTGACCTCCACATGGGGCACGATACGGCCTTCATCGTTCAGCGGCTGCAGGATGGCCTGCTGGGAGAAGCTGGCCTTGCGGCCCGCCACCGGCACCTCCGCCACCAGCTCCGTCACCGCGGCCAGGTCGCCGCTGGGGCCCGAGAGCACCGCCGAGGGCACACTGGTGTTGACCGAGGCTACCAGGTAACCGGGGTCGGGGGTGCCGATGGTGCGCACCGTCACCGCCCGCTTCACACGGCCCACCCGGTCCACCGTCACCACCACGCGCGAAGGGTAGACGGCCACCAGGCTGGTACCCGCCGGGATGGCGGCATGCACCGGCAGGGAATAGGTGCCGGGCCGGGTGAGCTGGCCCAGGCTGACCCAGGCCGCCAGACTGGAGGAATGGGCGGCGTTGACCGCCGTCGGCGGTCCCTTGATCTGCACCGTGACCGCCCCCGGCTTGAGGCCCATGACCATGAGGTCGGACCCTTGGGGCAGGGTGGTCCATTCCAGGGGGATGGGGCCCAGGGTGGCGACCGTGGGGGGCGTGCGGTTGCTGTTGGCCGTCACCCACAGGGCGATGGCCACAATCACCGAAATGATCTTGAGGGCGGTGCCGTTTTCCAGCAGGCGGTCCATCATGAGGCGGTCCCCCGATGCCACAGCTTGATGGGGCTCTGGGTGCGCGGCCGCATGAGCCGCATCAGGAATTCCCGCAGGGCCCGGTCCTCGATGCGGCGGTGCAGGCGGCCCTCCACCGCCACCGAGATCCACCCGGTCTCCTCCGAAACCACCACCGCCACTGCATCCGACTGTTCGCTGATGCCGAGGGCAGCGCGGTGGCGGGAGCCCAGCTCCGACCCCGGCTGGGCGCTGTCGGTGAGGGGCAGGAAGGCGGCCGCCGCCAGCACGCGGTCCCGGCGGATGATACAGGCCCCGTCATGTAAGGGAGTGTTGGGCACGAACAGGTTCTCCAGCAGCGCAGCCGAGACCACGGCGTCGATGGGGATGCCGGTGGCCGCATATTCACCCAGCCCGGTCTGCCGCTCGATGACGATCAGCGCGCCCGTGCGGGAGCGGGCCAGGTGGTCGCAGGCGCGCGCGATCTCGTCGATCACCCGCCCGACCTCCAGCTCCTCCCGCGGCACCAGCCCTTCGGCGAAGAAGCGGCCCTGGCCCAGATGCTCCAGCGCCCGCCGCAGTTCCGGCTGAAAGACCACAGGCAGGGCCACCAGCAGCATGACCTGGATGTCCTGCAGCACCATGTGGGTAGTGTAGAGGCCCAGCCACTTGGAGACCGGCACCGCGAGCAGCACAATGGCGATGCCCTTCACCAGCTGCACCGCCCGCGTGCCGCGGATGAGCAGGAACAGCCGGTACAGGCCGTAGGCCACCAGCCCGATGTCCACCACCGATAAGAGCCACCCGCTCCAGCTGAGCGAACCCAAGTACCCGAGCACCGCCGTCCCACCTTTTCCCCGCCCGGCGCGGCTTGGCCACCGTCTCACCCCATCCAGGTTACCATAACCGTCGGGGGGCCCGGGAACCGCAGCCTCAAGGCGGCGGGCAAAAAGCGGTATACTGAGGCCGCGCCGAGCGTGCGGCAGCCGGAGGGCGAGAGGAGGGAGGCTGTGGCCGACGTCCGATCCCGGCCCGGGCAGGTTCCCGCAACGGGCCGTGCTGCCAGCGGCGGGACCCGCCGCCCGGGCAGCCTGTCCCATTGGGCCGTCGCCCGCCGGGTCTGGCGGGTTCTGGCCCTGTTTTTCGGCATCCTGGCCGAACTGGGCTGGGCGGGCTACACCCAGCGCCTGCGGGTCTACGGCCACAGCCCCCAGTACTGGGAGGCCCTCTACCGTCGCCAGGCCGTCCGCTTCCGCCGGACCAGCGAGGAGCTGGGCGGGCTGCTGATCAAGGTGGGCCAGTTCCTGTCCAGCCGCGTCGACCTTCTCCCCCAGGCCTTCATTGAGGAGCTGGAAACCCTGCAGGACCGCGTGCAGGCCGCACCCTGGGAGGCGGTCCGCCCCATCCTGGAGGCCGAAATCCCCGACTTTGAGGAGCGGTTCGCGGGCTTCGACCCCGAGCCGCTGGCCGCCGCCTCCCTGGGCCAGGTGTACCGGGCCCGCCTGGCTGACGGCACCCCGGTGGCGGTCAAGGTGCAGCGGCCGGACATCGAGGACATCGTGACCGCGGACCTGCGCGCCCTGCGCCTGGTGGTGCTCTTCACCACCCGCTTCACCCGCTTCGGCCGCACCTTTGACCTCTTGACCGTCTACCGCGAGTTCCGGCGCACGGTCTATGAGGAACTGGACTACCGCGCCGAGCTGGCCAACGCCGACTTCTTCGCCCGCGCCCTGGCCGACATCCCCTGGCTGCACGTGCCCGCCACCTACCCCCGCTACAGCACCGGCCGGGTGCTGACCATGGCCTACTGGGAAGGGATCAAGGTCAATCACCGGCGCAGCCTGCTGGCGGCCGGCATCGACCCCTCGCTGGTGGCGGAGCGCCTCATCGACGTCTACCTGCGCATGGTGATGGAGATGGGGGTGTTCCACGCCGACCCCCACCCCGGCAACATCCTGGTCCAGCCGGGCGGCGACATCGTGCTGCTGGACTACGGCATGGTGGGGCGCCTGGACATCGCCACCCGCCGCCAGATGCGGCGCCTGTTCGTGGCAGTGGCGGAGCGGCGGGCCAGCGAGCTGGTGGACAGCCTGTGGGCGCTGGGCATGGTGCTGCCCCACGCCGACCGGGCGGCCCTCAAGGAGAAGGTGCGCTACCTGCTCGACCGCTACTATGCGGAAACCCTGGCCCAGGTGCTGGACCTGGACGTGGTGGCCCTGTTGCGCGACTTCGAGAACCTGTTGCGCGACGACGCCATCCAGATCCCGGGCACGTTCGCCTTCCTGGGGCGGGCCATTGCCATCCTGGTCGGCCTGGCCACCCGCCTGGACCCCGACATCAACCTGGTCCAGCTGTTCGCCCCCTATGCCCAGCGCTTCGTGGCCGAGGACCAGGGCGGCACCGTGGCCATGATCCGGGAGCGCCTGACCCGCCTGGGCCGGCAGACCCTGGAGATCCCCGACCACCTGCAGCGGGTCCTGCGCCAGATCGAGGATGGCGAGGTGCAGACCCGACTGCGCTGGAACGAGGGCACCGACCACCTCAACCAGCTGGTGCGGGCCCTGCGCGGGCTCACGCATGCCATCTACGTCATGGGCTTCGCCCTGGCCGGAACCGTGTTGTGGGTGCACCACCTGGACGGGCCCGCCTTGGCCGCCCTGGCCCTGACCCTGCTGGCCGCCCTCATGGCCCTGCAGAACCGGCACCGGGGGTAACCAGACGCACCACCGGCTTTGGGCCCCAGCGCCCATCCCGTTCCGGCCGCCCGCCGGGGTCCGCAGGCTTCCCGCAGCCCCAAGCCGGCCCCCGTTTGCCAACCGCCCCGGGCCGAGGCAGGCGCACACCACATTTTTGTCACAGGTTAGTCATGTTGTTGAAAAACTCCCTTGACACCATTACGTACTAATGATTATCATGGCTCCGCACGCCGTGATATTGCCCAATATCTTCCCGGTTTTGCCGGCGTTGCGAACGCGGATGACATTAAGCTGACCAGGAGAAAGGGGGCCCGCCTGACATGCCGGCATCCGGTTCCGCACCCTTGCGTCCCCGGCGGGTCTTCAGCCGCTGGGCCAACAACCCGGTCGTGGAGGACTACGCCCTCCGTTACGCCCCCCGTTCCTTCCGGCGTTGGAGTGAATGGGCGGTGGCCGGCGCCGCCTTGGGCGGCATCGCCTACCTGGCCGACTTTGCCATCGGAGGGTCCATTACCCTCACCTACGGCTTCGTCAACGCTCTGACCGGTATCCTGGTGGTGGCGGCGATCATCTTTCTGACCGGTCTGCCCATCGCCTATTGGGCCTCCAAGGAAAACATCGACATGGACCTGCTGACCCGGGGGGCCGGTTTCGGGTATTACGGCTCCACCCTGACCTCCCTCATCTATGCCAGCTTCACCTTCATCTATTTCAGCCTGGAAGGCTCGGTCATGGCCCAGGCGCTCAACCTGGCTTTCGGATGGCCCCTGCCGGTGGCCTACCTGGTGGCCGCCCTGGGCATCATCCCGCTGGTGGTCTACGGCATGACCTTCCTCTCCCGCCTGCAGGCCTGGACACAGCCGCTGTGGCTGGCGCTGCTGGTGCTGCCGCTGTTCGTCATCCTGGCCCGGGACCCGCAGGCTTTTGCGCAATGGACCGCCTTCGCGGGGGTGAACGGCCACGGGGCGCACTTCAGCCCGCTCCTGTTCGGCGCGGCGGCCGGCGTGGTCCTGAGCCTCATCGCCCAGATCGGGGAGCAGGTCGACTACCTGCGCTTCATGCCCGACCGTACGCTCAAGAACCGGCGGCGCTGGTGGTGGGCGGTGGTGCTGGCGGGACCGGGCTGGGTCATCCTGGGCGCCGCCAAGCAGATCGGGGGATCGGTGCTGGCCACCTTCGTGCTGCCGGCGGTGGGTCCCGCGCGGGCCGACGAGCCCATCCAGATGTATCTGCACGCCCTCGGCCTCTGGATCCGCAACCCGGCCGTGGACCTCACCCTCGCCACCCTGTTCGTCCTGCTGAGCCAGGTCAAGATCAACGTCACCAACGCCTACTCCGGCTCCCTCAGCTGGTCCAACTTCTTCTCCCGGGTCTTCCACTTCCATCCCGGACGGGTGGTGTGGCTCGTGCTCAACGTGGGCATCGCCCTCACCCTGATGGAGCTGGGGGTCTTCGGCTTCCTCAACGCCATCCTCGGCTTCTATTCCAATGTGGCGGTGGCCTGGATCGGCGCGGTGGTGGCGGACCTGGTCATCAACAAGAGCCTGCTGCACATCAGCCCGCCCTACATCGAGTTCAAGCGCGCCCACCTCTACAACTTCAACCCCGTGGGCTTCGGCTCCATGCTCATCGCCTCCGCGGTGTCCATCGCGGCCTTCTTCGGCGCCTTTGGGCCCTTCCTGGCCGCCTTCTCCCCCTTCCTCTCCCTGCTGCTGGCATTCGTGCTGGCGCCCGTCATCGCCCTCCTGACCCGCGGCCGCTGGTACCTGGCCCGCCGGCCCGAAGCCCCGGACGCACCGGCCACCGAGGCCGCGGCCACGGTGGAGGCGGCGGCGACCCTCAACTGCGTGAGCTGCGGCTTCGACTACGAGGAGCACGACACCGCCCAGTGCCCGTACCACGACGGCCCGGTCTGCTCCTTGTGCTGCAGCCTGGAACGGAACTGCCACGACCTCTGCAAGCGCGGCTAGGGATCGGGGAAAACGACGGGCGGGGCTCCGGCTGAAGGCACAGCCGGGGCCCCGCCCCATTGCGTGCCGGGCCCTCCCCAGGCCGCCGGCGGAAGACCCGGCCGGCAGCGTCACCCCGGCGCTACACCGGCAGCACCGGCCGGTCGAAGATGGCGGTGGGGATGGCCAGGGACACGCAGGCGTTAGGGATGTCCACCACCCCGCCGATACGCCCCTCCACCGGCGCCGCGCCCAGCAGGAGGTAGGCCTGCTCGGCGGTATAGCCGAAGTGCGTGAGGTAGCGGATGGCATTCAGCGCCGCCTGCCGGTAGGCAACGGTGGCGTCGAGGTAGTAGTTGCGCCCTTCCTCCACGGAGATCCCTTCAAAGGTCAGGAATTCCAAGTAGCGGGGCTCGACCGGGCCCGGCTTGAAAACGGGCGAGGTGATGCCGTAGCGGGCCATGCCGCCCTTGATTACGTCCACGCCCAGGTCAATCCAGCCCGCCATTTCGATGGCGCCGCAGAAGGTGATCTCGCCGTCCCCCTGGGAGAAGTGCAGGTCCCCCACCGACAGCAGGGCATCCCGGACGTAAACCGGGAAGAAGATGCGGGTCCCGCAGGAAAGGTTCTTGATATCCACGTTGCCGCCGTGTTCCCGGGGCGGGATGGTGCGGGCGGCTTCGCGGGCCACCCGGTCGCGCGCCGCCCCCTTGAGCGTGCCCAAGACAGCGTTGCGTTCCAGCGGCGGCAGGGCCAGCGGCGGCACCCGGCCGGGGTCGGTGGCGATGAGCGCCTGCTCCCGGGCGTTCCAGCGCGCCAGCAGGTCCTCGGAGGGGGCGCACCCGATGAGGCCCGGATGGCTCAGGCCGGCGAAACGGACGCCGGGAATGTGGCGGGAGTCGGTGTAGATGCCGTGAAAGTCCCACACCGCCTTCTGCGCCTCGGGAAACACGTCGGTCAGGAAACCGCCGCCGTTGGTGCGGGAGAAGATCCCGGTGTACCCCCAGGACCGCAGCGGCCCCAGGTCCAGGATGTCCACCACCAGCAGGTCGCCGGGCTCGGCGCCCTTGATGGCGATCGGCCCGCTCAGGACATGGGCCCGCGACAGGTCCACCCCTGCCACATCGGCCGCGTCGTCAGTGTTGCCGATCTGCCCGTCGGTCCATTCCTGGCATTCCACCCGGAAGTCCTCGCCGGGCTTGACGCCCACCTGGGCGGGAATCTCCGGATGCCAGCGGTTGTGACCCGGCAGGTCCCATTCGGCCATCGGCTTGTCCAACTCGGCGAGAAACAGCACCTTGGGCATCAGTCGCTCCCCTTTCCCCGGCCTCCCCGGCCGGACCCCTGCGGACCCCGGCTGCGCAACAGCCGGACGGCGGACGATTTATGTTAGTTTAGTGAGAGGATTCTCTTTCATTGTATCGGCCGCGGGGTCATATTGCAAGATATTCTCATAACCATTCCCATTGTGCGGGCAACTCCGGGAGGGATCGGCGATACCCTATCCTGTGTATGACCTGCCACCGAGGGCCGGCATCCCGTCGTCCGGCCACCGGCTGCCAGCCTTGTAGGCCGTGTCCCGCCGGCGTATCTTAACGGTAGAAGAAGGAGGAACCCCACATGGCGTCGTTTTGGCATTTCTGGGGGCCGGTCGCGTTGGGGGGCGCCCTCGGCAGCCTGGCCCGGTATCACGTCGGACGCCTGGTGGGGTTGGCTTGGGGCCGGCTGTTTCCGCTGGGTACGTGGATCATTAACGTCAGCGGCAGTTTCGCCATCGGCCTGACCGCCGCCCTGGCCGCGCGCCACGTGCTGGCACCCGCCGCCCTGCAGCTGACAGAGACAGGCTTCATCGGCGCCTACACCACCTTTTCCACCTTCAGCTATGAGACCGTCCGTCTGGTGGAGCAGCGCCTGTGGCGGACGGCGGCCGCCAACCTCCTGCTCAGCGCCGGGGCCGGGCTGGCAGCGGCCGGCGGCGGGCTGGCCGCCGGTGGGTGGCGGTGAGCATGGGCAATACGGTGGTCATCCTGGTCGGCGGGGCCCTGGGGGCGCTGGCGCGGGCGGCGGTGGCGCACTGGTGGCCGGGCCAGGGGAGTCTGCCCTGGGTCTATGTGCTCATCAACCTCTCGGGGGCGTTCGCCATCGGGCTGGTCATGACCTGGTCCCTGGAGACCATGCGGCTGAGGGAACGAGGACGCCTGTTCGGGGGCGTGGGCTTCCTGGGGGGATACACCACCTTCTCCACCTGGATGCTGGGCACCCTGGAGCTGGCCCGGCACGGGCACTGGCCGGCAGCCGCGGCCTACCTGACCGGGTGCCTGCTGCTGGGCCCCGCCGCCACCGTCGCCGGCATCGCCCTGGGCCGGGCGGGCAGCGGTCGCGGGACACGGGCGGCCTCCACCCCCTTGCCGGAGGCGGAACCGGAGCCCGCCCCGCCCGCCCAGGGCAGTTGAACGCAGCCGAAAGGAGGCCGCAGCGTGAAGATCTCCGGGGAGGCGCAACGTCTACGCATCTTTGTGGGGGAGGCCGACCACTGGCACCACGAGCCGCTCTATCATGCCATCGTCAAGAAGGCCAAGGAAATGGGCATGGCCGGGGCAACCGTCATGCGGGCTTTTGAGGGCTTCGGGCCCTCCAGCCGGCTGCGAACGGCCAACCTGCTCGACCTGTCGGCCGACCTCCCGGTCGTGGTCGAGATTGTCGACAGCCGGGAATACATCGAACGCTTCCTGCCCGTTCTGGACCAGATGGTGGACGCCGGCCTCATCACCCTGGACCCGGTGCACGTGGTCAAGTATGCACAAAAGCCGGAGGCCGGGCATGTGGATCCTGAAGGCCCGGCCTCCCCTGCAGTCTGAAGAGCCTCAGCCGTGCAGCCGCCCGGTAATGGCGGCGAAACGCCGTCCGTAGGCGCGGGCGATGGTGCGCTCCTCGGCCGAGAGGCCGGGGCCGCCCACATGGGTGGGGCCGTAGGGTCCGCCGCCGGTGGTGGTGGTGTTGACCTCGGGCACGGTGTACCCCATGGGCACGATGATCATGCCATGATGATAGCCAAAGGTGGAGAGGGTGAGCACGGTGGTCTCATGGCCGCCATGCATGGTGGCGGCGGCGGTGAAGAAGCCTAGGGTCTTGTCCACCAGCTTGCCCTCCGCCCACAGGGGCCCGGTCTGGTCGAGGAAGTTCTTCAGCTGCGCCACCACGTTGCCGTAGCGGGTGGGGGTGCCCAGGATGACCCCGTCGGCCCACACCAGGTCATCCAGCTCCGCCTCTACCACCCCCTGCTGGCGCTCACGGGCCTGGGCTGCTTCCGGGCGGGCCTGGTAGACCTCCTCCGGCAGCCAGTCGCGCACCCGCCGCAACCGGGTCTCGGCACCCGCCTCCCGGGCCCCGGCCTCCACCTCCTGCGCCAGGTCATACAGGTTGCCGGTCATTGAATAGTAGATGATGGCAATCCGCACGCCCCCATCCCCCTTTCTCATCCGCATCTGCAAGCTGTGGGCTGCGCCCGGCTTGAGTCTACCGTTGTTCGTTCCTATTGTAAAGCACGTGGAAAAATGGAATTAATACTGGAATAAAAAACCCTGGCGAGGGCCAACGGGAGCTAGAGATCCCGCTCCACCGCCAGGGATTTGTCCGGGGTCACGGTGACGAAATAAGCCAGCGCCTGCAGCTCCAGGGCCAAGTCAATGTTGTGAACCACCACCTCGGGACAAGCCTGGCAGATGGTGACGGGCGCGAAGTTGAGGATGGCCCGCACGCCGGCACGGGTCAGGCGTTCGCCCACGGCATTCGCCGCCCCCGCCGGCACCGCCACAATCCCGATGCGGGCCCCCAGTTCCTGGACACGCTCCTCCAAGTGCTCCAGCGGTTCCACCACCACCCGGCCAATGGTCGTCCCCACCACCCGGGGATCCACGTCAAAGGCGGCCGCCACCTGCACATCCTGGGAGGAAAACTGGGAATAACGCAAGAGCGCCGTGCCCAAATGGCCGGCGCCCACCAGCACCGCCAGCACCTCGCGGTCGAGACCCAGGATGCGCCGGATCTCCCGCGCCAGCGCCGGCACCTCATACCCCACCCCGCGGGTCCCAAAGGCCCCGAAATAGGCCAGGTCCTTGCGGACCTGTTCCGAAGAGAAACCGGTCAACTGCCCCAGCTCGCCGGAGGTCATGCGGCTGAGGGAGGAGCGTTCCAAGGCCCGCAGATACGCGGGCAACCGCCGGATGGTCGCGTCCGGGATGCGGCGCGCCCCCGGGGAGGGTACCTGGCTCACGGCTGCCTCCCCCCCGATTCAGTAGTCCCGGTCCAGCACAAAGCGGGCCAGGGATTCCAGAGCCGTGCGGGCTGCACCGGCTGGCAGGGCCGCCACCCGCTCCAGGGCTTCCTTGATATAGTCTCCGGCTTTTTCAAGCGCGTAGTCAATAGCCCCGCTCGACTGCAGGATGGTCCGCACCTGATCCGTGGTGCCGGGCCCGGGTTCCGCTCCCAGCACCGCCAGCAGCGCATCGCGGGAGAGGGGGTTGTTGAGCGCGTAAATCACCGGCAGGGTGAAGATGCCCTCCTGCAGGTCTTCGCCGACCGACTTGCCCAACCGCTCCGGGTCGGCCACCCAGTCCAGGAGGTCGTCCACGATCTGAAAGGCCATGCCCAGGGCGTAGCCGTATGCGGCCAGGGTATCGCCCACCTCCGGGCTGGCCCCGGCGCCCAGGGCGCCGATCCGGCAGGCAGTCTCCAGGAAGGCGGCCGTCTTGGCGTAGATCCGCTGCAGGTACCCCTCCTCAGAAGCCACCCGCCCCTGGTCGAGGTTCTGCGCGATCTCGCCCGTGCACATGGTGTGCACCACGTCCGCCGCCGCCCGCACGACCCGCAGATCCCCGGAGTCGGAGAAGAGCTGAAAGGCGCGTGCAAACAGGAAATCCCCGCTGAGCACGGCCACCTGCTCGTTGAAGCGCACATGAACCGCCGGCTGCCCCCGGCGGACCAGGGCATGATCGATGATGTCGTCGTGGACCAAGGTGGCCATGTGGATCATCTCCACCGCCGCCGCCAACGCGGTCAGCCCGCGGCGGTGGGTGCCGAACTGCCCGGCCAGGATCACCATCGCCGGCCGCAGACGCTTCCCACTTGCCCCCAACAGATAGTCGGCCACCGACTGCACCAGGGGGTTGTCCTCCCGGAGGGTACCGGTCAGGACCCGCTCCACCTCCTGCATGTCGGATTCGACCAGTGACAGAAATGCCAGACGGTTTTCCGCTCCCTGGGGAAGCGCCTGTTCGGATTGCATCTGCACCTCTCCTTCTCCCATGCTTTCGATATTACCATACCGGGGAAGGAGCCTTCTCAGCCAATTTTCATCTTCCGGTTCCAGCTTCATGGGCTCAGTGTAACCAGTAAAATCGGGCGGCTTGCCCCAACCAGTGCACCACCGGCCCGGGCCATACCCCCAGGGCCAGGGTCAGCACGGCCGTGACCGCCAGCACCAGGGCGGGGCCGGGGGCGGGATGGGGCACCACCGCTGCGGCGTCCCGCCGGAAGACCTGCTCCAGGGGCCGCAGGTAGGCCAGCAGGCCCACCGCGGCCCCCAGCGCCACCGCTACCGCCAGCCCCGGCTGTCCGGCCGCCACTGCCGCCTGCAGCAGGTAGACCTTGCCCAGGAACCCGCCCGTAAAGGGGATGCCGGCCAGGGAGAGGGCAGCCAGCCCGAAGGCCAGGGCCATACCCGGCCGCCGGTAGGCCAGGCCGCGCAGCGCCTGACGGGTGGGGCCCCGGTCGGGCTCGCCCGCCGCGACCCCGGCCACGGTCAGAAAGCCGATGGCCCCCAGGCCGTAGGCGGCCAGGAAGTAGAGGCCGGCCTCGTCCCCCAGCACGCTGTGGGCGGCCAGCCCCACCAGCAGGTAGCCCCCCGCCGCCACCGCCGACCACCCCACCAGGCGCTTCAGGTCCCGCTGCACCAGGGCCAGGAGGTTGCCGGTGAGGATGGAGAGGGCGGCCAGGTACGCCAGCAGCGGGCTCCAGAGGGCAGCCCCGGGGTAGAAGCCGAAACTGAGCACGCGGATGAGGGCCGCCAGCGCCCCCGCCTTGGTGGCCAGGGCCATGAAGGCGGTCACCGGCGTGGGGGCCCCTTCGTAGACATCAGGCGCCCACATGTGAAAAGGAACGATGGCCAGCTTGAAGAGCAGCCCGCCGAACACCAGCCCCAGCCCTACCTCCACCCAGGGCTGGGCGCTCTCCCCGGCCAGGCGCAGGAAGGTGAAGCTGCCGATCTGGCGGTAGATGAGGGCCATCCCGAACAGGAACAGGCCCGAGGCCACCGTCCCCATCAGCAGGTACTTGACCCCCGCCTCCAGGTTGGTGCGGCTGCGCCCCAGGGCCACCAGCACATACAGGGGGAAGGAGAGCAGTTCCAGCCCCACGAACACGGTCAGCAGGCTGCCGGCTGCCCCCAGTACCTCCGCCCCCAGCACGGCGGTGAGGACCAAGGCGGGCGCCTCCGGCACCGCCCCCGCCCCCGGTCCCAGCAGCAGCGCCGCCAGCCCGGCCAGCACCGCCAGCCCGTCGATCACCCCGCTCAAGCGGTCGGGCAGGAAGGCACCCGCCAGCACGGGATGCTCCCCGCCGGGCAGCAGCAGGGCGGCCGCGGCCGACGCCAGCAGGGCGAGCCCGGCCAGCCAGGAGGCCAGGCGGCCCCATCCCCCGCCCGCCACCAGCAGCACGGCGGCCAACCCGGCCAGCAGCACCCCCTCCGGAATCAGCCAGCCGCTCATCGCCGGACCCCTCCTTCCGCGGCAGGCGCCGCCGGTACCCGGGCCAGGGCCACCGTGCCCGGGAGCTGATACCGCACCGCCCGCACCAGGGCCGGGCCGGCCCGGGCGGTCACCCCGGCCGGCCACACCCCCAGCAGCAGCAGCACCGCCCCCCCGGCGGCCAGCGCCCACAGCCGGCCCCGCCCGGCTCCCAGCCCGGCCGGCACGCCAGGGGGCTGCTCCCGCGGCCCCTGCATCAGGCCCTGGAACAAGCGCAGCATGTACCAGGCGGCCAGCACCATCACCGCCACCGCCACCGCCGCCGCCGGCCAGGCCCGCTCCACCAGCCCCTGCACCACCAGGTACTCGCCGGCGAAACCCGCCAGCCCGGGCAGTCCCAGGACGGCCAAGGCAAAAAAGAGGAACCAGAAGCCGAAGGCCGGGGCCCGGACCGCCAGCCCGCCCACGCGGCCCAGCGTACGCTCCCCGCCCGTCGCCTGCTCCAGCACCCCCAGGATCAGGAACACCCCGCCCACGGCCAGCCCATGGGCCAGCATGAGCAGGGTGGCCCCCGCCATCCCGGCCGGGGTAAGGGAGAAGAGTCCCAGGGCCATCATGCCCATATGGGAGAGGGAGGCATAGGTGGCCACCAGCTTGGCATCGGTCCGGCGCAGGGCGGTGAGCGCCCCCCACACCAGGCTTACCGACGCCCCGGCCAGGAACCAGGGCGCCACCGGCGCCAGGGCCCGCCCCAGGAAGGGCAGCACGACCACCAGGAAGCCGTACAGGCCGGCTTTGGAGAGCAGCCCCGCGAACAGGGCGGTCACCGGCGGCGGCGCCTCCCGGTAAGCGTCCGGCATCCAGCCGTGCAGCGGCCACAGGGGCGCCTTGACCGCGAAGGCCAGGGTGAAGGCGGCCAGGGTCCAGGCCCCGGCCGCCCCGCCCAGGCGGGTGTGCTCCAGGGCCCGGAAGCCGAAGGCGGGATGACCCAGCACCGCCGCCTGCGCCAGCCCCAGCTCCACCACCCCCACCAGCATCAGAAAACTGCCGGTCAGGTTCATCACCAGGAAGCGGCGGGCGGCGGCCGGAGCCCCGGGTCCGCCCCAGCCCGCCAGCAGGAAGTACCCCGGCAGCAGGACGGCCTCAAAGAAGCCGTAAAAAAGCAGGAGGTCCCGGGTGGTGAAGAGTCCGGCCGCGGCAAACCCGGCGACGAGGATCCAGAAATAGTACAGGCGGCCGGCGCCCGACGGGGAGAAGATGATTACCAGCGGCAGGAGCAGCCCGGTCAGCAGCAGCAGGGGCAAGGTTGCCCCCCCGGTGGACACGCTGAGGGCCGCGCCCCAGGCTGGAATCCAGGGCAGGCTGCCCCGCACCGGCGGTGCAGCCGCCAGCAGCAGCACCACCAGCAGCGCAGCCCCGCTCACCGCCAGGCTCCAGGTCCGCGCCCGGGCCGGCGGCACGGCCGCCAGGGCCACGGCGCCCAGCAGCCAGATTCCCAGCAATACCCAGATGCCGCTTGCCATCCCCATCACCCCGCCCTAAACCCGCAGCAGGTAGTAGGCCAGGACCGCCCCCAGCCCCACCGCCATCGACAGCAGATACCGCCGCACCAGCCCGGTCTGGACCGGACGCAGGTCACGCCCCAGCCCGGTCACCCAGCGGCCCGGGGCTCCGGTACCGGGGATCCAGACCCGGTCCTCAACCCGGCCCAGCCAGCGGCCCAGGGCGGCGGTCCATGCCACCGGCCCCCGCATCCAGGCGGCGTCCAGCCCGAAGCCGGCCAGGGCCCCGCGGCCCCAGAAACCGGCCGGCTCCGCCCGGCCGGCGCGCCCTTCCCGCCAGCCCCCGTAGAGTCCCGCCACGGCCAGCAGGACCGTGACCAGGCTCACCCCCGCGGCGGGCGGCTCCAGGGCGGCCCGCGCCGCCCCCGGCCAGGCCCGGAAGGCGGGTGCCAGCAGGCGGTCGATGCCGCCACCGAAGGCGCCGCCGATCACGGCCAGCACCGCCAGGACCAGCACCGGCCCCAGCATCACCCAGGGGGCTTCCCGCGCCTCCCCCCGCGGCCGCCGGGCAGGACCCAGGAAGGTCAGGCTGAAGACCCGCGCCATGTAGTACCCTGTGAGCCCGGCTGTGAGCACCCCCAGGCTGCCCAGCAGAGGATGCCCGCTGCGAAAGGACTGGGCCAGGATGGCATCCTTGCTGAAGAACCCGGCCAGGGGCGGGATGCCGGCCAGGGCCAGGGCCCCGATCCCGAACGCGGCGGCCGTATAGGGCATGCTGCGGGCCAGGCCCCCCATGCGCCCCAGGTCCTGCTCCCCCTCCAGCACGTGGATGACATTGCCGGCGGCCAGGAAGAGCAGGGCCTTAAAGAAGGCGTGGGTCACGAAATGAAACACGGCCGCGGTGTAGGCCCCCACCCCCACCGCCAGGAACATGTACCCCAGCTGGCTGATGGTCGAGTAGGCCAGCACACGCTTGATATCCCGCTGGCGCAGGGCGGCCAGGGCGGCGTACAGGGCGGTGAGGGTCCCGATCACCGCCACCGTCTCCCCGACCCCGGGCGCCGCCCCCAGGAGGGGGTAGAAGCGGGTCATGAGGTAGACGCCGGCGGTGACCATGGTAGCGGCGTGGATGAGGGCCGACACCGGGGTAGGACCCTCCATGGCATCCACCAGCCAGGTATGTAAGGGCAGCTGCGCCGACTTGGCCATGGCCCCCACATAGAGCAGGAGGGCGCTGGCCACGGCCAGCCCCGGCACCGGGTGCCGGGTCACCCCCGCGAACACCGCCCCGTAGCGGGCACTGCCGTAGTGCGCCACCAGCAGGGTCAGGCCCAAGAGGATGCCGGCATCGCCGATGGTGTTCATCACGAAGGCCTTGCGGGCCGCCAGCACCGCCGACGGCCGCCGGTACCAGAAGCCGATCAGGAGATAGCTGGCCAGGCCTACCCCCGCCCAGCCCAGCAGCAGGATGAGGAGGTTATCGGCGGTGACCACCAGCAGCATGGCAAAAAGGAAGAAGTTGAGCCCGGCGAAGTAGCGGGGCCGGTCATCCTCCTCCGCCATGTAACCGGCGGAATAGACGTGGATGAGGAAGCCCACCCCGGTGATGATGAGGGCCCACACTTCCCCCAGGGGGGTAAACGCCAGCCGCCAGCGGATGACCGGCCCGAATCCCCGCACCCAGGGGGCTACCGTCACCGCCCCCCGGCTATGGGCCAGGCTGAGCGCCAAGGCGGCCAGGAAGGCCACGCCCGCTGCGGCCGCAGCCAGTACCGCCGGACCCCGGGGTCCGGTCCGATCCCCGGTCAGGGCGATGAGCACCGCCCCCGCCAGGGGGGCCCCCAGCAGGACCAGCAATCCCAGTTCCAGGCTGTGCATGTCCTCCGCCTCCCTCCCGGCCCGGCTACCCGCGCAGGCGCTTGAGCACGTCGGCGTCCAGCCGGTGCCGGTGCTGATAGGTGGCTACAATGAGGGCCAGGCCGATGCCGACCTCGGCTGCGGCGGCGGCGATGACCAGGAAGGCCGCCGCCTGCCCGCCCTCCCGGCCCCAGTGCCGGGAGGCCGCCACCAGGACCAGCGCCGCCGCGTTCCACATCATCTCCGCCGCCATGAACATCACCAGGGGGTTGCGGCGCACCAGCACCCCGGCCAGACCCACCGCGAACAGCAGCGCGGCCACCAGCGTCACCGCCCCCGTGCTCATGGCTGATCCCCCCGCGTGGCGGCCGCCTCCTGGGGGGCCGGGGCCTCCCCGGACCCGGCCTCCCGGCCGGCGGTACCGGACCGGTTCAACACCAGCACCCCCAGCACGGCGGTGAGCAGCATCACCGCCACCCCCAGCAGGGCGGGAAAGAAGGGCCCCCACAGGCTGGCGGCCACCGCTGTCAGCCCGCCGAAACCGGGGCGCGGCGGCCGTCCCGCCCCCAATACGGGGGCCAGGGCGGCGGCCCCCAGGGCCGCGGCGGTGCCCGCGGCCAGGACCCCGGCCAGGGGCCGCTGCCAGCCCAGCTCCTCCGGCAGGTCGGCCACCGTGCGGCCGGCCGAGAGCAGAGTGACCACGAACAGGAACAGCACCATCACGGCCCCGGTGTAGACGATGACCTGGGCTACCCCCATAAACTCCGCCCGCAGGCCGAAGTAGAAGAGGGCCAGGCTCAGGCTGTTCAGGACCAGGAACAGGGCGCTGTGCACGGGATGGCGGGCCGCCACCACTCCCAGGGCACTGCCCACCGTCAGGATCCCCAGCACCACGACCCCCCACATGCCGACCGCCTCCTGCCTCCGCGTCCTACTTGCGCACCGCCGGCCGCAGCAGCTCCTCCTTGCGGGCCACCATGTCGGCCCGGCTGAACCCGGCCAGCTCGTTGAAAGGCGTCAGCCGCACCGCATTGGTGGGGCAGGCCTCCTCACACATGCCGCAGAAGATGCAGCGGATGAGGTCCACCTCATAGTCGGCGGCGTAGCGCTCGGTCCAGGAGACCGTCGCCCCCTCGGGGGCCGAGGCCGCCACCACCCGGATGGCATTGGCCGGGCAGACCGCCTCGCACAACCCGCAGCCCACGCAGAGTTCGTGTCCGTCCGGTCCCCGCGCCAGCATGTGCTTGCCCCGGAACCGGGGGGCGTGTTCCAGCCGTTTCTCGGGATAAGGGGCCGTATCCCGGGGGGCGAACAGCTCGCTCAGGGTCATGCCCAGGCCGTGGGCAAGCCCCATCGCTCCCCGGATGGTGAAGCCCAGCCGGCCCAGCCGGCGGGGCCGAGGTGGTGCTGCCATGCCATCCGCCTCCTTTCCGGCCCGCGCGCCGCGGGCTTAGCGCAGGGCCACCACCGCCGCCGTGCCCAAGGCCCACACGAAGGACAGCGGCAAGAGCACCTGCCAGCCCAGGTGCATCAGCCGGTCGTATTTCAGCCGGGGCAGGGTGGCCCGCATCCACACGAACAGGAAGATGAAGATCCCGATCTTGAGAAGGAACCAGATCACGGGCGGCAGGAAGGCGGGGCCCAGCCAGCCGCCGAAGAAGAGGGTCACGGTGAGGGCGCTGACCGTGATCATGTTGACGTATTCGGCGATGAAGAACATGGCGAAGCGGATACCGGAGTACTCGGTGTGGTACCCCCCCACCAGCTCCGACTCCGCCTCCGGCAGGTCGAAGGGGGTGCGGTTGGACTCCGCCACCGCGGTCAGGAAGAAGACCGCCAGCGGCAGCGGCTCCTTCCACCAGAACCAGCCGTGGCGGGCCTGGGCCTCGACAATCCGGGTCAGATTGGCGCTCCCCGCCAGCATCAGCACGCCCAGGGCCGATACCCCCATGGCCAGCTCATAGGAGATGATCTGGGCCGCGGAGCGGATGCCGCCCAATAGGGAGTACTTGTTCTGGGAGGCCCAGCCGGCCAGCACCAGCCCGTAGATGCCCAGCGAGCTCAAGCCGAAGGCCACCAGCAGCCCCGCCGGCGGGTTGGCCACATCCAGGGGGATGGTGCGGCCGGCCAAATGGGCAGGGGCCCCGAAGGGGATCACGGCGTCCACCCCCAGGGCGGCGAACACCGAGATCACCGGCGCCAGGCGGAATACCACCGGGTCGGCCTGCCCCGGCAGCAGGTCCTCCTTGAACAGCATCTTCAAGGCGTCGGCCAGGGGTTGCAGCAGCCCGGCCCGCCCCACCCGGTTGGGGCCCCAGCGCAGCTGGAAGAGGCCCAGCAGCCGCCGTTCCGCCCACATGGTGTAGGCGAAGGAGATCAGCAGAAACAGGATCAGGATGACGATCTTCACCGCCAGGATGAGCCCGTTCACCGGCCATCCACCTCCTCCGCCGCTTCCGCCGCCGGGGCCAGCTCCCAGGGCCCGGCCGGCAGGCCGCCGGCCGCCTCCGGCAGGTCATAAGGCAGCCACACCCGGCCCGCCGGCAGGGCGGGATCGGCCGCCAACGGCAGAACCAGCTCCCCCGTCGTCCCCCGGATCCGGACCGGACCGCCGGCAGGCCGGTCCAGGCGGACGGCATCCTCCGCCGCCATCGCCCCAGCGGTGGGGGGACGCAGGAAGATGGCCGAGGGGGGTCCCCCCCGGTAGGCATCCCCGCCCCGCAGCACGGTGACCCCGCCCCCGCCGCCTCCGGCCGCCGCAGGGGCCGGGGAGCGGGTGCGGGAACGTCCGGCAGCAGGCGGAGACGGGACCCGGTCATGCGGCCCGCCAGGGGGTCGGCCGGCGGGGCCCACCGCCGCCCGGCGGCCGCTGCCAGCGCCTCCAGCCAGGCCCCGGTGGTCCGGACCCCGGGCTGCGGCGGGACCGCCGCCCGCACCGCGGTCAGGGTGCCCTCCCAGTCGGCGAAGGTGCCGCCGTGCTCGGTGCGCACCGGCAACGGCAACCAGGCGTCGGCCCGGGTGGCAGGACTCAGGAAGGCGCCCGCCGCCAGCACGTGACCGGCCCCCGCCAGGGCCCGGGCGGCCAGCTCCGGGTCGGGCGCCTCCCGCAGCAGGTCGGTGCCCCACAGCACCAGGGTGCCCACTTCCCCGGCGGCGGCCGCACGCAGTACGCCCTCCAGGGCCGCAGCCGTCACCCGGACCCCCGCCAGCTCCTGCCCCCGCCAGCCGGCCGGACCCCAGGCCGGGAGCACCCGCGTGGGCGCCTCGCCGCGGGCGGCGGCCAGGGCCAGCAGGACGTCCTCCACCCCCGCCTCCTCCCCGTCCCAGATCACCGCCAGCCGGGCAGCGCCCAGCAGCGCCCGCCCCAGCGCCTCAAGGTCCCCGGTCCCCGCGGCGGGCTGCCAGTCCCCCAGGTCCTGCAGCAAGGCCGCCGCGCCGCCCACGCCGGCCGCCGCCAGGGCCCGGGCCAGCACCGCCGCCTCCTCCCCGGGGGCGGTGACGTGCTCCTGCACCGGCAGGGCCCGCCGGCCCAGGCGCCGCGGGGCCAGGCCCCAGATTCCGGCCCCCCGCCGGTAGGCCTCCCGCACAGCCAGGTAGCCTACGGGCACGCTCTGGTAGGGGTCGGCTCCCAACAGGAGCACGGCGTCCGCCGTCTGCAGGTCCTGCAGGGTGCCGTGGAGGGCCGGGGGCAGGTAGCCCCGCCCGGTCCGCACCAGCACAGGAGCGCCCGCGCCCCACAGACGGCGGGCGGCGTCGGTGAGAGCGGCCGCCTCCTCCACCGTCAGTTCCCCGCCGGTCAGCACCGCCACCGGCCCCTCCGCCAGCCAGCGGGCGGCAGCCGCCACCACCTCCCCCGCCTCCCGCTCCGCCCCGCCCAGGCGGGGACGGGTGCGGCGCTGGGGATGGCGGGCCTCATCATAGGAGAACCGCCCGCGGTCGCATAGCCAGCCCCGCCCGTCGGGGTCGCTGCGGGAGGTACCCTCCGCCCGCTCCACCACCCCGTCGCGGACGGTCAGCAGGCGCCGGCAGCCCACCGGGCACAGCCCGCAGATGCCCTCCACCTTTTCCAGATTCCAGGGGCGGGCCCGGAAGCGGTAAGGGCGGGACAACAGCGCTCCCACCGGGCAGAGGTCGATCACGTTGCCGGAAAAAGGGGAGGTGAGGGGGGCCCCGCCCGCCGCGGTGACCACGGTGTGCACCCCGCGCGCCTCCAGCACCAGCTGGGGTTCGCCCACGTACTCGCCTAAAAAGCGGACACAGCGCTGGCACAGGATGCAGCGCTCCTGGTCCAGGGCGATGTAGGGGCTCAAGGGCACGTCCTTGGCCTTGCGGATGCGGGGCTCGGTGAAGCGGCCGGCGGCGGGGCCGTAGGCAAAGGTGTAATCCTGCAGGTCGCACTCCCCGCCCTTGTCGCAGACCGGGCAGTCCAAGGGATGGTTGAGGAGCAGAAACTCCAGCACCCCGGCCCGCCCTTTGTCGACCTCCGGCCCGCGGGTGTGCACCACCATGCCCTCCTGGACCTGGGTGGTGCAGGCGGTCACCAGCTTGGGCATCTTCTCCACCTGCACCAGGCAGATACGGCAGGCGCCCAGCGGCCCCAGGGCCTCCTGGTAGCAGTAGACGGGGATGTGGATGCCGGCCGCTTTAGCCGCATCCACCAGGTTGGTGCCCGGCGGCACCTCCACCGGCCGGCCGTCAACCGTGATGTGCACCATACAGCGTCGCCCCCCACGGACAGCCCTTCTCGGTCACGTGTGCCACGAACTCGTCCCGGAAATGCTCCAGGGCGCTGACCAGGAACCCCAGGGAGGCGTCACCCAGGGGGCAGAAGCACTTCCCGGCCATGTTGTCGGCGATGTCCAGCAGCTGGTCGATGTCCTCCATGCGCCCCTGCCCCCGCTCCAGCCGGGCCAGGATCTCCGCGTTCCAGAAGGTGCCCTCCCGGCATGGGGTGCACTTGCCGCAGGACTCCTCGCGGTAGAAGCGCACCAGGCGTTCGGCCGCGCCCACGATGCAGGTGCGGTCGTCGAGCACGATCACCCCGCCCGATCCCAGCATGGACCCGGCCTGCAGCATGGACTCATAGTCCATGGGGGTGTCCACACGGTCGGCGGGCAGGAGCGGGACCGAACTGCCCCCCGGGATGACGGCCTTCAGCTGCCGGCCGGGATAGAGCCCGCCTGCGGCCTCAATCAGAGCGCGCAGAGGGGTGGCGAGCGGCCGCTCGAAATTGCCCGGCCGGCGGACCTGCCCGCTGACCGAGAACACCTTCACCCCCGGGCTCTTTTCGGTGCCCATGGAGCGGTACCAGTCCGCCCCGTAGGTCAGGATCGGGGGCAGGTTGGCGATGGTCTCCACATTGTTGACCACGGTCGGCAACCCGTAGAGTCCGGAGACAGCCGGGAAGGGCGGCTTCAGGCGCGGATTGCCGCGCCGGCCTTCCAGCGACTCCAGCTGCGCCGTCTCCTCCCCGCAGATGTAGGCCCCCGCCCCCCGGTAGACGTGCACGGTCAGGGAATAGGAGGTCCCGAAAATGCGCTCGCCCAGGTAGCCGCGGGCGCGGGCCGCCGCCACCGCCCGCTCCAGGATTTCCGCCCCGGTGCGGAACTCCCCCCGGCAGTAGACAAAGGCTTCCGGGGCCCGGATGGCGTAAGCCGCCAGCAGGATGCCCTCCACCAGCTGGTGGGGGTTATGTTCCAGGATCTCCCGGTCCTTGAAGGTCCCGGGCTCCGACTCGTCGGCGTTGACCACCAGCACCCGCGGGCGGCCGTCTTTGGGCAGGAAGCCCCACTTCACCCCGGTAGGGAAGCCGGCCCCGCCGCGCCCGCGCAGGCCCGAGGCCTTCACCACCTCCACCACCGCCTCCGGCTCCATGCCCGTCAGGACGGCGCGGGCGGTGGCGTAGCCGCCCTCGGCCTCGTACACGGCCAGGTCGCCGATGCCGGGCACATCCCGGTGGCGCAGCAGCACATGGGGCGGCACCGCGCGGCTAGACGTCATCCCCTTCGCCCCCCTCGGCCAGGAAGCGGGCCGCCGCCTCCGGCGGCACCGGTCCCCGGTAGCGCAGGTTGACCTGCACCACCGGCGCCTTGTCGCAGGCGGCCAGGCACTCCGCAGGCAGCAGGGTCCACTCCCCGTCGGGGGTGGTCTGCCCGGGCGCGATGCCGAGTTCGCGGGCGAAGGCCGCCAGCAGCTGGTCCGCGCCCGCCAGGGCGCAGGGCAGGCCGGTGCAGACGTGCAGCACCTTTTTGCCCACCGGACGCCGGTAGAACAGGGTATAGAAGGAAACCGTGGATACAACCTCCTGCGCCGGAACGCCCAGTTCCTCCGCTACCGCCGCCAGCACCGCATCGTCCAGATAACCGGTCTCGGCCTGGATGCGGTGGAGCAGGGGCAGGAGGGCCGAACGTTCACGCGGGAATTCGGCCTTGATGGCACGGGCCGCCTCCCGCCACTCGGGGCGCAGCCCGGCCGGTTGCTGCTCCGTGGCCATGGCGTTCACCGCCTTCAACGATCTACGTCCCCCAGCATGATGTCGATGCTGCCGATGGCGGTGATGACGTCCGCCACCAGCCCGCCCCGGCACATCACCGGCAGGCTCTGCAGGTTGTAGAAGGAGGGGGTCCGGGCCCGCCAGCGCCAGGGGCGCGGGCCCCCATCCGAGACCAGGTAGAAACCCATCTCCCCCCGGGGGCCCTCCACCCCCTGGTAGACTTCCCCGGCGGGCACGGTGAAGCCCTGGGTCACCAGCTTGAACTGATGGATGAGGGACTCCATGTCGCTGTAGACGGCATCCCGGGGCGGCAGCGCCACCTTGCGGTCGGCGGTGGTGAAGGGCCCCCGGGGACTGATCCGGCCCAGGGCCTGCTCCACAATCTTGACCGACTCCTCCATCTCCTCCATGCGGACCCAGAAGCGGGCGAAGGCATCCCCCTCCTCCCGCACCGGCACCGCAAACTCGAACTCCTCGTAGCGGCTGTACGGCTCCAGCTTGCGCAGGTCCCGGGCCAGGCCGGTGGCGCGCAGGATGGGGCCGGTCACCCCTAACGCCAGGGCCTGCTCCCGGTCGAGACGGGCTACCCCCTTCAGGCGGTCCTCAATCAGGGGATTGCCCTCCACCAGGTCCCGGAAGCGGCGCGACCAGCGGGGCCATTCATCCAGAAAGGCCCGCACCAGGTCCAGCAGCCCGTCGGGCAGGTCGTAGGCCAGCCCGCCCACCCGGAAGTAGCTGGGGTTCATGCGCACCCCGGCGGTGGCCTCGATGATGTCCAGGATGACCTCGCGCTCGCGCATGGTGTAGAAGAAGAGGCCCATCGCCCCCAGGTCCATGACATGGGTCCCCAGCCAGATGACGTGGCTGGCGATACGGGTGAGCTCCGCAAACAGCACCCGGATGTACTGGGCCCGAGCCGGCACCTCGATCCCCAGCAGCTTCTCCACCGCCAGCACATAGGCCAGGTTGTTGCTCATCGGCGAGAGGTAGTCCAGGCGGTCGGTGAGGGTGTTGCACTGCTGCCAGGGCAGGTACTCGGCACTCTTCTCAAAGCCGGTGTGCAGGTAGCCGATGATGGGCTCGGCCTCCACCACCCGCTCGCCGTCCAGGGTCAGCCGGACCCGCAGCACCCCGTGCGTGGCGGGGTGCTGGGGTCCCATGTTGATGACCATGGTCTCGGTTCCGGTCCGGGCGTCGACGTCGGCCATCGCGCCCCCTCCCTCCTGGAACCTAGTCGATGCGGAAGCCCGTGCGCGGATAGTCCTTGCGCAGGGGATGCCCTTCCCAGTCGTCGGGCAGGTAGATGCGGGCCAGATGGGGATGGCCCTGGAACACGATGCCGAAGAGGTCGTAGGTCTCCCGCTCCGGCCAGTCGGCGCCCGGCCACAGCCGGGTGGCGGTGGGCACCTCCTCCCCCTCCGCCACCGGCACCTTGACCCGCAGCCGGCTGCCGGGCCCGCCCTCCGGGCGCGTGAGGTGGTAGACCACCTCAAAGCGGGGGCGCCGGGGGAGGAAATCGACCGCGGTGACATCCAGCAACAGGGCGTACCCGTCCGCCTTCAGGGCCGCCAGCACCTCGGGCAGGTCGGCGGGGGAGGCCACCAGCAGGGTGGGCTGGTCCACCGCCGCCACCGCCTGCACGCGGCCGGGGAAACGCGCCGCCCAGGCTTCCGTCCCCGCCTCAGGCATGGGCCTCACCCCCGGCCGCCTCCCGCTGCTCCAGGTAGCGCGGCTTCAGTCCCCGCGCGATCTTCTCCTGCAGCTTCATGACCCCGTACATGAGGGCATCGGGACTGGGCGGACAGCCGGGGACGTAGACGTCCACCGGCACCACGTGGTCCACCCCCTGGATGGTGGCGTAGTTGTCGAAGATGCCGCCACTGGAGGCGCAGGCGCCCATGGCGATGACCCACTTGGGCTCCGGCATCTGCTCCCAGATGCGGCGCAGCACCGGCGCCATCTTCTGCGACACCCGCCCGGCCACGATCATGAGGTCGGCCTGGCGGGGCGATGCCCGGAACACCTCCGACCCGATGCGGGCGATATCGAACTTGGAGTCGGTCACCGCCATCATCTCGATGGCGCAGCAGGCGAGGCCGAAGGTGGCAGGCCACACCGAGGACTTGCGGGCCCAGCGCACCGCCCGCTCCACGGTGGTCAGCAGCAGGGAGCGTTCGACCTCCTCCTCGGGGCGGTCAATCAATCCCATCGGAATCCCCCCCGCTTCCAGGCGTAGGCAAAGGCCAGCACCACCACCACCAGGAACCCCAGCCCGCGCAGGAGCCCGGGGAGGCCCAGGTGCCGCAGGGCCGTGGCCCAGGGGTAGAGGGCGACCACCGCCACGTCGAAGACCAGGAAGAACATGGCCACCCGGTAAAAGCGGACCGAAAAATAGCCCACGGGGGCTTCGGGCACGATGCCCGATTCGTAGGGCAGGGCCTTGACAGCCCCGGGATGGCGGGGCCCCAGCCACTGCGAGGCGAAGGAGAGCACTACCGCCAGCGCCAGGGCCACCACCAGGTACACGAGAAGGGCCACGTAGCTCTGTGTCACGGCGCCTCGCCTCCCTGCCGCCCGGCATTCGGTCGACCCGGCTGCCAGCTGTACCAATGGCCCATTTGCTCGGGGATTATGCTAGCACTTCCGGCAGCCCTGCCCACCGCGAATTGGCACATCGCTGCAAAAATTCCCCGGAAACGGCGCCGTTTGCGCCTCTTTCCTGTACCTTGGTACAAGCTCCCAGCCCACCTGGATCCGCTTTTCCGGGCGGGCCGTTTCGGCGGTCGCCCCCGCCGGCCGCGGGCGGTAGAATACATCCAAGCGGAGGCGCACGGCGTAAACCGATTAATGCAGGCCCGGAATGCACACAGCGCGCGGCCACCCCCCGGGGCGGCCGGGGAAGGGAGCGGGGGATGATGCAGGCCGGCGGGATCATCGAATTCGTGGCCATGTTGGGCACGCTCATCTACGTGGTCGGATTCGGCCTCTGGTGGTACCGCAGCATGCACACTTCCAGCCGCGGCCGCCGCATCCGTCCCGGCTGGCGCGTCATCAAGGGCGGCCGGCCGCGGGGTCTGCCCCCCGGCGGGCCGGGCCAGACCCGGCCGCACCGGGTGGCCCGTCTCAACGGGAAGTAGGCCCGGCGGCGTAGGCCAGGATCCGGCGCAGGCGGCGGGCAACGGCGGATTTGGAGAGCGGCGGGCGCAGGGCATCCCCGATTTCCCGCAGCGACCAGTCGGGGTGACGGAGGCGCAGCTCCGCCACCTCCCTCAGGTCGGGACCGAGCTGCTGCCAGCCGGGCCCGGCGCGCAGGATGCGGATGGCCTCCAGCTGGGCCCAGCCCGAGACCGCGGCCCGCCGCAGGTTGGCGCTCTCGGAATTGACCAGGCGGTTGACCTGGTTCTTCATGGCCCGCAGCACCTGGGCGCTTTCCAGGCCCAGCACCGCCCGGTGCGCGCCCCAGCGGGTCAGCAGGGCCGCAATCTGCGGCGCATCCTTCAGGTAGACGGTGGTCCCGGACCGGCGGGGGCTGGCCCCCCCGCTGAGCCCCAGCCGGGCCAGGGCGTGCAGGGCCAGGGCCCCCGCTGCCGGGCTCGGCTGCCAGACCTCCCAGTGGTAGCCGTGGTCGGGGTCGCGCATGTAGCCCCGGGCCAGGAAGGCCCCCAACAGATAAGCGTCGGCCTGCTCCAGCAGGGTCTCGCGCGGCGGCGCGGGCAGCGGCTGACCAGCCATCAGGCAGACGTGCACCCGGTGGCGGGTGCGCCAGGCCCGCATGCGCGGCCCTAGGCCCGCAGCCTGCATCAGGCGGTAGGCCCGGCGCGCCACCAGCGCCGAGTCCAGCGCCAGCCAGCCGCGCGGGGCCCGCGGGGCGGGAAAGACCGGCTCCTCCTGTCCCCCCATCCCCCACAGCTCGGCCCACACCCCCGCCGGGGTTCGCGGCAGGGGCAGGTGCACCAGTTCCCCCTTCAGCTCGCGCGTGTAGGACCATGGCGGCCGCCGGGCCAGCCGGAGGGGTCCTTGAGACGGTTTTCCAGCCATAGGGCGTCGAACACCCGCCTTTCCGCCCAGTCGGGCCGGTAGCGGAGCAGCAGCCGCAGCAGGGCCCGTGCCAGCTTGTGGGGGTCGTGGCGGACGGTGCCGTCGGGAGTGACCGCCACCAGCGGCTCCTGCACCACGATCGGCCGCGGGCCCCCGGGGTCGTCCCCCAGGGTGACCACATCCGCCCCCTCCTTGCGGTAGCGCGCCAGCGTCTCCGGGTCGATGGGGGCGTTGTTGACCAGGATGACGTCCACCAGGCCCGGCCCCACATGGCGGCTGAGGGCCTGCCAGTGGTCCCAGGCCGTGTAGCGGCTGGTTTCGCCGGGCTGGGTCATGATGTTGGCCACGTACACCCGCAGCGCACGGCTGGTTCGGATGGCATCCCGGATCTGCCCCACCAGCAGGTTGGGGAGCACCGACGTGTAGAGGCTGCCCGGGCCCAGCACCACCAGGTCTGCCTCGGCGATGGCCGCCACCGCCTCCGCCAGGGGGGTGGCGTCGGACGGCTCCAGCCACACCCGCTCGATGGGGAGCGGGCTCCGCCCCACCCGGCTCTCGCCGGTAATCTCGCTGCCGTCGGCCAGGCGCGCCTTCAGGGTCACGTGCTCCAGGGTCACGGGCAGCACGCTGCCCCGCACCGCCAGCACCCGGCTGACCTCCTTGAGTCCGGTCACAAAGTCCCCCCGGGTCTGCTCCATGGCAGCCAGGAACAGGTTGCCGAAGCTATGACCGGCCAAGTCCCCCCCGCTGAACCGGAACTGGAAGAGGTCCTCCATCAAAGGTTCGGTGTCGGCCAGCGCCACCAGACAGTTGCGGATGTCTCCCGGTGGCAGCATGCCCAGCTCCCCCCGCAGGCGCCCGGAACTGCCGCCGTCGTCGGCCACCGTCACCACCGCGGTCAGGTTGGCGGTGTACTCCTTCAGCCCCCGTAACACCGCCGGCAGGCCGGTGCCCCCGCCCAGGGCCGCCACCTTGGGACCCCGGGCCAGGTAGCGGGTATAGATGCGCCCGGTCCACCGTGCGGACCCCACGGCGTCGTTGAGGGAGACCCATACCCGGCGGCTGCCCCACCCGACCAGCAGCGCCCCCGCCGCCGCTGTCAGCGCCGCCGTCCAGCCCCGCCCGGCCGCCGGGGGCCACAACAGATGGGCGGCATCCGCCCCCAACAGCAGGAAGCCCAGCCCCACCGCCCCCAGGTACCGTTTGAAGCGCAGGCCGGGCATGAAGAGGCGCCACCACATCCGCCGCTATTCCTCCTCCGCCCGGTCCAGGTCCCGGTGATCGACGCTGACCGCCATCCCCCCCGCCGCCACCCGTTCGGCCAGGGCGTTGGCGAACACCACCGAGCGGTGCTGACCGCCGGTGCAACCTACCGCCACCGTCACCTGCGGCTTGCCTTCCCGCTGGTAGTGGGGGAGCAGGAATTCCAGCAGCCGCCCCAACCTCTCCAGGGTATCACGCCCTAGGGGATTGCCGAGCACGTAGTCCCGCACCGGGGGGTCGTTGCCGGTCAGGGGCCGCAGCTGAGGCAGGTAGAAGGGATTGGGCAGGAAGCGCACGTCGAACACCAGGTCGGCATCCTTGGGCAGCCCGTACTTGAATCCGAAGGAGACCAGGTGCACCCGGAAGGCTGGCGGGCTGTCCCCTTCCCCCAGCGCGAAGCGGGCCATGAGCCGGCGCCGGAATTCCGCTACCGAGAGCGTGGTGGTGTCGATGATGACGTCAGCCTCCCCCCGCAGCTCGGCCAGCGCCCGCCGCTCGCGGCGGATGGCGGACAGCAGGCGCTCCTCGCCCTCCCAGGGATGACGCCGGCGCGTCTGCTTGTAGCGGCGGATGAGGGTCTCCTCCTCGGCCTCCAGGAAGACCAGCACGTAGGGCACCCCCCGCGCTGCCACTCCCTTCAAGGCCGAACGCAGCTCCCCAAAGAACACCCCGCCCCGGATGTCCATTACCAGGGCCGCGCCTTTGATTTCAGGACTTTTGTGGACCAGTTCCGCAAACTTGGGCAACAGGCCGGGGGGGAGATTATCGACCGAAAAATAGCCCATGTCCTCGAAGGCCCGCAGCGCCTCCGTGCGCCCGGCCCCCGAGAGTCCGGTGATGATGACCAGCCGCGCCGTCATGGTCCGCCCCCCCTTGTTCCCTTTCATTCTACGGGATCGGACCCCGTCCGCCGGCGGAACCCATTACCGCAGGGCGGGAGCAGGGAAGCCGGCAGCCGGCGTCGAATCCTTGCGGAAACCACCCTACCGCGGCGAAAGGGGGATCCGCATGGCGGAGCAAGCCGGTCCGCCCAGCCGCACCCTCCGCCACCTCCAGGCCCGCATGCGCCGGGCCGAGCGGTGGTGGGCCTGGCTGTTCACGGTCAGCGCCCTGGGGCTGACCGCCTACCTGGTGGAACGCAGCCCCTGGCCGGCCTATCTGGCGGCCCACTGGCCCTGGCGGTGAGTTGCGCCGGGCACGGGCTGCCGCGCCTAGAGCGCCCAGCGCTCGATGGCCACCGCCGCCCCGTCGGCCTCTACCGGCGGAGCCACCCAGTCGGCCGCCGCCCGCACTGCAGGCAGGGCCTGGCCCATGGCCACCCCGATGCCGGCCCAGCGGATCATGTCCAGGTCGTTTTCGGCGTCCCCGATGGCCAGCACCGCCCGCGCCGGGATGCCCAACCGGGCGGCCACCGCCGCCAGGGCCTCCCCCTTACCGGCCCCGCCGGGCAGGATCTCCAGGTAATGCGGATGGGAACGCACCACCCGCAACCCCGCGGCCGCCGCCACCGGTTCCGCCTCGGCCCGGTACCCTGCCAGGGCGTCGTCGTCCCCCTGCAAGAGCAGCTTGATGGGGGGCGTGGGCCAGCCCCAGAGCGCGGGCGGCGGCATCAGGCGGCCGGGGATGCGGTTGACGGCGATGTACTCGCGGGCGCGGGCGTCGTCCTCCGAGATCCAGAGTTCGTCCCCCACATAGGCCTGCACCACCAGGCCCGCCCCCACCGCCGCCTGCGCCAGGCGCCGGGCGGGATCGGAGGGGAGGTGGGCCTCCAGCACGGGGCGGGCCTCGGGCATCGCCGCCACCATGGCCCCGTTGTAGGCAATGCAGTAGCCGGCCCCCAGACCGAACTGCCGCCAGAAGGGGCGCACCGAGGCCAGCATGCGCCCGCTGGCCAGCACCACCGTCACCCCCTGCCGGCGCGCGGCATGCACCGCCGCCAGCACCCGCGGGCTCACGCGGCCATCGTAGCCGGCCGCGGTCCCGTCCAGGTCCAGCGCCAGCAGCTCCACCCGGACCGCCTTGACCTGCTCCCTCACGCCGGCCCCTCCTCCGGTCCCCTGCCCGGCCCCTCCAGCACGCCGGCCAGGTAGTCCTTGACCCGCTCTGCCGCCCGCCGGGTCATACCGGGCAGGGCGGCCAGCTCCTCCAGGGGGGCGGCCCGCACCGCCTCCAGGTTGCGGTAGCGGGTGAGCAGCTCCCGCTTGCGTTTGGGCCCGATGTCGGGCACCTCGTCCAGCAGGGAGCGTAGGCTGCGGCGGCCCCGCAGCTGGCGGTGGTAGGTGATGGCGAAGCGGTGCGCCTCGTCGCGCAGGTGCATGAGCAGGCGCAGGGCCGGTGAGTGGCGGTCGAGGATGATGGGGTCCGGCTCGCCGGGCGCGAACAGCCACTCGTGCTCCTTGGCCAGCCCGAACATGGCCGTCTCCTCCCCGGCCGCGTGCATGGCCTCCCAGGCGGCGGACAGCTGCCCCTTCCCCCCGTCGATCAAGATGAGGTCGGGCCGGCGGGCGAAGCGGGCCAGCTCCGGCCGCTCCCCGGCCAGGCGGGCGTGCTCGAACCGGCGGCGGATGACCTCGGCCATGGAGGCGAAGTCGTCGGGGCCGCTCACCCCCCGCACCCGGAAACGGCGGTACTGGCTCTTGTCGGGCCGGCCGTCGGTGAAGACGACCATAGAGGCCACCGTCTCCTGGCCCTGGGTATGGGAGATATCGTAGCACTCCATGCGCCGGGGCGGCGCGGCCAGGCCCAGGGCCTGCTGGATGCCGGTGAGGGCCTCCTCCCGCTCGCGGTCGCCTAGGGCCAGGCGCCGGGCCTCCTCGTCCCGGGCCAGGCGGGCGTTCTCCTCCACCATGGCCAGCAGCTTGGCCTTCTCCCCCCGCCGCGGCACCTTGAGCGCCACCCGCCCCCCGCGCCGCTCCGCCAGCCAGGCGCGCAGGCTCTCCGCCTCCGCCGGCTCAACCGGCACCAGCACCTCGGCTGGAATCTCGCGCGCCCGGTCGTAGTACTGGGTCAGGAACGCCCGCCCGATCTCGGCCCCGGTGGTGGCGGCGTCCAGGCCGGTGAGGGTGAAGGCCTGCCGGCCGATGAGCCGGCCGCCGCGCACCGTGAACACCTGCACAAAGGCCTCCTCCCCGGCCGTGACCCAGGCAATGGCGTCCAGCTCCCGCCCGGCGTCGGCCGCCACCTTCTGCTGGGCGGTCACCTCCCGCACCGCCTTCAGCTGGTCGCGCAGCCGGGCGGCGCGCTCGAACTCCATGCGCTCGGCTGCCTGGGTCATGGCCGCCAGCAGGTCCTTCTCCACCTGGTCGGCCTTGCCGTCCAGGAACAGCTCCACGTCCTTCATCATGGCCCGGTAGCTGTCGCGGTCGACCAGGCCCACGCAAGGCGCCTGGCAGCGCCGGATGTGGTACTCCAGGCAGGGCCGGCGCGCCTCCTGGAAACGCCGGTTGGTGCAGTTGCGGATGGGGAAGATGGACCGGAGCAGCCGCACCGTCTCATGCATGGACTGCGCGCGGGTGTAGGGCCCGAAGTAGCGGCTGCCGGTATCCTCCACCCGCCGCGCCACCACCAGGCGCGGGAAGTCCTCTTCCCAGGTCAGGCGCAGATAGGGATAGGCCTTGTCGTCCTTGAGCCGGATGTTGTAGTGGGGCCGGTGGCGCTTGATGAGGGTGGCCTCCAGGATGAGGGCCTCTACCTCGGTATCGGTGGTGATGAGCTCGAAATCGGCCACGTGCCGCATCATGGCCGCCACCTTGGGCGCCAGCCGGGAGCGGTCCTGGAAGTAGGACCGCAGGCGGTTGCGCAGGTTGACCGCCTTGCCCACGTACAGGATGGTGCCGCCGGCATCCTCCATCAGGTAGACCCCCGGCCGTTCCGGCACCCCTGCCAGCTTCTCCCGCCAGGCCTCACGGTCGTGCCCGGGCATGCTCAGGCCCTCCTCCCGGAAGCGGCGGGGGCGCGGCCGGCGTCCAGCTTGGCTGCCAGGTAGCGCCCGGTGTGGGAGGCGGGATGGGCCGCCACCACCTCCGGCGGGCCCTCCACCACCACCTCGCCCCCGGCGTCGCCCCCTTCCGGCCCCAGGTCGATGATCCAGTCGGCGGTCTTGATCACGTCCAGGTTATGCTCGATCACCAGCACCGTGTCCCCCTGGTCCACCAGCCGCTGCAGCACCCCCAGGAGGTGGCGGATGTCGGCCGCATGCAGGCCGGTGGTGGGCTCGTCCAGCAGGTACAGGGTCCGCCCCTCCGAGCGCCGGCTCAGTTCCGTGGCCAGCTTGACCCGCTGCGCCTCGCCCCCCGACAGGGTGGTGGCCGGCTGCCCCAGGCGAATGTAGCCCAGGCCCACATCCTGCAGGGTCTTGAGCTTGCGGGCCAGGCGGTGGTGGTGCTGGAAGAACTCCGCCGCCTCATCCACGGTCATGTCCAGCACCTGGGCGATGTTACGCCCCTTGTAGTGCACCTCCAGCGTCTCGCGGTTGTAGCGGGTGCCGTGGCACACCTCACAGGCCACATAAACGTCCGGCAGAAAATGCATTTCAATCTTGAGGATGCCGTCCCCCTTGCAGGCCTCGCAACGGCCTCCGCGCACATTGAAGGAGAAGCGGCCGGGACGGTAGCCGCGCACGTTGGCCTCGGTGGTGCGGGCGAAGATCTCGCGCACCAGGTCGAAGGCCCCGGTGTACGTGGCCGGATTGGAGCGGGGGGTGCGGCCGATGGGGCTCTGGTCGATCGCGATCACCTTGTCCAGGTGCTCCTTGCCGTGGATGGCGCGGTGCCGGCCCACCTTGCGGCCGCGGGCCCCGTTGAGGTCCATCTCCAGCTGTTGGCGCAGGATCTCGTTGACCAGGGTGGACTTGCCGGAACCGGACACGCCCGTGACCACCACCAGCAGGCCCAGAGGAATGCGGACGGTGATGTCCTTCAGGTTGTGCTCCTGCGCGCCTTCCACCACCAGCCAGCGGTCCCCCGGCTGGCGCCGCACCGCCGGCACCTCGATGCGCTCGCGCCCGGACAGGAACCGGCCGGTGAGGCTGTTGGGGTTGGCCATGACCTCCTCGGGGGTCCCGGCCGCCACCACCTCCCCGCCATAGACGCCGGGCCCGGGCCCGATGTCGACCAGGTAGTCGGCCGCCCGCATGGTGTCCTCGTCGTGCTCCACCACGATTACGGTGTTGCCCAGCTGCTGCAGCCGGCGCAGGGTGGCGATCAGGCGGTCGTTGTCCCGCTGGTGCAGCCCGATCGAGGGCTCGTCCAGGATGTAGAGCACCCCCACCAAGGAGGACCCGATCTGGGTGGCGAGGCGGATGCGCTGGGCCTCCCCGCCCGAGAGCGAGCCCGCGCTGCGGGACAGGGTCAGGTAGCCCAGGCCCACGTCGTTGAGGAACCCCAGCCGCGCCTGCACCTCCTGGAGGATGGGCTCCCCCACTGCCCGCTCCCGCTCCTCCAGTTCCAGGCCGGCCAGGAACTCGCGGGCCCGGCTGATGGGCAGGTCGGTGAGGTCGGCAATGGACAGGCCGCCCACGGTCACCGCCAGCACCTCGGGCTTTAAGCGCTTGCCCCCGCACACGGGGCAAGGGCGGGCGGTCATGTACTCCTGCACCTCCTGGCGGCCGCTGTCGCCGCCCTCCCAGTAGCGCCGCTCCAGGATGGGCAGCGCCCCCTGGTAGCGCACCTGCTGGTGGCGGTGGCCGTCGTAGATGCTCTTGAAGACGAAGTCGACCGGCTCCGGGTAGCCGTAGAGCACGATGTCCCGCGCCCGTTGCGGCAGCTCCCGGAAGGGGACGTCGAGGGGGATACCCGCCACCCGGGCCACCGTCTCCAGCAGGTCCTGGTAGAAGCCGGTGGGGGAGCGGAAGAAGGGCGCTACCGCCCCCCCGGCCAGGGTCAGATTGGGATCGGGCACCACCAGGTCGGGGTCCAGCTCCAGCTTGTAGCCGAGGCCGGTGCAGGCCGGGCAGGCCCCGTAGGGGGCGTTGAAGGAAAAGAGGCGCGGGGAGAGCTCCTCCAGGGAGAAGCCGCAGACCGGGCAGGCCAGCTCCCGGGAGTAGAGCTCCGCCTCCCCCCCGTCGGGCTCCCCGACCTCCGCCACCCCGCCGGTGAGGTCCAGCGCCTGCTCCAGGGCCTCGGCCAGCCGGCCCCGGACGCCCTCCCGCACCACCAGGCGGTCGACCACCGCGGCGATGGTGTGCTGGCGGTTCTTCTCCAGCGCCGGCACCTGGTCCAGCTCGTAGAGCTGCCCGTCCACCCGGGCGCGGGTGAAGCCGGCCCGGCGGAGATCCTCCAGCACCCGTTCATGGGTGCCCTTCTTGCCCCGCACCACCGGGGCCCGCACCTCGATGCGGCTACCCGCCGGCCGGCTCAGCACCCGGTCCACCATCTGTTCCACCGTCTGCCGACTGATGGGCCGGCCGCAGTGGGGACAATGGGGATGCCCCACCCGCGCGTACAGCAGGCGCAGGTAGTCGTAGATCTCGGTCACCGTGCCCACCGTGGAACGGGGGTTGTGGCTGGTGGTCTTCTGGTCGATGGAGATGGCGGGGGAGAGGCCCTCGATGGCATCCACGTCCGGCTTGTCCATCTGGCCCAGAAACTGGCGGGCGTACGCGGACAGGGACTCCACGTACCGCCGCTGCCCCTCGGCGTAGAGGGTATCAAAAGCCAGCGAGGACTTGCCCGACCCGGAGACGCCGGTGATGACCACCAGGCGGTCGCGCGGGATCTCCAGATTGAGGTTCTTCAGGTTATGCTGGCGCGCGCCCTGAATGCGGATGACCTGTTCACCCACGCCGGCCCCGCCCTCCTACCGCCTGCACCGGGCGCTCCGCCTCCAGCTCCAGCAGCATGTCCCGCAGCACCGCCGCCCGCTCGAACTCCCAGTTACGGCTGGCCTCCTTCATCTCCTTGCGCAGCTGCGCCGCCAGCCGCAGCCGTTCCCGCGCACTCATCGCCTGCACCGGCTTGCCGTCCCGGGTCGCGGGCAGGTCGTCCTCCACCGCCCGCGTGGCCTGGATGACCTCCCGCACCGCCTTGACCACCGAGCGGGGCACAATCCCGTGCTCCCGGTTGTAGGCCTCCTGGATGGCCCGGCGCCGCTCCGTCTCCCCGATGGCCTGGCGCATGGAGTCGGTCATCCGATCCGCGTACATGATGACGGTGCCCTCCACGTTGCGGGCCGCCCGTCCGATGGTCTGGATGAGGGAGGTGGCGGACCGCAGGTAGCCTTCCTTGTCCGCATCCAGGATGGCCACCAGGCCCACCTCGGGCAGGTCCAAACCCTCCCGCAGCAGGTTGATGCCGACCAGCACGTCAAACTCGCCCAGGCGCAGGTCGCGGATGATGGCCATACGCTCGATGGCGTCGATGTCGGAGTGCATGTAGCGCACCTTGGTGCCCATCTCGCGCAGGTAATCGGTCAGGTCCTCGGCCATGCGCTTGGTGAGGGTGGTAACCAGCACCCGCTGGCCCCGTTCCACCCGGGCCCGGATCTCGCCCAGCAGGTCGTCGATCTGCCCCCGGGTGGGCCGCACCTCCACCTTGGGGTCCACCAGGCCGGTGGGGCGCACGATCTGCTCCACGACCTGCTGCGCCACCGAGAGTTCATAGGGGCCGGGGGTGGCGCTCACGTAAATGACCGGTCCCACCCGGCGGTCGAACTCCTCGAAGGTGAGGGGCCGGTTGTCCACCGCCGACGGCAGCCGGAAGCCATGCTCCACCAGGGTGCCCTTGCGGGAAAGGTCCCCGGCGGCCATCCCCCGGATCTGGGGCACGCTCACATGCGACTCGTCGATGATGGTCAGGAAGTCGGGGGGGAAGAAGTCCAGCAAGGTGTAGGGCGGCTCCCCCGGCGCCCGCCCCGTAAGGTGGCGCGCATAGTTCTCGATGCCGGAGCAGTAGCCCACCTCCTCCAGCATCTCCAGGTCGTAGCCGGTGCGCTGCTCCAGGCGCTGGGCCTCCAGCTCCTTGCCCTGCGCCCGCAGTTCCTGCAGGCGTTCCGCCAGCTCCTGCCGGATGGCGGCGATGGCCGGCGCCAGCCGGTCCCGGCCCAGGACGTAGTGGGAGGCCGGGTAGATGGCCACGTGCTCGCGCTCGCCCAGGATCTCCCCCGTCACGGGGTCGAACTCCCGGATGCGCTCGATGGTATCCCCGAACAGCTCGATGCGGATGGCCTGCTCGCTCTGGTTGGCGGGGAACACCTCGATCACGTCCCCGCGGGCCCGGAACTTGCCCCGCACGAAGTTGGTGTCGTTGCGCTCGTACTGGATCTCCACCAGCTTGCGCAGGATCTGGTCGCGGTCCCGCTCCCCGCCCACCCGCAGGGACAGCACCAGGCTCTTGTAGTCCTCGGGCGAGCCCAGGCCGTAGATGCAGGAGACGCTGGCCACGATGATGACGTCGTCCCGCTCCAGCAGGGCGGAGGTGGCAGAGTGACGTAGTTTATCGATCTCGTCGTTGATCTGAGCGTCCTTCTCGATGTAGAGGTCGGTCTGGGGCACGTAGGCCTCCGGCTGGTAGTAATCGTAATACGACACAAAATACTCCACGGCATTGTGGGGGAAGAAGGCTTTCAGCTCCCCGGCCAGCTGGGCGGCCAGGGTCTTATTGGGAGCCAGCACCAGCGTCGGGCGCCCCACCTCGCGGATGACGTTAGCCATCGTGAAGGTCTTGCCCGACCCCGTCACCCCCAGCAGCACCTGGCGGGTCAGCCCGCGCCGGATGCCGTCCACCAGGGCGGCCGTGGCCTTGGGCTGGTCGCCGGCCGGGGCATAGGGGCTTTCCAGCAGGAACTCGGCCATGGCCTCCCACCCTCCTCGTGTTCGCACGAATATCCGTTCGCTTCCCTACCGGTATTGTACCGCGAAGGCCGCCTTGCACAGAAGACGCCCGGGTGCGGGGCACCCGGGCGTGCGGCCGGCCGGCGCCTAGACCTTGAGGAAGCGGTGGACGGCGAGCAGGCTGCCGGCCACCCCCACCGCCAGGCCGCCCAGCCCGGTGACCTCCAGGATGGGCGGGATGACGGAGGCGCTGGAGGCCAGCGGCCAGAAGGGCAGGGCTTCGGCTGCCGCCCGCACCACCCAGTGGTACCCCCAGGCCGCTACCAGGTCGGCCACCCCCGCACCGGCCAGGCCCAGGGCGGCGCCCTCGATCAGGAAGGGCCAGCGGATGTGCCAGTCGGTGGCCCCCACCAGCTTCATGATCCCGATTTCGCGCCGGCGGGCGTACACCGCCAGACGGATGGTGTTGACGATGATGAAGAGCGCCCCCAGGCCCAGCAGCACCTCCAGGGCCAGCCCCACCGAGCGCAGCACGGCCGCCAGCCGTTCCAGGCGGGTCACCACCCGGCCCTGGTAGACCACATTGTGCACCGGCGGCTGGGCGGCAAAGCGGTGGGCCAGGGGGGCGATGGCCGCCGGGGTGGTCACGTACACGTCAAAGCCGTCAAACAGCGGGTTGGACTGGGTCAGGATGGCGATGAGGTCGCGCTGGTGCGGGAATTCGCGCTTCAAGGCCTCGGCCGCCTGCTGTTTGGTGAAGTAGCGGATGGCCCGCACCCCCGGCCAGCGGCGGGCCTGCGCTAGCAGGGCCATCTCCTGGGCCCGTGTGTCCTGGGGCTTCAGGAACACCTCCACCTCCACCTGGCTTTCCAGGGTGGCGGTCAAGTGGTTGATGTTGGCGGTCAGGGCCAGGAAGAAGGCCAGGACAAACAGGGCCACCGCCACCGTGCCCACTGAGGCCAGGGTCATCCAGCGGTTGCGGCCCAGGCTGCGGCCGGCGTCGCGCAGGTGGTGGCAGGCGGTTCTAAGCCTCATTGCCGTATACCCCCCGCAGCTGGTCCCGGACGATGCGGCCGCGGTCGAGGGCCACCACCCGCTTGCGCAGGCTGTTGACGATGCCGTGGGCATGGGTGGCCATCACCACCGTGGCCCCCCGCCGGTTGATCTCCAGGAACAGCCGCATGATGTCGCGGGCAGTCTCGGGGTCCAGGTTGCCGGTGGGCTCGTCGGCGATCACCAGGGAGGGGTTGTTGACCAGGGCACGGGCGATGCCCACCCGCTGCTGCTCGCCCCCCGACAACTGTTCGGGATAGGCGTCGCGGTAGCGGGAGAGGCCCACCAGATCCAGAATCTGGGGCACGCGCTTGCGGATCTCACGCGGGGAGGCCTCCACGACCTCCATGGCGAAGGCGACGTTGGCGTAGACCGTGCGGTGGGGGAGCAGCTTCACATCCTGGAAGACCACCCCCAGCTGGCGGCGCAGGCGGGGCACCTCCCGCGGGCGCATGGTGTTGAGGTGGAACTGGTCCACATAGACGTCGCCCTCGCTGGGCAGCTCCTCGCGGTAGAGCAGGCGGATCAGGGTGGACTTGCCGGCCCCGGAGGGCCCGACCAGGAACACGAACTCCCCCCGCTCCACCGTCAGGGACACGTCACTCAGGGCATGCTGACCGTTGGGATAGCGTTTACTGACCTGCTCCAGCCGGATCATGGCCTGTCCCCTTTCCGATGCCCGGCGTAATGCCTGTCCTTAGCCCTTTCGACACCCGGCCGACTTCTCCTGCCCCGATTCGCGCCCAGGGGAAAACTCCCTGCGGGAGGCTCTGCTATAATCGGTTTCAAAGGCTACGGCGGAACGGGAAAAGAGGGTTCCGGGTGCGGACAGGGGAACGGACCGCGGCGGGGTTGGGAATCCTGACCCTGGGACTGGTGGCGGCCAACGTGCTGCGGCCGGCGGCCCCCGTCACCGTGGCCCGGCTGCCGGCGGTGGCGGTCTACACTGCCGCGGGGCAGGCGGTGCGCCTGTCCGCCCTGCCCCGCCGGGACGGGCAGGCGTGGGTGGTGGACTTCTGGGCCCCCTGGTGTCCGGCCTGCCGGCTGGAGCTGCCCGACCTGGAGCGCCTGGCGCGGGCGGGGGCGCAGGTAGCCCTGGTAAGCCAGGATCCCCAGGCCTTCGCCTACCTGACGGCCTGGCGCGACACCCGCGGGCTGGCGCTCTACGACCGCAATGGCCGGGCCAGCGCCGCGCTGCTGGTCGAGACCCTGCCCACCACCCTCTACGTCAGCCCCCGGGGCACGGTGCGGGTCCGCACCGTCGGCCCCCTCCCTTATGCGGTAATGCACCGCTACTGGGTGGAGGCGGGGGGACATCCGGCCTGAAATCCGCGAAGGGAAGCGGTGCCTGTGTATCTGCCGGCCACGGTCTATTTCGGCTCCCTCCCCCTGCTGGCCTTCACCGCCATCGGGGGCGGGATAATCGCCCTGGGTCTGCTGGCGCGGCTGGGCGCACCGGAGCGGGACGCCGACCTCCTGCTGTGGCTGGTGGTGGGAGCGGTGCTAGGCACCAAGGCGGCCTACCTGGCCGCCGATCCCGCCACCTACCTGGCCCATCCGGAGGCGCTGCTGTTCACGCCCCGTAGCCCGCTCGGCACCGCCGGTATGGCAGCCGGCGCCGCCGTGGGCGGGATCCTGGGCTGGCGGGAAGGACGCGGCTTCTGGAACTGGGCCGACGCCGACGCCCTGCTGGCCGCGGTGCTGGCCTGGGTGGCGGTGGGGGTCTGGGGCTGGAACCTGGTCGGTGCCCCGATACCTGTCGCCCTGCACCGCCTGGGGGTCCCCCTGGGCCCGCAGCGGCTCTGGCCCAGCTATGCAGTGGCCGGCCTGGGCAGCGGTGCCGCCCTGGCGGCCCTGCTACGCTGGCGGGCAGCGGCCGGGGACCCCGACGGGCACCGGCGGGTGACGGGCCTGGGGCTGCTGGCTGCGGCGGCGGTGGAGCTGGTGGTCCTGCTCACCCTGCCGGCCCCCGGCCCCGCCTCCCCCTTCATCTGGGCCGGGGCGGCGGTGGCAGTGGCGGGGTGGCGCCTGACGCGGCCGCCCGCGGTGCCGGGCACCGGGAACGTATAATCAGGAGGCAGCGCATCCGGACGGGAAGGGGAAGAAGCGGCCGGTGGACGTTTTCAAGATTACCCCCCGCGGGTATTGTTACGGCGTGGTGGATGCGGTGACCATGGCCAAACGGGTGGCCAAGGACCCGGCCGTCCCCCGCCCCATCTACGTACTGGGCCAGATCGTGCACAACCAGCACGTGGTCAATGACCTCACCGAACTGGGGATCATCACCCTCGAGGGGCCCAACCGCCTGGCCCTGCTGGAACAGGTCCCGGACGGGGCCACCGTCATCTTCACCGCCCACGGGGTGTCACCGGCAGTGGTGGAACGGGCACGGGCCCGGGGCCTGACCGTCTTCGACGCCACCTGCCCGGATGTCACCCGGACCCATACCCTCATCCGCGAGCGCATCGCGGCCGGCTACTCCATCGTCTACATCGGCACCAAGCGCCATCCCGAACCGGAAGGGGCCATGGGGGAGGCGCCCGAGGGGCGGGTGGTGCTGGTGGAGACGGAAGCCGATGTGGCCGGCATCCCCTTCGACCCCCGCACCCCCATCGCCATCGTCACCCAGACCACCCTCAGCCAGTGGGATACCGCCGCGGTGATCGCGGCCGTCAAGGCCCGCTACCCGGACGCGGAGGTCTACAACGAGATCTGCCGCGCCACCCAGCTGCGCCAGGAGGCCGCGGTGCGGGCGGCGGCCGATGTGGACCTGGTGGTGGTGGTGGGCGACCGGCGCAGCAACAACTCCAACCGCCTGGTGGAGGTGGTGCAGAAGGTGGCGGGCAAGCCGGCGGTGCGGGTGGAAAGCGTCGAGGACCTCAACCCCGCCTGGTTTGCCGGGGTACGGTCGGTGGCGGTCACCGCCGGTTCCTCCACCCCCAGCCCCATCACCCGCGCCGTGATCGGTTGGCTGGAACAGTTCACCGGCGCCACCGTCCGCTCCTGACCCCGGAACCCCTGAGCGTCCGCCCGCATACGGTTGGAAAGTGATACCAACCGGGACGGCGGCCGGCCGCAGCCGGCACCCGCCCGACGTGCGGGAGGGGGTTCCCATGGCCAGCTTCTCCGATACGCTGCCCTCCGTACCCTTCGGGTCCCGTATCCTGCGCCTGACCCGGCCCTTCCTCCGCGGCACCGACGTCAAGGTGCTGCAGCGTCTCTATGACACCATGCTGGAGCTGATGAACCCGCCTCAGGGCCCCATGGGGTCCCGCATCGCCATCGATGGCATCTTCGCTCCTGAAACCGCCCAGGCCGTGGCCAACATCCAGTCCTATTTCGGGGTGCCCGTCGACGGGGTGGCGGGACCGGTCACCTACGCCCTCTGCGGCCAGGTCGCGGACGCCTTCGGGGGCCCGGCCTTCGGCAGCCGGCCCCTGGCCTCCGGCACCCAGGGCGGGGACGTGCTGGTGCTGCAGAACCGTCTCAACTGCCTGCGTTACGCCCGCCTGCTGGCCGGCTACCAGCCGGGGCTGTTCGACGCCCCCACCCTGGCCGCGGTCCAGGCCTTCGAGGCCGACAACGTGGTCTTCCGGCACTGGCTTATCCGCTTCGACGGGGTGGTGGACGCGGGCGTCTTCGACATCCTCTGGATCACGGCCTTCACCGGCGGCCGCGAACTACGGGAGGGGGTGAACGGCTTCGACACCGCCGGCCTGCAGGTCATCCTTCAGAACCTGGGCTTCTACCCGGGCGCGATCGACGGGTACTTCGGCAGCCTGACCCGGCGGGCCCTGTCGGCGTTCCAGCGCACGGCCGGGCTGCCCGACCATGGGGTGGCCGGACCCGACACCTATCACGCCCTCGGGCTCAGCAATCCCGTATTCTGGTACTCGCCCGTCCTGCGGCCGCGGGCCCGCCTCGACACCCTGCCGGTCATCCGGGAGGTCAGTTCCACCATCGACCCCAGCACCGGCGACCGCAACCCCTACGGCATCTTCCTCGCCCCCAACACCTTCGACGACGCCGCCACCGTGCTCAAGCACGGGGACCTGGTGGTCTCCAATATCAACAACCACCTGGACGTCATGGGCCAGGGCCGCAGCCTGGTGCGCATCGTCAACGGCCAGCCGGTGACCTTCTTCATCGGAGCCGGGGCCCCCATCGCGCTGGCCGCCAGCAACCTGGGCGTCACCTGGGCCGCCGACTTCGGGTCCGCCCCGGACGGCAGCCACGGCCGGGTGCAGGTCATCTCCCCCGACGGCGCCCTGTTCAGCGGCGGCAATATCGAACGGCCTCTGTTCGCGGGCCCCTGGGGCATGCAGTTCAATTTCGGCCCCCTCTACGGCCTGCCGCCGGCCTTCTTCTCCACCAATGTGCTGACCGGTACCATCGACCGCTTCACCGCCTTCCACGTCCCCGACTTCAACGGCACCTCGGTGGTGGAGCAGATCGGCAGCGGGTTCGCGCATACCGGCACCACCATCAGCACCGTCTTCGGGCCCCAGGGGATGATCTGGCTGCCGATGGGGGACGTACTCTACATTGCGGACGGGGCCGACGACAGCATCCGGGCCCTGGCCCCCGCCACCAGCGCCCCCGGTGACCTCGGCAACGGCTTCCTCCTCTACCAGGGCCGGCCGCTCCACCAGCCGGCGGGCTTGGGCTTCCACCCCGAGAACGGTCACCTCATCGCCGTGAACCAGGGCGACAACCGCGCAATCGAGATCGACCCCCGCACCGGGCAGGTGGTCTCCGCCCGCGTGCTGGACCCCACCCCGGTCAACCCCATCACCGGCGCGGGCTCGGCCCTGTTCGGGCTGACCGTGGCTCTCGACGCCACCGGGGAACCGGTGATCTTCTACACCGACGACAACACCAACACCGTCAACGTCCTGACCCGCTGAACCGCATAGCAAGGCCCCCGCACCCGATGGTGCGGGGGCCTTTGGTCACAAAGGAAGGAGCATCGGGCGGCACCCGCCCGTCGCCTCAGTCCCCGGCGGGACCAGCCGACGGGCGCGCGGGCGCCGGCACGACCGTGTGCGGCATGGGGACGGGTGGACTCCGCCCGCCGTCGCACCGCCCGACCCTCCACAACTTCAGCGGCAGAAGCAGCTTCCCGCCGACCTGCCGGGCGTGCTCGCTGCGCCGGTTACCCGGTGTCCACGGCACGTCGGCCTCCGGTCGTCTCCCGGTGGTCGGGGCGCCGGGTTCCCCCAGCACCCCCGGATCCGTCCTCTTGGGGCCGGCTTCGCGCTTAGATGCGGTCAGCGCTTCGCCGTGCCGGACCTAGCTTCCCAGCGCTGCCCCGGGCGGGGCAACTGGGCACACCAGCGGTCCGTCCTCCGCGGTCCTCTCGTACTAGCGGACGCCCCCCGCACGGATCCTGCGTCGACGATGGAGAGGGACCGAACTGTCTCACGACGTTCTGAACCCAGCTCACGTACCGCTTTAATGGGCGAACAGCCCAACCCTTGGGACCGACTCCAGCCCCAGGATGCGATGAGCCGACATCGAGGTGCCAAACCGTCCCGTCGATGCGGACTCTCGGGAACGATCAGCCTGTTATCCCCGGGGTAGCTTTTGTCCGATGCGCGATGGCCGTCCCACGCCGGGCCATCGGATCACTAAGCCCGCCTTTCGGCCCTGCTCGCCCCGTCGGGCTCGCAGTCAAGCACCCTTCTGCCTTTGCACGTCCCGCACGGTGTCCAACCGTGCCAAGGGTACCATGGGGCGCCTCCGTTACCTTTTTAGGAGGCGACCGCCCCAGTCAAACTGCCCCCCTGCCACGGTCCCGCGGCGGGTCCCGCCGTCGGTGAGAGCCACGGCCGCGCGAGGGTGGTATCCCACCGGCCGCTCCCCGCCCTGGCGGGCGGGCTTCGCCGCGTCCCACCTATCCTGTACACGCGCCGCCGACGCTCCATGGCAGGCTACAGTCAAGCTCCACGGGGTCTTTCTGTCCCGTCGTCGATCCCCGGCATCTTCACCGGGCTTGCAATTTCGCCGAGCCTCCCGTTGAGACAGTGCCCAAGTCGTTCCGCCTTTCGTGCGGGTCGGAACTTACCCGACAAGGAATTTCGCTACCTTAGGACCGTTATAGTTACGGCCGCCGTTGACTGGGGCTTCGGTTCGGCGCGCCCACGCCTCCCCTTCACCGTCCAGCACCGGGCAGGCGTCAGCCCCTATACGGCGTCTTGCGACTTCGCAGGGACCGGTGTTTGTGGTAAACAGTCGCTTGGGCCTGCTTTGTGCCCCCGGCGGCGTCCGCCGCCGGGCCCCTTCTCCCGAAGTTACGGGGGCAATTGGCCGAGTTCCTTAACGGGAGATCACTCGCACACCTCGGGCTCCTCGCCCGGCCGACCTGGGTTGGTTTGCAGTACGGACGGGACCGGGCTCCGGTCCGGGCTTTCGCGGCCCGCGGCACCGCCCGGGTCCGATGACCAACACGGACCCGCCTGGTACCGCCGGCGTCCCCCGGCCTTCGCCGCCCGGCCCCGGGGCCGGAATCGCCACCGGCTGTCCGGTCGCCTACGCGGCACCCGCCGCCTCGGCTTAGGCCCGCCTCCCCCGCAGCGGACGATCCTGCCTGCGGAACCCTGCGGCTTTCGGTGGGCGAGATTCTCACTCGCCTTCGCTGCTACTCATACCGGCATTCGCACTCCAGCGCGGTCCACGGGCGCTTGCCGCGCCCCGCTTCGCCCGCGCCGGACGCGCCCCTACCCCGGTCCGCCTGCGCGGACCAGCCGCCGCTTCGGGGGCCCGCTTAGCCCCGTCCATTGGCGGCGCCGGGCGCCTCCGGCCAGTGAGCTGTTACGCACTCGTTCGAGGGTGGCTGCTTCTAAGCCAACCTCCTGGCTGTCTGCGGCGCCCGACGACCTTTCCCACTCAGCGGGCACTTGGGGCCCTTAGCGGACGGTCTGGGCGGTTGCCCTCTCGTCGATGGAGCTTATCCCCCACCGACTGACGCGTGGAGCCGGCCGGCGACTTCGCCGTTTGCGACCGGGCAGTAGGCCTCGCGACCCCCTTCCAGTCACAGTGCGCTACCCCGCCGGCAAGGATCCCCACGGCTCGCCCTCCAGCGATTTCGGGAGCAACCAGCTAGGCCCGCGTTCGCTTGGCATTTCACCCCTAGCCCCCGCTCCTCCCAGCCCTTTGCAACGAACATGGGTGCGGCCCTCCAGCGCGTCTTACCGCGCCTTCAGCCTGGCGGGGGCTAGATCACGCGGCTTCGGGTCGGCCCGGACCCACTGACGCCCCCTGCGGACTCGCTTGCGCTCCGGCTCCGCGCCCCCCGGCGCTTAACCTCGCGAGCCCGGACCACTCGCCGGTTCATTCTTCCAGAAGCACGCCATGAGCCGGCCCCGGCTCCCCGGGGCCCGCCGCTGACGGCCTGCCCGCCCACGGTTTCAGGTCTCTTGCACGCCCCCCCGGGGGGCTTTTCACCGTTCCCTCACGGTACTCTGCGCTATCGGTGCAACGACGACGCCCGGCCTTGGAAGGTGGTCCTCCCCGCTTCCCGCGCCCGTGCCGGCGCGGCACTCGGGCCGGATCCCGGGCCCGGCGGCAGCGGCGTACGGGATTGTCACCCTCTCGGATGGCGCGTTCCAGCGCGCTTCCGTCGCCCCCGCCGGGTCCCGGAGGCCGGGGCAGGCGGCCCCCGCCGCGATCCGGCCGCACCCGGCCGGGAACGCACCGCCAGGCGGTAGTTCCCGGCCGTTTGGGCCTGACCCCGTTTCGCTCGCCACTACTCCGGGGCTCGCTGCTTGCTTCGGCGTCCCGGGTACGTACGATGGTTCGCTTCCCCGGTTTGAGCCCGGCCGGGCCCCTGGCCGGCCTTCCTGTCCCATGACGGACCGGCGGTTCCCCGATTCGGGCACCCCGGATCGCAGGCTGCGCCGCGGCTCCCCGGGGCCTTAAGTGGCGGGCCACACGAATCGTCGCTCCACGTTGCCAGAGGCATCCCCCGTGGGCGGGATTCCTGAAGCTCCTGTCTTCTGCCGCTGAAGTTGTCAAGGGTCGTGCTGGTGGGCCGAGGTGGATTTGAACCACCGGCCTCCCGCTTATCAGGCGGGTGCGCTTACCCCTGCGCCATCGGCCCCCCCGGGGCCCCGGCCCCTGAAACCCGCATCGCGCAAGCCCCACTCCCTAGAAAGGAGGTGATCCAGCCGCACCTTCCGATACGGCTACCTTGTTACGACTTCACCCCAATCAGGCGCCTCACCGTCGACGGCCGTCGCCCGGCCGGCTTCGGGTGCGACCCCCTTTCGTGGTGTGACGGGCGGTGTGTACAAGGCCCGGGAACGGATTCACCGCGGCATGCTGATCCGCGATTACTAGCAATTCCGGCTTCATGCAGGCGGGTTGCAGCCTGCAATCCGAACTAGGCGCGCGTTTGGGGATTCGCTCCCGGTCGCCCGGTCGCCGCCCATTGCCGCGCGCATTGTAGCACGTGTGTAGCCCAGGGCATGCAGGCCATGCGGATTTGACGTCATCCCCACCTTCCTCCGGGTTGTTCCCGGCTGTCTCGGCGGAGCGCCCGACCGCCCGAAGCGATCGTAGCAACCACCGACGGGGGTTGCGCTCGTTGCGGGACTGAACCCAACATCTCACGACACGAGCTGAGACAACAGTGCAGCTCCGCGACCCGCCTCGCCCGGTTGCCCGGACGCCCGGCGGTTTCCGCCGCTCAGCGGGCCGGGGAGCCCTGGTAAGGTTCTGCGCGTTGCGTCGAATTAAACCACATGCTCCACTGCTTGTGCGGGCCCCCGTCAATTCCTTTGAGTTTCAGCCTTGCGGCCGTACTCCCCAGGCGGGGTACTTAGTGCGTAAGCTCCGGCACCGCCCGGCAAACCCGCGCGACACCTAGTACCCATCGTTTACGGCGTGGACTACCGGGGTATCTAATCCCGTTCGCTCCCCACGCTGTCGCGCCTCAGCGTCAGGGCCAGGCCAGGACCCCGCCTTCGCCACGGGTGTTCTGCCCGATCTCTACGCATTTCACCGCTCCACCGGGCATTCCAGGTCCCTCTCCTGCCCTCGAGCCCGGCCGTTTCGGCCCGCTCCCGCGGGTGAGCCGCGGGCTGCCCGCGCCGACGTACCCGGCCGCCTACACGCCCTTTACGCCCAGTCATTCCGGACAACGCTTGCCCCCTACGTCTTACCGCGGCTGCTGGCACGTAGTTAGCAGGGGCTTGCTCGATCGGTACCGGCCCCCCGGCGGCCCCCCGCCGGTCCTCGTCCCGATCCACAGGGCTTTACAACCCGCAGGCCGTCTTCACCCACGCGGCGTTGCTCCATCAGGCTTGCGCCCATTGTGGAAGATTCCCTACTGCTGCCTCCCGTAGGAGTCTGGGCCGTCTCTCAGTCCCAGTGTGGCCGGTCACCCTCTCAGGCCGGCTACCCATCGTCGCCTTGGGAGGCCGTGACCCCCCCAACTAGCTAATGGGCCGCGAGCCCCGCCCGGGGCGCCGTCGCCGGCTTTCCCCCCGCCGCCTGGCGCGCCGGGGGCGTATGCCGGGATTACCGGGCCTTTCGGCCCGCTATCCCCCACCCCGGGGTAGATTGCTCACGTGTTACGCACCCGTCCGCCGCTCGACCGGCGGTTGCCCGCCGGCTCCGCCCGACTTGCATGTATGAGGCACGCCGCCAGCGTTCGTCCTGAGCCAGGATCAAACTCGCGTGTGCGGCCTCCCCGGCCTGGCGCCGGAGAGGCGGCGTTGTGACTGCGCGATGCGGTTTTCAAGGACCGGCGCCCCCCGGACGGTCCCCCGCCCGGGCTGCCCTCCCGGACAGCAAGACGCAGTATAGCGCGGCTATCCCCGGTTGTAAAGGACAAATTTCGAAGTCCGGAATTTGCCTGACGGACAGCCATTTTGCAGGAGCTTATACTAGTTGGAAAGTTTTCGACAGAGCAGGGCAAATTTTATACTGGCGGTCGGCCGACAGGGTTTTCAGGGTAGGCGTTCATGGAGGGAGAGCTCCGGTTATGCATCCAGAGGCACTGCGCAGCCGGCTTGCCAACGGCCTCGGCCGTCTGGCTCATCTGCTCCGTCCCCGCCGCAGCCGCCGGGGGCGTCTGGGGCAGGCGCTGGTGGAGTTCGCGTTGATAGCGCCGGTGCTCTTCTTGCTCATTCTCGGTGGTATCGGGCTGTTTCTCTTCAGCGACGCCAACAGCACCGTGCTGCGGGCCGCCCAGGCCGGTGCCCAAGCTGCAGGCACCGGTCAAGATTGCAATACCATTCAGAGCGTGGTGTTCTCTGACATAAACCAAGGTCTCGGCATGACGAGCCGAAACATTCAGTCGATCACTGTCGATGAAAGTAACACATCGGTGGTGGCTAATGCCAACTTGAGCCCGTTACTCGGAAACCTAATCGGATCCACCGGGGTTCAATTAGGTGACATCGTAAACGCCCTCGAACAGTCCATTCTCAGCATGGGCACGACGCAATGGACATGGACCTACACCGGAGGCTGGTCTCCTCCTCGCACTCCCCCGGACTCGACTACCGTCCTCAGCACTCTAAGTGGTCTGTTAGGACAACTTCTGGGTTCCGGGTCCAGTCAGGGTATCACCGGAACCCTTTTGACCGGGATACTCTCCGATCTCGGGGTAACATCTCCAACCTCGTCAGGTCCCAATGAGAGTTGCCAGGTATCCCTTGGTCCCCTCGTAATCCCACCCCTACTGGAATCGGGAACCGTCACAGTCACGGTCACCTATAGCTACACCCTGCCGATCCCTCTGCCCGGCATCGGCAGTCAAGCCCTCATAACCCGGTCGTGGTCTGCTCCCTACGGGAGTAATGCGCTAAATATTCAAACGGAATAAGAAGAAAACCATTTGCACTTAGCATCGCCACAGCGCTCCCACAAAGATCTCCTGTAAAATGCGAGACAACTCCCTCCGGGGACCATACACCATCTTTGCTATCCTGAGATCCGAAACACAATCGGCCATGGTTCCCGGAGGATTTCACTGTACCGACAGTGGGGGGAGGGGCATCTTGCCGGAAACCACCCTTAAAGTGCTCCGCACCCCGGCCCGCCCGCCCTGGACGGACCGGCGTTATCCGGAAGCGGGGGAGGATCCGCGCTCCCCCTTCCAGCGCGACCGCGACCGCATTCTGCACGCCGCAGCCTTTGAGCGGCTGCAGCACAAGACCCAGGTCTTCATCGTCAGTGAGGGGGACTACTTCCGCACCCGCTTGACCCACAGCCTGGAGGTCGCCCAGATTGCGCGCGGCCTGGCCGGATGGCTGGGACTGGACACCGACCTGGCGGAAGCCATCGCCCTCGCCCACGACCTTGGCCATACCCCTTTCGGCCACGCGGGTGAGGAGACCCTTAACCGGGTCCTGCAGGAGCATGGGGTGGAGGAGGGCTGGAATTCCAACACCCACTCCCTGGTGGTCGTGGACGAGCTGGAGGTCGCCTACCCCGACCACCCCGGCCTCAACCTGACCTTCGCCACCCGCCAGGGCATCGCCCGCCACCAGTCCCCTTTCGACCGGCCGGCCCCTGCCTTTGACCGTTACCCGCAACCCACCCCTGAAGCTCAGGTGGTTAACCTGGCCGACATGATCGCCTACGCCGGCCATGATGTGGAGGATGCGGTAGCGGCCGGGCTCCTGGACCCCGCCGCCCTTCCCCCGGACAGCCCCTGGCAGGTCGCCTGGCGGCGTGCTCAGGAGGAATGGAAGACCGCCGCCCCCGCCCGGCGCCCCGCCGGTAGCCGCACCCTGCTCCTGGCCCGTCGGGCCCGCCGCCACCTCATCGACCAGGCGGTGCGGGCCGCCTACGCCTACAGCCTGCAGCGGGCGCGGGCGGCCGGCATCACCACCCACGCCGCGGCTGTAGCGGCGGACGCACCCGTGGTGGCCCTGCCGCCGGAGGAGGCGGCGGCCTTCGAGGCCCTGGTCCGGCACCTGACGGGGGCGGTCTACGGAAGTGCCCTGGTTGCCCGTCAGAACTACAAGGGGGAGACGGTGCTGGAGCGGCTCTTTGACATCCTAGCCACGCGTCCCAAGCTGCTACCCCCGTCGGTGCAGGCCCGCATGGAAGCCTGCCCCCAGGAGGCCGACCGCCTGCGGGAGGTAGCCTACTACCTCGCGTCCCTCACCGATCGGGGCGCCTTCGACCTCTACGCCGAGCTGACCGATCCCCGGGAGCGGGCCATGGGCCACCGGCGGGAACCCTAAAACCGCCAACGGCTGCCCACCGCGTTTACCGCGGTCGCCTCCGGCAGCCGTTCGGCAAAGCGTTGCCACGCCTGCAGCCCCGTGCAGTGCATGGGCACCAGGCGCGCCGGCTCCAGCACCGCCAGGGCATCCACCGTGGCCTCCACCCGTTCCCGGGGAGCCCCACTCAAATGGAAGCCGCCCAGCACCGCCGCCACCCGCTCCACACCCGTCACCGCCTGCAGATGCCGCACGGTGTTGACGATGCCGGCGTGGGCGCAGGACGAAATCACCACCAGACCCTCCGGGGTGGGGAAGGCCAGCGCCTGCTCGCCGGGGAAGGTGTCCGCCACCACCCCTGCCGGCGTCTCCACCAGGAGGTAAGGGGAACCGGTCTCAAAGGGGGTGGTGCGGGCAATGGGACCGCTCAACCAGGCCCCCGGCAGCACCTCCCGCGGCGCCTCCAGCAGTTCCACCCGGAATCCCTCCACCAGCCCGGGGTCCAAGGCCCCCACGTCCGCGCGGACCCCGCCCGCCACCAGGTAGCGGTGCCGGAACACATCGGCGCCGGCGTAAAAGGGAATGCCGGCGGGCAGCAGGGGCCGGAGGGCGGCCAAGCCCCCGAAATGGTCGAAGTGGCCGTGGCTCAGCACCAGTGCCTCCACTCGGCCCGGGTCGAGGCCCAGCTGCTCCAGGTTGTGGCGCGTTCCGCCGGCCGAGAGGCCGAAGTCCAGCAGCAGATGGTGGCGCTCTCCCTCCGCGGTCCAGGAGATGAAATAGGAGAGGCCATGCTCAGACACCAGCGGGACGGACAGGCTGGCGCCCCCGGTGAGGCCGTACCGGTCCACCTCCGGGCCCGACGCCAGCAGCCCGTCGGAGAGGTTGTCCATCACCACCGTGATCTCGAGGTCCCGGACTGTGGTCAACACCCTGTGCTCCCGCCCTTCCGGCCGCGCCCCCGGGGGCGCTTCCGGGGGCAGCATACGCCGGCGCCCGCCTCCGGCCTAGCCCCTTCCGGCGGAATTGTCCGGGGGCTGCTGGACCCCGGGGACCGGTCCTGTCCGCCTATCGCCGCCCGCCGCGCGCCATGGCATAATAACGCCCACCACACCGGTTACCGGCGGCTCGCCCGGCAGGGGGATGACGGGGATGGCACGGAGGATGCGGGCAGGCGCGGGACTGCTGGCCCTGGCCGGGCTGCTGGGCGGGTGCGGGCTGCCGGCCGCCCCCGCGCCGCCGCCGTCCGGCAGCCTTTCCGGGTCAGCGGGCGGGTCGGGCCCGCCGTGCATCCGGCCCGCCCCCTGGAACCGGCCGCCTTTTCCGCCCTGGCCGCCCCTACGCCCGACCGCCTGGTAGGGGCGGTGCCGCTGGCGGATGGGGATAGCCTGGTAGCAGTGAGCCGGGACGGAGGCATCAGCTGGTCCGCCCGCGCCAACCTGCCCGGCCGGGTGTCGAGCCTGTCCTTCCCGAAGCCGGGGACAGGATTCGCCCTTCTCAGCCGCCCCGGTTCCGGGAAGGCACCCGGACTCTGGGTCACCCGCGACGGGGGCCGGCATTGGCAGCCGGTCGCCCGCAACGACTTCAACCAGGTACAGTTCTTCACCCCGCAGACGGGATACGCGCTGCTGCCGCCCAACGCCTCATCCATGGTGCTGGCCACCCGCGACGGCGGACACACCTGGACCCCGCTGCCGGCCTCCCCGTTCCCAGGCCCCACCTGGTCCGACCGTATGTTCTGGGCCAATCCGGCCACCGGCTGGCTGCTGTTGGGAATGGAGCCCGCGGCCGGCAATCAGGGCAAGATCCTGTGGGCCACCACCGACGGCGGCCGGCATTGGACCCCGGTGGCGCGCAGCCCGCTCCTGGGGATGGCCGGGTATCAGCCGGGAGGGACGCTGCCCCTGGCCGGTTACCTGGCCGGCGGTTCCCTGCTGAGCCCCTCCCTGGGCTGGTTGACCTTCGTGCACGGCCCGGTGCTAGTATCCCAGGACGACGGCCGCAGCTGGCAGGCGATATGGACCCGCACCTTTGCCCCGGGGCTGCGGGAGGTCGGCACCCTTTTGATGCAGGATCCCCGGCACGGCTTGGCCCTCACCACCCGGGGGTCCATCTGGGCCACTACGGATGGCCGCCGCTGGACGCGGCGCTATCCCCCCGGCCGCTGCACCGCCCTGGCGGCGGGCCCCGCCGGCCCGGTCGTCCTCACCGCCGCCGGCCGTGTCCTGACCGCCGCCGGGTCCCTGCCGGCCCCCACCGGGACCACCGCCCTGGCCCGGGGTCCGGGCCCGCTGCTGGCCTTCGGGACCCGGACCCTTGCCCTCCGCAACGGCAGGGGGTGGCAGCAACAGACCCTGCCCGCCGGCTGGACGCTGGTGCATGCCGCCTTCGCCTCCCCCCGGGACGGCCTCGCCGCCGTCGACCCCGGCCGTCCGCCGGGGCAGACCGAACTGGCGGTGACCCGGGATGGGGGCCACCGGTGGCGCCTCCTTGCCACCCCCTTCCGCCCCGGGGCCGTCGCCGTCCTCGGCGCCCGCACCTGGTGGGTAGCGGGCGGCGTGCCGGCGCGCCCGGCCCGGCCGGGAGCCCGACCCGCCCTCCGCTGGAACCTCTACCAGACCCGGGATGGAGGCCGCAGCTGGACGGAAATCACCGCCGGGCGCCGCAGCATCGCCGGCCTCGCCTTCGTCTCCTCCGGCCAGGGGTGGTTCTGGACCCCCGCCACCCTCTACCGCACCAGCGACGGCGGCCGCAGTTTCACCGCCTATCCCTTGCCGCCGTCCCTGGCCGCCGGACGCTTCGCCTTCGGCGGGAGCGGCCGTGGCTGGGCCCTGGCTGCTGCCGGCTACCCCCTCTATACCACCACCGACAGCGGCACCGTCTGGACCTCCGCCCCCCTGCCCTGAGCCCGGTCCCGGAGGCCAGCGGGCAGGCGGACACCTGGGCCTGAACCCGGCGGGCGCCCACAGGCCCCCCGCGCAGGCCGGGACGGCCCCTCAGGCGGGTTACAGCAGGGGACGCCGCCAGCCGGGCGGGTCCGGTTGCCGCTCCCATCCGCCCGCGCGCAGTATGCCGGCCCGCACGGCCCACGGCCCCGGATCGGCCGCCGCTACCGTAACCGGACCGGCGCCGGCCCCGTCCCGGTGCAGCCAGCCCTGGAGCCGCTCCCCGCCGGTCCGGCCCCGCTTGCCGCCCGTGGGGCCGGCCCGGTCCCCTATCCGCCGGCCACCGGCGTCCAGACCGCTCCCCCGTCCCGGGTGCGGAACAGGAGCCCGCTGCCGGTCTCCAGCCAGCCGTCCTGCGGGGTGGCGAAGGAGAGGCTGGCGGCACCCCCGTGCTCCTCCACCGCCGCCGGGAAACGGCGCACCACCCACCCGGCCCCGCCGTTCCCGGACCAGGCCCACTGCTGATCGTTGAACAGCAGCCAGAGCACCCCCTCGCCCCCGGACCCGGCGTCCATAACGGCGAGATTGCCCAGGCGGGCGGCCTCGGCATGTTCTGCAGGGCTGAGCTCGCCCAGGGTCGCGTTGAAGTCCGCGTGCCGGGCCTCATTCCAGGTCCGTCCCCCGTCCGCGGTCCACCAGAGGGTCCGGGATATGGGGGAACCCGCTACCCCCTCCGCCCCCACGAAGGCCACCTGGGTGAGGGGATGCCGGGGCGTGTCACCGGGCAGGGTCACCGCCTGCCAGTGGCGCCCGCCGTCAGCCGTGTGCCACAGGCGGTTGTCCCGCACCGCCCAGCCCCGGTCCGGCGCCGGGAAGACCAGCGCCGGCATCAGGTACTCCCAACGGCTGGCGCTGCCGGCCGGAATGCGGCCCTGCACCATCCACCGGCGGCCGCCGTCGGTACTGACCAGCACCGCATCCGGCTCCCCCGGCCAGCCCAGGCCGTAGCCGCGGCCGGGGGAGGGGAAGCTCACCCCCCGCACCGGCACGGCCGGGGCCGGGAAGACCTGCCGCCAGGTGCGGCCGCCGTCCCGGGTGGCCAGCAGCTGGACCCCTTGCACCCCATCCAGCAGCCAGCCCTGGCGGGCGTTGATGAAGCTCAGGGCGTGGGGGCCGGGGATGCCGGCGGCGCCGTAGACGGGCGGGTAGGCCGTCCAGCCGGATCCCCCCGGGCCCGATCGCCATACCTGGACGGTGCCAAAGCCGCAGGCCCGGCACTCGCCGGCCAGAAAGACCGTGCCGGAGGCGGTAACCGCCAGCGGTCCCGGCGAGGTGCCGGGACCCGCGGGGGCGCCCGCCGGGGCATCGGGAGCCGGCCCCGCCCCGGCGGTGGAGACCGCCGCCGCCACCCGCCAGCCCTGACCGGGGGCGTAGCGGAGCACGGTGTAGGAGGTCTGGTTCATGCCCGAGCCCCCGGCCAGCAGCGCCCACATCTGCCCGGTCCCGCCCGGGGCCAGGTGCACCGTCCAGGGCACCTCGGAGCCGGCATAGCGGTAGGCGGCCGTCCAATGCCGCCCTCCATCGCGGGTCTGCCAGAGGGCGTGGCGCCCCGCCGCCCATCCGTCCGTGCCCGACCGGAAGGCGACCGCCAGGGGATGAAAGGGCGTCGCCACCAGCTGCCAGGTGCGGCCGCCATCGGTGGTCCGGTAGAGCCGGCCGCCGGGGGCGCCGGGGCCAGGCGGGGAGCTGCGGGCGCCCCGAACCGCAAAGGCGGTGCGGGCACCGGTGGGGGACAGGGAGACAATGGGCCGGACCGCGTTCACCGGCGGCCCGCTCCAATGGCGGCCGCCGTCGGTGGTGGCGAGGAGGCTGTAAGGCCCCCAGGCCCAGCCGTCACGGGGGTTCAGGAAGTGCACCGCCGTGAGGTCGTCGGGGCCGTGATACACGGCGATCCAGTGCCGGCCGCCATCCAGGGTGGCCCACAGCGCCCGGTTGCCGGCCAGCCAGCCGCGGCGGGCGTTGACGAAATCCACCGCCGCCATGGGCGTGCGGCCCGCCTCTGCGGCGGTGACGGCCGGACCGGTGAGGACGGGGGTTGCCGGAGGGACCGCCGCCGGGGCAGTCCCGCATCCCGCCAGCAGCAGTCCTGCTGCCGCCGGCACCAGCCAGCATACGGCCTTGGCCATCCCGGATCCGCTCCCTTTCCCGGGGCCGCCGGGGTCCGCCCGGCGGCCGCTATTACCGGCCATAACGCCAACGGGCGCGGACAGGTGGCACCTCAGGCGGTGCGGCGGGTCCAGACCAGGTAGAGGACGAGGGCGGCCAGGAAACCCACGTAGAAGGTGAGGTCGGCCCCGCCCAGGGCGGCGGCCACCGGACCGGTGTAGAGGACCGAGCTCATGAAGGGCACCGAAAGCAGGATGCCGGCCAGGAAGCTGCCCAGCCCCGGCCAGAAGACCCGGGGCGCCGCCGCCGGGTCCCCCCGCCGGCGGCGGAGGTAAAAGTCCGCGAACAGCACCCCCATCCAGGGGGTAATCCAGTACCCGAGCAGGAGCAGGAAGTTGGAGTAGTAGGTCTCGAACGACCCCGATCCCAGCAGACTCAACCCCAGCCCGATCACCCCCGCCGCCGCGGCCAGGGTCCAGCGCGGCAGCCGGATGTCGAGGGCGCCGGCGGAGAGGGCGTTGGAGTACAGGTTGAGGGCGTCGGCTGCGGTCCCGCCCAGGATCACAGCCACCACCGCCGCATCCCCGAAGCCCCCCATCACCCCGTGCAGGGCGGTGAGCGGGTTGGAGGCCGCCTTGCCGGCCAGCACCGCCACCGCCGCGCCGACCAGTTCCAGCCAGACGGAGGCCAGGAAGGCCTCCAGAAAGCTCCAGCCCAGAATGGCCCGCCGGGGCGTGTCCGCAGGCAGGTAGCGGCTGTAGTCGGCGGCGTAGGGCCCCCAGCTGCCCAGGTAGGAGAAGCTGGCCGCCACCAGGATGGCGAAAAAGGCCCAGGGGCTCTTGAGGACGGGATGGTAGGCCGCCAGGGCGCGGCCGTGGGCCAGGGCCAGGCCCGTGACCCCCAGGAAGAGCACCCCCAGCACCACCGACATCAGGCGCTCGTAGGCATGGATGAGGTTGTGCCCGAACACGGCGATGAGACCCTGCACCACCACCAGCAGCAGGGCCGCCTGCCAGAAGGCCAGCCCCGGCCACAGCACCCGCAGCCCGAAGGCGCCCAGGATGTTGTTGACCGAGAACCAGCCGATGGTGCTGATGTAGTTGAGCAGCCCGGGCAGGTAGCCCCCCGCCCGCCCGAACATACTGCGGCTGATGATGAGCTGGGGCCGGCCGTAGGCGGGACCCATGGCTGCACACAGGCCCAGCGCCCAGGCCCCCAGCAGGTTGCCGAGCAGGATGGCGGTCAGCGCCCAGCTCCAGGGCAGACCCAGGGATACGGGCAGGAAACCCAGGGCGTAGTCGGCGATGGTGAGGTTGCTGCCCAGCCAGAGGGTGAACTGCCCCCAGGGCCGCCCGTGACGCTCCGCCGCCGGGATGGGCTCCACCCCGTACGGTTCCACCTGCAGCACCCGCTCCCCGTAGCGGGCGCCGGGCGTAGACAGCGGGGTACCGGCCATGCTCCGCCCCTCCTCTGCGCAGGCGGACGGCCCCGACGGAGGCCGTCCGGGATTTGCGCCCATTGTGGTCCCCCGCCTGCACAGCTGTCAAGACAGGAGACGGCCCCGCCGTGGTTCAGGGCACCGCGATCCGCACCACCGCCCCCGCCGCCGGGGCACTCCGCCCGGGCGGCCAGGAGGCCAGCACCCAGTAGCTGGTGCCGGGCGGGGGCTGAATGACGAAGCCCTGCACCTGCTGGTACATGGCCATGGCCCCGAACCCGTCCTGGATGGCCGCCTCTGCTGCCGCCCGGCTGGTAAAGGGGCCCAGCAGCACCGGACTGCGGCTGCGGGCGGCGGGGTCCGGCAGCAGGGCCACCGCCTGCCCCGGTTGCGCCTGCAGGGCGGCGGGGCCCGTCACCGCCCCCGTGGCCGCGATGTGCCAGGCGGCGGTCAGGGCCCCCGCCGGAACCGTGGCGGCCAGGCCCAGCCCGGTTGCCTGCAGGTGCCCGCCCTGCCAGCGCAGGGTGTAGTGCTGATCCGCGAACCACTCCTGCCGCCCGGGCCCGAAGGCCGGGTCCACCCCCGGCAGTTCCCCGGCCAGGTGCACCTGGCCGCCAGCCTCCACCAGGTTGTAGAAGGCCCCCGCCTGGTCGCTGCCCCCCGACAGCCCCAGGCAGAGCACGCTCTCCTGCCCCTGCGGCCCCGCCGGCCCGGCCTCCACCGCCTGGATCTGATTGGTGACGTTGCCCTGATAGGCCAGGGTCCAGCGCCCGCCGGCCGGCACGTACACCTCCAGGAACCAGGGCAGCTGGAAGCCGGTGGACCAGGCCACCAGCAGGGGGACCCGGCCCGCGATCAGGCGGTCCGCCCCCGGCCGCAGCCCGAGGGCGGCCGGATCCGGGACCGGGGGCACCGCCGGCGCCCGGGTCCGCACGGCCGCAGCCCGGCTGCGCGCATGCGGGGGCGGGGCCCCGCCGCCGGCCGCGGGCCCGCCCCCGAATCCCGCCAGCACCCATGCCCCCAACGCCGCCCAACCGGCCAGTACCCGCCGCCTCCGCCGTCCTGTCTGCACGTGGCCACCATCCTTTGCCCGGCCTGCTGGCCCGGCCCGCCGCACCGGGGACCGGGATCCGCCGGGTTCATCATAGCCAAGCAGGCCGGCGGCAGCGACAGGGGATTCCGGACAGGGCCGCCTCCCCCCTACCGGCACAGGATGAGGTCACCGGCCAGAACCGGCGGCCCGTAGGGCCCGGTGGCGGAACCGGACACGGTGGGATAGACCGTCACCACCGCCTTGGGGATGGTATGCACCCCGGGCGAGAAGCTGCCCGCCCCGTCCCCCGGTACCGTCCCCGCGCTGATGGGGACCATGAGCCCCACCGCCAGCGGGGTGCCCGAGCCGGAGCCGGCGAGGGGGAAGGCGTAGGCCCCGAAGTTGCTGCCGTAGACCGCGGGGTCGGGCAGCCGATTGCCGGCCACGTCCAGGCTTTCGAAGCCGTCGGTCTCGTTGATCACCAGCGAGGCCATGCCGTAGAGGTGCAGGTCGCCGGTCTGGGAAAGGAGCCCGATGCTGCAGACGCTCACCGAAGGCACCGCGGTGAGCGGCCACGGCACCCCCAGGGGGCCGGGGCCGTGTTGTGATTGGCCAGCCCCAGGTGATAAAAGGTGACCGGCCCCGCCACCCCGTCCACGGCGATGCCGGGCTGGCGTTGGAAGGTCTCCACCGCCATGCGGGTGGCGATGTCGTAGTAGCCGGTGATACGGCCGCAAAGAGGGTCAGTTCCAGCAGGACCACCTGCAGGAAGACCACATCGAAATCGTTGCGGCCGGGGAAGATGGCCCGGCCGCCGGCGCAGGTGATCAGCCAGCTGGCGTCGTAGAACCCGAAGCCGGCGATGGGATGGGCGGGCAGGCTGGGGCGCCGTTGCTCTCCGTCTGCCGTTTGAAGGCCAGCACGGCCTCGGCGCTGGCGTTGTCGAAGGTGCCGGGGGCAGGACGGCCAGTGCTGAAAGCCTGGAAGCAGTTGAGGCGGTTTTGCAGAATGATCCCCTCCTTGCCGCTCGTTCCCGGCCCCAGCTGGCGGCTGCCGTACACCGGCCCGCCGTAGGTGGTATGGGGACCGACCCCCTGCCCGAAGAGGAAGTAGGTGTCCGGGCCGGCCACGCCGTCCGCGGGCAGCCCGAAGTAGCACGGGATGTTGGCCACCGCCCGGGCGGGTGCAGACGGCTGGCCCCCGCCGCCGCCACGTGTTACCATCGGGACAAACCCCGATGCCGCAAGGGAGGAGCCGCCCGTGCTGCAGATCCGCCTTCCGGATCCGCCTGCGGGCCTCAGCCTGCGCACCCTGTCCGGCCTCCTGCTGCGGGTGGACGAGCTCCTGACCGCCGTAGTGCGGGAGACCGCCGGAGCCCGGGCCCCCGCCGGCTGGACGGTCACCGCCCTCAGCCTGCATCCCCCGACGGTGAACCTGGTGCCGGACCCGCCCCTGCCGGTGGCGGTGGAGACGGTGCTGGACTTCCTGGACTGGGTCCAGCGCCTGCCGGACCAGGACCGCCTGCCCCTTTCCCTGCCCGCCCTGGAGCACCTGCGCGAGCTGCTGCACCAGCTGGACCGGCAGGGGCTCCACCTCTCCCTGGCCTGGGAGGACCGGCCGCCGGCGGTGATGGACGGGGGGACCGGCCGCCGGCTGGCCGCCCTCACCGGCCGGGAACCGCCGGAAGCGGCGGCCTGGGTGGGCCGGCTGGAGATGCTGAACGTCCACAGCGACCCCTGCCGGGCCGCCCTTTATGAGGAGGGCACCGCCTTGCGCCTGCCCCTGGAGTTCGCGCGCCCCCTGCTGCCGGCCATGAAGGCCCTGCTCGACCAGCGGGTGCTGCTGGAGGGCACCGCCGCCTGGGCCGACCGCAGCCACAGCGTGCTGCAACGGGTCACGGTGACCCGGGTGACCCCCTGGGAAGCCGGGGAGGAGGCGACCCCATGAACCGTACCCGCTGGCTGGTGCTGGACCCCGGCCTGCTGGCCGCCCTGCTGGAGCCGGACCACCCCCGCCATGGCGAACTGGAGGAGCTGGCGGCCGACGGCCGCTTCCGGCTGGCCGCCTCCGCCTGGTCCTGGGCCGAGCTGATGGAGGCCTCCCCCGCCCGCGACTGGCCGCGCCTCCTGCGCGAGAGCCGGGTGCTGACCCGGGCGGTGGATGTGGCGGTGCTGGATGAGGCGGCCGGCTTGATGCGGACCTACGCCCGGCCTCTGCGGGAAGCAGTCCTGGTGGCCACCGCCCTGCGCCTAGAGGCGGAGGCGGTGGTTACCGGCGACCCCGGCCTGCGGGCGGGCTGGCCCCAGCCGCCCGTCGGTCTGCGCCTGGCCGACCCCGTCGACTTCCTGGGCCCCCGCCAGGTGCGCTTCTTGTGAGCCTGAAGGCGGCCCGGCCCTCCCGGGACCCCCGGCCCCGCCCGGCCGGGCGGCTGCTGTTGTCAGCGGTCGTGGAGGTCGAGCAGGACCGGGATGGTATCCGGCAGCCGGGAGCCGGCACCGGTGGGGGCCACCGCGGTCCCGATGGCCAGGAACTCGATGATGTGAGGCGCCCAGCCCCACGACCCCTCCTCGATGCGGGGGCCCACCACCCCCGCCGCCTTGGCGTCTACCGCCTCCGCCTGCATGCGCTCCATGGCGATCTCGCGCGCGTCGTAGAGGGCCTGGGTGAAGTTGAGCAGCTCCGCGTTGCGGCCTAGGTTGGCCAAGGCCGTGCGCACCCCCTGGTGGGCGACAGGGTAGACGCAAGCCCCCATCACCAGCGCGACCGGCCCGTAACCGGCCTGGAACAGGGCCCAGAAGTCCTGCCCGGAGAGGTCGGACGTGAAGGGCCCGGTACCGTGGGCCCAACGCGTCGCCTCCGGCAGCCGCTGGGCGGCCGTGCCCAGAGCCAGGAATTCGGCCAGGTGCTCCCCCCATTCCACCGACTTGACGGTCAGGCGGACCCCCACCACCCCGTCGGCATCCAGACCCGCCGCCTCCGCCTCCACCCGGCTCGTAGCCAGGGGCACGGGCATCGTGCATAGCCTGGCTCAGCACATCCAGCTCCTGGTTCTGGCTCCAGCGGCCGATCTGCACCCCGATGTGATAGATGGAGGAGCCCATCACGAACCCCAGCCGCTCCAGGCTGGCCTCCCACACCAGAAGGTACTCGTTCACGTTCAAATCGGACGTGAACACCCGCTGCCCGTCTCCACCTGCCGGAGCCGCTCCCGCGACCGGGTGAGATCGAGTCCGTCCGCCATCCTGTGCGCCCCCCTTCCCCTATTGCCGGCCGCCGTTGAGACGCAGCCCCGGCCCTACCGCCGGCAGCAGCACGCGGGGCCCCGCCTGCATGGCGGTCCCCGTCACCGCAAACTCCACCACAAAGTCGGTCCGGTGCCCCCCGCCGCCGCTATCCACCGCCACCGGATGCACCGCGCGCTCCACCGCACCGGTCAGCACCCCCTCCGCCCCCAGGCTGTGGGCCTGGCAGCGCAGGTCCTCCACCACCCGTTCCCGACCCAGGGAGAGAGCCCGGGAGAGACCGGCCACCTCGCGATTGGACCAGGAGCGCAGGGCCGCCTGCTGCGCCCATCCCGACGTCAGGTAGCGCACTGCCACCCCCATCACCAGCCCCCGCGGCCGCACCCCGCTGCCCAGCAGGCGGGCCAGGTTCGGCACCGGCCCCGGGCAGAGCAGGGACGGCTGCCCGGCCGGGCTGCCGTCCTCCGGCCCCGCCAGTATTCCCAGGGCCAGCACCTCCCCGCCCTCAGGGTAAAAACCAGGCCCGGTTCGGCGCAGGCGCTGGTCCACCGCCGCCAGCGCCCCCGTCGCCTCCGCCTGCAGGCGCGCGAGGGCATGGCGGCGGGCGGTGCGCATCACCTGCTCCACCGCGGCCATGGGCGTCACCCAGCCGCCGCCGGTCCAGGCCCCGCTGCCCCCGTACCCCGGCAGCCAGGTACTCAGGCGGGTGTGGAAGACCGCTGAGCCCATCGCCTGGCCCAGCCGCACCAACTCCATCCAGCGCAGCAGCCAGAGGTCCCCGGCCGCCAGGGTGCTGACACAGGGGCCGCCCTCCCGCTGCCGCCGGGCCCGTTCCAGGATGTCGGCCGGCAGCTGGCCGTCCGCCAAATCGGCTGCCCGGTCGCGGTAGCCCCATCCGCCCGCCCCGGCCATCCTGCCGCCTCCCTTCCGGCCTATTCCGGCAGAAACCGTTCCAGCATGGCGGCGCAGGGCCTCATGCCCCTGCGCCAGCACGTGCAGGGCGCGGGACAGCTTCTGCAACCAGCGCTCCAGGTCCAGCGCCTCGCAGTGCAGGCACACCCCGCGCGCCAGCCGGGCCCGTTCGGCCCGGATGCTCCGGCCGGGCTGAAAGTGCAGCACCAGCTCCACTGCCTCCAGGGCCACCCGTAGCTCCCGCGGCAGGGACGACCGTCCCAGCAGGCGCCGGGGCCGCACCACCTGCACCCGGCCCGACAGGGCCTGTTCCAGGCGACCGGCCAGGGCCTCCACCAAGGCCGCCTCATCCTGAACCGCCGCCTGCCAGGCCGTCGCCGACAGGTCCAAATCGCCACCTTCCGTGGCCATGTTCCCTTTCCCTCCCGGGTGGCGGGCCCCGCTCCGGCTCCCGCCCCCCCGGCGGCGGGCCCGGCAGGGAACTCGCCGCCGGCGCGCCGCTTTCCTTTCCCCGCCCGGGCCGCCGGCGGCCGTCCGGCAGGATGCCCGGGGGCCCTTCCGCCGTCGCCCCCCAACCCTTCAACCGTTAAAATATCGGTATCCGGGCAGTCGAGGAGGGAACGGGCGATGGCGACGCGGCTCTTGCACGAGGAGGCTCCGGGCCTGGCGGTATCGCGGCAGGCCGCCCCGGCCAGGGAAGCGGGCACACCCCCCACCGCCGTCCCCGGAAGCGGGCCGGCCCGGGCTCCGCTGCTGCTCCCGGGCCTGGTGTGGGCGGGCAGCCGTGCCACCCCCCACGGCAGCGGGCTGGCCCTGGCCGCCGGCGGGGTGCTGCTGGCGGGCCTGCGCCGGCGGGAGCCGCAGTGGCGCCCGGACCTCCTCCTCTTGCGCCTGGCCGTGGCCGCCGGGCTCACCGCCTATGCCCGCACCGCCCACCGGGTGGTGATGCTGGGCCACTTCCACCGCCAGACCCATCCCACCCTGGTGGTGAGCAACCACAGCCATGACCTCGACGGTATGGTCATAATGCCCTATCTCTACCTACACGGGCCCCTGAGCCGGGTGCCACGGGCGGTGGCCTCCCAGCGCCTGTTTGAGCCCGGCTTCCTGGCCTCCCGCAGCCCGGCCTGGCTGGCGGCGCTGGTGCGGGGCTGGAACCTCGACCGCATCCTGCGCGCCCTAGGGGCGCTGCCGGTGGAGGACTACCCCCGCCGGCGACCCCTGGCCAGCTATGCGGCCGAGATCCGGACCCGGCATGGGAACCTGCCCCTGGCAGCGGTGCTGGCGCCGGGCTGGCGGGAGCAGGTGCCGCCGGGTGCCCGCCTGACCGCCCTCTGGGGCCCGCGCCTGTTCCGGCTGGGCCAGTCCCCCCTGCCCCTGTCGGCCCTGGCCGATCCCTACCGCCAGGAAATCCGCCAGGCCACCCGCCCCCGCATCGAAGCCCAGCTGGCGGCGGCCGCGGACGCCCTGGCGGCGGGGGACACCGTCTACCTCACCCCCGAGGGGGAATTCAGTGACGACGGCTACCTGCGCCGCTTCCGCGAAGCCCTCCGCCGCCTGCAGCCGCTGGCGGCCGAGGTGGTGCTGGCCGCCTCGGCCTACGATCCTTTCCGCCCTGGCCGCCTCACCCTGTACGTCCACCTGTGCCGTCTCGAGGCAGGCCGGGACCTGCGCACCGCCCTAGCCGCCGCCCGCCCGGTGACCTTTAGCCAGCTGTTGGGCGCCGCCTGGGCCGGGGACGAACCCCTGTCCCCCGACATCGTCCGCCGGCGTCTGGAGGCCCTGCGCGCCGCCCTGCCCCCAGCGGCGGTCCTGGCCCCCGGCCTCGACCGTCTGCTCGGTCCGGGGCTGGAGCGGATGCTGGCGGCCCTCACCGCCCGGGGTATCCTCCGCCCGGGGCCGGACGGGCTACGCCCGGGCCGCCGGCATGATCCCCGCTTCGCCAACGTGCCCGACCTCTTCACCTACCAGGCCGCGTTCCTGGCCGAGACCCTGGACGCCCTGGGGGCCGGCCTGCCGGCCCGCCCCGGTCCCGCCCGCCGGGCCGCCGCCCGCCGCGGGTAGCGCCTCCCGGACCAGGGGCCGGTGCAGCCAGTCGGGGTCAGGCATAGGGATGGGTGGCCGCGGCCATGGCGAAGGCCGCGAGGTAGCCGCCGCTGAGATTGGAGTTCCAGGGACCGGAGGCCGCGGCGGAAAAGGCCTGGCGGCCGCGGCTCCAGTGGAGGTAGCTCCAGGCTTCGTCCTCGCCCTCCAGCACGGTCACCGCCCATCCCGTCCCCGCCGGGGCGGGCAGGGCGACGCCGGGGAGATAGCGCCGGATCCGGCGGGCCACCTCCCGGGCGTGGACGCCCTGCCCGGGCCCGTACACCACCGCCATCCGCCAGCGGCCCGTGGTCCAGACCAGGGCCCGCAGGCCGCTGGCGGCAGCCACAGTCTCCTCCACCGCCCGCACCCCGGGCACCAGGGGGACCGCCACGCCCCGGGGCGGATAGGGCGGGAACGGCACCGGCAGGGCCGGCCGTGCCCGGGCCGCAGCCGCCGCATCCGGCCAGCGGGCCACCGCGAAGCTACCGATGAGGCCGCCTCCGCGTTCAAAGCGGACCTGATAGAAGGGGACGGGGCGGCTACCGGTCTGCACGGCCGCCGTCACCGGCAGGGGAGTGTGGGCCGCCCCCGGATAGGTGGCGGGGGCATAGAGGGGAACCGGACCGGGATGGGCGGCCAGCGGCTGCAGCGCCTGCCGGATCAAGGACGGAAAGGCGCTGCGGGGATAAGGGGCAGTGACCGGCCGGGCTGGGGGCGAGGCGGCCGGGCGGGCGGCACCGCAGCCGCCGCCCAGCAGACCGGCCGCAGCCAGGAGCAGGGCCGGACCCCAGCGGGTAGGCATGAGATCGCCTTCCTTGCCGGACAGGATGGGAACCTGCCGGTTGCAACGCCGTCCGGGGCCGGCGCGTTACGGCGCCCGGCAGCAGCCGGGGGGCCGGCCGGGAACCAGGGGGGTACAATCAAGACGGTGCCGGGCAGGGCCCGGCCGGAGGAGGGATGCCGGGTGTCGCGCCGCGTGCAGGGCGGCCTCTATGCCGGGCTGGCCGCCGCCATCTGGGGCGGGATGTATGTGGTGAGCAAGGCGGTGCTGGCGGTTATCGGGCCGCTGCCCCTGGTCTGGTTGCGATACGTAACCGCCCTCCTCCTGCTGGCGCCCTGGGCCTGGAGGGAGCGGAGCCAAGTCCGCCTCACCCCCCGGGCCGGCCTCCTCATCGGCATCGTGGGAGTGTTGGGCTACGGGGTCTCCATCCTGGCGCAGTTTGCCGGTACCGCCCGCGCCGGTGCCGCTTGGGGGGCGGTGGTCACCGCCACCACCCCCGCCTTCCTGCTCCTCCTGGCGCACGGGATCCGGCAGGAGCCGGTCTCCCGCCGCCAGTTACTGGGACTGGGCCTGGCCCTGGCAGGGGTATGGGCCCTGACCGGCGCCGGCGGGGGCCGTTTCCTGACCGGAACCCTCCTCCTGCTGCTGGCAGCGGCAACCTGGGCAGGAGCAGCCGTAGCCGTGCAGGCCCTGCCCGCGGCCGTGCCCCCCGCCACCGTCACCGCCTTCGGCATCGGGCTGGCCACCCTGCTCCTGACCCCGGCCGCCCTGCCGACCGTGATCCGGGACGCCACCAGCATGCTGCGTCCCCTCATCCTGGCCGGGGTGCTCTACCTGGGCCTCGTGGCCACTGGTCTCGCCTTCTTGTGGTGGAACCGGGGGCTACAGCTGGCCCCGGCCGCCGTAAGCGGGGCCGCCTTCTTCCTGCAGCCCCTGACCGGCTCCCTCCTGGGCTGGACCTGCCTCGGCGAACGGCCCACGGCCGCCTTCCTGGCCGGCCTGCTGGGGATTGTGGCCGGCGGCCTGCTGCTGGTGCAAACCCCGGCTGCGGCCCGCCCGGCGCAGCCGAGGCCCGCCCCGGTTCATCCCGCCGGCCCGGGCACCCCTGTCCCGCCCTCGCCCCGGCAGCAGGAACCGACCACCTGAATGCCCCGTGCCCGGTCCCGCCGTGCGCGTGTGCCCCGTGCCCGATACGCCGTACGGGCTCTGTCACAAGGAACCGCAGGCAGCCTGCCGCCACCGGGACTACCGCCCCGGGCCCTAGTCCTCGTCCAGCTCGGCCGTCCAGCCGGCGGCCTGGATGCGGGCGTCCAGACGTCGGTAGGCGGCGGCCGTCTCCTCGATGGCCTGATGCAGGCGGGCCGGGTCCAGCCCGGGCGCCAGGCGGGCCCCGCCCCCCATGCGGGCGGCCATCATGGCCGGCGGCATCACCGGCACCCGCTCCGGCACCCCCGGCGGCCGGCCGGCGCTGGCATTGGCGATGTTTTCCAGGATCTGCCGCCGCTTGCGCAGGCGGTCCCGCTCCGCCAGTGCCTCGGTAAGGGTCAACCCGTCGGCTGTCTGCACGCGGCTGTTGGTGCGGTTGATGCGCACCACCAGCTGCGCCCAGGCGGCCAGCGCCGCATCCAGGGCCTGCAGCAGCTCGGATCCTCGGCGGGGCGATCCCCCTCCACCACCAGCGCCCCTTGCGTCAAGCGGTTGCTGAGGGCCTGAATGCCCTCCTCCAGGCCCTTGCGTTCGGATAAAGCTTCCGCCAGCTTCATCGCGCAGCCTCCTTCCGCCCTTCCCCGGCTCCAGCGTACCAGATGGGAGCGGGGCCGCCGCCGGGAGGCTTCCCCATCCCCGCTGCGGCTTTCCCCTACCCGCCGCTGCGCATAAGCCCCGGCACGCGGTCCAGGCCTCGCCCGGCCAGGTGCCAGAGCGGCAGCGCCTCCAGCAAGGCCAGGCCCGCCGCCGCCGTCAGGGCGCCGGGAGCCACCCCCAGCGCCGGCAGCAGGCGTGCCGCCCCCAGAGGCAGGGCAGCCACCAAGGGCAGGCCCGCCATCCGGGCCAGCCACGTCACGATACGGCCGTCATAGGGGTCAGGGAAGACGGTCCACAGCCTAGCCGCCAGCCCCCGGCTCAGCACCTGGCCGCCGGCGGCCAGGAGGGCGGTGCCGGCGGCCAATCCTGCCGGCAAACGCCTGCTCAGCGCCGCCGCCAGGGGCGGCAGGGCCCGGAAAGGCCAGGTTGAAGACCAGCCCCGGCAGCTGCACCGCCAGCAGCCGGCGGTGGATGCTGCCGCCGGCGGTCCCGCACACCCCGGCGCACCAGGCCAGGGTCACCCAGGCCCCGGTCAGGAAGCGGGGACCGAAGGCCAGGGCCGCCGTGCCCCCCGCCGCCACCACCAGCTGCAGGCCGTAGAGCCACCCGGCCTCCTGGCGCCGGCGGCCGCGCAGGTCGGCCTCCGCCAGTGCCCACAGCCCTTGCAGCCGGAAGGAGTGGCTGGCCGGGGGGAGCTTTTCCCCCCGCCGCCGCGCCCGCGCCCAGGCCACCACCACGGCCGGACAAGGGTCAGCCCCGGTACCGGCACCGCCAGCAGCACCCCCGCCAGCAGCAACGTTCCCTCCAGGCCCACCAGCACCGCCACCCCGCCCCAGTGCCCGCTCACCAGGGTACCCAGGGCCTGGAACGCACCCGCCAGCAGGGCCGGCAACGCCCGGCCCGCCCCGGCCGGGCCCACCCGGGCGGCCGCTGCGCCGGCCCCGACCAGCACCGTCAACCCCGCCCCGGCCGCCTGGACCGGCAAACCCCGCCGCGCAGGAGGTCGCTCAGGTCGCGGATGCGGTCCAGCACCACCCACACCAGCAGCGCGGTCACCAGCCACCGTACCACCGCCGGTTCCAGCAGGAACAGGTAGAGGCCCATCAGCAGGCCGCCGCTGAGACCGGCCGCCAACTGCGTCACGCTGCGCAGGATGACCAACATGGCCAGAGTCCGGGCCGCGCCCGCCCCGCCGGGCAGGAGGTAGAGGTGGGCCGGTTCCTGATAATACAACGGCGGTTTGGGATGCCAGACCCCCCAGGCCCACAGCGCCACAGGGTCAACCCCAGCGGCAGCTGCCAGCCGGCCGGCAGCCCGCCGAAGGGCAGCGCGGGATGAGTGAGGTGCCGTTGCAGGACCCACAGCCGGAGGACGGCCTAAAGGGCCTGTATCCCCAGCTGGCGGGGGTTCCGGAGGATCCGCTGCCAACGGTGCAGCAGGGTCCGCCCCTCCAGGAACCATAAGGCGAACAGGGTCTGCAACACGGGCATCCTCCTTCCCCTCTCCCCAAGAGGGAACAACCTCCCGCCGCTGGGAAGGCCCCCTCACGACTCGGCCGCGGGGCCATGCATCAGCCCAGTCGCCAGGTGACTTCTGGCTCTAACACCGCCTGCAACCGTTCCAGGAGACGCAAGGCGTCCCCCCGACGTAAAACGGGGTGCAAGTACTGATTTTGATAGGTGCGCGGGCAGCCGTAGCAGGAGCTGTCCGCGTCACAGCCACATGCCCCGCCCACTGGTTCCAGGCCGAGGTGCATGGCTTGCGCTAAGACACCTTCATCCACCAACTGGGACACCAGACCCGCGCCGCCGGGGACGGCATCGTACAAGACCACCGTCGGCAAGCCGCTGGCGGGCGTCTGACGCACCGTCACTGCCAGGTCGCTAAGGGGGACCTCTAGGGCTTGCGCCACGCCGGCTTGCACGGCATAGGCCAGTGAGTACACCGCCCCCATATCCGCCATCACGGTACCCCAGACGGACCCGAAGGTCATGCAAACGGTGTCGGTTTGAAAGGTGTGCGCCAGGGCTACGGACAGCAGCGTGCGTTCTGGGCAGGCTCCCCCATAGGCCGTGGAGTGTGAACGCCGGCGTGGGCCAGAGGCGCGGCCTCTTTTCTTCTCTGCCCACATGACTCGAGCCAGAAAAACCAGTTTCCCACTCATGGGGCAATTCGCCTCCTTCGGCACAACTCCTGCTGGCGATATCACGAACCATCAGGGCCATCCGTAGTGCTCGGACAGTATGCTGTACCATTTTTTAACATACCCCAACCCTGGGTTTTCAGCAGGGAACCTGGGACTCCCTGTCGAAGAACAGCTTAGAAAAGGCTCGGGTGACTCTCGCGAAAGCACTACCCTATAATTATTGGGCCGATGCGACGACCGGCGGTTCGCTAAGGTCACCTGGACCGGTGCTGAATCCTTGAGGACATTTACCTTGGCAATCCGTAGCTTCCAAGTGTTCAGGGAGTACGGAAAGAAGATGGCCCATGTCTCAAGTACTGGGAAGCTACAAAATCCCCTTTCATCTCCATTGGTCCGAGTTTTGTTTAAGGAGTTTGGCCATGCCACAAGCTTGGGTAGAGACGACTGAACAGCGAAATCAGCTGCACCGGATTGAGGGCAAATACGCTGTTGGAAAGGCATTATGGGCTCCAAAATATGATGAAAATGGTCGCAAGAACGCTTCATGGACATTGCTACCACAAATCGCGGTAGGGGACATCATTTTGCACTTGGTGGACGGTAAATTTACGGGAATCTCAATCGTCGACCAAACAGCAAGGGACTTTCGTTGTTTAGAAGGAACCAGGTGGTCCAAGTATAAAGATTGTTATCTAGTAACCCTAAAAAACTACCAGGCATTTGCGCAACCATTAGATCCCAGGATTTTGTTCCAGCCCCCATATCGCGAACGTGCTCAACAAATAGTAGAATCCGAGAGCCGTCTCTTCTATACAAAAGCCCTAACGATGCAGGAAGCTTACCTAACACGGCTGCCTCCGCCTTTAATACGCCTGATTCTAGATGCTTATCATTTGAACCTTCCCGTCCTAGCCCAGATTGGCGGCCAGGAGGTGACGCGCGCCGTGGACCCCAATAGAGGTGAATACGAGGCCGACCCCACCTCCATCATCCGAGAGGCGGCGGGGCGCATGCAGGCCGCGGGTTATGTTATGGAAGTCCGCGATTTGGCCAGCATACTCATCGCGCTCACCGTGCGCCCTTTCGCCATCTTTTCCGGCCGTTCGGGCACTGGAAAAACTGCATTAACCCGACTGTTGGCAGAGGTGTTTGGTTTCTACTATTTGAACGTGGCGGTCAACCCTGCTTGGACCGACCCAACCGACCTGGTGGGTTATATTAGCCCCACCACCCACCAGCCCGTGCAAGGCGCGCTTCATGACCTGCTAATCCGGCACGTAGACGATGCCATTTTGTGTCTCGATGAGTTCAATACCGCTAAGGTTGAGCATTACTTCTCGGATTTTATGAGTGCGATGGAGACCCGGCAACGGGAATTTTGGGGGCCCCTGCCGGCCTTGGACCAGTTGGCGCGCGCACAACCAAGCCAGGAAGACCGGCTCCAACTTCCCCGTCGCTTGCGGGTCATCGGCACCATGAACTTTGACGACTCGGTCCAATCCCTCACTCCCCGCTTGCTCGACCGGGCCACGGTGTTCGAATTCCAGCCAGTGACACCGGAACAGATCCTCCTCTCGGATCACCCCGAACGCTACGGGCTGGCCTGGGACAGCCTGAAAGATCAGCCGTCCTTACGATGGCCATTTGACGGCATCCCACCGCTGCCGGACACAGTTCGGGCCTGGTTTCTGGACCAATTGCGCCAGCTGGAGCCGGGCCTGCGAGCATCGCGGGGGGAGCTCTCCCCTCGCTTAGTGGTGGAGTTCGGATCGGCGTTGGCCTTAGGCAACGGGGTGCATGACCTCTTCGGGGCCACCCCTGAAGCGGCGTGGATGGCGCTGCTGGATCAGCTTCTTCTCACGCGGGTTCTGCCCAAGTTTCAAGGCGCCAGCCGACAGGGAGACCTTCGGGCCCTGGTTCGTCTGGCAGGCGTACTTACCGGGAGTACGCCGCCAGAGGAGCCCGAACGGTGGGTCGCCTTCCTGCATGACCAGGGACCAAGTAGCCATTATCCTCGCACCTTAGCCAAGATCGCTACCCTGCTCACCAGCGCCGAGGAGGATGGCTATGCCGTCTATTGGCAGTGAATTGATTCGGGCCCAATTCGGTTCCCGTGCCGTCCTCAGCGTGCATGGGCCTCGACAACCCCGGGTGGTGGGACCTGCCCGCCCCGCACCACCGTCCCCGCGGCCGCTGGGGCACGGAGTACGCGTGGATCCCCCAGAGCCCTTAGCCCTGTTTGAAGACGTCCCCTACGAAATCCGAATTTATGCCCCCCAACCGATCGCCCTGGAACTGGGCGACCACTCCCTGCCGCTTGATTGGGGTGGCCCGCTCAGCGCGGATGCCTGGGTACTGGGAACCGCTCGTGTGACACTGCGAGCCCTAGGCTGGGCGCGGTTTTACCTGCCGGAACTCCAGCAAGGCCTGGCTATCCCTGTGCGAGCGCGCAAGCTGGACTATGACCAGGACTACTGGGCCATGTTGTACGACCTGGAAGAGACCGCCCGCGGCCTGGCCGCACGCCTTCACAGCACCAGCCGCGAGGAGGTGCTCGAAGCCTCCGTGCCGATAGATTTAGGTGCCTATTGGCGTCGGATGCTAGAGGCGCTCTGGGAAGACATGGCCCAGGCCATCAGCCGTGCCTGGGCCCAGTTGCCAGTCCAAGCCCAAAGGTTGGACACCGTCGCGGCCTTTGACCGCTTGAAGCGGCCGCGCCCAGCGGACGTTCGGCTGTGGCATCAGCGGCAGCCGCCTCGCCAAGCGGTCACGCGTTTAGAATGGGTGCACCGAATCCCCGAACGGCAATACCTGCTGGACCTGCTCGACTACCTGCTCACCCGTCTCAAAACCCTGCCTAGCAGCCCCCCGCTGGCACGTATGCGCCGCTCCGTCAAGCGCCTCCGTCTACAGCTATGTGCCGAGCTTCCCGCCAACCGGCTACAGCCGCCCCCGATTCCCCAAGGGGTGCTGGCCCAAACCCTGGCCCCGCTGCAACAGGTCATCCAGCTCCATCGCCGCCTGAACCATGGCCTGCTGTTGAGTGCCGGGCCCATTGGCGTCGCCCTAGAGGATGTGCATCGCCTGTATGAGTACTGGGTTTACCTGCGCTTGGTCGCCACCGTAGTTACGGAAACCGGCGGTACCCTCCAAGATGGGATTGGCATCCGACGGGCCCGGCACCCCCTGGAAGTGGTGTTTGCCGAGGGGCAAGACCAGGCTACCATTCGCCTGCGGGATGGGCGGCGGCTACAAGTGGGCTACCAGCCCTATTATCAGAGGTTACCAACCGTGGACCAACAGCCCGATAACGTCATCACCGTTACCGGCGACGATACCCTGCTCATCTTCGATGCCAAATACCGGTTTGAGCACAATGAGACGGCTCGCCAGAAGTACGCCGAGCCTGGGCTGGAAATCCCCCCCATTGAGGCTATCAACCAGATGCATCAGTACCGGGATGCTATCGTCATCCCCGTCCCCCCCTCTGCTCTGACCTGGGAGCGGCGGGTGCGGGCGGCAGTCACCGTCTTTCCCCTACCCGCCGACCAGCACCCTCGCTTTGCCGACCACCGCTTCTGGCATAGCATCGGCAGCGTCCAGGTGGGTGCCGTGCCACTATTACCCGGCCACGATACCCTGTTTCGACAGGTCGTGCGCGACCTGTTGGCCCTGGTTAACCCTGGGGCGTAAACACATCCGCATACCGCGCGAACTGCTCGGCAAATGGCATATCACACCGAATCACGACGATACGGTAGCCCCAACTACGCAGCTCCTCGCGTTCGGCTTGGTCATGCGCCTAGCGCACCGGCTGGTCATGCTGAGGCCCATCCACAAACACACAGACCCCCGGGCGCCCCGCCCGCTCATAGTAGAAACCTATGCCGGCGGTGCCCGGCCGTTGCGCCAGGCGCTCGCCCCCCTGCTGGGGCCGGGCGGGCACCTGGCGGTGAGTCTTACCCCCTCCCTGCTGGCGGCAGGCCGTTTCGAGGGCCGACCGGCTCTTCTGGCCGCCTATGTCAGCGGCCACCGGAATACGTTGGGCCTCCTGACCTGGAACGGGCACACCTGGAGCCGGACCGGGTCCCTCTCCGAGCCACCCCAGTATGCCCTCACCCCTCTCAGCGCCGACCGCTTCCGCCTGGGGCTGGTGCCCCCGGTCACCTACCCCCTGGCCGCAGCTGCCGGCCGGATCACGGCCCTGCCGGCCGTACGCCCCGGCACCATCCCCAACTGGATCCTCACCCCCGCCTCAGGGACGGTGGGCGGGCCCGTCAGCCCGGTTCCCGCCTCTCCATCAGCGGCTGGGTGCCCTACGCCTGGACCCGGGGCTACCTCACCCTCAACTGGGAGGACCCGGAGCGGGCGACCTCATTACCCGGTGGAACGTCCGCACCGCTCCCAACGGCACCTTCCGGACCACGGTCACCATCCCCGCCCGCCTGGACGGCCGGCCCGTCCCCGCCGGCGACTACCGCCTGACTGCGGTGCTGGGCCGGGGCAGCACCAGCCTCCTGGAACTGAAGTCCTGGATCCCGGTGCGGCCGGCGTCCGCTGAAGCCGCTGGCGGTTGAACCGGAGCAGTGATCCCGGTGATCCTTCCGAATTGGTCCACAAGGTCCCAAGGGGCTTGTCCGGCGTCACAAATTCCCCACAGGGACTTGTACGCGGTCACAATCTTTCCCCCATTCCGGCGCCCTTTCCCCCGGGGTGGACTTAACTGGAGCCGATCGCCCCGTCCCCCCGGGCGCCGGCGGCCTGCCGGGAGCGGGGCGGTCACTGCTTGCGGGCATCCGGCTATCCGGTGGATTGGAACGGGGAGGGAAGCATCCATGAAGGCTGTGGTATATGAGGCCCCCTTCAAGGTCGGCGTCCACGACGTTCCGGAACCGAAGATAGAACACCCCTCCGATGCCATCGTCAAGATCACCACCACCGCCATCTGCGGATCCGACCTCCACATGTATGAAGGCCGCACCGCCGCCCAGCCCGGCATCATCTTCGGGCATGAGAACATGGGCGAGATCGTGGAGGTAGGATCCGCCGTCTCCCGCCTCAAGGTCGGCGACCGCGTGGTCATGCCCTTCAATGTGGCCTGCGGCCACTGCCAGAACTGTGAGGCCGGCTACACCGCCTTCTGCACCGAAGTGAACCCGGGCTTCGCCGGCGGCGCCTACGGCTACGTGGCCATGGGCCCCTACGCCGGAGGTCAGGCCCAGTACCTGCGCGTGCCCTGGGCGGACTTCAACGCCCTCTCCCTGCCGCCCGGCCGGGAACATGAAAGCGATTTCGCCCTTCTGGCCGACATCTTCCCCACCGGCTGGCACGGGGTCTCCCTCTCCGGCTTCAAGCCGGGCGAGTCCATCGCCATCTTCGGCGGCGGGCCCGTAGGCCTGATGGCCGCCTACAGCGCCCTCCTGCGCGGCGCCTCCGAGGTCTACGTGGTCGACCATGTACCCGAACGGCTGGAGAAGGCCCGCTCCATCGGGGCCATTGCCGTCAATTTTGACGAAGGCGACCCCGTGGACCAGATCCTGAGCCTGCATCACGGCATGGTGGACCGCGGGGTGGACGCGGTGGGCTACCAGGCCACCCAGGGCGGCAAGGAGGTGCCCAACACCGTCCTCACCTCCCTGGTGCGGGTGGTGCGGCCTACCGGAGGCCTGGGCATCCCCGGCCTATACGTGCCCTCCGACCCCGGTGCCCCGGACGCCGCCGCCCGCGAAGGCCTGCTCATGTTCCCGGTGGGCAAGTTCTTCGAGAAGGGCCTCACCATGGGGACCGGGCAGTGCAACGTGAAGATGTACAACCGCCAGCTGCGCGACCTCATTATCGCCGGGCGGGCCAAGCCCAGCTTCGTGGTCTCGCACGAGATCCCGATTGAAAAGGCCCCCGAGGCCTACGAGAAGTTCGACAAGCGGGTCGAAGGCTACACCAAGGTCCTCATCCACCCCAACGGTTAACCGCGGCCGCCGGGCCGGGGGCCGTAGCCGGACCGCAGGTCCCCGGCCGGCCGGGTCAGCCGCTTTTGCCGCAGGAGGAAGGGATCCGGTCGTGGCATCCCCTGTACCGTCCATCCGCGCCGCCGCCACGGCGGAGGCGTCCCCCCCGCCGGCCCCGCCCGGGCCGGCCGGCAGCGCCGGGGCTCCCGCCGGGGAGGAGGAGGCCCGGCGCGCGGCTGCCGGCGCCCCCACCCTCTGGCAGCGGAGCGCGGCCGAGTTCGTGGGCACCGGGCTGCTGGTCCTGATCGGGCCGGGCACCGCCGCCTTCAACGCCCTCATCGTGGCCCATACCCACCAACCGGCCAACCTGGCCGATGTGGGGGTGGTCAGCCTGGCCTTCGCCATCATCGTGATGGCCCTGGTCTACTGCTTCGGGCACATCTCCGGCTGCCACATCAACCCCGCCGTCACCCTGGGCCTGGCGGTAGTGGGCCGCTTCCCCTGGCGTGACGTGCCCGCCTACCTGCTGGCACAGTTCCTGGGAGCCGTACTCGGGGCGCTGGGCATCGTGCTGGTGCTGGGCCCGCCCGGCGCCGCCATCGGCAATCTGGGCGCCACCGTGCTGGCCCCCACCACCGGCTATCTGCAGGGTATCGCCATTGAGGCGGTGGAGGCCTTCGTGCTGATGCTGGTCATCATGGGCACCGCCGTGGACGGCCGTGCTCCCCGGGGCATGGCGGGCCTGGCCATCGGCTTCACGGTGGGCGCCATCATCATGATGACCGCCGCCCCCACCGGCTCCTCCTTCAATCCCGCCCGCACCTTCGGCCCTTACGTGGGCGACAGCCTGTTCGGAGGCCACATCCACTGGATCCAGTTCCCGGTCTACCTCATCGGCCCCATCCTGGGGGCACTGATTGCGGCCTGGGTCTACAGCTTCATCGCCTGGGGCCGCGCCACCGCCCCCCCGCCCGGCAGCTAGCCGGTGCCGGCCCATCGCCAGCGGGCGGGGCCCCCGATCGGGGCCCTTGCCTGCTATAATCGGGAAAACGGCACGGTTCCGCAGGCATGGCTGGCTGGTCCCGGGGCGGGAGGCGGTACCATGTCGATGGTGGCCGGTGAAGACAGCTGGGTAAATCCGTTTGCGGGCCTGCCGGCCGAGGCCGAAGGTCGCATCCGGGAGATGCTGGGCGCCCTGGAGGCGCTGGCCGCCCAATGGCAGGCCTTTGTGGGCGCGGTCCCGTTCCGCATCCGTGACCCCTACGGCGTCGACCTCATCAGCGCCGGGGACGGGGATGCCGGCCTGTGGTACACCACCCCCCTCACCATCTCCGGGCTGCCCTGCGCCACCCTGCTCACCCCCCTGCCCCCGGAAAACCTGGGGCCCCGCGCCACCCTTAACGCCCTCACCCTGGAGCTGGGCTTCATCCTGGCCCGCCTGCAGGACTGGGTGCAGACGGAGGCCGAACGGCGGGGGGAAAAGGTGCGCCGCTTCGAGGAGGCGGGGCCGGTCCCAGAGGTGCTACATCTCTTCGCCCTCTGCGGCCTGTCCGCCGCGGACGGTCCCCTCACCCTGGTGGCCCTGGAGATGGCGCCCGAACGGCCTCCCTTCCAGGAGATGGAGGTGCTGCGGCGTTTCATGCTGGCCCATCTGTGGGCCTACCGCCTGCCCCTGCCCTTCGTGGCCTTTCGGCCCAACGGCCTGCTGGCCCTGTATCCGGGCAACCGGGTGGCCGGCTTCACCCGCCGCGCCCACGCCTGGATGGACGCCTGGGAGCGCTACCGGCCCGACCTCCCCGCCTGCGCCTACGTGACCGCCGTCGAGGACCTCTACCACCTCGGCGACGGGCTGCGGGAGACCGCCAACCTGATGCGCTACGCCGGGCAGTGCCGGCGGGCGGGGGTGCTCAACATCCACTTCCACCGCCAGCTGCTGCCGGTGCTGGCCACCCTGCCCCCGGCCGCCCTGCGCAGCCTGGTGCAGAGTACCCTGGGGCCCCTGCTGGACCCGGCCCACCGCGAACTGCTCGACACCCTGGGCGCCTACCTGCGCCACGGGCAGTCGCCCGGCAAGGCCGCGCAGGTTCTCTATGTCCATCGCAATACCGTGCTGTACCGCATCCGCCGTGTGGAACGCCTGCTGCAGATGAAGCTCAAGGACCCCGAGGCCCTGGCCCAGCTGTGGGTGGCCATCCAGGCCTGGGAGCTCCTCGAGGGGCCGGCCGCACCCTAGACCGGCCGCACATCCGGGAGGTATATGGACATGGGTAAGCTGGACGGCAGCCGCATCGCCCTCCTGATCGGCCCCGGCTTCGAAGATTCGGAAGCCCTCTATCCCTACTGGCGTCTGCAGGAGGAGGGAGCCACGGTGGAGGTGGTGGGACTCGACTCGCCCGGCACCGCCGTCCGCGGCAAGCACGGCGTGCCCCTCATCGTCGGCCGGCGGGTGGCGGAAGCGGCGGCGGAGGACTATGACGGCCTGGTCATCCCCGGCGGACAGGGGCCCGACGCCATCCGCGCCCATCCCGACGTCATCCGCTTCACGCGCGGCTTCTTCGCGGCCGGCAAACCGGTGGCGGCCATCTGCCACGGTCCCCAGGTGCTGATCAGCGCCGACGTGCTGCGGGGGGTGCACTGCACCGCCTGGCGCAGCATTGCCCCCGACGTGCGCAACGCCGGCGCGATCTTCGAGGACCGCCCGGCGGTGGTGGACCTCTCCGCCCGCCTGGTCACCGCCCGCCAGCCCGCCGACCTCCCCTCCTGGCTGCCGGCGGTCATCGACCTCTTCGGCAGTGCGGGCGAGACCGACTAGCCGGCCCGGACGGACGCCCGCACGCCCAGGCCCAGCGCCGCCCCCAGGGCCACCGAGGCCAGCAGGACCACCAGGTGGGGCACAAACCAGCGCGAGCGCCGGTAGGCGAGCGCTAGCAGGATAGCGAAGGAGACCAGCAGGAAGGGCGGCAGAACGGCGTTCAGTAGGAGCCTCCCGGCCAGCAGCAGGTAGATCTTCCAGGCAGGCAGCGCACGGGGCAAGGGGAGGCCCCCTTTCCCTCTTTGCCGCCTATTATCCCATCACCGGGGCTAACGTGCGCGCCCGGGCACCTGCTCCCGCTCCTCCGCCCGCAGCCGGCCCTGGGCCCGCCAGGCCACCAGCGCTCCCAGACCATAGATGACGGCCAGGAACACCCAGCCGGGGCGGTAGGAGCCGGTCACCCGTACCAGCCCACCGAATACCGGCAGGGCCATTACCACCCCCAGGAAGCCGGCCATGCCCACCAGTCCCAGGGCCAGCCCCCGCTGGCTGCTGCTGGTCACCTCGGTGGTCCACGCGGTGAGGAGCGCATTCCAGCCGTCCACCCCCGCCCCCAAGCCCAGGAACAGCAGCATCAGCCAGGGCAGGGCCAGGGGCCGCGGCAGCAGGGCCCATAGCACCAGCCCGCCCAGCCCGGCTAGGGCAGTCAGGGCGATGAGACGGACCGGGTTGCGATGCACGTCGCTCACCCGGCCCAGGCCGATGCGGGCCAGGAAGCCGCCCAGCAGGGCCAGGGCCAACAGAGGCCCCGCCTCCCCCATCGGCACCTGCCAGCGGTCGTGCAGGTCAAGCAGGGAATAGGTGAGCAGGGCATATTGCCCGGGAGCCAGCAGGAAGTCCACCACCAGCGGGTCGCGCAGCCGGCGGAGCAGACGGCCCAGGGCGGCGGGCGCCGGTAGCGGCGCCCCCGCCCGCGGAGGCCGCGGGGGCAGGATGCGGGCGAAGGCCAGGGTCCAGAAGCCCACGTTGGCCGCAATGAGCAGCAGCACCGCCCGCAGGGACCAGCGGTGGACTAGCCAGGGGAAGAGGGCGGCGGCCAGGATGCCGCCCAAGGGGGTGGCCGCCTGCCGCACCCCGATGGCCAGCCCCTCGCGCCCGCTGCCGTCGAAACGGTTGGTGACGGCGGTGGCGCCGGTGAGGGACAAGGCCGGCAGCAGCAACCCCACCAGCCCCAGCAGCAGCTCCAGGAGCCAGAAGTGCCGCGGGACCGCCACCCCCAGGCTGCCCAGCACCAGCAGGATGGCCGCCCCCGAAATCCAGGCCAGCCGTTTGGGCCCCAGGCGATCGGCGGCCAGGCCCGCCGGCAGCATGCCCAGCACCGCCCCCAGGGCCACCGTGGAGAACAGGAGCCCCATCTGCGCTACGCCCAGACGGGCGTAGGCGCGGAAGGCCACGCTCAGCACCGCCAGTCCCTGCTGGGACATGGTGATGGCGACCTGGTCCAGCGTGGCCACCGCCAGCATCCAACCCGGGGACCGGGTTGCCTCCCGCACGCGCCCCAATGTCCGCCCCGCTTTCCCTCGGTCTTCCGCCTATTATGCCGTCCCTGCGCCGCCCCGGCACCGGCCGGGCGGCCCCGGGCGGCGGGACAGGCGGGGCGGCTTTCAGAAGACGAAGGGGATCATCCGCCAGCTGCGGCGCCGGTACTGCTCGTAGCGGCTCCCGAAGGCGGCAGCCAGCGCCGCCTCCTCCACCCGGATGCGGCGGGCGAAGCCCCACAGGCTGAACCCCGCCATGACCAGCACCGCCGGCCAGCTGCGCAGGGTGAGGGCCGTCCCCACCAGCGCCAGCCAGCCGCCGGTGTAGGAGGGATGGCGCAGAAAGCGGTAGGGCCCGTGCTGGATGAGCGGCTGCCCGGGCCGGATGCGCACCCGGGGGGTGAAATTGCGGCCCAGTACCCCGATGGCATAGTGCCGGAAGGCCACCCCCGCCACCAGCAGGCCCACCCCCGCCCAGCCCGCCCAGGCCGGCAGGCGCCCGGCCGGGCCGGCCTGGGCCGCCGCCGCATCCGCCCCCACCAGCCCCAAACCCACCCCCAGCCCTACTGCCCAGAAGGACCCGCGATCCTGCAGCGTCCCCTCCGCCCGGCTTCGGAGGGCGGCCCCTAGCTCCAGTACCACCCAGGCCGCCAGCAGCAGGTTGGTCACCAGGTTTAAACGCGTCATGCCCTTCCCGCCCCCGCACCCGTTTCCTCGACCATAGCCCGCCCGGCCAGGTCCTGCAATACGGATTGTAGGAAGCGGGCTGCCTGTCAGGAATTTTCCGCCCTGGTGCAAGGACTTTCCCTCGCCATGTCGAATGGTGCTGGTGTAATCGGGCTGAACCCGGATACAGGAAGGAGGGCGGAGCGGGGTGCACCAGCCCATCGGCCGGTCGGCCGCGCCCCCGGAGCGGCCACGCGGCGTCCTCCATCTCCTCTTGCCCGCCCTGCTGCTGACGGCGGTGATGGTCACGGCGCTGGCGCCCCCGCTGCACCTCCCCGCCCCCGCCACCGTGGCCCGCGCGCTGCGCACGGCGCTGCGGCCCTGGCTGCCGGGCACCTACCGCCCCGCCGGCCCGGTGGCCCCTCCGCCCGACGTGGTGCAGCGCTTCGATACCCGGCTACACCGCGACTTCCTGCGCCTGGGCCGCGTGCTCGGCGCCGGGCCCGCCCAGGTCGACCAGGCCCTGGCCCCCACCGACCGCCTGCTAGGCGGCCTCGACACCCTGCTGGGCGGACGGGCGATCTATCCCGGCCCCGGCGGCGCCCCCGCCCGTCCCGGCGCCGCGGCCCTCACCGCCGCCCTGGCCACCGCCTGGCGCAAGACCTGGGGACCGTAAGCCTCCACGCCTCCTGGTCCCGTCACCTCCACCGCTAGACCCCAAACCGGATCCGCACGCGGCATGGGCGCCACCCGCGTCAAGCAGGCGGCGGAAGTCCCGGATGGGAGCGGCCGCCAAAATGCGCCCGGGCATGCGGGCTCTCAACAGGAGGGGCGCGGCCTCCCGGCCGGCGTGCCCCGAGAACCGCCGGGACGTCCCCCAACCCTGCCGGTCCTGCGGCGGGACCGGCAGACCCCCCGGGTCCGGGTATAATGAGGCGTCGACACCTTGTGACCGGAGGCGACCGTGCGGATGGTGTCCCGTTGGCTGCTGGGGCGGCCCTTGCGTGATGACGAAGCGGAACGGGCGCGGGTGGGGGTGCTGGGCGGGCTGGCCGCCCTGGCGCCGGACGCGCTCTCCTCCGTCGCCTACGGTCCCCAGGCCCTCCTCATCCCCCTGGCCGCGGTCTCCGCCGCCGCCCAGTGGAATGTGCTGCCGCTCACCGCGGTGCTGATCCTGCTCCTGGCCACCCTCACCCTCTCCTACCGCCAGGTCATCGCCCGCTACCCGGAAGGCGGCGGCGCCTACGTCATCGGCCGCGACACCCTGGGCGCAGGGGTCGGGCTGGTGGCCGGGGCCGCCCTCCTGGTGGACTACACCCTCACGGTGGCGGTGAGCGTCACCGCCGGTGTGCAGGCCCTGGGGGCGGTGTGGCCGGCGGCGGCCGCGCACACGGTGCTGGTCTCCATCCTGCTGGTGGTGCTGCTGACCTGGATCAACCTGCGGGGCATCCGCGAGTCCTCCCGGGTGCTGGCCCCCATCACCTTCCTGTTCGTGCTGCTGGTGCTGGTGACGGCGGGGGTGGCACTGGCGGTGCCGGTGCCCGCCCCCGCGCCCCTCCCCGCCCCGGCGGGGGCGGCCGTTCCCACCCTGGTCCTGTTGCGGGCCTTCAGTTCCGGGGCCTCGGCCCTGACCGGCGTGGAGGCCCTCTCCAACGGCGTGCCGGTGTTCGCGGAGGTGGCCTGGAAACGGGCCCGTACCGCCATGGCCCTGCTGGGCATCTCCCTGGGCCTCATGCTGGCGGGGGTGGCGGCCGCCTCCTGGCGCGACCACGTCCAGCCCGTCTCCTCCCTGCCCCTTTTGCAGCAGCTGGCGGAACGGGCCTTCGGGCGCGGCGCCCTCTACGACCTGCTGTCGGTGGTCACCCTGGCCATCCTGGCGGTGGCGGCCAACACCAGCTTCACCGGCTTCCCCAACCTCACCCACGTGATGGCCGAGGACCGCTGGCTGCCGCGCATGTTCCTGCCCAAGGGCGACCGCCTGGTCTACCGCAACGGCATCCTGGCCCTCTCCCTGCTGGCGGCGCTCCTCATCTGGCTGTTCCACGGCAACCCCCAGGCCCTCATTCCCCTCTATGCCATCGGGGTATATGTGAGCTTCACCGTCACCCAGCTCTCCCTGGCCCGCGTGGCCTGGCAGGCCGGCCGCCGGGCCGAGGCCGCCCTGCCCGCCCTGGGCGCGGTGCTCACCGCCACGGTGGCGGTGGTCAGCGCCATCGCCAAGTTCCTGGCCGGAGCCTGGATCGTGCTGGTGGCTATGCCGCTGCTGCTGTGGATGTTCGTCCGCATCCGCCGCCATTACCAGGCAGTGGCCGATCAGCTGCGGCTGGCGGTGCCGCCCGCGCCCCTGCCACCGCCGGCGCCGGTGACGGTGCTGCTGCCGGTGGCGGGCATCAACCGCATGACCCTCGAGGCCCTCACCTACGCCCGCTCCCTGTCCCCCACCGTCATCGCCCTGCATGTGGCCTTGAACGGGGAACGGGCCGAGGTGGTGCGCCAGCGCTGGGCCACCCTGAACCTGCCGGAGGACATCCGCCTGATGGTGCTGCCCTCCCCCTACCGTTCGGTGCTGGGTCCCATCGTCCGCTACATCGACCACTACCGGGCCCGCCATCCCGACACCCGTCTCCTGGTCCTCATCCCGGAACTGGTCCCCCGCCGCCTCTGGCAGCATGCCCTCCACAACCAGACCGGTCTGCTGCTGCAGGCGGTACTGGCCTTCCGCAAGGACCTGGTGGTGGCCTCGGTCCCCTTCCCTCTCTCCGGCGAGTAGACCGCCGGCCTCAGCCGGCGGTCCCCGGCAGCTCCGCCGCCTCCGCCTCCAGGGGCGGGGCCTCAAAGGCCAGCCGCCAACGGCCCCAAACGGTCAGGAGCAACGCTCCCCCGCCCAGGGCGGCCAGGGCCAGGGCCGCCGCCTCCACCCGCGACCCGAGGGCCCCGGAGAGGGTGAAGCGCAGCACCCGCACTGCCCAGCTCATCGGCAGCCAGGGATGGAGCCGGCGGAAGAAGCCGGCGGTTAGGGCGGGGGGATAGGTGCCGCCCGAGCCCGCCAGCTGCAGGACCAGCAGCACGATCCCCAGCAGGCGGCCGCCGTCCCCCAGCCGCTCGACCAGCAGCCGCATCACCGCCCAGTCCACCGCCCCGATGCCGGCCAGGGCCAGGAGCAAGGCCGCCGGATACCGGGGGTGGAGGGGCAGCAGCAGCAGGGCTCCCGCCGCCAGCAGCGTGACCTGCAGCCCCGCGATGAGGGCGCTGGCGGCCAGCCGGCGCCCGCGCCCGCGGGCCGGCCCTCCGCCCACCAGCACCGTGGCCACCAGCGCCCCCACCCATAGGGAGAGCCCCAGGAAGTAGGGGGCCAGGCCCTGGCCATAGGAGGACGAGCCCCCGTCCACGGCCGTCACCTGCAGGCGGAGGGGGGACGCGGCCCGCGGCAGGAACCAGGTCACGCGCCCGCTACCCGCAGCCAGCCGCCCGGCCGCCCCGGCCGCGGTCTGGAGACCCGCGCTCAACGCCGCATTCCCAGCCGCCAGCTGCCGGCCGCCTGCAGCTAGGGCATCCGCGCGACGGGCGGCCGTCCCCGCCCCCTGCGCCAGGGCCGCCGCCTGCCCTGCCAGTCCCTCCAGGGCGGGGTCGGAGGCCGCGGCCGCCTGCAGGGCTGCCGACAACCGGTTTGCGCCGCCTGCCAGCTGCCCGTCGGCGGCGGCGAGGCCGGCCGCCCCCGTTGCCAGCCCCGCCGCGTCCCGGGTCAGGGCCCGGCTGGCCCCCGCCGCACGGTTCAGCTGATCCCCCAGGGCCCCGGCGCCAGCCCGTGCCTGCTGCAGCCCGGCCGCCGCCCGCTGCAGCAGCTCCCGGCGCAGGCGGGCGGCCACCCCCCGGGCGAAGGCCTCCGCCTCCCGCTGCGCCAGCACGGCACCCAGGTAGTTGCTGCCCGGGTCCACCGCCACCTGCAAGGGTGCCGGGCGACCTTGCGCCAGCGCCGCCCCGAACCCTGCCGGCACCGTCAGCACCCAGCTCACCCGCCCCGCCCGCAGGGCGCGACGGGCCCCGGCCGCCGTCTCCCGCCGCACCGGCCACCGGCGGGGCAGCGCCGCCGCCACCGCCCGGGCGGCGCCGCTTTGGTCCTGCAACACCAGGGCCACCGGCAGATGCGGCACCAGACGGTAGGGGTTCCAGAAGGCACCCAGGTAGGTCACCGTGTAGAGGAGGGGCACCAGCCCCACCGCCAGCAGCGCCAGCCAGCCCTTCCGGGTGGTCAACAAGGGCGAACCCATGGCATCCCCCTCCTTATACTGACTGGTCAGTATAATAGGAGCACGCCCTTCCTCCCGCCGTCAACCAGGTTCAGACGCCGGCGAAATGGTGGGCAATCCGCTCGGCCAGGCGGTAGAGGGGGGTCCGGCCCGCCTCAGGCCGGGTCTTCATGAGGTGCAGGGCGGGAACCGCCATAGCCCCGAAGGCGGCCATGCCCAGCAGGCGCACGGACAGGTCCCGGTCAGGCATGAGGGGCAAGCCGTCCACCACCCCGGTCAGCACCGCCCGCACCTGCTGCTCCCGGGCCTCGTCCCGCCAGGCCTCACTCAGCAGCAGCTCCAGAAAGGCCCGTTCCTCCCAGAAAAAGTCCACCCAGCCCTTGAGCACCGTCTCCAGGTCGCCGCCGGCGCTGGCCCGGGCCAGCCGCCGGCCCCGTTCCTCCACCAGCGCCGCCCAGACCCCGTCCTTGCTGCCGAAGTGGTAGTAGACGCTGCCCTTGGCCACCCCCGCCTCACGGGCGATGGCGTCCACGGTGGTGCGTTCGTATCCCAGACGGGCGAAGGCGGCCATGGCTGCCTCCAGGATGGCCGCCCGCACATCCCGGCCCTCCGTCACCGGCCTCCCCCTTTCGCCCGGCCGGACGCTGCCGGCCTTGTCCCCGGCTATGGTAGCACGGCGGCCCCGCCTTGCCTGCAGGCACCGGGGCACGGTAGGGCATCAGGGCCGGCTCAGCACCGCCAGACGGTCCAGACTGGCCCGCCAGTTCTCCTCGATGGCGGCGATGACCTGGTCGTGACGCCCGGCCCGGAAGGCATCCAGGATGGCCTGGTGCTCCTCCACCGAACGGCGGGAGGCAAAAAGGCGGTCGAAGTACGCAATCTCCATCCGCTGCAGAGGGGTCTTGAGCTGGGCCAGGATCTTGGCCAGCTCCCGGTTGCCGGAGGCCTCCACCGGGATCTGGTGGAAGCGGAAGTCGGCCTGGGCTGCGGCCACCGCGTCATGACGGTCGAGGGCGTCGGCCAGCTCGGCGTTGGCGGCCTCCATGGCCGCCAGCTCCTCGGCGGTAAGGCGGCGCGGCAGCATGCGCACCGCCAGCGCCTCCAGGGTCCAGATGATGGGGTAGCGCTGCACGGCCGCATCCACGTCCAGGCGGGTGACCTGCGTCCAGCGGTTGGCCTTGGTCTGTACCAGCTCCTCGGTCTCCAGCTTGAGGAGGGCTTCCCGCACCGGGGTGCGGCTCACGGCATAGCGGCTGGCCAGCTGCTGGTCCTTCAGCACCGTACCCGGCGGGATTTCGCCCGTAATGATCTGCCGCCGGATGAGCTGGTAGAGGTCGCGGGAGATAAACCGCCGCCGTACTTCCCCCGGCTGTTCCTCCTCCGCCATGACACCCGCCCTCCCCGCTGGCCACCGCGCTCGGTATGTGATATACTACACATGACCAATCGCTTACATTGTAAGGCTTTTCCGCCCCGGTCGCAAGGCTGCCCGCCCCCGGCCGCCGGAGGCCGCCGATCTGCCGGGGATCCCCGGAAAACCTGCCATACCGCGGATGTGGAGGGGATCGCCATCGGCACCGCACCCAAGAGCCCGGCCAGCCTGGCCGCCCTGATTGAAAGCCGGCCCAACCCGGCCGGCCGGCGCCGGCCCCTGCCCCTGCTGGAGGACCTGGGGCCGGAGGCCGCCGGGGCCGTGCGCGCCTATCACCGGACGTGGGAGGCCTACCGCCCCACCCCGCTGGTAGCCTTACCAGCCCTGGCCCGCTATGCGGGGCTGGGGGCCATCTACGTCAAGGACGAGGCGCAGCGCTTCGGCATCGGCGCCTTCAAGGTCCTGGGCGGGACCTACGCCCTCGGCCGCTACCTGATGACGCGCTGGCAGCTGCCGCCGGGGACCGGGTTCCCCGACCTCCAGGCCGCCGCCCGCCGCCACCCGCCCCTGACGGTGGTGGCGGCCAGCGACGGCAACCATGGGCTGGGAGTGGCCTGGGCCGCCCGGGCCCTGGGCCAGCAGGCGGTCATCTTCCTGCCGGCGGGCACGGTGACGGAGCGGGTGGCGCGCATCCGCGCCCTAGGCGCGCGGGCCGAAGTCAGCGACCGTAACTACGACGACACGGTGCGCCTGGCTGCGGCCTGGGCCGCCGCCCACGGCGACCCCCTCATCCAGGACACCGCCTGGCCTGGCTACACGGAGATCCCCTTGCGGGTGATGCAGGGATACCTGACCATGGCCCTGGAGGCGGACGAACAGCTGGCCGCGGCCGGGGAAGAGCCCCCTACCCACGTGGTCCTGCAGGCGGGGGTGGGCTCACTGGCGGCGGCGGTCACGGGCTACTTCGCCGCCCGCTACGGGTCCCGCGCCCCCCGCATCCTGATTGCAGAGCCGGCAGCCGCTCCTGCCCTCTACCGGTCGGCTGCCTCCCCCGACGGCCGGCCCGCCGCCGTAGGCGGGCCGCTTACTACCATCATGGCCGGCCTCGCCTGCGGCGAGCCCAATCCGCAGGCATGGCCCCTGCTGCGGGAATGGGCCTCCGCCTTCCTCATCTGCGGGGAGGCGGTGGCGGCCCGCGGCACCCGCATCCTGGCCGGCCCCCTGCCTGGCGACCCCGCCCTCCGCGCCGGCGAGTCGGGCAGCATGCCGCTGGGCCTCCTGGTGACCCTGTGCGACCAGCCCGCTTACACCGGCCTGGCCCACGCCCTGGGGCTGGGCCCGGAGGCGAGAGTGCTGCTCTTCAATACCGAGGGCATCACCGACCCCGACCTGCATCGGGCCATCGTCTGGGACGGCGCCTTCCCCCTGCCCGCCGGCTAGACGGCCGCCAACGCCGCCGGGCCCGGGGGATTCCCCCGGGCCCGGCGGTGTCCGGACTCAGGCCAGCGCCAGATCGGCGGTAACATGCTTTTCGGGGCTCGGGTTCCACTCCGCGAACCGCCCCAGCCATAACGGCCAGTAAGGCCGCCCGAAGGCCCGGTGGTAGCTGCCGGTGCGGTGGACCGCCTCCCATACCGTGCAGGCGGTGTCCGCATCCAGCCCCAGCAGGGTCCGGAAATCCTCCTGATCCCGGAAGCGGTGCACCACCGTGCGGTCCCAATGGGTAATCTCGCCGCAGCGGTTGCGACGGGGGTGGGTGACAACAATGGCAAGAATGGCGATCTCCCTCTTTCCGTTCTCCCCCGGTCGCGGGGCCTTGCTGGGATTGTTCTCTTTATCGCGCTAAATCATCCCGGCCGGCCAGAGGAAAACGGGCCGCCCCCAAAGGCCCGGACGGCCGATCCCTACACAATGTAACATGCCCGGGAATTCAGGGCTGCTAGTGCTTCCGGGGGGATCCGGGAGGCCCGGAGGGCCCGCCCCTGAAGGCCGGGCCGGTTCCGGAAGCAAGGCGGGCGTGCTAGGCTTAAAACCGGTAGCCGCGGAAGGGAGATGGAGGATGGAAGACCTGCTGGAGGAGGTGGTGGCAGGGCTCGAACAGCTCTGGCGCCTGCGCTGGCGGCCGGGCCCGGTGGCCGAGGCCGACGGCCGGCCCGTGCACGGCGCGGAATGGCGGTGTCTCTGGGCCATCCGGCGCCACGGCCCGTTGGGTAACCGTGAGCTGGCAGAGGTCCTGGGCGTCGGGGCCCCGGCCGCCTCCCTGACCGTGCGGCGGCTGACCGACCTCGGCCTGGTGGAGCAGCGACCGGACCCCAACGACCGCCGTCGCATCCTCGTTCAGGTGGCCCCGGCCGGACTCCGGCTGCTCGAGGAGGCCCGGCAGGCCCGGCAAAGCCTGGTGGCGGAGCGGCTGCGACGCCTCTCCCCCTCGGAGCTGGCCACCCTCAAGACCCTGCTTGACAAACTGACCGCCGACCGGGACCGGGAACCCCGCAGCCGCGCCTAAGGCAGGGCGGGCGCCCGCCCGCCAACCCCGGCCGGGGTACGCAGGCGCCAGGGATGAGTGTACAAGGTGGCGCCGCCCCCACGCACGAACCCGGCCACGGTCAGGTTGAGCATCTCCGCCAGTTCCAGCGCCAGGGCGGTGGGGGCGGCGTTGGACACGATCCAGGCGGCCCGCAGGCGGGCGGCCTTAATCACCACCTCTGAGGAGACCCGGCCCGAGAACACCACCACCCGCCCGGCCGGGGAACGCCCGTGCAGCAGACACCAGCCCACCACCTTGTCGAGCGCATTGTGACGGCCCACATCCGCCCGCCGCACCCAGAGGCCGCCAGCGTCGCCCACCGCCGCCCAGTGCAGGGCGCCCGTCTCCCCCAGCACCGGCGGCCGCACCTCCAGGGCCGCCATCAGGCGCAGCACCGCTGCCCCGTCCAGCTCCTCCCCGGCCGGCACCGGCTCCAGGTCGGCATCATTGGCAAAGTACAAAGTCGGCCGCGCGCGGCCGCAACAGGCGGTGAGCCAGCGGCGGCCCAGCTCCGGCGGCCGCTCCAGCAGGGCCGGCACCCGCAGGCGGACCTGCCCGCTCTCCGCCCCCACCACGCAGACCGTAACCTCCTCCGCCCGGCGGATGAGGCCCTCATCAGCCAGGTAGCCGTAGGCCAGCTCCCGCAGGTGGTCGGGGGTGGCCACCACCGTCACCAGCTCCTGCCCGTTAAGGAACAGGGTCACCGGCCGCTCCACCGCCAGCAGGCGCTCCTCTACCTCGAGGCGGCCGTCCGGCCTCAGCACCCAGGCCGTGCGCCGGGTGCAGGCGGCGGCCGCGGTGCCGGCGGTCTCCTCCTCCGGCTCCCGCCCGTCCACGGCCGCACCTCCCTTCGTTTCCGGCCCCCGCTCAGGAAGCCGGGTCCGCTTGCGGCCCCTCCACGAACGCAAACCCGTATCGGCCCTTCACGCACAGATGGCCATGGGTCACCGGGGACTCCAGGGGCGAGGTCACCTTGATGATGCGGTTGTCCTGCACGTGCAGCTCCAGGGTGCAACCCACCCCGCAGTAGGGGCAGATGGTTGCCGTCACCGTCTGGCGGGCCGGGTCCCACCGGCCCTCCCGGCGCAGGACCGCCTCCCGTAAGGGCATCAGGGCCCCGGTGGGACAGACGCCGACGCAGTTGCCGCAGTACACACAGGCCGACTCCGGCAGGGGGACGTCGAACTCGGTGGTGACATGGGCATCGAATCCCCGCCCCCCTACTGCAATGGCAAAGGTGTGCTGGGCCTCTTCCCCGCAGGCCTCCACGCATTTGTAACAGAGGATGCAGCGGCTGTAGTCGCGCACATAGAGCGGATTATCCTCCTTGACCGGCTGGCGCAGCACCGCCCGCGCCCCCGGATCCGTGGCCGGCGCCTGCCCTGCCGGCGCCGGCTGCCAGGCCGGGCCCGCCGGGCCGTACCGGCCGGGATCGGCGCCGTAGGCCGCCATCCAGCCCGCCACCGCCTCCCCGGCGGCGGAGAGGTCCACGGCCGAGGCCAGCAGCTCCAGCACCATGCGCCGGCTGTGACGGACGCGGGGGGTATCGGTCCGGACCACCATGCCCGGCTCCAGCACCCGCGAACAGGAGGGCACCAGGGTGCGGCTGCCTTCCACCTCCACCACGCACACCCGGCACACGTTGACCGGGGCCAGGTTCTCCAGGAAGCACAAGGTGGGCACCTCAATGCCCAGGGCGGCGCAGGCCTCACGGATGGTGCTCCCCTCCGGCACCGCCACCGGCCGCCCGTCAATGGTCGCCTCTACCATCCGGCCCGTCGGGGTGGCTGCCATGTTCACTGCCCCCCTTCCCCGAACACGCCCAGGCGCAGGGCCGATTCCACTGCGTTAGCGGCGGTCTGGCCCAGGCCGCAGATAGAGGCGTCCCGCATCACCGCCGCCAGGTCCCGGTGCAGGGCCTGCTCTGCGGCCAGCGACCCCAGGGGCCGGCCGGCCGCCAGCCGCTCCACCAGTTCCAGCTGCCGCTGGGTGCCGATACGGCAGGGCACACACTGCCCGCAGGACTCCTCCCGGAAGAAGCGGGCGATGCGGCGCACCATCCCGCGCAAGTCCGCCTGCTGGTCGAAGACCATCACCGCCCCCGACCCCAGGGTGGCCCCGAAAGCCGCCGCCCCCGCCGGGGTCAGGGTCATATCCAGGGCCTCGGGACCGACGAAGCTGCCGGCTGCCCCGCCCAGCAGGATGGCCTGCAGGCGGCGGCCGGGCGTCAACCCCCCCGCCCGTTCCAGCAGGTCCCCCAGCCGGGTGCCCAGGTCCGCCTCGTACACTCCCGGCCGCCGCACCGTCCCGGAAACAGGGAACAAGCGGGTGCCGGGGGCGCCGGCCGTCCCGCGGGCGGCATAGGCTGCCGCCCCCAAGCGCAGGATGGCGGGCACCGTGGCCAGGGTCTCCACATTGTTGACGGCGGTAGGGCGGCCGAACAGGCCATGCACGGCCGGGAAGGGCGGCTTGTTGCGGGGCTCACCGCGCCGGCCCTCGATGGCGTTGAAGAGGGCGGTCTCCTCCCCGCAGACATAGGCACCGGCCCCCACCCGCACCTCCACCTCAAACCGGAAGGCGCGGCCCAGGATCTCCTCCCCCAGGAAGCCACGGGCGCGGGCCTCCGCCAGGGCTGTCTCGAGCCGCTCCCGGGCCAGGGGGTACTCGGCGCGCAGGAACACGTAGCCCTGGCGGGCCCCGGTGGCCCACGCGGCGATGGTCAGGCCCTCCAGCACGGCGTAGGGGTCCGTCTCCAGCAGCAGGCGGTCCTTGAAGGTGCCGGGCTCCGACTCATCGGCGTTGCAGACCACGTAATGGGGGGTGAGGGTCTGCTGCGCCACCGCCGCCCATTTAACCGCGGTGGGGAAGCCGGCGCCCCCCCGCCCCGTCAGTCCGGCCTCCCGGATCTCCCGTACCACGCCCTCCGGGCCCAGCTCCAGGGCCCGACGCAGGGCCTGATACCCGCCGCGGGCCCGGTAGGCGTCGAGGTCGAGGGGATCCCCGCCCCTGCCTCCTCCCAGCAGGATGCCGCCGGCCGGAGCCGGATCCGCGGCCAGGGGCGGGCGGTCGCCGCCATCCCCGGGGTCTACGGCCCGGGCCGCAGCCGTCGCCGGGTCGGCCGGGGCCAGCACCGCCTCCCCCGCGGCTTCCCCGCTGCGGGTGACCAGAACGGCCGGCGCGGCGGCGCACTGGCCCAGACAGCCGGTGCGCTGCCAGATGGCCGGGGCCCCCGGCCGCGGCTGTCCGGCCGGGCCCCAGGCTGCTGCCAGGGCCCGGGCCACCGCTTCCGCCCCCGCCTGCGCACATACCACGTCGTCACACACGTGCACCGTCACCGGGGGCCGGGGCTCCAGCGGCAGCAGGGCGTAAAAGCTGGCCACCCCGTAGACCTCCGCCGCCGGCAACCCCAGGCGCCCGGCCAGGTAGGCCACCGCCCCCGGGCTGATGAACCCGCGGCGGGCCGCCACCGCCCGCAGGGCAGGCAGCAGCAGATGGCGCCGGTCGGGGGGCCGGCGGGCCACATGCAGGTCCGGACCCGCCCGGGCCCCGCCCGTCCAGGCCGATTCCGGCGTCCCCAGTACCGCATCCACCGCCGCCCGCTCGGCCGCGTCCGCCTCCCCCCCTGACGGGGGCCGTTCCATCATGGCTGCCGCACCTCCGTTTCCGCCCCCACCCCGCCGCCGATCCGCTCCACCCGGATCGCGGTGGCCTTGAACTCAGAGGTCCCCGACTGGGGATCCCAGGCATCCAGGGTCAGGCGATTGGTATTGACCTCCTCGGGGAAGTGGATGGTCATGAAGGCCAGGCCCGGCCGCAGGCCTGCCTCGCCCCGCACCGGCATTTCCAGTGCCCCCCGCCGGGAGACCACCCGCACCTGCTCCCCATCGTGGAGCCCCAGCGCGGCCATGTCCTCCGGGGCCAGGCGCAGGTATTCGCCCTGCGCCAGCGGGACCCGGTAGCGCCCGCTCTGCACGCCGGTGTTGAAGGATTCGAGACTGCGGCCGGTGGTCAGCCGGATGGGGAACTCGGGGCTCAAGGGGTCCACCGGGGGGTCGTAGACCACCGGCCGGAAGGGGGCCTTGGGTCCGGTCACCGGCTCGTCCCATAGGCGCCCATGCAGAAAGGGGGTGCCAGGATGGCTCTCATCCGGACAGGGCCATTGGATGCCGCCCAAGGCCTCCAGGCGGGCGTAGCTCATGCCCCGATGCATAGGGGACAGGCGGCGGCACTCGTCCCATACCGCCTCCGCGCCGGGCTCGCCCCAGTCGTGGCCCAGCCGGGCCGCCAGCCGGGCCAGGATCACCAGGTCGTCCCGCGCCCCCGGCGGCGGCTCCACCGCCTTGCGCACCCGCTGCACCCGCCGCTCGCTGGAGGTGACGGTCCCCTCGGTCTCGCACCAGGAGGCGGTGGCAGGCAACACCACTTCCGCCAGCTCGGCCGTGCGGGTGAGAAAGAGGTCCTGCACCACCAGATGGTCGAGGCCGGCCAGCAGACGTTCCGCGCGGCCGGCGTCCGCCTCCGAACGGGCCGGGTTCTCCCCGATCACCAGCAGCCCCCGCAGCCGCCCCGCCTCCATGGCATCGAACATCTGCGAGAGGTGCATCCCCCGCCGGGGCGGGATGCGGCAGCCCCACGCCTCCTCGAAGCGACGGCGGGCCCCGGCATCCTCCACATCCTGGAATCCGGGCAGTTTGTTGGGCAGGGCGCCCATGTCGCCGCCCCCCTGCACGTTGTTCTGGCCCCGCAGGGGGTTGAGCCCCGAACCGTACCGCCCCACATGGCCGGTGAGCAGGGCCAGATTGATGAGGGCGAACACATTGTCGACGGCGTTGTGATGCTCGGTGATGCCAAGCGTCCAGCAGAGCTGGGCGCGGTCGGCGCGGGCGTAGTCGTGCGCCAGCTCGCGGATGACCGCAGCCGGTACCCCTGTCACCCCCTCCGCCCACTCGAGGGTGCAGGGTTCCACCGCCTCCCGGTAGGCCTCAAAGTCGAGGGTGGCGTTCCGGATAAAGGCCCGGTTCTCCAGGCCTGCCGCCAGGATTTCCCGCCCGATGGCATTGGCCAGGGCGATGTCGCTACCCACATCCAGGCCCACCCACAGGTCGGCATGGGCCGCAGCCGCCGTCCGGCGCGGGTCGACCACCACCAGGCGGGCGCCCTTGCGCCGGGCTCGCAGCACATGATGGAAGAAGATGGGATGCGCCTCGCGGGCGTTGGATCCCCATAGGATGACGAGGTCGGCGTCCTCGACCTCCTGATAGGAGCTGGTTCCGCCTCCGGCCCCGAATACCGTCGCCAGACCGACGACGCTGGGGGCGTGTCAGGTGCGGTTGCAGCTGTCGATGTTGTTGGTGCCCAGCACCACCCGCGCGAACTTCTGGGCCAGGTAGTTGACCTCGTTGGTGGCCTTGGAGCAGCTGAAGACCCCTACCGCCTCCGGCCCGTACCGGGTCACCGTCTCCCGCAACCCGGCTGCCGCCCGATCGAGGGCTTCGTCCCAGGTCGCCTCGCGCAGCCGTCCGCCGCTATCCCGCACCAGCGGCTGCGTCAACCGCCCGCCATATCCCATGGCCGGTCCCTCCCTGCCGGCAGCAGCCCCGGCGCCGCGCCCGGTTCCGCCGCCACCGTCGTGATCGCGGCTTCACTGTACCACAGCCGCCGGGCTATATACGGATTTGCGGCCGGTTTTAGTGGTCCTGCACAAGCGCTGGGCCGGCCTCAGGCGTCATCCGCCCCTGCCGCCGGCGGAATCCGGCCCATGCGCCCGGCCTCGAAGTCCCGGAAGGCCTCCACGATCTCAGCATGGGTGTTCATGACAAAAGGCCCGTAGGCGGCCACCGGTTCCCGCAGCGGCTGCCCGCCCAGAATCAACACCTCAAGGCGCCCGGTGCTGCCCCCGGGCCGGGAGGCGGCAGCGAAGCAGAGGCGATCCCCCGCCCCGAAACGGATGCCCTGCCCGTCGTGTACCAGCACCCGCTCCGGTCCCGCAGTGCCCGAGCCCTCCAGTACGTAGGCCAACGCGTTGTAAGCCGGCGGCCACGGCAGGGAGAGTTCCGCCTCCGGTTCCAGGCTGACATGCACCACCGTCACCGGCGTCCAGGTCCGCCCCGGCCCGCGTACCCCTGCCACCGCGCCGGCGATGACCCGCACCAGGCCGTCCCCCCGCGCCGTGGTCAGATATTTCACCTCTGCGGCCGCCAGGCTCTGATAGCGGGGCGGGGTCCACTTGAGCACCCGCGGCAGGTTGACCCAGAGCTGCACCCCGTGAAACCGCCCGCCCCGGGCCACCAGCTCCCCGTCCGGCATCTCATCATGCAGGATGCCGGCCCCCGCCGTCATCCACTGGGTATCCCCGCCCGCGATGACCCCGCCCCCACCGTGGGAGTCCTGATGCCGCAGGACCCCCTCCAGCATGTAGGTTACGGTTTCAAACCCACGGTGGGGATGCCAGGGTGCGCCCTTGGCCTCCCCCGGCCCGTAGTCCACCGGGCCCATATGGTCCAGCAGCAGGAAAGGATCCGCCTCCCGGAAGCCGATGCCGGGGCCTGGAAACGGCCGCCGTACCGGAAACCCGGCCCCCTCCAGCAGCCGGGGGGCAGTCACCACCGCCTGCACCGGCCGGGACACTCCACCCGCCGCCGGTATCCGGGGCAGACGATTCCAACCTTCGGGGGGCGCCGCCGCCATCGCCGGACCTCCTTTCAATTTCCTTAGGGTTATTATATGCCTTGTGGGAACTCGTACACGGCCGGACGCTGCCCCGACCGCATCCCTTTCGACCGTCCCCCCTTGACTGCCGGCGGTGCGCTTGCTAGGATAGTTCGCGGCGACGCTCCTCGATAGCTCAATGGTAGAGCACCCGGCTGTTAACCGGGTGGTTGCAGGTTCGAGTCCTGCTCGAGGAGCCATTTACATGGGCCCATAGCTCAGCGGTAGAGCTGCCGGCTCATAACCGGTTGGTCGGAGGTTCGAATCCTTCTGGGCCCACCAGCGAGAGCCAGGAATCCGCAATTGCATACGGGCGCGTAGCTCAGTGGCAGAGCGCTTGACTCACATTCAAGAGGTCAGAGGTTCGATACCTCTCGCGCCCACCATATGAACCCCGTATCCGGCAAGGGAGGCGGGGTTCGCCGTTTCCAGGCGGCTGGAAACCCGCCCACGGCGATCCCCACGACGATCCCCGCGAGCCGCCCCAAAGACACCCGCAGATAATCCGTCCATATCCGCCCCTCCCGCACCCGATTCCGGGATTCCGGAGCATACCCGGCGGCCCCCGGAGCCGGTCCGCCGCAGCGAAAAACGCGGGAAGGTTCTCATCCGCGGAACCGGACATGGGACTGGCGATATGCACGCGCAAAGCGAAAGGGCGCACAGGGCGCGGCCCGACGGACAATCCCCGCACACCCGGTGGCAGGCGGTCGAGTGCCAGACGGCCGGGCCGGCGGATGGCGCATTGGCGGGTCCGGGCAACGGATCATCCGGCTGAAACCGCAAAAACCGTGGCAGGCATTAAGGATCAGGCATCCGAGGCGAGATAGGACCGGAACCACCGGGAGAAGCGGGCCAGCGCCTCCGCCTGCTCCTCTGGCGTGAGGAGGGCAAGCCGACGGCTCGCCTCCTCGCGCGCGGCGTCGTACCGCGCGAACGGGTTCGGCGCGCCCCAGTCCGGCGGATCGGAGTCTCCAATCTCGGTGCGCCGACGCAGAGCCTCGACGCATGCCTGCACCAGATCCTCGCGCATGGCCGTGCTCCTCTCCATCAGCCCGTATGCGGCAGCCTTTCCTCCCGCTTCCTCCTCATGATGGCGCAAGATCGCCGCCGTCGGAAGGCCGCCGTCGGTTTGGCAGGAAAACGCCTCCCGGCATTGAACATGTCCAGAGACAGGATGGGGGGAGGCGGGGACTGTGCGTCGGGACCGTCCACAGCGATCGCTGCCACTGATAGACCATTTGCGGCAAATCGTGGAGGAGATCAAAGGATTGGGCGAGAGCGCCAATCCCCGGGTCGCACGACGCCTGCGACGAGCCGTGCGGCCAGAAATCCAGAACCTCCTGGAGGCGATCGACGCGCTGGATCCGGTGGCCAGGCCCAGATCCTTCTTTGATCCAACAGATCCGCGGACGGCGGGCACGATGGCGGCCTTGCTGCTGGTCGCCCAGCCTCGATATGCGCTGGAGGGCCTACCCGCCTTCTACGGGGCCGGTGTCTATGCGCTCTATTACACGGGCGCATTCCCCGCATATGCGCCAATCTCCGGCACCGATCACCCAATCTACATCGGCAAGGCGGATCCTGTCGACCCATCGGCGAAGCTCCCCGAGGCCCAAGGCACCGCGCTATATCAGCGGCTGCGAGAGCATGCGGAAAGCATCGGGATGGCGGCGACCACTCTCCGCTTGGCGGATTTCGAGTGTCGCTTCCTCATCACGCAGAGCGGGTTTCAGAAAGCGGCCGAGGATTCCCTCATCCGGTTTTTCAGGCCGATTTGGAACTCAGAGACGCAGATCTGCTTTGGCCTAGGCAAGCATGGGGATTCTGCCAAAACCAGAAGGAACAAGCGATCCCCGTGGGACACCATGCATCCCGGGCGCCCATGGGCGACGTCTATCGCCACGGACCAAAAGCCGCCGGAGCTGATCGAGCGGCAAATTTCGGAGCACTTCCTGTCGAATCCGATCTACAAGGATTTTCGACAGATTCTGGATTTGTTCCTCAAGGATACCCTGCAGCTGGTGGCTCCCGCTGTCTTCTCCTCGCGGATCACGACAAAGGACGAAGATCGGGCGGAGGATGACTAGAAGCTCCGCGATCGGGCGCGCCTTTGCCCGGATTGCAGGCAAAGGCGATACGAGCCACGTTCGCGAGAGCTTGCGCAAGGGCCTCCGGAGATTCCGTCTCGCACTCCCATATGATGGTCACCGCCCATCCGGCCGCTCGGACGGCTTCCGTCACCCGCGCATCCCGGGCGCGATTGGCGCGGATTTTCTGTTCCCACCACATGGAGTTGGTCTTGGGAATGCGATGCCTGGGGCATCCCTCATGCCCGTGCCAAAAGCATCCATGCACGAAGATCACCTGCCGGCTGCGCGGCAGGACGATGTCGGGACGGCCCGGCAGCCTCGGATCATGCAGGCGATATCGGACGCCCATGGCCCAGAGCGCCCGCCGCACCCGCCACTCCGGCTTGGTGTCCTTGGAGCGGATCCGCGCCATGATCTCGGATCGGCTCAGCGGACGGGCACGGCGTCGATGCGGGCCGCCCTGTCCAGCGCTCCGCGCAGCCATCGGCCCATCGCCTCCGCCAGCTGGATTGGCACCGCGTTGCCAATCTGCCGCATGCTCTCCGTCCAGGATCCGGCGAACGCCCAGTCGTCCGGAAAGCCCTGCAGCCGGGCGGCCTCGCGGACGGTGAAGTACCTCATCGACCCGTCGTCCAGCACCACCATGTTCTCGCCGCCCGGGACGCCGTGATCCCCAGCCTTGATGGTCTTGGCTGGCTCGTCCAGCCGGCTGCCGGTATGGCCGGGGTAGGCCCGGGCGCCGGGCTGGAACACATGGCCGTTAACGCCGTTGGGCGGGCCCAGGTCCGAGATGGCGTCCCGGACGGTGCGCCACGGCCGCCCAGGCGGAGCCAGGGCGTGGCGCGACAAGCGCTCAACAGCGGCGATCTGATCCCGGGGAGGCTCCCGACCGGCCACCCGCAGGCCGTGTCGCGCCCAGTAGGCTCCGTCGATCCACTGATCCCACAGCAGCCGATCCCTGGAATGGGTGGGGGTCGGCGCCTCCAGCGTCACGCCCAGGGAGCGCCGCACGCCCGCGATGAACACCCGCCGCCGTCGCTGGGGGGCGCCGAAGTCGGCGGCGTCCAGCAGGAACCATCGCACCTGGTATTCGCCGACCCCGGGACAATCCGGGGGCGCCTCATCCGGCAGGATCTCCACATCCGGGTCCGCCAGACTGCGGAGCACCCATCGCAGGTAGCCTCTGAACGCGGGTCTCGCCAGGCCGGCCACGTTCTCGAACAGGAACGCACGGGGGCGCAGCTCGCGCACCGCGCGGATCGCCTCCGGCCACATGTCGCGAGGATCGAGATGCCCCGCATGCTTGCCTCCGATGGAGAACGGCTGGCATGGCGGGCCGCCCGCCACCAGATCCACGTCCAGCCCCATGTGCCGCCACCGGACCGCGCGGACGTCGTCCTGCCGGATCGGCCACTCCATGCCGCGGTTCGCGCGCAGGGTTGCGCAGGCGTGCGTGTTCCAGTCGATCAGGAAGCGATGCTCGAAGCCGGCCCGGGCGAGGCCCAGCGCCATCCCGCCGCCGCCACTGAACAGCTCCACGCTGCGCCAAGGGCGACCATCCGCCATGGCCCGCGCCTCCTCCACCTTGCGTTACGTTACCTATAGCATATGCCAGCCTATCGACCGCGTCCATGCGGTGGCGCAAGCGTTCGCTGCGCTCGCGGTGGGTGCGCCGCGGAATCGCTTTTTTGCCTTAAGCCGCCGCCCAACAAAGTGGCGACTGGTCACGGTGCCAGCCACGGCCATCGATCGAGCCACGCCTCCGGGGCCGTGCCCTGGGAGATGGCCTCCCGCACGACCCGCTCTCCCTCTTCGGCCAGCGCGGAAGGCAGGAAGCGCCCGCAGGCGTCGCAGTGGGCCGGGGCGTCCAACGCCTCGGCCCCGAACATGGGCCACACCTCATTGCCCTCGCGATCCAGCCGGCCCGACCGATCCGGGCCGTACAGGCGCTCCGCGCATTCGGGACAGTACAGCGCCGCATCCGCGGCGAACGCGACTGGCGTCGAGATCATGGGCGCGTCCTCCTGGTTTTGGGTTTTCCATGCCCAAGCCGTTAATCCCGTCCCTCGACCGTTTCCTGCTCCGACAGTCGCAGGATGCCGGCAGGCGTGGCCCACCACGCCTCGGCCCCGGTCGCCCGGGCCAGCGCCAGCAGCGCGGCGCGGTCATCGGCGGATGGCGCGCGATCGGATCGCCTGCACTGGATCAGCGCCCATCGACCGTTCTGGCAGGCGATGAGATCGGCCGAGGATCGGCTGCCCGCCGATCGCCAGACAATCCATCCATCCCGCACCAGTCGATCCCTCACCCTGCGTTCCCAGGCGGCTCCGGTGCGGTAGGCCCGCCCCCCGCCGGATCGTCCCCGTCTGGATTCCGGCGCCGCTCCGCCTCCAGGCGACGACCCTTGAGGCGCGTCGCTCCTGCCCGCCTTCTTCCCACGATGATCCTGGGAGCCGGCAAGGGAACGCCCCGTCCTCCCGGCAGCCGACCGTCCCGCCGGACGCGATCGGACAGGCGCATGGCTCATCATCCTCCTCCTCATCCTCCCGCATCATGGGTTGGACGCCTTGCCCGCACTGGAGATCCCCGGCGGCTCGTCCAGCAGCTCGCCGTAGTAAATGCGCCACTCGTCCATGGCCAGATCCGGAAAGCCGTGTTCCCGCAGCCATTGCCAGGTGTGCTGTGGACTTTTGCGCTCCTCCGCCGCCGGAATGCGGACCAGGATGTGATCCCGCACCAGAATGAGCACGGTGCCCTCCATGCGCAAGCGCCCCCTCTTGATCAGATGCGCCGATAGGCGCCTGCCAATGGCGGAGAACGGGGGCCCCGCCCAACAGGCGGGGCCCCCGTCTGGGTGATCGTGGCTCAGCGCCGGATCCAGATCTGTCGCTCCGCGCGCTGGGTGCGCCAGGTCTCCACCCGCAGCACCCCGTCGTCCGACAAGCGCCGGAAGGTGCGCCACGCCAGACCCCGGGAGACTCCGGGCACAGCCCGGGCGGCGTCGGACAGGGTGATGCGGGAGCCAGGCGGTTGGATCTCCACCCATCGGCGCAGTCGCACGGCGGCCGCCCTGGAGGCGGGGCTGGCCGTGAAACGCGGCGGTGCCATCGTCCGGGCCGAGGTCGGCTTCTCCGCGACCGTGGAGCGGGGAGGGGCGACCTGCACGGGAGTGGGCGCTGATCGGGTCCAGCGCCGATGCACCACGCTGACCGCCTCCCGCCGCAGCCAGCGGAGCCAGTCCCGCATGGATGGCAGCCGGAACTCCGGTGCGGATGCCACAGGTCCCGCCCCCTCCTGTCCAAAAACCCGGTGGCGCGAGCCGTTGTTCAACGATGAGTATAGCTCGCTACCTGGCCTCCACATCCGGAGAGGCCGACCCGACCGCATCAGACTCGCTAGGTGGATCGCCCGCGTGGTCCCGACACCACTCCACGACGCGGCGAGTGTCCTGTTCCCGGACGAACGCCGTCTGCACCCGCTGGGTCTCCCCCCCGATCGGCTTCCACAGAGCGTCGCCCTTGCCGGCCAGCAGCTCGGCCCCGCCCTCGTCCAGGATGATGTTGGAGTCGGTGCCCTTCTGGACCGCCATGGCGAGGCGGGAGGGGACGTTGGATCGGAGGATCGACGGTACCGCCTCCACGGTCGGCTTCTGGGTGGCGACCACCACATGCACGCCCGCCGCCCGACCCTTCTGGGCGATCCGGGTCAGCTGGTCGTCCAGCGCCTCGGCGGCCCGCTTGTCCATCGCCTTGGCCATCAGGCGCAGATCGTACAGCTCATCGATGTGCAGAATCCAAACCGGCAGGCGATCCTTGGCGGGGCGGGAGGCGTTGTAGGTGGCCAGCTTGCCCGTCGCCGCCTTGGACATCAGATCGTAGCGCCGCTCCATCTCCTCGATCGCCGCCTCCACGGCCGCGATGGCGTCCTGCGGCTCAACGGCCACCGGGCGCTCCAGCAATGGGCTGCCCTCGAAAAACGGGAACAGGTCCACCCGCTTGGGGTCCACCAGGAGGAGGCGGAGCTGGGCGGGCGTGTACAGCATGTGCAGGGCGGTGAGGTAGCCCAGGCTGAACACGCTCTTGCCGCTGCCGGTGGTGCCTCCGACCAGCAGATGCGGCAGCTCGGTCAGATCCGCCACGACCGGGGAGCCGTCCACCGCCACTCCCACCGGGAACCACGCGGTGGACCATTTGGGCTTGGGCAGGGCGGGCAGCAGGGATCGCAGGGCCACGATCTCCCGGTGCTCCCGCACCACCTCCGCAGTCAGGCCGGCGCGCGCGAAGCGGAGGCCGCGCAGCCGTCCCTCCGAGGCCGCCACCAGATCGGGCGCCATGGCCACGATGCGGCTGGCTGGCAGGCCCTTGGGATAGCGCAGCCCCAGCCGCACCACCGTGGGGCCGACCCCCTGCACCCGCACGGCGACCCGGTCGAAGCCGAAGCTCGCCAGCGCCTCCTGCAGGACCCTCGCCATCTGCTCGCCTTCAGCCTTGGATCTGGTGGCGGGCCCCCCTGCGGGCAGGAGGGTCAGAGGGGGCCCGTTTGGACGCAGTGTCTCAGGAACCGGGTCGGACGATTGGTTGGGAATCCCGGGTTGCGCCTCCTCTTCCTCATCATCGGCGATGCTTTGCAAAAACCCATAGGCGTCTAGGGACCAGCGCCCAGGCACCCCCGCGTGGTACAGCGCCATGGCGGCCTGCTGCTGCGCCCACTGGCGCCAGATCTGCCACGTGCCGGCGTGATAGCCATGCGGCCAGACTGGGCCGACCCCCCTGGGGGTGGCGGCGATCTGCACCCGGCGGACCCGCCCAGCGGATCCGTCCTGCATCCACACGGCGTCCGGTTCGGAGATGGCGAACGAGGCGTCGAGGACAGCGGCGGCTCGCTTGGCCACGGCTGGCGCCACCCGCTGGGCCGCTGTCGCGTGGGCGGCGTCCATGGCGGCCCAGTGCCGCTCCCAGGCGTCGTGGACCCACTCCGGCCGATGCGCCAGGAACCCCGCCACCACCACCGGCCATCGCCAGAGAATCCAGTCCAGCCATGCCCTGGGAGATCGGCGGTCCGGCGGAGCGTTGTAGGCCCACAGGGCGGAGCCTGTGACGACCCAGGCCGTGAGCGCCATCCATCCCATCGTCCCCAGCCAATGGGACCATGGAATGGGATGCGTGGCCACCGGGCTGGCGGCTTGGGTCTGGGAGGAGGTTGACCGGATCGTGCCAATCGGGGTCCGCGCCGGATGGGTGGGCCCCTGCCAGAAGGCGTGCCAGGCCCGTCGCCACGAGAAGCCGAGCGGATCCGCTACTCCGATGTGGCGCAGGGCGACCTGCGCCACCATCAGAGCCAGCACCACCGCCACGATGCCGAGCATCCAGGTTGCCATGGTGCGCCTCCGACAAGTGGAATGGGATCAGGCGGCCGCCGCGGCTGCGGTCGCGAGGCCGGAGACAACCAGGGCGATTCCCTCCGCCGCGGCGGCACCAAGGCCGGCGGCCTCCAAGAGCTGCGCCACGTGGCCGCTCGACCACGAGAACGTGGTTTGAATGGATCCAGTGATGTCCTGGCTGGTGGTGGCCATGGCGGAGATGAGAGCGCCCGCCGCCTGCTCCAGCAGCTGCGTCGGAGTGGCCAACAGCTTGGGCCGCTCCGACGCTGGCGCGGTGTTCGGATGCAGGAGCCACTGCACCACCCGCATGCTGGTATCGTCTGGAATCCAGAGGTGATGGCGGGCGGCGTAGGCCAGGATTTTGCTGGTGGACGCGGCCATGCCTTCGGCGTAGGCCGTCATGGTGATGGTGTTGCCGGCCTGGGGATCCGGCACCCAGTTCAAGCGCACGGCCGCCTCGCTCCACGGCGTGCCGGGGCCCACCCCGCTCGCCTCCAGGCTGCCCGGCCCCCCATAGTAGGCGGCGAACGCGGCGCGCCAGGATCCGAATTTCGCATGCTGATCCGCGAGATACTCAGCTCCCATCAGCAGGTTGTCCCTGGCGTTGAACCGCATGCCCGGCGTGTAGGTCATGCCCAGCTTCTCGGCCATGGAGACGGCGGTGCTGTGGATGAGCTGCATGAGCCCCGCCGCGCCACCCCGGGCGTTGTAGGCGCTCACCCTGCCTCCGGACTCGTGCAGCATGACCACGACGATGTCCTCCACCGGCACCCCAGTGCGAAGGCTGGCGTACACCAGATCCGGCCACAAGGCCACGAGGGATCGCTGCTCCTGGCCATTCAGCGCCACCGCATAGGCCGGCCCCTCCGCCAGCAGCGCCTCCCGCTCCTCCTGATCCCATCGGTAGGTCTGGGGCACCAGCGAGATGAACAGCCAGGGAATCAGCAGCAACAGCCACAGCCAGCGCCAGCGATGGCGATGGGTGGGCTCCAGCGCGACCAGATAGTACGACAAGCGTCGCCCTCCTTCCAACGCCTAGAAGCGGCGCGATCCCTTGGTGGCGTAAAGGGCGGCCTCCTCTGGAGGCACATCCGCCCTCACCATCACCCATGGCAGGCCGGGTGCCCGGAGCCACGCCATTTGCGGCAGCAGAGACCCGGGTTGCACAGCGGGGGGGAGGACCAGATGTTGGGCCATCTCCGCCGCGCGATCCGGCTCCAGGCCGAACAGCACCTTGACAGGCGTGTTGTCCCAGATCGTCTGGCCGGCGGCCAGCGACCACAGCTGCTTGGGAGCGTTGGTGGCGAACAGCAGGATCCCGTTCCATTTGCGGATGGTGGTGGCGAGGTCGGCGATGCTGGCCCCCAGATACGACTGCGGCAGGGCGCGCTGCCCCTCGTCGACGACCACGGCCGTCCAGCGGCCCGCCTTGCGCTGCGCCCGCAGCCATTCCCAGGTGGTGCGCCACACGAGGATATAGCGTCCGGCTTGTTCGGGAGACAGATCCTGCCCCTGCTGCACCTGGATGTTGCCTAGATGCCAGACCACCAGCCGACCCGGGGGCACCACCCACGCCACCGGCCGCCCTTGGAACAGATGCCGCTGGGATCCGTGGATGAACCGCCACAGGCGGCGGGCGGCCGTGATCGAGAACTCGTCCTGAGCGTGATGCAGCTCCTCCCAGACGTTCAGCATGGAGGGCCGTCCAGATGGGGCATCCCACGTGGCGGGATTGTCCGGGTCCACGCCGTGCTCGCGCCACGCTCTCTCCACCGCCTGCTCCACGGCGGTCTTGCCGTCCTGGTCCAACCCCCCCAGCACGGCGGCGAGACTGGCCACCGTCTCCTGCATCCGGGAGAACCGCCTGGCATCCTCCTCGGGGCGTCCCTCCTCGGGAGGGATCGTCAGGGGGTCCGGATAGGACCCCACTCGATCCCCCGTCACGTCCAGCCATACGCCACCCATCGCCTCGCACAAGGAGCGATACTCTCCGTCGATGTCCAGCACGATGACGGTCCAACCCTCGGCCAGCAAGCCCGCGATGACGACTTTTTGCCAGAAGGACTTGCCATAGCCGCTTTGCCCGATCACCAGCACGTTGGAGGCGCGTCCGTCCTCCTCCATCCGCAGGTCGAGGCGCACCGGATGCCGGGTCCGGGTGGAGCCCGCATACACCCGGCTGCTGTTTTCCACGGGAGGATCCGGCACGGACCCCAACCCGGGCCAGATCCATTCCGCCGCGCGTCGGGCCGTCACCACTCGGGGCTCCCAGCTGGGCCCCTCCTGAATCAGCTGGCGCAGCCACTGTCGCCATCCGCTGGCGAATTCGCTGGACTGGTAGGGCTCCGCTCCCCATGCCCGGAGCGCCGCTGGCAGATGGTCCTCCGTCAGCTCCACGGTCCGGATGCCGAGGGCCGCCAGCCGGGATGAGATTTGCCGCGCCTCGTCGTTCAGCAGTTGAGGAGTTGTGGTGAGCACCAGCAGACTTTCCGCCTGGACCATGGTCTCATCGCCGAACACCAGCGCATCCCGCAACGCCCGGAGCCCCTGGAGCGCCACCCACTCATCCCGGCGCGGCCCCAGCTCGGAGGTGGCCGACCCGACCGCCTGCTTGAGTCGTCGGATCTTCGTGGCCAGCGTTTGGTCCAAGCCGAACGGGGGCGGCGTCACACGCCAGACCCACTGCAGCATGGGGCGGGATCCGGACGAGAGGGGACGGTACAGCAGGCCCAATCGTGCCCCGATGGCTCCAGGGGGCCATTCCCGGATCGCCCAGGCGCAATGGGCCACCGCTTGCTCGTCCTCGCGATCGGGCGCCATCCAGACCACCCGATCCGAGTGCTCCACCCACCCCACCCCTGTTGCCCGCAGGACGGATCGAGTCATTCCGTGGCACCTCCTCGTTTTGCGCGCCAGCGAGACGGAGGGGAGTCGGCCACCGCTTGCCACCATCGTCGGAAGCCCTCCGCCGGATTGGCCGCTGTGCGGATCGCCTCCAATGCGAGATCCGCCGAAAGCCAGTGCCACGTGCCTAGACGAGCACCCAGGCTTTCCCAAGCCTGCTGGCCAGCCTCGCAGGCGGCCCAGAGGGCGTCTCGATCCAGGGTGCGGGCCCCCATGCGCAGCAGCAGGCTCGAGGACACGGATGTGGTCGCATGGTTCCGCCACCAGGTCTCGCGTTGGGCGATCAGGCGGGACGCTGGGGTCGCGTCCGGAGTCCAATCCGGCAACGGCCAGAGGTGGAGCAGCACGTCTGTGCGCACCCCGTATCCGACCAAGCTCCGCAGCACTGCGGCCATGGCGAGCCGGAATCGGGCGTCCGTCTCATCGTCCCACGCCTCGGTCGGCTGCAGGCGGATTTCCGCCACAGTCCACGTGGCTCCATCCGCCGTGGTCCACACCGGATCGGCCCTTTGCGTGGTCACCACCGGGACGACGAGCTGCCACGAAGGGGGGTCCGCATCGTGCCCCAGCTTGGCGCGGCGAGCCTCCCACCGTCGATGGCGAAGCCATCGGCTGGGCCCCTGGGTCATGACCCAGTACGTGACCAGCGCTGGGCCGGAGCCGCCAAGCAGCAGGGCCAGCAGCAGGCCGGCCAGCCCACCCACCAAGGCGGAGGCCAACGGCAGCAGGAGAAAGACCAGCACCACGCCAACCAACCACACCGGCAGCAGCGCCAGCCCTTCCGCCAACGTCACGCTGCCGAACCAGTGGTAATCCTCGCGGGGATCCAGATCCGGGATCCGGGGGGTGTCAGCCACGTCCCTCGCCTCCCCCCATCTTCGGCGTCTTCGTGGGGTTTGGAACCCGGACCCAGACGCCGTTGCGCCACTCCTCGCGGACGCCGTTGCGGGTGCGGATCAGCCGATCCGGCGCCCTCGTTTTGCGCAGCCAATCACCGGCGTTGGCTGGCAGGGATCCGGATGCCGGATGGGGCCGGATGATGACGTCGGCCCCGACGGTCTCAACGCGGGGCGAGACGCTGGTACGCAAAATGGCGTCGGCCCGCTGCCGCACCCATGCCTCGCGGCGCTCGTCGCCCTGCGGCAGATTCCACAGGGGATCGTCCGGGTTCTTCTCCAGAGCCTGGCGCCGCTGCTCGGCCAACAGCGCGCTGGCCCGCTCCTGCACGGCCGCATCCCTGTACGATGGCTCCTCGAACGACTGGTCCCGGAGATCCAGGCGGGCCCGGGCTCTGGCCTCCTCCTCCATCCGCCGCCGTTGTTCGTCCAGGCGTTTCAGCTCGCTCTCCGCCCGTCGTCGGGCCATCTGCTCCGCCTCACTCCAGGAAGAGGGGTCCTCCGGCACAATCCACTCCATCTTGGCGGCTCGGCTCAGCAGATCCTGTTGCACCAGGTTGGCCTGCTCTGGGGTGGCCAGATGCGCCCGGACCCCGCCATCGGGCATGGCCTGCCAGGCGACGGGAATGCCTCCGGGGCCGTTTCCGGAGGTGTTGTCGGCCCTCGTGCCGGGCAGGTGCTCGGCCGCCCATCGCGCGGGGTTGAGGGCCGGATGGCCCAGCCGCTCATCTGGCACCCCATGGGCTTGCAGGGCCTTGGCCGTGATGTTCCCGGACTCCCGCCAGCCCTGCGCCATGGCCTCCACCGCGGCGGCGTCCATGCCCAGCATCGACCCAGCGGTCTCGACCAGCCCCGCCGCTCGGCCCACCGTCTCTCCGCGCCCCGTCAGCTCGGCGCCGACCCGGGAGGCGATGTCCCCCGCGCCGCGCAGCGTCGATCCCGCCCAACGCACCAGCGGCTGCTCACTCGTCGACCATTCCTCGCCCATGGCCGCCCAGGCGGATCCGCGGTCGGCGATGCGCTGGCCCTGATTGATCAGGGCAGAGGACACCCCGGCCATCGCCTCGGCTCCGCCATGAAACCATACGCCGACGCGCTGTTGCGCCATCGCCACCGTGCGCAGCCAGACGGCCCACCATGGCCGCCACCACCAATGCCATGCGACGGACACCGCCCCCACGGTCCAAGTCAGGGACAGCAATGGCGTCACGCTGGCCATCCAGACGGGAAGCCCGAACGGTCCGGATGGCCCCGCCCCCAGGATCAGCTCCCCGATCGTCCACAACCAGGCGCCCAGCTCCAGGGCCAGCCCCCGCAGCAGGACGCCTCCCACCGCCATCGTCAACTCCGGGTTATCAGCCTCCAGCAGCACGATCCAGACCCAAAAAGGGGACAGGCCCAGCCACAGGCTGAGCAGGGTGAGCAGCGTCGTCCAGATTGCCAGGACGACCTGCAACGGGATGGTGATGAGCGCCACGGGATGAAGGAAACCGTACAGCAGATTGGACAGCAGCCGGTAGACGGAGAACTGGCCGCCTTGGATGCTGTGCACCAGCCAGACGGCGGTCTGGCCGATGGCCAGCAGGCCAGCGGGCAGCTCCGCCAGCACCGCCTTGCCCGCATCCAGGCCAGAGGGGCCGGAGACCCCGAACACCGCTCCCCAGATCCAGAAGGGGTTGACAGCGGCCGGGACGCCGTTGGCCCTGGGCAGGATCGCCCCCGCGTTGGCCAGGGAGGGCAGCAGGCTCGGCGTGGTGCGCAGGGCGGTGATGACCGCATGCCCAATGCGGGGCAGCATGGCGGACTGCCAGATCGCCAGCGCCTCCGGCGTCGCCAGGGCCAGCGCCCCCACGACCAGAGGCCACAACGCCGGGGGCACGACCCAGAACCCCTGGCCGGCCGGCTTGCCGGCGACCGCCCGATGCGCGGCCCGCAGGATGCCAAGGATCCACCAGCCCGCCACCACGACGAGCAGGAGCGGAGCATGGCTCCACGTTAGCCCTCCGCCCAGCACCCCGGTCATGGGTGCCCAGGGGTCCCACTGCGGAGGCTGGGGCGCGGTGGCGGCGGTCCCCACGACGGCCTGGGCGTGGCCAAGCAGCACACCCGGCCCAGCCTGCAGCGCCGAGATGAGCGAGGGGTTGGCGGGGTGCCCGATCCATTCCAACAGATCCCACACCATCTGGCCGATGCGGACGCCGTACAGCTCCGCCAGGATGAGCCCGGTCGGCAAGGCGAACAGCCACAGATCCACCGTGTGGCCCAGGTTCTGGTAGCCGGACTCCACGCCGGTCGTGACGGCGGATCCGATGTGGCCGGAGAGCCCCTTCAGAACGGACGTCAGCTGAGTCAGCACGCTGATGGTGGACACGCGCCTCGCCTCCAGTGCATCGGACAAGACCCGCCGGGGCGCTGGGCCTTCCGGCTGTGCGGGATGGGCCTAGCCCGCCATTCCAGTTGGCCCCCGCCGATCGTGGAACAGTGCCGAGATCGCCTCCGTCGCCATGCCCGCGTGCCGGTCGCACAGGTTGACGACCATCGAGACCGGACGGATGATCGACTGGGTGCCGGTCATCGGCTCCAGCCTCATCAGCAACCGTACGGTCGCGGGATCGCCGCAGAGGCGCATCGGCTCCGTTGGATAGGCGCAGCCCGCCATGGCTCATCGACCCCCAGCGGCGTCCAGCGCCCGCAGCACCCGCCGAGCGGCGTCCTCGCCCTCCCCCAGCAGCGTATACAGCTGGGCGAACAGCCGGCTGGTCTCCCGCAACGTGCCCGCCAGCTCCGCGGAAGCATCGTCCGGCAGATCCCGCAACTGCTCCAGGATGGCGTGGTCGGCCTCGTCCACCGCCATCCGCACGTCGTGCAGCTCGTCCTCGAGGCCCTCCAGCGTGTTGCGCAGCACCCGCTCATCCGCGGCGCGCGTCTCCATGCGCATCGACCTCCTCATGCTGAGATCGGAGCCCGCCCGATCCGGCGGGGATGGACCAGGCTGGCTCCGCAAAAACCAGGCGGGGCTCCGCGAAGGGAGCCCCGCCTTCTACCGATTCGGAGTTGGCCAACGCGGCGGGCTTCGCCGCGTCGGAAGCATCACCCGGAGGGCTGGAAACAGCCCTCCCGGGCGAGGACGCCTGGGAGGCCAGGCGGGTGCCAGGGCGTCCCCGCCCGGTTTCGCCCGGACGGCGATCACAGATCGGCCCCCGAGCCGCCCATCCCGTAACGACGCGCGGATTGGCTCATTATTTGGTGAATAGCCGCTCGATGGGGAAGCGATCGGCGAACAGATGGACTCGGAGCGAGGCGTCCTTCGCCTCCGTCGCCACCTTGACGCCGTCCGGCGACACGCCAAGGGCGTTCAGGGCCTGGAGGATCTCGGACAGGGGAACGGAGGCGGGGAAATCGTAGGCGATCTCCATGCTCCCGTCCGCAAAGAACTCGATGTAGTCCGCCTTCCCACCGGCCGCCTGCCAGCGCTCCAGCCAGTACCGCTCGGTCTCTCCCATGGGACGAGGCGAAGGCATCTCAGGTTTCTCCTTTCTGCTGTTCCTAGGGCGATCGTCCGCCCGCTGGCCTAGTTGGTTGGCACGCTGCCTGCCACTGCTGGGTCTTGGTCGGCGACCCACCGGAGCGCACTGGGTGGCGGCCTTATTGCCGAGACCACGATGCCACCAGGACGAGTATGGTGGCAATGCCCCACAAGAACGGTCCCAGGGGCACAACCGTAGGCCGCCGCCACCGCCACCAGGCCCACGCCCCGAAGAGCGCCCCCCACAGGCTCAGGGCACCGGCGGCGCTGCCCAAGCCCATGGTGATGGCGGCCACGGTCGCCAGGTCCCCGGCCCCGATCCGCTCCCGCCACCAGGCGGGCACCAGCGGCGCCAGCAGCAGGACCGTCCAGCCCAGCCGGCCGAGCAGGGCCGGGCCCAGGGGATGGCCCGTACCCCACCAGCCGATCAGCATCAGCAGAGCGGACCCCGCGTAGGGCAATTCCCCTTGCCGCGCGTCCCACCAGCCCTCCAGGGCCGCGCCCAGCGCATACGCGCCGGCCCACAGGGTCGTCATGCCTGCCGCGCCTCCGATTTTGGATCAAGCCGCACCGCCCGTGGCACCATCCGGAGACTTGGCTACCCTTAGCCTCCGGCCTTCCCGCCCAGCGGGGGCGTGACCAGAGCTGGCGGGGTCCCCGCAGGCTCCACCGCCAGCGTCAGCTGGGGCGTGCCCCCGAACCAGGGCAGGGCCGTCTGCGGCACCTCCAGGGTGACCAGTCCCTGCTGGCTGGAGCCGCCCAAGAGGCTACCGCCGCCCGCAAACCCCGTCACACGGAGGACGCGGATCCCGGTCAGGAGCACCTGCCCGGTGCCCGAGCCGGATCCGCCGCTCAGCACCGCCACCCGATCGCCCACAGTGACCGGCCCCGCCTGGGCCGCGCTCAGCGCCAGGGTGACGGCCGCCCAGCCCGGCGGGAGCCGCAGGCCCGATCCAGTCACATCGGCCGCCACCACGGGCGTCCCGGCTGGCAAGGGCAGCCCCGCCGTCCGGCCGATGACCGCCGCCGGCGGCAACCAGTGCTGCGCCGCCCCGGCGGGCACCCGCACGGTGGCCACGGCGGACGCGGGGATGGGCTGCCCCGCCGCCACCGCGGTCTTCAACACCGCGACCGGCACCGGGTGATGGCCTGCCTGGCCAGCGGCGGCCGCGAGGCCGATGCCGATCACCCCTCCCAGCAGAGACAGCCCTGTGCGCGCCAGCTTGTGCATGGACGCTCAACCTCCCAAAAAAGTAGGGTTTCGACACCATTCCCGCAGGAGCGGAGACATGCCGCCAAGAATCCTCCGGCCATAGGAACCAGGATATGCCCTGGGACCTGCTGGCCGCGCATTTCCCGGAAGCCATATGCTCACGGTCCTCTCCTCCTTTCAGGATTGCGCCTGTCCCGGCGCCAGCCACACCTGCCGCTCGGTCGTCGTCACCGTCAGCGGCAGCGCGAGCCCGAAGCCCAGGGCCAGCGGCCGCTCGACCACGACCTGTCCAGCTTGGACGGACTCGACTGTCAGCGGGACGTGGCCCGGAATCTGGACCACGAAGCCGCCGGACCCGCACGCCGGGGTCGATCCACCCGGCATCATCCCCATGCCCGGGGCCGTTTCCCCGCAGGCCGTCACCGTCCCGCCCGTGGCCGCCGCCAGGGCGGCCGGGAACACTTGAGGCAGGACGGACGGGTTGCCCCCCGTCTCCTCGGCCGCCGTCCGCAGCGCCAGGTCCACGGCCGTGTGGACCGCCGTCGCCGCCTGGATGCCCTTCCAGATCTGCACGCCAGCCACGCCGACGGTGACGAGGATCAGGGCCAGGCTGGCGTCGATGCCCCAGCTGACAAACCCCCTAGGACGCCACCGTGTGCGCATGCCGCACCTCCTCAACCCGGGGGCGCCGCGCAGCCGCCGCCGGAAGCGGGCGCGAGGCTCACGCCGCTCCTGGTCGCCGCCAGCGTCCAGCCGCCGCCTGGCAGGGCCTTGCCGTACCAGGTGAGCCGCGCCCCCAGCACCAGGGTCATCGGGGTCCCGTAGCCCGCCCGGCCCGCCGGCGTAACGGTGGCCGTCACCGACCCCCAGGGCACGCCCGCGATTCGCACGGCCCGCTGGGTCACCTGCGTGGCCTGGGGCGTCCAGCAGCCGTTGGCCTCCACCTGGACCCAGGCCCCCCGCGCGGCGGTCTCCAACACGATCCACAGGAAGAACACCCGCAGCGCCCAGAAGCCCGCCGCCGCGATCGCCGCCCAGAGGGGCAGGCTCAGCAGCATGCCCGCGCTGGCCTGGCCCGCCCTACGGGGCCACGCAGTCCGGCACCGCCTGACCCACCTCATGGGCCGTCACCCCCCTTTCCGTGACCGTCACCGGCAGGACCGCGAGCCGCCAGCCGGCCACCGAGAGCGGCAGCGGCACCGTCAGGGTGACCGTCACCGGCGTCGGCCGCCCCGCCGTGCCCACCAGACCCGGGGCGCTGGTGGGGGAGGCCTGGATGCGGACCGCGGACCAGCCGCCCACCACCGGGCCCAGGGTGCGCTGCACCGCCGTGGTCACCTGCGGGGTCCAGCATCCGTAGGTGCTCATCCCGATGGCGGCGGTGCGGGCGGCGGCCGCCGCCCGGCTCACCGTGTCCAGCGTGAGCCACAGGCCCAGGAGGGCCAGGCCCAGCACCGTCCAAAGGCCCACGCTGCCCCAGAGGTCGGCCGGATCGTCGACCAGGCCGCCCTTGGGCCGCCAGCGGGTTCCGCGTGGTCGTGTCATGCCCGCGCTCCTTTCCACCGGCCCCCCGGCTCAATCCGTCGGCACCCCCACGGCCACCGGGCAGGTGGCGGGGGCGTACACCTCCACCGCCTCCTCCTGGCGCAGCGGGGTGGAGGTGGAGGACAGCACCGCGCCGGTCTGCGCGTTCACGGTCTCCGTCGTCTGGGTGCCCGTGCGCGACCGGGCGTACACCGCCCAGCCGGGCGCGTTCAAGAGCTGGCCGGGGCTCCAGGTTCCCTCCGCCTCCGCCGCCTGCGTCACCTGTTCGGTGGCCGCCCGGTCGGGGGCGCTCGCGAACGTCAACGGCGGCCGGATGGGCGTGCCGTCGGGCAGGGTGCCCACCGGAATGACCAGGGAATCCGGATTCAGGCCCTGGCCGTGCCGGGGGGCCCAGGGAGCGGAGGGAATCATGCAGGCCGCCGCCGTCCAGGCCGACCAGGCGCCCCATTGGGTCGTGGTGACGGTGCGGGTGGGGACGCCGCCCGAAGAGCCGGGCGCGGGTCCGGTGCCGGGCGGAGAGGTTCCGCATATCTGATAGCCAGTGAGACCCCAGGCCGTGGAGCATCCACCGCCCAGCACTGGCACCTCGACCACCCGGAACACGGCCTGCTCGCCGTTGAAGCATGGCCCGTCCTCGGTTCTGACCTTCTGAGAGCAGTGGTAGTTTATTGGGGGCGCGGGCGCTGGCTGGCACGGCTGGTCGATATTCACCCGCACCTCCCCAGGAGGGCAGCCCAGCCGGGGCTCAATGGGCTGGGGCGCCGGATTCTTGCCATGTCCGCCGCCGCCGCGGCCGCCGCTGGCGAGGGCGGCGGGCCCAGGCCACCATGCCAGGACGAGCGCGGCTCCGATCAGCCCCGCCGCCCGGTGCCATCGCTTGCGCGTCATGACGACATCGCCTCCCATTGAGACGACGGGGCCGCCCCCGTCCGGGGGCGGCCCGTGTGCGCCGGATGGAGTCGATGGGGCCTAGCCGCTCCGGGGCACGGCGTAATGCTGGGGAAACCGGCGCAGGACCGTCCCCGGTGCGCCGCCGGTGGCGATCACCCGCCATCCGAGCCCGCGGACGTCGGCGACCAGCACCGGGGTGGGGCCGTTCATGCCATAGCCGTAATCGCCTCGGTCGTGGTGAATGCCGCCTCCAGCGTAGACATTCCAGCTGGCCACGAACACCGTCTCGGCGCGGGTCGCCCGCTGGCCCCGGGCCAGATAGCCCGGCATCGTCGGCAGGACGGGCGCGGGCCCAGCCGCCCCCTCGCGCCGAGCGGCGCTCCCCGCCCACGCCGACGCGGGCTCGACCGCCTCAATCTCGGCCCAGGTGCGGTACTCGTAGCCGCCCGCTGGCGTGTGCGTGCCGGGTACCGGCTGAGCGAAGTCCTTGAACAGGTCCGCGATCTGCCAGTACTCCTCCTCCCCCTGCGTCCGGACGCCGATCTTCCGCCAGCCGAGCCCGGATTGGACGGGGGCGGCGGTGTCCATGACCGCCAGCGGGGACAGGGGGTGGTTATCGTTGTCCATGATCATCCAACGGGCGGCCGTCTCGGCTCCCTGGACCTCCCAGGCCGGCAGCGTCGCGACGTCGATGCCGGAGCGCCACAGGATGGCGTGGTTGGCCGGATAGGGCGCCAGGCTGAACGGCGGGGTCTTCGGCGCCCCCGGCGCCCGCAGCACCAGGCCCGGAAACACCTTGCCGTACTTGGCCTCCAGCGCCGCGCGGTTGATCGGCAGGCCGTCCTTCGCATAGCGGGGCGCGGTTCCCGCTCCATGCAGCAGCGCCGGGGCCCCGCACCCCGCCAGCGCCGCAGCGGCCAACAGCACTGCGCCGATAGCGGTCAGCCCTCGCCGATGATCCGGGATTCCGCGACCCGCCATTCGACCCATCCCCCTCCCGTCTTGCCGGATTCCTCCATTCCTCGTGTCGCAGAATACCTCTCCGATCCGGAATTGGCAAGACGTGCCGCCGCAGGATTCGACACGGATCGTCATCGATCGAACCCCCAGTCCTCCTCTTCCTCCCGCCTGCGGTCGAGCGATGGCTCTACCCGAACCGGGGAGGGCAGCGGCAACGCGACCGGAATCAGCTCGGGGTGGGTGCGGCGCCATGCGGATTCGACCACACGCGCGGCGGCTTCGGACGGGCAGGCGGCCACGATGTGTCCGCCGACCACCACAATCCAGCGAAGGGTTTCCATCTGTCGATCAATCCTTCCGCATCAAGTTCGCCATCCTCGATCCCACCGTGCGCCGCGCCCCCGGTTCCGGCTCCCGCGTCCGATGCGCTTCCGGCCCGTACAGCGCCATCGGCATGGCGAGCCGCCCGAGCCAGCCGCACAGCGTCGGCTCCACCGCGCCCCATGCTAGCCCGCCAAGGTCGGTGCCTGGTGCCGGAACGGCCAGGGATCGCACGCCCCGGGCTCGATGCCGATCAACCTCAACCAGATGGCGCAAGCCCGCCCCGAGATCCTCCAGGCGGGACGACGATCGCCAATGGGCCTGGGTGGGCAATCCGACGCATGCAGGAGGCGCGGGAAGCGCCCCAAGGGCATGGACAGCGCGCACCCATCGGAGAGGGCGAAGTGAATCCGGCCAACCTCGAACCGGACGTTGATCGCCGTCATCGGAGGATTCCTCTTGGCCGCTTAGTCCTCTCCGGTCAGCAGCAGGCGCACGGAGATGTCCTCGTCCAGCGCGTCCCAGCGCACCGCCTCGCCGTCGAGCCAGATCCGCCACTCCGCCCGCAGCTCGGGGCTGGCGGCGGCCAGGACGGGAAAGGCGCTTAGCGGGAAGCGCAGCTCGCCGCCGTTGGTCAGATCGAACGCGATCCAATCCTCCACGAACCGCACGCCCGTGACCTTTGGCAGGCGCGGCAGAACGAGGTCCCGTCGCACCGGACGCATCCGCAAGACGGACATTTCGCGAACGCCCCCTTCTTTGCTAAGGCCGCATCTTGGCCTTTTCCGCTTCCCATTTGCGGGCTATCTCTTCATAACGAGCTTGCGCAAGGCGCAGAGCCTTTCTCATTTCGTCGGACCGCATACCCGGTCGAATTATCACGATCGTCATTTCTGGCAGCCATATTTTGATCAACCCATCTCCGTTTGTTACATGAACATGCATTTTCTCAAACAAGTCTTTACTCCAAAAAAAGAAGCGGAGCGACCCTTCCACGAAGATCGTGGACAAGGACACCATCCTCTCTCATTGTACATCGTTCCCGCCCCGTGCTCCACCCACACTGCCTGATCGGGCGGCCGCCCCAGGGGCGGCCGCTCGCTGGCCTAGTTGGTCGGCACGCTGGTGACGTAGGGGCACAGGTTGGGATCGTAGACCTCCTCCGCCTGCCACTGCCGGGTCTTGGACGGTGCCCCCACCGGGGCGCACTGGATGACGGTCTGTCCGTTCACCGTCGTCTGCTCGGGGGCCTCCTGCTGGGTGTACTGCCAGCGCCACCGCTTCGCGATGGCCCATCCCGGCCCGGGCACCAGCTGGCCCGGCACCCAGCCCTCGGACGCCTGCATGTACTGGTACAGCTCCTCCGCGACGGTTCCAGCGGCGTCCCGCTTTCGGCCCCCCGGCTCAATCCGTCGGCACGCCCACCGCCACCGGGCAGGTGGCGGGCGCGTACACCTCCACCGCCTCCTCCTGGCGCAGCGGGGTGGAGGTGGAGGACAGCACCGCGCCGGTCTGCGCGTTCACGGTCTCCGTCGTCTGGCTCCCCGTGCGCGACCGGGCGTACACCGCCCAGCCGGGCGCGTTCAAGAGCTGGCCGGGGCTCCAGGTCCCCTCCGCCTCCGCCGCCTGCGTCACCTGTTCGGTGGCCGCCCGGTCGGGGGCGCTCGCGAACGTCAACGGCGGCCGGATGGGCGTGCCGTCGGGCAGGGTGCCCACCGGAATGACCAGGGAATCCGGGTTCAGGCCCTGGCCGTGCCGGGGAGCCCACGGCGCCGAGGGAATCATGCAGGCCGCCGCCGTCCAGGCCGACCAGGCGCCCCATTGGGTCGTGGTGACGGTGCGGGTGGGGACGCCGCCCGAAGAGCCGGGCGCGGGTCCGGTGCCGGATCCTGGAGGAGCCGATCCGCAGGCTCCACCCTCGACCGGCCGCCCGCAGATGCCAGTGTAGACGCTGCAGTAGTCCTCCTGACAATAGGAGTTGTTGATGCAGGTATAGTGGCAATATCGTTCCGTGGGCACGAACCATTCGTGTCCGTTGATACAGCCATGCGCTTGGAGCTGGCATTGGTACAGCCAGTGCGTGGTGATAGATCTCCGCCATCCGGGGGATCGGTTGGGATCGCAGAACCTAGTCGTTATCCCGCTACGAGTGGAGAGATGATAGTTTGGGGGACAGACGCCGCCCGGTGGTAGCGGGATGATCACGCCCCCGCCGTTGCCGTGCTCGCCGCCCTTTCCCCCCGCCGCATAGGCTGGGGCGGCTAGCATGGCTAGCAGGCCGGGCAGTCCTAGCGCCAGCACGCTCGTCGCCAGAACCCGACGCTTGCGCATGAGGACGCGCCTCCTTTCCGGATGCCTCACACAAACGGCCCCGGAGCGCATCAGCGCTCCGGGGCCGGAAATTAGAGAATTGCCTACCCCTTGGGGACAGCATAGTGCTCGGGAAACCACCGGATCATGAACCCGGGGCTGTTGCCAAAGCCTACGACCCTCCAGCCCTGGCCCGCCACGTCCGCCACCAGCACCGGGGTCGGGCCGTTGCCGCCATAGCCATAATCGCCCCGGTCGTGGTGACTGCCGCCCCCAGCGAAGATGTTGTACGACGTCACCACCACCACGTACGCCGCCGTGGCGCGCTGCCCCTGGGGCAGGAAGCCCGGCAGATCCGGCAGCGTCGGCGTGGGGCCGTAGGTGCCCATCTGCTGGTTGATCCCCGAGAGCCACTGGCGCAGGGGCTCCACGGCGCTCACCACCGCCCAGGTCCGGTACTCGTAGCCGCCGCCGGGGGTATGCGTGCCGGGCACGAGGCCGCGGAACTGATGCAGCTCGCTCCCCAGGTTCCACGCCTGCAGCGCTCCCAGGTCCGGGATGCCGGAGCGGACGGTCCCCGCCGACACGCGGGCGTCCGGATCCAAGTAGCGCCAAGCGGTCAGGGGATGGTTGTCGTTAGTGGCGATGATCCAGTCTGCCGCCGTCGTGGCTGCGGTCACCTCTGCGGGCGTGAGGCTGGACGGCGGCGCGGCCGCCGCACCAGATGGGCTGGGCGGCACAGCGGACGTCGCCGGCCCCAGCGCCCAGCGCACCGCGTGGTTCGCCGGATACGCCGCCAACGAGAATGGCGGGGTCTTCGGCGCCCCCGGCGCCCGCAGCACCAGGCCGGGGAAGATCTTCCCGTACCGGGCCTCGAGCGCGGCCCGGTTCACCGGCGTGCCGTCCACCGCATAGCGCGGCAGCCCCGCCTGCGCCCGCTGGATCGCCCGCAGCGGATGCCGCAGGGCCTGCGGGGCCCCGCACCCCGCCAGCGCCGCAGCGGCCAACAGCACTGCGCCGATAGCGGTCAGCCCTCGCCGATGATCCGGGATTCCGCGACCCGCCATTCGACCCATCCCCCTCCCGTCTTGCCGGATTCCTCCATTCCTCGTGTCGCAGAATACCTCTCCGATCCGGAATTGGCAAGACGTGCCGCCGCAGGATTCGACACGGATCGTCATCGATCGAACCCCCAGTCCTCCTCTTCCTCCCGCCTGCGGTCGAGCGATGGCTCTACCCGAACCGGGGAGGGCAGCGGCAACGCGACCGGAATCAGCTCGGGGTGGGTGCGGCGCCATGCGGATTCGACCACACGCGCGGCGGCTTCGGACGGGCAGGCGGCCACGATGTGTCCGCCGACCACCACAATCCAGCGAAGGGTTTCCATCTGTCGATCAATCCTTCCGCATCAAGTTCGCCATCCTCGATCCCACCGTGCGCCGCGCCCCGGTTCCGGCTCCCGCGTCCGATGCGCTTCCGGCCCGTACAGCGCCATCGGCATGGCGAGCCGCCCGAGCCAGCCGCACAGCGTCGGCTCCACCGCGCCCCATGCTAGCCCGCCAAGGTCGGTGCCTGGTGCCGGAACGGCCAGGGATCGCACGCCCCGGGCTCGATGCCGATCAACCTCAACCAGATGGCGCAAGCCCGCCCCGAGATCCTCCAGGCGGGACGACGATCGCCAATGGGCCTGGGTGGGCAATCCGACGCATGCAGGAGGCGCGGGAAGCGCCCCAAGGGCATGGACAGCGCGCACCCATCGGAGAGGGCGAAGTGAATCCGGCCAACCTCGAACCGGACGTTGATCGCCGTCATCGGAGGATTCCTCTTGGCCGCTTAGTCCTCTCCGGTCAGCAGCAGGCGCACGGAGATGTCCTCGTCCAGCGCGTCCCAGCGCACCGCCTCGCCGTCGAGCCAGATCCGCCACTCCGCCCGCAGCTCGGGGCTGGCGGCGGCCAGGACGGGAAAGGCGCTTAGCGGGAAGCGCAGCTCGCCGCCGTTGGTCAGATCGAACGCGATCCAATCCTCCACGAACCGCACGCCCGTGACCTTTGGCAGGCGCGGCAGAACGAGGTCCCGTCGCACCGGACGCATCCGCAAGACGGACATTTCGCGAACGCCCCCTTCTTTGCTAAGGCCGCATCTTGGCCTTTTCCGCTTCCCATTTGCGGGCTATCTCTTCATAACGAGCTTGCGCAAGGCGCAGAGCCTTTCTCATTTCGTCGGACCGCATACCCGGTCGAATTATCACGATCGTCATTTCTGGCAGCCATATTTTGATCAACCCATCTCCGTTTGTTACATGAACATGCATTTTCTCAAACAAGTCTTTACTCCAAAAAAAGAAGCGGAGCGACCCTTCCACGAAGATCGTGGACAAGGACACCATCCTCTCTCATTGTACATCGTTCCCGCCCCGTGCTCCACCCACACTGCCTGATCGGGCGGCCGCCCCAGGGGCGGCCGCTCGCTGGCCTAGTTGGTCGGCACGCTGGTGACGTAGGGGCACAGGTTGGGATCGTAGACCTCCTCCGCCTGCCACTGCCGGGTCTTGGACGGTGCCCCCACCGGGGCGCACTGGATGACGGTCTGTCCGTTCACCGTCGTCTGCTCGGGGGCCTCCTGCTGGGTGTACTGCCAGCGCCACCGCTTCGCGATGGCCCATCCCGGCCCGGGCACCAGCTGGCCCGGCACCCAGCCCTCGGACGCCTGCATGTACTGGTACAGCTCCTCCGCGACGGTTCCAGCGGCGTCCCGCTTTCGGCGCCCCCCTCAATCCGTCGGCACGCCCACCGCCACCGGGCAGGTGGCGGGCGCGTACACCTCCACCGCCTCCTCCTGGCGCAGCGGGGTGGAGGTGGAGGACAGCACCGCGCCGGTCTGCGCGTTCACGGTCTCCGTCGTCTGGCTCCCCGTGCGCGACCGGGCGTACACCGCCCAGCCGGGCGCGTTCAAGAGCTGGCCGGGGCTCCAGGTCCCCTCCGCCTCCGCCGCCTGCGTCACCTGTTCGGTGGCCGCCCGGTCGGGGGCGCTCGCGAACGTCAACGGCGGCCGGATGGGCGTGCCGTCGGGCAGGGTGCCCACCGGAATGACCAGGGAATCCGGGTTCAGGCCCTGGCCGTGCCGGGGAGCCCACGGCGCCGAGGGAATCATGCAGGCCGCCGCCGTCCACGCCGACCAGGCACCCCATTGGGTCGTGGTGACGGTGCGGGTGGGGGCAGACGGGGAGGCGCCGCTCGGACTCGGCCCCCCGCCAGTTGGGCAGGGACCGATGGGGACGAGACGGGACGAGGTGTAGCCTCCGAGGACGGATACCACACCGCCACCGTTGTTCCCGAACTCGATCATATACCACATGCCGTTTACGCACTCGCCTCCCTCAAAGCTGGTATGAGGGGGCTGGGGAGGAAAGGTAAGCTCTCCAGAATTCTTGCCGCTAGTCGGGCAGCTGCCCTCCACCGCGGCTAGCACGTTGCCGGGTGCGCATGTCAGGCCGCCGGTAGAGATCGGATCTTCGTTGGCAATCGTCTCGATTGGAATGGGGTTGCTAACGACGATGCCGCCACTGCCGCCGGAGTTGCCGCCCGGTGGTGCCCCAGTCCCAAACGCAAGAGCGGGCCCCGCTGAAAAAAATGGCGCGATCATTGCCAATGCGGTCGCTGTCCAAATCCATTGCCTACGCAACATGCCGCACCTCCTTTCTCACACAAAAAGCCCCGGAGCGATGAGGCTCCGGGGCCTAGGACAGGAAGCTCGCCTAACCTTGGGGCACCACATAGTGCTGCGGGAAATTCTTGATGGTGGACCATAATGAGTCGCCAAAACCTACGACCTCCCATCCCCGCCCGGCCACGTCCGCCACCAGCACTGGGGTCGGGCCGTTCGAACCGTAGTCATAGTCCCCACCCCCAGCGGCAATGTTGTACGACGTCACCACCACCACCTTGACGGCGGAGGCGTGCTGTCCCTTGGGCAGGAAGCCCGGCAGATCCGGCAGGGTCGGCGTGGGGCCGTAGGTGCCCAGCTTCCGGTTGGCCGCCGACAGCCACTGGCTCGCGGGCTCCACGGTGTTGACAATGGCGAAGGTGCGATACTCGTAGGCACCGTTTGGCGTGTGCGTGCCCGGCACCAAGCGTGCGGCTAAGTGCAGCCCGTGGGCCAAATTCCAGTACTGCAGCCCCACCAGGTTGGGAATCCCGCTCCGCACGGTCTGGGGCGACACCAGGGCCTGGGGATCGAGGTAGGCGAGTCCACCCAGGGGATGGTTGCTGTTCGTCGCGATGATCCAGTGCGCCGCCGTCTCCGCCGCCAGGAAGTCGTTGGGCGTATCGGTCGTCGGCGGGGTATAGCTGAGATCGCTCAGCGTCGGCCCCGTCTGCCACAGGATCGCGTGATTGGGCGGATACGCCGCCAACGAGAACGGCGGGGTCTTCGGCGCTCCCGGCGCCCGCAGCACCAAGCCCGGGAAGTCCTTGCCGTAACGGGCCTGGACGCCAGCCAGCGTGACGGGAAACCCGTCCGCAGCCACCGGATAAGGGTGCGCTGTCCGATGCGCCGCGCCGTGTGATGCGGGAGGGGATCCACACCCCGCCAGTACTCCCGCCACCCCGATCACCAGCCCCGCCGCCACCAGCATCCGCCGTCGAGCCGACCTCCGCATGCCGATCCCCTCCCGTTTCGCCAGTTTCTGCCTCGCAACCCAGCATCCGCAGTATACCTCACGCACTGAACATGGCAAGTCCTGCCGTCGCAGAATGCGACACGAATCGACACCGACACCAGACGGCCGGGCGGCCCTAGAGGACCGCCCGGCCGCCGCTCACGGAATCTGGCTGCCCACCCAGCTGATCGCCTTGTTGGCCACGCTTTGCAGGCCGGGTCCCACGACGCCGTTGAGGATTCCGATCACGATCACCACCACGATGATCCCGACCCCGATCCACATGAACTTCTCGAAGCCGCCCTCCATCGGAGGTCCTCCCTTCCTGTCCGCGCTTCCGGCGCGATGCCGTCCCATACCGCCGCCGTCAGAGGTGGATGCCGAGCCCCAAGAGCTGGCTGCCGATGAAGAAGTAGGCCCCCTCCAGCAAGAGGGCCAGGGCCACCAGGGGCGTGACGCCCGTCACCAGCGTCCGCACGCTCCCCGTGAGGGCGTACATCCGCCGCTGGCGGATGCCGGCGATGAGCGTGTCCAGGGGGTCCAGCGTCGCCCCCGTGAGGCGCTGGTTCGCGGCCTGGGCCAGGGTCACCGCCAGCGTCGCCGCCTCGAGCGTGCCCACCCGGTCCGCGAACGCCCCCAGCGCCCGGTCCACCGGCCGGCCCCGCCGGAGATCCCGCAGCACCCGCGCGATCTCCGCCGCCAGCCGGGGCGGCAGCCGCGGCAGGAGCCGCCCCAGCGCGTCCGGCAGGTTGTAGCCCATGTCGAGGAGCAGCCGCAGGTGGTTCAGGAACAGCGGCAGGCCCGCCGTCACCGCCTGCTGGTAGCCCCGGTCGAGCTGGCGGACGAGCCAGTCCGGCAGGACGAGGGCGAGGGCCAGGGCCAGCCCCGCCACCAGGGGCCCCGGCAGGCCGAGGAGCAGGCCCCCGAGCGCCAGGCCCGTCACCCAGACCGCCACCAGCGGGAGCAGCCTGGCCGGGGTGAGGCCCAGGACCCGGGCCCGCGCCCGGGTGGGCGCCCGGGTGAGCCGGGTCCACCACCAGTCCCGCGCCCGCGCCCGCCAGTTCGCCTCGCCAGCCCAGGGGGAGAGCGGGCGGGGATCGGGCCAGCCCCACCGGATCGCTCCGGCGACGCCGGCGGCCGCGAGCGCGGCCCCGACCCAGAAGAGGCCCGTCATGCCGCCATCCCCGCCTTTCGTTGAAGGCCCCGCAGGAGCACCGCCGCGAGGAGGGTGAGCCCCACGCTCGCCCCGCCCAGGATCCAGCCGATCGGTAACGCATCCAGGTGGCGCGCCGTCGGGCTCAGGGCCGGCCAAAGCACCTGCACCGCGGCGGCCACGGCGATGGCCCCCCAGGCCGTCTGGGCGCTGGCCGCGAGCTGACCCGCCCGCTGCTGCTCCTGCTGCAGCCGCTCGCCCCAGAGCGTGGTGAGCCGGGTGAGGAGCGCGGCCACGTCCAGGGACAGCCGATCCGCCTGGTAGAGCACGTCCGCGAACAGCCCCAGGTCCGGCAGCCCCCAGTCGGTGCCCGCCTGCCGGATCGTGTCCGGCAGGCGGCCGGCCTGCCGGGCCTCGTCCCCGAGCGCCGTTTGCAGGATGTCCGCCAGGGGCGGCCGGGTGTGGGGGGCCAGCGCCCGGATGGCCGCCGGCACGTTCGGCTGCAGGGGCAGGAGGTTCCGGAGCGCCATCGCGAGCGCGTAGGCGTCCCGGTCCAGCTGCTGGCGGCGGGCCGCCCGGGCCCGGTCCTCCAGCCAACGGGGGAGCCAGGCCCCCACCACCCCGTAGCCCGCCGCCACCAGGGGATTGCGGGTGGCGAGGAGCACCCCCGCCCCCAGCCCCAGCGCGGCGCCGAGGGACCCGAGCCGCATCCAGCGCCGGGGCCACACCGGGCCGGGCGTAAAGCGCCGGGCCGGCGCGGGGAGGAGGCGCCGGACGCGGGGCGGGGCGGGGGCCAGCGCCCACCAGACGCCCAGGCCCCCGCCCACCGCCGCGATCAGGATCCCGATCATGCCGACCACCCGCCCATCGCCGCCATCCGCTCCCGGTCCGGGGAGAGGTCCGCCTCCTGCCGCCAGGTGGTGCCGTCCCAGCTCCAGATCGTCCGCTGGGTCCCGTCGGGCTGGGGCTCGGTCACCGCCAGAATCCGGCGGTGTTCCACCCCCTGGGCGTCCCGCGGCCGGCCGATCTGCACCACCAGGTCGATGGCCTCCGCCACCTGCTCCGCCAGCTCGTCGCGGGGGATGGCGACCCCGCTCCGGCGCAGGATCCACGCGAGGCGCGCCACCAGGGCCGAGGCCCGACGCAGGTGGATGGTTAGCAGCATGCCGCCCGCCTCCGTCACGCCCGCCTCCAGCGTGTCCAGCGCCTCGGCGCTCCGGACCTCCCCCACCACGATGCGGTCCGGCCGCATGCGCAGTGTGTTCACGAAGAGGTCATGCAGCGTGACCACCGTCTCCTGGGCGGCCTGGACGTCCATGCGCTCCCGGGCCACCAGCCCCACCGCGTGGGGCAGCTCGTGGTCGAGCTGCAGCTCCGGGGTGTCCTCCATGCTGATCACCCGCTCGTCCCGGGGGATCGCCGCCCGCGCGAGCGCCCGCAGCACCGTGGTCTTGCCGCTGCCGGTGGGCCCCGCGATGCAGAGGTTGAGCCGGGCCCGCACCGCCCGCATCAGCCAGGCCGCCAGGGCCTCCGACAGCATCCCCCGCGCCACCAGGTCCGTGAGGTCCAGCACCGCCTCCGCGTTGCGCTTGCGGATGGTGAGCAGCGGCACCCCCTGGGCGCTGACGCTCTCGTGCACGACGTGGATGCGGGCCCCGTTGTCCGGCCAGATGACCGTCTGCAGGGGCAGGGTGGGCTGATACCGACTGCCCGCCCGGGTGGTGAGATGGATGGCCAGCTGGCGGGCCTCCTCCACGGACCCGAGCGCCGGCTCCTCCACCCAGGCGCCGCGCCGCTCGGTGCGGATCTGCCGGCCGTCCAGCAGGATCTCCGTCACGGCGGGGTCGCGCATGTAGGGCTCGAGCGCCGCCGCGCCCAGGAGCTGGGCCCGCAGCACCGCCAGGAGGCGGTCCCGCACGGGCGGGCTCGGCCGCACGCTCGCCACCGCCTCCACCAGGGCCTCCTCCACCGCCCCGCGCCCGAAGCGCTCGGGAAAGGCCAGCAGGTCGGGGCGATGGGCGTCGAGCCACGCCCAGGCCGCCTCCAGCAGTTCGTCGGTCCGTCCGCTCTCCTCCGCCGCCTGGCCCACCGCCCGCAGCCGGGCGGGGCGCCGGAGGTATTCCGTCACCGCGTTCATGCCCGTCGCCTGCCTTTCGGGGTCTCACCGGTCAGGATCTGCCAGAAGCGGCGCCAGGGCTCCGCCGTCGCCAGGGGCCGGTGCCGCTGCCAGGCCGCCGCCAGCGGTCCCGGCGCGTAGGGCACCACCCCCAACAGGGCCGCCGGCACATGCACCCGGGCAATCTCCGCCGCCGGAATCGCCTCCTTCGGCCCCCCGCGCCGGTTGACCACCAGCCAGATCCGCTCCGGCGGCAGCGCCAGGCCCTCCGTGAGCTGATGCCAGAGCCGGTTGGCCGCCAGCACCGCGTCCGGCTCGGGCGTGGTCACCAGCACCACCGCTCCGTCCGTGGCCACGAGCCGCACGGCCGCCTCCGTCGCCTCGTCCAGCATCGGCGGCAGGTCCGCCAGCACCCAGCGGTCGTGCCGGAGCGCCACCGTGAGGAGCTGTCGCGGCCCGTCGAGCGGCGGCAGCACGTAGCCGCGCTTGGAGGGACGGGGGGCTGGCACCAGGGTGCAGGCCCGGTCCACGGCCGGCAGACTCTGCACGTACCGCGCGAGGACGTCCTCCGCCGCCAGGGCCCCGGCCTCCCCGGCCGCCTCCAGGGCCGCGAACACGCCGCCGAGATCGGGCAGGGTGGGGGAACCCGGCGCCACCCACCAGTCCGCAAGGCCGGGGTTCACGTAGTGCAGGTCGACCCCGAGCGCGCTGCCCGCCCGGGCCGCCGCCGCCAGGAGATGGGCGGTCACGGTGGTGACGCCCACCCCGCCCTTGGCGCCGATCACGGCCACGAAACGGGCGGCGGGCACCACCTCGCGCACCACGCTGGGACTGGGTGGCGCGGAACCCGGCTGGTGGCCGGATGCGGGGGCAGGCGCCCGATCCGGGCCCCGGGATCTCCGGCCGGGGCCGAACAGCCCGCGACGAGCCTCCGGCTGTCCCTGCGCATGGGCCGGAACGGTCGGATCCCCCGCGCTCCCTGCCGGGATGGTCGAGGTGGGCGCCTCCGGCTGGACCGGAATCGCCTCCGGCTGGACCGGAATCGCCTCCGGCTGGACCGGCTCCTGGTCTCCCCAGGCGACCAGGAAGGCACCCGGGTCCACGATCAGGCCGTCGTCCCCCTCCTCCACCTCCACCACGCGCCACGTGGCCTCGTCCACTGGGGGGACGGATCCCGGCATCAGCAGCACGGCCGCCCTCACGGACGGGCGGGCGCGCAGCAAGGTGGCCAAGCGATCCGACCAGGCCCCCCAAGCCGGATCCGTGGTGCTGACCACGAGTCTGGCGTCTTCTGGCAGATCCCACCAGCCACGGGCCAGCTCCTCGACGGACGCCATGGTGCGCATCTCCGAATCCGGCCACGCCTCCCGCAGCACCGTGCGCAGACCGTCCGCCTCGTCGGGCGGCATCACCAAATACACCGTCGTCACCGGTCGCGCTCCTCTCGATCGTGATCTCAAGCCGTGGAGACCGCCCGATACACCACCTCGGCCGCCAGCAGTGTGGCCAGGGCGATCTCCGGCCGCCACACCAGCAGGCCGAGGTAGATGCTCCAGCGAAACCACGTCTCCGGCGGCGTGCCGACCGGGATGTTCGGCACCGGGCTGTGCACCCGGTACGGTAGCGGCCAGAACCACTGCACCCCGGTGGTGTTAAGCGTGTCCACGACCAGATGGCTGGCGTACCCGGCTGCCCAGCCCCAGTCTCCCCCAGGTCCCCACACACGCCAGAGGCGCAGGATCCAGGCCGGGTGCCCGATCCCGACGCCCATCGCCCACCAGAACCGGGCCAGGATGGATCCCAGCAGCGGCTCCACCAAGCCCACCGCAACCGCCATCGCCAGCCAGGAGTGCAGGACGCCCCGGTGTCGGACGGCCCCCGTCGCCGTGGCCAGGGCGGCCAGGGCGGAGGCCCCGGGGATGGCGCGGGTCAGCAGAGCCCGGGGATGATCCAGATCCGGGGCTAGGCCCCCCAGGCCCCCCATCACCAGCCAAGCCGGATCCAGGGCATGATGGGTGGCGACGGCGGCCACGGCGGCCAGGGCCACCCCGGCGGCGATGTGCGTACGGGCCATCACCGGCACCACCTCCCGCAAAAAACCATCCGGCCCGCGCCTCTTCTGGCGCGGGCCGGATGGCCGCCACCGCAGACCCTAGCCGCCTGCGGAGTTGCCAACTTGTTGCACAAAATGGCCAACGGCGCTGGCCACGACGTTGGCCACGTGCGTCATGCCAGCTACCAGGTCGATCCACCCGTTGCTGAACACGAGGCCGACCAACACGAAGCCCAGCAGGATCTCGGTCAGACTCTGCAGCGCGGGGCGGCCCTGGAGAAAAGGCACCTCTTTGTCTTGAAAGAAGTGCCGCTTGGCTTCCACCGATTCCCCCTTGTTCACTTTATACGCCAGCCGCAGCAATCCCCACGCCCCGACGAGCAGGATGTAGAGGCCGAACAGGCCCGCAGCCCAATCGAAGACATGGACCACCAGACCACCCACGCCAGAGGTGGCGCTGGGCAGCGATGGCTGCACCTGCGACAGCGTGTTTTGCAGCTGGGCGGGTCCCCCACTAGCACCAGAAGCCCAAAGCATGATGCCCTTCCCCCCTCAGGCGAAACGTGGAGCCTGCGCCTGGCGGCCCAAAAGGCCGTGCCCCAGATGCCGGGCTCGATGGAGTTCAGCGACAGCTGGGGCTCCGCCGGACGGCGGAGCCCCAGCTGGATTGACCGGCAACCCGGCGACGCAAGCCTTGCGCGTTTAGGACTAGGACGAGGCTGCCGCGCCCTCCCTCCAGGTGGCCAGGATGGCTTCCCGGAGCGGAGCCAGCGCCCGCACCCATTCCCCTGTTGGCACGCCCCCCAGGCCCAGAGGATCCGACGGGATTCGGATCAGGCGCGGAGTGGCGGGATCCACCCGACTTCTGGTGGCGGCCCACACTCCGGAGGGGAGGGGCACAACCGGTCTCGCGCCCGCCAGGACGCAGATGCCCTCAACCCCCGGCAACGCGGGCGGCCGCACGCCGGCGTCCAGCACCACCACGGCATCCACGGCCGCGCTGCGGGCGCCCAAGGCCAAGTAGCGATCCAGGATGGGGGGATGCACCGCGATGGACTCAGCGAACAGCCAAGCGGAAAGGCGATCCGCCATCCGCACCTCGACCCGCGGCGACTGGGCGGGCGTGCCGGCGATCCAGGACACCTCCCACCCCCGATTGTGCGGAGGGGCTTTCCCGATCATCACGCCGAGGCGGGGATGGGTGGGCGTGCCCTCCAGGAGGCGCACCGGCACCGCCCCCTCCCATGCCAGCCATTGCGCCAGCACCAACGCGAGGGTGCTGGTGCCCACCCGGCGATCCTCCCCCCATACCCACCAGACGGTGCCGACCGGGATTGGCAGCCCGCGGGCAACGTGGCTCTCTGTGGGCGGGTGCGGGATCTCGGGCTCCGCTTGATCCGGCGGCTTCTCGACCTGCGGAATCTCCGGCGGCGGTTCATCTCGACGGCTGGCCCATATCGCCCGCTTCGCCTTGGCCCATTCCGGCCACGCGAACCCTGGCGGCTGCGGGGTCGCCCCCGGTTCAGTCTCCGGGTGGGACTCCCCCGCTGTCGAGCGACCGGCGTCCAGATCCGTGACGCCCCATCGGTGCGCGACGCCCGTTCGCCACGGGGGCGGGGACGACCCCGATCGCTCCGCATGCCGCCCTGCCGGGGGAGAGGACGGGGCGGCGGTTGCCGATTTCATCGCCCAGGTTCGACGCTTGCCGGCCGGACTTGCTGGGGCGACCAACGGCTGTCCCGCCGGCTCCTGGGACGTTGGTCGCGTCTCCCCATCCACCTCGGCAGGCGCTGTGACGGGCTCCTCCCGTGGCGGCTTCGGCTCGGCGGGAGGCGCTGCGGCGGGCTCCTCCCGTGGAGGCTTCGGCTCGGCGGGAGGCGCTGCGGCGGGCTCCTCCCGTGGAGGCTTCGGCTCGGCGGGAGGCGCTGCGGCGGGCTCCTCCTTCGGCTCAGCCAACCCAGTGGAGGCGATCTGCCGACCGGACGCCTGGTGATGCGCGACCTTGGCTTGGTACATGGCGCGATCCGCCTCCTGGATCGCCGTCTCCCACCCAGAAGCGACCAGGCAGCGAGCCCCACCGCAGCTGATGGCGACGCCCGCCTCCGCGGCCCCAGCCTCCAGGTTGCCCACCACATGGTCCATGGTGGCATCGGGCGTCTCCCGCCACGCGATCATCCACTCGTCGCCACCCCAGCGGGACACCATGGCGGAGGCCGGAGCTGCGGATCGCACCAGCTGGCCAATGCGCTGGATCAGTCGATCCCCAGCCGCATGGCCCTGAGTATCGTTGATCGTCTTCAGGCCATCCGCGTCCACGAACAGGATCGCATAGGGCCCCGGCTCCCGGCGCTCGACCCGCCACTGCCACCAGCGCTCCCCAGCCGGTCTGGACCAGCATCCGCTCAGACGATCCCGGGCCAGCGTGGCGTACGGCTCCGGCCACGTCGTGGGATCTCCCGGCGGCCAGGATGGATCCGGCAACGTGTCGGAGATGCCCAGCAGAACAGCCCACAGGCCGGGTCTCCAGGCCGTGTCCACGATCAGCACACGGGTGCCCTTCGCGGCGAACAGGGCGGAGATCTGATCCCAAGCCTCGGCAAGCCGGTGCCGCTCCTCGACCGGCCTCCCGCCCGCCTCGCGCACCACGATGTCATCGACCGCCAGATCGTCCGGCCATCTCGCGGCGGATCGCGCCGTCTGCAGCGCTTGCGCAAGGCTGGAGAACCGCATCACGCCATCGGGGGGGCCGTCTGTTGTGACTCGCCATCTCATGCGTCGCACCTCCTTCCCGCGAAGGCAAAGACCACAACGGGTGCGACAGGCCACAGATGAACAAAGCGCCTGCGCGCAGATCCGCCACAGGCTTTCCATCGATTAGTATAGCGCTGATCTTGGCGCCTGACCACCACAAGGCGGCTGGCGGCCGTGCGCTTGGCGCACGGGGGCCCCAACTTGGCGGCTATCCCCACCAATGCCCCGTCACCAGCCGGGCGATCACCCACGCGGCTCCCAGCCAGGGGGCGAACGGGCGGGGCGGGGGTGGCCACCGCCGCCGCCAGGCGCTTTCCGCCAGGTGGGCGGTCAGGGCCAGTCCGGCCGCCCCCGCCACCAGCAGCAGGCCGGGCAGCGGGCCCAGCCACGCCCCCCAGACGGCCAGCAGGCGGGCATCGCCGCCGCCGAACGCCTCCGTCGCCAGCGCCAGGCCAAAGCCCAGGCCGCCCACCAGCAGGAGGCCCGCCCACGCGGCGCCCCATTGGCCCCGCGCCCCGTGCCAGGCCAGCGCCGCCCCCAGGCCAAACCAGATGGGCGCCACCGGAATGGTGCGGGTCCGGCAATCCGCCCAGGCGGTCCAGACGGCGAAAAGGGCCGTGAGCCCCGTCATCGCACCGGAGGCTCCGCGACCAGCCAGAAGCTGGCGCCGTTGGCCGTGGCGGACAGGTACGGCCCCACGGCGTTCAGCACTGGCGGCGTGGCCGCCACCGCCACCAGGGCGGGGGCATCGGAGGCGGCCGATCCCGCGGTGGACGGGTTGGCCGGGAGCGGAGCGCCGTTGGACTGGTAGACTCCGATCACCCGCACATCGGTCGCCAGGACGCTCGTGGTGTGCGGGCCGTTGTAGCTGCCTTGCAGCCCCAGGATTTCCACCCGGCTGCCGGCATGGACCAGGGCGCTCTGGGCTGGCGAGACGGGCAGCACCAGGCGGACCTCTCCGGCCTTCAGCCCTTGCACATGACCCCCGAGATCCCCCGCCAGGACCGGGGCTCCCCGCACCAGGGCCACGGCCACCCGCTGGCCGTGCACCTGGGCCGGGGTGAGGGCCCCCGGGGGTGCGGGGGCCAGCACCCGCCAGGGCCGGACGTCCGCCCGGATCAGGCGGGCCCCCGCGGGCACGGGCCGCGCGGCTTGGGCGATGACGACGGTGGCCGGGGGATGGGTGCGGCTCCAGAGGACCCCGCCTCCCGCCAGGGCGGCTGCCAGGGCCACGCCTCCCCGCCATGTGGAACGACGCAATGACACCATGGCCTCTCCTCCGTTTTCGGTTTCATGAAGCACGGAGCGGAACCGCTGCCCTACTCGCCCGAGAACCCACTGGGGCCGAGACCCCAGATCCGCTCCACACGCCAGACGCTCAGCGTCGTGTGAAGGGGCAGACCGAAGAAGTACAGCGTGTACGGCACCTGGAGCGTGCCGGCCACGTAGGGGCCGCCGGGTTCCACCGTGGACCCCGCCTCCGTGACGGCTCCACCCATGCCCCATTGCAGGTGGGTCAGCTGCAGTGGACCGCTCCAGGCGGTGGCCGATGGCGGCGACTGCGCCGTCGGCGTGAACAGGGCGTGATGCGGCCCCTGCGCCTGCACCTGCGCCCGCAGGTCCGCCGCGATGGTCTGGATGGCGGCCTGGCTAGCCGCGGACCCGCTCCACGTGATGCCCGGCGCCGTGCCCTGGGTGGACCCGTCCGTCAGCGGCCCCGTCCACGACGCCTGCTGCCCCGTCTGGGGATTGAACACCGTCACCTGCACCTGATCGCCCAGCTGATCCACCCAGGTGCCCTGCCCGTAGCCGCCCGCGAAGCCGTCCAGCACAATCTGCGTGGGGGACCAGCTCTGGTAGTCCATCGTCACCACGTTCTGATCGGTGCCGCCATTGGTGTACCCGCCCTGCCAGGACCGGGACAGGTCGTTGAAGGCGAAGGATGCCGTGTCCCCCGTGTAGGGCAGCGTCGCGGTGGGCGCTTGGGCCGGGCGCGTCCACAGGCCGAACAGGTTGACGCTTTCGGTGGCTCCCACCGTAATTTGATACGTACCTGGTTCTAATGGGGGGCTTTGCCAGTCGATCAGGGGCGTCGACCCGTTTTGGGTGTTCCAATTGGCGCCGCCTGTGTAAGACCCGTTGGTCACGACCGCTCCGGTGATGGTGTTGGTGACGGTCACGGTGCCGACCACATTGGACCAGTTGCTGTCCCAGGCATACGGCGGCGTTTGCAAACTCAACTGCTCGGTTTGCCCTTGCGGAACCGTAAACGTCGTGGTGGCCGTGGCGTACCCGTTGCCCCGGTTCAGCACCTCGCCGGCATCGGCTCTGCAAAAATTGGCCACCCACCCAGTGAAGGTCCAGCCGCCATTGCAGGCGTTGTTCACTTGTGTCCAGGAGGCGCTGGTGGTATTCTCCGGCACGGGCGCGTTGCCAAAGCCGGAGCCGTCGATCGTGATCTGCAGGTCTTGACCCGAACCGCTGAACGAGACGGCAGAGATACGGATCCCGTTCCCGTTCTGGATGGAGCCCCCGATGCCCGGCTGGCCGGCGTGGTCCTCCACCCCCTGGGTGGCGGCGGCGGCCAGGCCCGCCGTGAGGGCGGCCCGGAGATCCGCCCGGGCGGTGGCGGCCTGGGCGTAGTTCCAGTACGCCTGGGCCAGCACCAGCACGATGGGCACCAGCAGCACGGCCAGCAGGAACGTGCTGAGGCCGCGCCGGTCGGCCCATCGACGGGCAATCCGCGCCCGCCAGCACTTGCGGTCCCGCATCTCTAGACATCTCCCGTCGTAATGGTGCCCGGCGGCGGATTGGCCGGATAGAAGAGACCCTGCCAGGCGCTGGGGTCCGCCGTGGACAGGAGCACTTGGCCTGTCTTTTGATCCACGACCTCCAGATACAACTGGGTGGGATTGGGCTGTCCGGATCCGTTGGGCACGATGTTCAGGCTCCCACCCGTGCCGTCGTTGTTGGTGACCTCCACCGCCAGCACGTTCTGGGCCTGGGCGGTGCCCGCCGGCAAGGTGGCGGGGGTCCAGCCCGTCTGGTTCAGGGCCACCGATCCGACGGCGGCTCCGTTCATCCAAAGGGCGGCTCCGTCATCCGCAAACGCCTTCACGACCAGCGGGTCGCCTGGGGGGGCGGAGAACCGGGCCGTCACCAGCCAAATCCCATTGGGCTGATTGCCCGGTCCCGGGCCGATGGCAGGCTGATCGCCCGACCAAGACTCCCCATACCCTTGCACGGGCTGCGCCCCCGGCAGTTGCCCCGTGGTGATCCAGGTGGGGCTGTTCCAGGCCAGCGTGGCTCCGCCGGTGCCCCCCGCCGCCTGGGTGTACGCCGACCCCGTCACGCCCTGCTGGCTGGCGGCGCTCTGGGGCACGTACTGGCTCACCCCGTCCGCCGTCTCCTGCACGCCCACCGAGAACGGCACATAGCCCACAATGCGCAGCGGCAGCCGCGTGTTCACGGTCAGGCTGAGGGGATTGCCGTACGCGACCCGTTCCCCGGACGGGCTCGGCAGGATGTTCACGTCCGCCGGGTTGAACCCCGCCTGCTGGAGGTCCTGCGCCACGGCCTGCTGCACCTGGCTGGTGTAGCCGCCCGCCACCTGCATGGCCTCGACCCCCACCTCGGCCGCCCGCGCCAGCGCCGCCTCCGCGCCCTGGATTCGGTTGATCGTCCAGCCGAAGGTCCCAACCAGAAGCAGCACAAGCATCCCCAGCAGCGCCCCAACCTGCGTGGACATGGCTCCGCCTCCCTTCCGCAAACGAGCACCGGCCCCCGCCGGAAGCGGGGGCCGGTCCGTCCTAGCCGGTGGTGCCGGCGATCTGGTTGATGAAGCTCTGCTCCCACTGGCCGATGGCCCCGTTCGGCTGCACCGCCTCGTAGATGACCAGGGCGAGCACCAGCACGATCACCACCAGCAGCCCTTCTCCCACCAGGTTGTTCACGCCGCGCCGGTCCGCCCACAGGCGGATCAGCCGCATCCATGCCCAAGCCATCCGGATCCCCCTCCTTGGTTGTCAGCCGGGAAGACGGGGAGCGCGCAAGCACCCCCACACCACAACGCCCCCGCCCCGATAGGGGGGCGGGGGCGGAATGAACCGGGACGGGATCACCCCAGGTGCAGGCCATGGAGGCTGGACAAGAGCCAGCCGCCCACCAGCCAGATCACCATGCCCATGAGGCCCAGGCCCGGCGCCAGGGTGAGCACCAGGTCCAGCATCTGAGCCCGCTCCAGGGCCGCCCGATGCCGGGCCGCCGCCAAGAGGTCCTCCAGCGGCGCGAGGGCGGATCCGGACAGCCGCACCGTCCAGAGGTCCCCCAGCGTCTGCGCGACGATGCGGAACTCCAGGCGATCCACCCGGGCGGCCAGCCGGCCCAAGGCCGCGGCGGGCGCCTCCATCCGGGCCCCCGCCGTGCGCATGGCCACCAGCGTGGTGGCGAGCTCCCTCCGCAAAGGCTGGCGGACATGGGGCAGCACCGCCTGCAGGCTGTCCGGCACCGTCCGGCCCAGGTCCAGATGTACCCGCAAAAGGGTCAAAAGCCGCGGCAGTTCCCCCACCATGGTGGCCTGCCACTCGCGGTAGGCCCGGGCGATGTGCCAGCCGGCCCCCTTCCAGGCCAGCCACACCCATCCCGGCCAGAGCGCCCAGCTCCAGGCGTGCAGCCACTGCGAGGCGACGGCCGCCAGGATGCTGCCCACCCCCCCGGCGAAGGCCGCCACCTGCCAGACCGGCCAGCCCAGGGCTTCCAGCTGCCGGCGCGTCTCCTCGCCCAGCCGAGCCCGGACCCCGCGCCAGAAGCGCCGGCCCAGACGACGCCAGGACTCCTGGCGCTCCTGGCTGGCCCGGCCGAAGACGAAGCGGCGGGTTGGTCGCAACAGGGACCAGACGCCCCAGCCCAGGAGTCCCGCCGCCCCCAGTGCGATGAGCCCCGTCATGGTGCCGCCTCCTCGAACTGGGCCGGATCCGCTTGCCGGAGGGTGTGCTGGGCGACGGCAAGACCCGCCAAGAGGACGCCGAGTCCCGCCAGCGCCAGCCCCTGGCCCAGGGCCGATGCCCGGAACACCGCCATGGTCGTGGGATCCAGCACCCAGCCCGCCAGCCAGGCCCCGATGGGGGCGGCCGTGAACAACCAGCCCAAGAGCTGGCCGCTGGCGAGCTGGCCCAGCCGCTGCTCGTCCTCGGCCAGCCGGCCGCCCCAGGCCGCCAGCAAATCCGCCAGGAGGTCGTCCGCCGGCCGGGCGGCGCGGTCGGTGGCCAGAATGTCGGCCAGGAGGCGCAACTCGGCATGGCCTAAGCGATCCGCCAGCCGGGCGAGGCCCTGCTCCAGCGGCTCCCGGCCCAACCGGTCCCGGGCCAGCGCCTCCGCGAGCCAGCCCCGCAAGGGCGGATCCGCCTCCGGGGCCAGCCGCATGAGGGCCACCCGGGGATGGCCCGCGAGGGCCAGCGTGTAGCGCAGCGTGTTGGCCAGCGCGTAGGCGGCTCGGTCCGCCGCCCGCCAGCGGGCCCGGGCCCAGCCGTCCAGCAGGATGGGCGGCAGCCAGAGGGCGGCCACGCCCAGGACGCCGGCCACCAGCACCAGATGGGTGACCGCCAAGGCCAGCACCCCCAGCGCCCCCGCCGTCCCCGCCTGCAATGGACGCAGCCAGCGGGCGGATCCGGGCAGGTCGAGGACCCACCAGCGCCGGTCCCAGGCCGTCCGGAGCTCCGGGGCTGCCGCCGGCTCCGTCGCGGGCGGGGGCCCGGCGACAAAGCGGAACCGAGCCGGTGCCGGGGCCGACAACCACCAGGCGGCCAAGCCGGCCAACGCCGCCACCAGCGCCACCGCCGCAGTCATGGGGCCACCTCCCATGGGGCCGGGGGCCAGCCGCCACCGTTGTCCAGGATCTTCCGCACCCGGGCCGGGGAGAGCTCGCCCACGGCCACATGGCGGCCCGCCTCCGGGTCCCAGCGCCACAAATCCCGCATGCCGGTCCCGTCCGGCTCGCTGATGCGGGTGACGCGCCGCGTGCCGTCGGCGAACTTGTCCACATGCGCCACCAGGCCGAAGACCTGGTAGGCCTCGCGGGTGATGCTCTCCAGGCTCACGTCCCAGCCCGCCCGCTGGGCGAGCCAGAACAGGCGAGGCCCGAAGCGCTCCGGCGCCTCGAGGTGCATGGTGGTGAGCATGCCCCCGTGTTCGCTCATGCCCGCCTCCAGCATGTCGAGCGCCTCCACGCTGCGCACCTCGCCCACGAGAAGCCGGTCCGGGCGCATGCGCAGGGCGTTCACGAAGAGGTCGTGCAGGGTGATGGTGAGCTCGTTCCCCTGGCCCTGGGTGCTGACGAGGGGCACGGTGTGGGGATGGACGAGCCGGAGCTCCTCGGTGTCCTCGAGGGTGATCACCCGTTCCGCCGGGTCGGTGAGGGCCGCGTTGGCCAGGGCCCGCAGGTTGGTGGTCTTGCCCGCGCCGGTGGAGCCGGACAGCAACACGTTCAGCCGGCCACGCACGGCGGCCACCAGGAGGCCCGCCATCTCCGCCGTCAGCACCCCCAGGCGGACGAGATCCGCGAGCTCCAGGGCCAGGCCCTGGTTGCGCTTCCGGATGGTGATCACGGCCCCCTTGGGGCAGAGCGCGGGATGGACCAGATTCACGCGGCTACCGTCCGGCCAGGTGAGGTCCACCCGGGGATGCGCCTGCTGGAACCGGCGGCCCACCTTGGCCGCCAGGTCCTCCGCCACCCGGAAGGCCGCCTCCGGCGAGGGCAGGTCGGGCTCCCTGTGCCACCGGCCCGCTCGTTCCACCCAGACCATGGTCCCGGTCACCGCGATCTCGGTGACCAGGGGGTCCTCCAGGTAGGCCTGCAAGGGGCCGGCCCCCAGCACCGCCGCCCACAGGTCCGTCCGCAGGCGGCGGGCCAGATCCGCCGGGGCTCCCGTCTCCGCCAGGGCCTGGGCGATGGCCTCGGCCACCGCCCGCTCCTGGCCGGCGGGATCCGCCAAGAGGCCGCTGTAATGCCGGGTCAGCCAGTCCGTGGCCGCCCGCCGGGCCGCGAGGTACGCATCGGAAACCTCCGGCACCGCCTGTGACGGGGCCGGTGCCAGAGGACCGGCCCCGCCGCTCCACGTCCGCATCGGGGCGCCCTCCCTTCCTTATCCCAACAGCCGCTGCCGGCGTCCGAACCGCCAACCCCGGGCCGCGGGCCCCGGCACCGCCAACAGGCGGCGCAGCAGGGCGGCCCACGGGCCCCGGCGCTGGCCCCAGGCCACCGGCTGATGCCGGTCCCAGGCCAGCGGCTGGCGGGCGTCATAGGGCACGACCCCCAACAGCGGCAGCCCCAGGGTCCGGGCCAGATCCCCGGGATCCCGCCCGCCGCCCGTGGGACTGCGCCGCACCACCAGGAGGCGGCGAGGGGCACGGATGGCCGCGAACTGGGCCAGCTGGTGCAAATACCAGGCCGTCTGCAGTTCAGCCCCCGGGTCCGGGGTGCTCACCACGACGATGGCCGACGCCCGCTCCAAGGCCCGCAGGGTGCCGGGATCCCCGAGGTCCCAGGCGGTGTCCACCACCACCAGCCGGTGCCGCCGGCGCAGGAGGTCCAGCAGCGCGTCCGCCACGGGGGCGGGCACCACCGCCGGCGTGAGATCCCGGACCGGACCGGGCACCAGATGGACGCCGGGCGCCGCCCAGGGCAGCCGCTCCATCCAGTCGGCCACCAGCCGCAGATCCGTGGGCGTGAGAGGGTCCTGCTCGGGCTCCACCACCGTGGCCAAGAGGCGGCGCAGATCCGGCTGGGGCCGGTCGGGATCCTGGAAGGTGTACCAGAGATCCGGCTTGGGCGCGTCCAGATCCAAACCGGCCACCGGCTCCACGCCCAACGCCCGGGCCGCCGCCAGCAGGTTGGCCGCAGTGCTGGTCTTGCCGACGCCGGCCTTGCCGGAGGCCACCACCAGCACGGGCGTGTCCTCCCAGGGCAAGGGAGCGGCCGCCGCTTCCGCAGGGGCCGCCAGCTCCGGTCGCGCCGCGGCCACCGGCGCTGCCGGCTCCGGAATGGGAGGTGCGGGGGGCGGGGCGTCCACAGGAATCCCGGCAGGCGTGTCCAACCAGCTCTGCACCGCGTCCGGTGCAATCTGGGCACCCGGCAGCACATCGAGCCCCGCCGCCTCGCAGGCGGAGGCCACCGGTTGCCCGCGCCCGTCCAGGACGCCCACCAGCACCAGGATGCGGGCGGTGGGGTCCGCCGTGCGGCAGGCGGCGGCCCAGGCCGCCCAGTCGGGGGGCGCGCCGGGGGCGAAGCGGGTCACGACCGCCCAGGACCCGGGATGGCGGGCCAGCCGCGCCGGCAGCGCCGTCGCGGGGACGGGGACCCACGGGCTGGGGGGATGGACCAGAGTCTGCAGCGCCTGGGCGGCTGTGGGATGGGCCGCCAGGAAGCAGAGCCGTTTGCCGGGCATACGTGTCATCGCCTCCTCCAACAAAAAAACCGCCGCCTCCGGGCAGGAGGCGGCGGGACGGAGGGCATCGGCCTTAGGGGGTGCCGGGTACCGGCACCGGAATGGCGAACGGGCAGTCGGTGGGGTCGTACTGCTCCTCCTCCCAGTGGTTCACGCCGGGGCTCTGGGAGGACCCGCAGGACGTGCTGGAGGTGGTGTTGCCGTTGCTCCAGTGCGTATAGGTGGTGGTGCAGGTGGTGGTCGTCACGGTGTAGGGCTGGCGCATCTTGTAGATCCCGAAGCCCGGACCGGGCTGGAGGCTCCCCGGCGGATACGGCCAGTCCCCCGTGCCGTTGGCGTAGTGCATGCCCTGCGGCACCGGAGCCCCTTGGATCGGCCCGTATGGCGGGTACGTCGTCAGGGCCGGGCGGGGCATGCACGCCTGGAACGTGCCCGTGGTCTGCCCATAGCTGGTGGACGATGACGACGAGGAGCTGCTGCTGGTGCCGGTGACGTAGATGGGCGGGGGTGTGTAAACGGGGGGCGGAGTCGGGCTGGGCGTCGGGCTCGGAGTCGGGCTGGGCGTCGGGCTCGGAGTCGGAGCTGGAGAGGGAGAAGGATTGGATGACGCGCATCCAGACGTACACCAGGATGCGCCTCCGGTATAGGGAGCCCCGTTTTCCTGTCCGCAAGAGTTGTAGGGTTGGAAAAGACCGGAACCACAACCGGTGCAGGACAGGAATTTCGACGCTCCCCATCCTGAACACCCGGTCCCCGAATTGACGAAGCACTGGCATCCGCCGCAGTTATTGCCGCCCCTGTAGCACCGGAGCGTGCCATTGCCGCCATCGCAGGAGCCCGCCTCGTAGCTGGAACAGGCATAGGACTTGCTGTGGCACCAGCTCGGCGGGTTGGATCCGGAGCACTGGGAGTTGCCGCCATGATTACCACCAGCATTACCAGCATTACCAGTACCACTAGCCAAAGCCTGCCCACCGAGAAAGCCCAAGCAAGCCAACGCCGCTCCCGTGATGGCCATCATCCAGGAACGGGATGGCGAACGGATGCGCAGACGCACTGGGGATCACCTCGCTCTTAGTTGGCTGTCCAGAAGACCTGCGTGGGAATGGCCCGGCCAGCCGGGGTTCCCGACCCTGCGTAGGTGGCCTGGCCGTTGGCCTCCGGCACATTGGCATCCACGTACCAGCGCCATTGGGATCCGCTCTGGACGAGATCCAGGGCCACCTGGATGTTGTGATAAGGGTACAGCCCGATGGTCATCTTGGTGCCATCCAGGCCGCTTTCCAGGAGGTCCACTTGGAGGCCCGACAGCGTCACGTACATCCCGATGTGGCCGGACGGCTCGGGGGACTGGGCGAAGGACGGGGACGCGGAGGCGGAGACGTCCGACACGTCGGCCCATACCCGGTAGACGTAGTTGCGGGACGGCAATGTAGCGGGAGCGCCATCGACGAGCCAAGCCGCCGCGTCCTGCGGAGTGTCCACGACGTGGGGGCGGATGCTGCCCGCCTGGAGCCCCTGGGGGTTGACCAGCGCGGAACCCGGACGCGCCTGATTACTATCGCCATCAATCAGGTAACGCGCCGCCGTCCGTACTGCCGCCACGATCTGGGCGTTGGACAGGGGCGGCGTGCCGGCCACGCGAGGCAGGGCGTCCATCTGCTGCGCCAAGCGCGAAATCACCGTGGGCGTCAGCCCGATGATGGCGCCATCGCTCGGCATCGAGGCGGGCAGGGAGACCCCCACCGCCTGCGGGGAGGCGGGCACAGCCGGACCCCCGTACTGTTGCATGATCGTCGGGTTGTTGAGCAAGGAGACCGTGACCCGATCCGCATAGGGTCCGGAGGCGGGGATCTCGGGCAGAGCCTGATGCACCAGGGCATCCCGCTGGTGGATGTACTGGCGGTTCAGCCCGTCCAAGGTCGCGAACACCGTGCCCCCGCCCATGCCCTGCATCTTGTGTCCCACACCGGACGGGATGGAGGCGGATCCCCCGAACGTGACCACCGAGAACGTGCCTGGGGCCAGGGTGGAGAGGTAGCGGTTGGCATGGGTCGGCACAGCCCCATCGTTGACCAGCAGCACAGGGGCCTCCATGGCCGCCGCATAGGGGGTGGCGGCCAGGGCGTCAACGATGTGCGCCTGCGCCCCGTTGGCCACGAACACCTCCGTGGGCGACGGGAAGAAGTGGAAGTTAACCGCCCAACTCGTGCCGAAGCGATCCTGCTCGCCCAGATCGACCACGTTGGCACCCGTGGGCAGGTTGGTGACGGTCGCGAACGCCATCGCCCCCAGCTGATAGGCCGTGGTGGCCTGCGCCGCCAGGGCGGCCTCCGACGCCGGCAGGGCCGTCTGGCCGTTCACGGCGGAGGGGGCCAGCAGGATGGGGGCCTTCATCATCGCGGCTGGAGAGCCGCCCGAGAGGGCGTCCACCACGTTGGCGGGGTTGCCCGACGTGATGAAGACCGTGGAGAAGCTGGACTGCCCGGTGGCCTTCAGGAGCGCCTGCGCCACGGCGGTGGCGGTGGCGTACTGGTCCGAGGAGCCGTAGCCGGTGACGGTGTAGCCTTGGGACGTCAGCACATGCTGGAGCGTGGCGTTGTTGTCCGCGCCCACCAGAATCACGGTCTTTGCCCCCAGCTCCTGGAGGCCCGTGGCCGTGGTCGGATTCAGGGCCGTGGCGGTGTTGGTGAGCAGGATGGGGGCCTTGAGGGCGTAGGCCAGGGGGCCCGCCACCAGCGGGTCGAACAGGTTCTGGTCCGCCCCCGAGGCCAGAATCACGGTCGAGGCCCCGGTCGGATATTGCTCCTTCGCGATGGCCAGGGCCGTCCCCGCCCGGGTGGATCCCGCCAGGCGCGTGGCCGTCTGGGTGAGACTCGCCGTCGTCACCGCGGCGGGCCTCGCCGCCTGGGTCTGGGGCGCGGGCGCGGCCCCGCAGGCCGCCGTGGTTACCACCAGGGCGCCCAGGCCCGACGCCGCCAGCATCCGCTTCCGCATCCGTCGCCACATCCTTTCGTTTCGCATGCTGACCTCCTGTATTCGCCGCCGATCCGAGGGTTCCTTCCGCTTCCAGGACGGCACCTGAATCGGGAACGTGCACTTAGCCTAGCGGTCGCACCCGCCCCAGCACCAGCATGCGCGCTCCCACGAGGGACGGGCCGCCCGGCAGGGCGAACACGGCCGTGCCCTGCCCCTGGGACCGGGCGGGCACCACCAGCCATCGTTCGGTGGGCGTGGTGCCCGCAAGGGGAATCGAGGCGCCCGCCGCCGAGCGCTCGGTGGTCAGGAGCGGCACGGCGGGATACACCGCCCGGCCCGCCCAGAGCCCGATGGCCGTCACCGGCACCAGGAGCGGCCGTCCGGTGGGGTTGGCCACCGTGAACGGCACCGCCACCGCCCGCTCCCCGGAGGGGAGCGGCAGACCCGCCGGGGTCGTGGGCGCGCCGAACGTCCAGCGCAACCCCGCCAGGGCGGCGTCCGGCTCCGTGGGCGCCAGGGCCGGGGTTGGGGGGCGGAAGGCGGTCCCGCGCGCGGCGCTCCGGGTGTGGGATCGGTGGGGGACGGCGGAGTGGGGGGCGGAGGCATGCGCGTGCGGGGGAGCGGGAGCCCCACACCCCGCCAGTCCGAGGGCCACGCTCACCGTCCCCAGGATTCGGGAAAGCCTCGGCACCGGCACCATCTCCTGTCTTTTCGTTTGCCCCATAAAAAACCGGCCGGGCGTGAGCTCGGCCAACCACGAAAGATCCCAGGCAGATAGCAAGCCCCCGGTTGAGCCGGGGGCTTGCTATCATAAGCGGCGAGGGTACGCCCTTCGGCGACCTCCTAGAAGGGAGGCGAGGGCGTTGCACCTACAGGTGACAGTGCATATCACGCTTTCCACGGCCGTGACACTGGCCCTGTGGTGGCACTGGCGGCGGTCCCGCCGCTAGGCCCTCACCCGCCCCCGGAGACACCACCTCCGGGGGCCTTGCTTACACGGTCATTATACCCGCACCGGAGCGGCTTTGCGCTGCGCAAACAAGGTACGCGTACGGGCGTCAATTCAGGTCCCGGTCTTTTCGTTTGCCCCATAAAAAACCGGCCGGGCGTGAGCTCGGCCAACCACGAGAGATCCCAGGCAGATAGCAAGCCCCCGGCTGAGCCGGGGGCTTGCTATCATAAGCGGCGAGGGTACGCCCCACACACGAGAACCTTAGCTCGCGCTCATTCTGGCTCGACCGCGTGGTGGCCCCGGTCAGCGGTCGATCGGGAGGAACGAAGACCAAGGCGGCTCTGATATATCCACCAGCACGCACACGACCGCCTTCCCAGGCTGGCGCACCGCTGTTTCCAGCGCCTCAGCCGCTGATCGCCAGGATGCCGACGACGAGCAGCCACGCCGTCGCGAGGATCAGCAGCGTCTGCGCCACCAGCCCAACGCCCAGGCCCAGCGGCCCGAGCAGCCACCCGAGCAGCCACGCGCCTCCTGGAGCGCAGACCCCGGCACACGCCGCGGCCCCCGTCGCCATCGCGGTGCCGAAGCTCCCGGGTAGCACCCACGCCGTGGCCGCTGGACGGGGTGCCCGCCGCCTGGCCAGCCAGAGCAGAGTCGCGGCCGCCGCGACCATGGCCCAGATCAGGCTCCACGCCACGGCCATCGGATACCGAAGATCAAGAATGAGCCGCCAAGCCCAGAACCCGCCCATCGCCAGCGCGGCGGACCCCAGGACCTGCCAGCGGATGGCCGGCCCGGATCGCCAAGCTGCGGCCATCCGACGCAGCCCGATCCGCAGACCAGCCCATTCGGGCAGGATCGCCATGGCCACGATGGCACCAATCTGGATGGCGGAGCACCAAAGGCAAATCCGCAGGTCCGCCCACTCATGCGTCCAGGCCCACAGAATTCCCATGCCGCCAGCCGCAATCCAGGCAAGGCGCCATCGCCTTCCAGCACCGATCATGGCCAGCCCGGCCAGCGCCCAGGCGGCTCCCCACAGCGCCAGCGGCACCCCCAGGGGGTGACTGCCGGAGCCGGAGAGCACCGCCGCACAATCCACCACTCCGGACGATGGGCAGACTGGCGCGCCGCCTGCCCACTCCGCCCCCGTCACATACATGGCCAGCGCCGCCACGACCACCAGATCGGCGATCACGGCCATCCGTCGTCCAAGGCCCAGGGCCGTCAATCAGATCAGTCCCATCACCAGTAGCCAGCTGCGGCAGCCGTGCTCGCACACGCCGTCCAGCTCCACCCAGCATCCGTCCGTCGCCTCGGCCCCGTCCTCTTCCTCAAGCCATTCCAGCAAGGTGTCCATGCTGGGAGCTTGGCTTCGATCCTCAGGCTCGCACATGGCGTGGACCTCCTCCCCTTCGCTGGCATTCCGCAAAACGCGGCGGCCTCCCCCTCGACAACGCGAGGAGGAGGCCCGAAGCCGGCGGGCGAGGGGAGGCAGAGGCGCTCCTGCGCCACCAGCGGTGCCGCGACGAGGCTCGCTCCCGCGCCGCACACCCAGGCGCGATTCCAGATCCAGGCCCATCGCACGATCCGCATGGCCGGCGATCAGTCTGGAAACAGACTCGGGAGGACGCCCCGACGAGGGTCGATGACCGCAATGCCGCGAACGACGTACTCTCCGGTCGGGTCCACGCCGACCAGACGCACGCCCTCCACGGTCGGAGCATCGTCGGGACCCCCGCCGTAATCCGCCATCACCTCCGTCAGAGCCCGCTCGGCCGCGGCGCGCGAGGCGTAGAAACCCAGCACCGCGTCCTGCGGTGCCTGGCTCCAATCGATCAGCACCCACAGCTCCATCTCCACGGCATCACCCCCCTGCTGAAAGAAATGGAATCTGATCGTTGCGGCGTTTCTACCGATCGCGTTCGCGATCCCGCTGGCAGAGGGCATCCCACGCCTCGCGGGCGTTGCCGGGCGGCACGTCGGGCCTTACCGCCTCGATGGTGGCGACGGCCCGTCGCTCGGCCTCGGGGTCGTCCGGCCGCGCCGCCAGATCCTCGAAGGCGATGCGCAGGCGCTCCCAGACCGCGGTGGGCACCGCGTCCATGCCGGGAGCGGAGACCAGCGCAGCCAGCGCGTGACGGGCGATGAGGTCTCGGGGCACGTCCGCCTGCCGCAACATCGCCAGCAGCTCCTGCAAAATCTGCTGAGGCCCTGCGGCCATAGCCATCGCTCCTCTCTCGGATCCCGTGATCAGGCCCCCAGTTCCCACGGATCAGCCAGATCGCCAAGCCGCTCCCGATCGACGCCCGCGCAGCGCAGGCACAGCACCTCGCCGGTGTCCCCGTTGGTCAGCACGTTGTAGGCTTGCGGGATGCGCAGATCCACCCCGTCCATCGCCACCAGCAGATCCCGTCCGCAGCGATCGCACGTCGCCACCAGAGGCGGCGCGTCGAGGACCGCCTGATCCTCGCACGCCTCGGAGCAGAACGAGGCGGAGACCGGATCCCCGCTCTCGGCCGTCAAATACAGGGCGAAGTCCCGATCGGGATCGCCGGGCTCGCCGCACACCAGGCATGCTGGCATGGCCGATGACCTCCTCTCATGATTCGGACCCTGGAAAACGCGCCCACCACTGGCCGTCGGCCCAGGGATAGCGGCCAGTGCGCACCGTCTCGTCGATGTCGGCCAGCACGGCGGCCTCGGACGGCTCCTCCGCCGCCGCCAGGTTCCAGAACGCGACCTCGCGACCGTCCGCATCATACGCATGGATGCCGTGTCCGCCGAACCATGCGACGAACACGCCCCGCTCCTTGTCGGAGCGCACAACCTTGGCGCCGCGCAGCGCCTCCGCCAGTCCCGGACACATGCGGCACCTCCCCCCCTTTCTCCGTTTTTTCCTCTCCGTTTACCCGTTCAATCGGAAGACAGGACGAACAGCAGGGCCAATCCCAGCGGCACGCTCGCGTTCCAGCCCCACCAGGGCACCACGTGGCCGGGCCGGATCCAGGCGTAGCCGATGGGCCCGAACCCGGCGATCAGCGCCGCGAGGAGACCCGGCAGGAACCAATGAAGGGGAGGGGGCAAGGAAGGCCGTCCATGATCAGCCTTTGCGTGCGCGCCAGCCGGCTGTTGCCGAAATTGCGGATCGGATGCCGTCCCGTCGGCCGGACGCTGATGGCCGTGCGGGTCGGATGGCACTCCTGGAATCTTTTGGGCGACGCCATCCGGTTGCGCCAAATTGCTCGGTCGTGGTCGGCGCATCCATGCACCTCCTTGCTGTATCAACTCATTGAGAAGGAATGTTCCCGCCCGGTACCCGCGTCCGCCTGCAGACGTGGATCGGTGGGCCATTCCTGACCGAACGGGCCCGGCGCGCGGGATGGACCGTCGAGCGGACCCGGCCCACTTGCCTGCAGCGGTGGGAACTCCGCCTAGACTGGTGGTGCATGCCGGCCACCATCCGGTCCCGATGCTCCGGACCCATGCGCCGGTACCGCAAAGGAGAACGCTACCTGCACACGGTGACCATTACCGTCACCCATCGTCCCGAAACCAGTCCCGCAGCCAGCCCGACCCCCCGGCAGCCGTAGCCTTCACAGCCTGATAGACCAGCGGTGCGATCAACTCCGCCACCGTCAGCCAGATGGCCCATCCCGGCGGCCGGGCCGCCGTCAGCCGGAGCGCGGGGGGGAGGAGCATCCGGCTCGCAGCGGCCACCCACTCAGGCAGCCAGTACGCGACCGGCAGCAGGACACAGAGGGCCAGGCGCAGGCCGTCTTCCCAGAGCGCCCGCCGGAGCCGCCAGCGCCGGATCCAGCGGCGGTGCCGCACCGCTGTTCTCCATTCCATATCCGACCCCTCTTTTCGGCCACTGGAGCAGCGAGCCCCGCCGGAAGCGGGCGCCTAGCGGCGCTCCGCTGCCGCCACCGCCTGCCGCAGCGCGGCGGGGAGCACGGCCCCCGGCACCACCTGGACCACCCGACCCTGGGTGTTCGCAATCGCCAGGGTGGGGAAGCCCTGCACCGCCCACGCCTGCCGGATCGCCGCGGGCGCCACGTAGACGTGGATGCCCGGCAACCCCCGATAGGCGGCCAGGTACTGCCGCATCACGGCCTCCATGCCCGCGGTGTCGAGCGGGCCGCCCTCGCCGTCGTGCCCGGAGAAGGGCGGGGTCTCGGGCCCGGGATCGGCGATGCCGCCCTGCGGGGAAAGGTCCACGATGTCCACCGCCACGCCCGGCTCCTTGGCGATGGCGGGCAGCACCCAGCGGTCCTCGTAGCCGCAGTAGAGACACCACGAGGCCATGCCCATCACGATGGTGGCCCGGGAACCCCGGGCCAGGGCGGTGGGCTTGCCAGCCAGGGAATCCACCACTCGACCTGTGGGCAGGGTGGATCCGACGGCGAACGGACTGGCAACCGGGTTGGCGATGGCCCCGTCGCCCGACGGGGACGGAGCGGATCCGCCTCCAGAATTGGCAACCGGGTGGGAGGTGGTCAGCACCCCCAGGCCGAAGCCTCCGGCCGCGATGCCGACGGCGGCAAAGGACATCATGGTGATGCCGAGCCATCGGGGCAGGGTCCAGGTTTGCGCCATGCAGCGTCTTCCCTCCAGAGCGCGCGATTCTTGTTCACCACGGCGGTTAAAAGCGGCAGTGCACGATCTGCGGCAGGGATCCTGTGCCACCATGCGGAATCGCAGCCGCTATTGGCCTTCCTGCTGTGGGCCTCGGTGCCGCAGCTTGGCCCTGGCCCGCTCCTGCTCCAAATCGTCCTGAGTGTGAAAGGCGACTTGCCCGCTACGCAAATCCTGGTAGGGGACGAAAAGGCGATGCCCGCGATCGGTCAGGAGCGAGACGCCAGAGGCGTGTGTGGCCTCAATGCGGGCACGCTCGATGCCGTGGTATGAAACAGCAGCCGATTTGTTGGACACGGTTGGGCATGCCCTTCGGCTTTTCTTCCGCGAGCCCCAGGCCCCTCTTGCTTGGATCCTCCCCAAGCGGGCGGCATCCGCCAGCCGCCCCTGGGATGGAGCCTGGGTTGCGCCAGCACCGGTTGGAGGAACCCAGCCTCCGCGTCCCCGTGCCGGCCTCGACGAGGGCGCACCACGTCGCCCGGGGAAAGCCCGGCATCCGCCGCAGGGTCAGCCGGCGTTAGCCGCACCTTCCACCGCCCCCTTATCCTCCACCCTGGCGGGAGCGGTTTTCGTGTCGTTCTTCGTGGCTTTGGCCACCGCCATGAGCGGCCCCAACGGCGGGAAGGTCCGATCCCACTTCTTCTTCAGGTTGATCGCGCCCACCAGGTCGGCATTCCCTTCCCAGCCGCACGCGGGGCACCGGAACGTGTGGCGTGGCCCCCGCCCGCCCGTGCGTCGGGAGAACCTCTCCCCGTATGCGCCGCAGTGCGGGCACGCCTTGGAGGTGAACGCCGGGTCCCGACGCACCACCAGGATGCCTTCCCAAAGCGCCATCGCGCGGGTGAAGCTGAGGATGCGCCCTCGCATCCACCAGGAGCGACGCAGGTTCTGCCGCCGTGTCCAGCCCATGCGCTGGGCCTGCGGCATCCGGTTCAGGGCCTCGAGCACGATGACCCGGGAGCCGTGCGTCTTGGCGAAGCGCACGATCCGGCGGGCAATCTGGCGTGCGGCATCCTCTTCGGCTTGGGCCAACCTGGCCCAGCGCCGCCGGTTCGACCGCACCCCCCGTGCCGGCTTTCCCGACGCCATCTGCCTCCACCGGATGGCGGACAGCCTGCGCAAACGCCGCCCCTCGTGGGCCCGCCCGCGCACGAAGAGCGTCCCGATGACCTTTCTCCCCCGCCAGGCGACGGCGACGGCCAGGTTGTTCTCTCCCAGGTCCACCGTCGTCACAGGAAGCCCTGGGTGGGCCGCACGCTGGTCTTCGGCCGGCTTGACCGGCACGGTGCGCACGAAGGGGACGTGCGCGGCCCATCCATCCGGGTGCCGGTAGAGCGTGACGGACGCCTGGGCGATCTCCCACGGCAGGGGGCTTCAACTGCTCTCGCGCGGTTTTCGCCTCCTCGGCGCGTCCCTCGCGCTCCAGAGCGCGCGCCGCGCTCAGCCCCGCCTCGATCCTGGCGCGCGTTTCCTCCGACCTCGCCAGGAGGATGGCGACGCGTTCGGGGATGCGCACGGGAATCTGGACCCAGGCCCACTGGGCCCCGTTCCACAGCTTCACCTTCAGGAACGAGCGCAACGGACTCCGCACGATCAGGCCCTGCCCCCGGTACACCGTGATCGGGAAGCGTCCCACGACGGGCGGGCCGGGCATGCGGCCCTTGCGCCCCCGGCGCTCCCAGCGGGCCAGGTTGGAGCGATAAGCCCGGACAAGCCCGATGGCGCGCTGGATCGCGGCCCGGCGGAACACCACGGGGGCCTTGGCCGCTCCGGGCACGGCCTGGAGATCGTGGGACGGATCGGGGTGTGCCCGGGTCTTCACCGTGACGGCTTCCACCCGCGTCAGCACTTCTTTGGCGGTGGGCGCGCGCATCCGGATCTCGCCCGTCTCCGGGTCGAAGAGCACCCGCCGCGTCTGCTGGTCCCGCTTGGGGACCTTGTCCCACAGGCCTGGTTCCCGGATCAGGACAGCAAGGTAGAACGCCACCAGCCGCTCGAACAAGGCTTGGGTCTGTTCGAGCGCCGCGTGTTTGACCCCGTTTGGCCCCCACAAAGGCAGGATCATGGTGCGCACCGCCTGGACCAGCGCCATGGGGCTACCCCCTTTCTCTGGCGTGATGGCTTCGGATCACATCCGTCACGTGCTTACGAAATCCATGGCTGCGGCGACCGTAGAGACGGGCAGCAAACACCGTGAGGATGGTAATGAGGTCGCGTGTCAGTTCGTCTTCCGCAGAAGTCGGCGGAGCATCGTCCAAGCAAATGATGCGAACCTTGCGCGCCGTAAGGTATGTCTCGAGGTAGCTGTACCCGAATCGAGCCAGTCGATCACGGAACTCCACCAGGACGAGATCGATCCGGCTATCTTCCGCAAGCCGAAAGATGCGGCGCAACCCCCGCCGTTTCTCGTTAATCCCGGAGGCTTGCTCCGCGATCACTTCCACGATTCGGTAGCCTCGCTCTTTAGCCGCATTGAGCAAGCGCGCTTTCTGCCGATCCAGGTTCCCGTCCCGCTTCTGCTGGCTGGAGGACACGCGCGCGTAGATCACCGCTCGGTTTCCGCCGCTGCGCTCTCCGGCTAAGCGGTTGATCGATTCCAGGCTAAACATCCGTCGCCCTCCTGGGCTCCGAATGGTTTGGAGCACGCCCTGCGCATCCCACCGCCGCAACGTGCGGGATGACACCCCTAGCCGCCGCCGGGCTTCAGCGACACTGACAAAATCATCCATGAGACCAGGATACGAGGTTTGACCTACTATGTCCGCTCAAAGTGTAAGTCGCGCTGCACCCACACCGCCTCCCCCACCCGCAGGGACCAGTAACGCCGCTCGTCCTGCCATGGGTCCGGATGGCGGGGCTGCATGGGTGCGGGCGCCTCCTTCGCATGGATGCCGAAAATTGGGGCGGACGTCGGGGATCGAACCCGAACTCGCGGGGCCACAGCCCGCTGTGCGCGGCCAGCACACCGTGCCCGCCATATTGGCCGCCGAGGCTGGGCTTGAGCCAGCGGCGACCTGCCCGTTGGCCAACCCGGCGGGGCGTGGATGGGCGGCGAAGACGATTCCTACGGATCCTGGGCCGGGATTGGCGTTCGCAGCCGCTCCCAGGTCAGATCCTCCCGCCGGACGCCAGCGCAGCGCAGGCAGATCCGCTGCCCGGCTTCGTCCGCGAGGAAATTGCTGGCGGAGGCGTTGTGCCGATCCCCGACGTACGCCCAGAACCAGCGCCCGCAGCGGTCGCACACCTCGGGCGGGAACTCGCCGTCCCAAGCCTCCTCCTTGCAGGCGTCGGAGCAGTACCCGACCAGCTCCGTCTGATCCGGGTGCCACGGATCGGAACCCACCCGCCACACCAAATCGGGCAGCGCGGGCGCTCCGCAAACGTCACAAGAAAACGCGGGCGCGGAAGCCCCGCCCTTCAGGGCTGGGGAGGAGCGCCCGCTCCCTCGCTTCCATGCGCCATTGAGGTGTTCGTGCTATAATGGACACATGAACCTGACCTTGCTGGTGAAACTGCAACCGACTCCGGACCAAGCGGCGGCGCTGCGGGCCACGATGGAGCGCTTCAATGCGGCCTGCAACGCCATTGCCGTCGTCGCCTTTCGGGAGCGGACGGCGAACAAGATCCGGCTCCAAAAGCTGGTGTATCGGGACATCCGCGCCCAGTTCGGCCTGTCGGCGCAGTTGACCGTGCGGGCCATCAGCAAGGTCGCCGAAGCCTACAAACGGGACCGGCGGATCCAGCCTACGTTCCGCCCCTATGGCGCCATCTTGTATGACCGGCGGATCCTGTCGTGGAAAGGGCCGGATCGCGTGTCCATCCTGACCCTGGCGGGGCGCCAGATCATCCCGGTGGTCCTGGACGGCTACCACCGGGCCCGGTTGGAGCGGATTCGCGGACAGGCCGACCTGATCTATCGCGACGGGCAGTTTTATTTGGCGGTCGTGGTGGACGTGCCCGAGCCGCCGCCGCTCCAGCCCGACGACTGGCTGGGTGTGGATCTCGGCATCTTGACGTTCTCCCCACGGCTAAAGCCGGGGGATTCTTTCTCGCGCTAGCGAGCTACGCGGGCGTGCTGGTGGGGCTGCCACCGCACGCCCGTGGGGGACGCCATCGCCCCAACTACTGGGCCTGAGCCCAGATACTTGCGTCGGATGTTGATCGCCCCGACGCCATCCCGGTGGAAGCGGAATCCACAGGCCGGACAGGCATACACGCGGCCACGCGGTTTGTGCCGGTGTCCGCAGCGGGGGCACTCCTGCGAGGTATAGGCTTCGTCTTGGAGCACTACACGCATCCCGAACCGCCCAGCCTTGTAAGTGACCATCCAACGGACTTGGCCCGTGACCATCTGGTGGATGCGCTGGTTGGCGGCGGGACCGTAATCCACCCGTCCCCGCAGATCCCGCACATCGCCGATGACCACCGTCTGCACCCCGCTCGCATGGAGGGTGGAGACCAGGGCGGTCGTCTGCTTGTGCAGGATGTCGCGGACCTGGTGATCCAGCTTCTGAAGTTGTTTCCGCTTGCTCCGCTGGAGCTTCCGCCAGCGGCGAGAACCTTTCTTCAGACGAGACTGCTTGGCGGCCAGTGCCGCCTTGATCTTGTTTTGGTACTGTCGTTTGGCTCGAAGCTCCCGGCCGTTGAAAATCGTCGTCCGCTGACCATCGTGGGCCACGGCAAGATGAATCTCGCCGAGATCGACTCCCGCCGTTTCGTCTCCGACCAGTTCGGGAACCGGATCCATATCGCGATAGGCACACCGCAACTCGTAACCAGTGCCGGTCCACCCCAATTCGACCAACACCGGCACACCCCACGACCACGGTACGACCAACGGCGCATTGCCCCGCCCATTAGACAGCACGAGAGAACCGTATCGCACCCGGATGGCCGAGGACTTCCACTGGACACGGGAGTACCGGCGGCGTCGGTAGGGCGGCTTGGCGTGCGGATCGGTCTTGCGCCGCTTCCGCCAGGACTTCAGCGCCGCATAGAAACCCTGGACGACGGCATCGGCGCTATGGGCGTGCAGTTGATCGGACGTGTGCCAGCGCATCATCGCCGACGGTTTGAGCCACTGGCCGTGCTTGCGCACCGTGCGCCAAAAGCTAATCACCGTGCGGGTATAGAGCTCACCGGCCGCTTGGGCCAGGGCATCGAGTTGCGGGGTAGGCTCCAAATGCAGCCGCCGGACCTCATACCCGCTTTTGGTTTTCGATGTATTGCTTGATGACGGCAAGCGGGGCACCTCCTACTGTCGCCACAAAGTAACTATTGGTCCAAAGCGTCGGAAGGCGGCTCCGAAGCCACGGAAATTCCTGTCGCAATAGTCGGGATGACCGGCCTTTCATCAACCGCACCAAGCGGTGGATGCCAAACTGTGGATCGACCGAGATCAGGAGATGCACGTGATCTGGCATAACCTCCATCTCGATCACCTCCGCCCTCCGCTCGGCCGCCACCTCGCGGATGATGGTCTTCAGCCGGACGTCCACGCCATCGATCAGCACCCGCCGCCGGTACTTCGGGCACCAGACGACATGATATTGGCAAGAGTACACCACGTTGTGGTTGGACTGGAACTGCCTGGCCATGAGTGGATTATACCATTACGAGCGGTATAATTCCAAGCGATGGCGGCTTATCCCCAGCGCTAAAGCGCGGGGCTTGCGCCGCCAAGTTTTCGGTCAACATTGCCACGGATTCCGATGGCGAGACCTATTCTGGCGGACACCTGAACGGTCTCCGCAAGCGCCACGCCAAGCTGCGCCAGCGACTTCAGCAAAAGGGCACGAAGTCGGCCAAGCGGCTCTTGAAGAAGCGGCGGCGCAAGGAACACCGCTTTGCCACGGATGTCAACCATCGGATCGCCAAGCGGTTGGTGGCGAAGGCCAAAGACACCGGGCGCGGGATTGCCCTCGAAGACTTGACGGGCATCCGCGACCGGATAACGGTTAAGAAGGCGCAGCGGCGCCGCCAGCACAGTTGGGCATTCTATCAATTGCGCACGTTTGTCTCGTACAAGGCGAAACTAGCGGGCGTTCCCGTCGCGCTGGTTGATCCGCGCAACACCTCGCGCACCTGCCCTCTGTGCGGGCTAATCGACAAACGCAACCGCCCCGACCAGGCGCATTTCCGGTGCATCGGCTGCGGGTTCGCTGGCCCGGCCGACACCATCGCTGCGGGCAACATCGCCCGCAGGGCTGCCGTCAACCAGCCACACGCGGCGGGCGGTTCCGCCTAGCTGCAAGCCCCGGGCTTTAGCCCTGGGGTCGTTGACAAGCGATCTTGCCCACAGGATCTCCTCCTTCGTTTGGGCCTCCGTACGGCCCGGGTGGAGACGGGATCCCGAACGCTAAGGAAAAAAAGAAAAGGGCGCGGACGATGACCCGCGCCGGGAGCCAAACGGATCGGAACGCGCTCGGATGTTCGCCTGTGGATCGGCGGAAATCCCATCAAGCGGGTGCGACACAGACCGTGGCGGTTGGGCGTTTTGGGCAACAGCAAACCAACCGCTCCACCAAGCGCTGAGAGCAGCGTACCTCACGGCCCCGGACGCCGTCAAGGATCCGTCTGCGCCAGCCAGTCCCACAGGGCGGACCCCATCACCGCCGTCTCGTCTTCATCCTGGCGATTCTCCGCCTCGTCTGGCTGGATGGCTGGAGCGCCGGGATGCCCAGCCATCAGAGCCTCCAGCCGCGTTACCACGCTCTCCAGCCGCGTCGCCACGTCCGTCAGCCCCGCGATCGGCTCCCCTTGCCATCCGCGACGCAGGGCATCCGCCATGGCTTTGCTTCTGGCTCCAGGAGGCAGCGCCAGCACGGCGGCGGTCACGGGGTCATCGGCGGGTAGGCGCACCACGAAAACCCGGCTTCGCGCCATGGCTTCCCATCACTTCCCGTCCGGCCGCGTCACCAGCGCGGCCCAATACGCCTCCGCGTTCGCCCATTGCGGATCGGCGGGCAGCAGCGCCTCGGGCCAATGGGCCGCCAGCGCCCCGGCTCCTCCACCCACCAGCAGCACCCCCCGCGCCTTCAGCAGGGCGTCGTCCAGAATCGGAGCCAGGGATCGGCGCAGGTGGACGGTTAGATTCTCCGACGCCCGGGCTATCCGATCCGCCAGGGGCCAGGATCGCCCCCGTACGAACACCTCGTCCCGGCCCTCCACCTCGGCCGCCGTGAACGGAGCCCGCGCCTCCCGACTCAGCTCGTCGGCCACCTGGGTCCACACCCGGGCCATGCCAAGCTCCACGCTGCCAGCCTTGGAGGTGTTGTATCGCAGCTGGCCGCTCGGCTCCTTGATCGCCAGCACATACTCCGTGGTCCGATACCCGACATCCACCACCAGCCAAGGACCGGGAGGATAGGTGGACGTGGCCAATAGACTGGCGGCCGCGATGCCTTGGGGCAGCACCAGCACGTCCTCGATCACGGGACGCAGGGGCTCCTGCCCCGGCCACCGCACCACGGCGGATCGACCTTTCCACGCCATGGCGAGCTCCGCGCGATGCGTGGCCCACCACCCCAACGGCAGTCCTATGGCCACCCGGACAGGGCCGGCTAATTGCAGAGCGGCCAAGGCGACCAGCACCATCTCCACCGAATCGGCATCCTGGGCCTTGTCCCGGCTCCACAGCGGAGCCCCGTCGTGCCATCTGGCGGGCTCCCCGATCCATTTCGGAGCGCCGTTGATCAGCACCGGCCGGTCGCCGTCCACGTCGCCCCAGTCGGCCACGGCGGCGGTGTCCGCCGGTGCCATCAGCGCCGGAAACAGCACTCGCCGATCCCCCGTCATCGCCTTGACCCATCCATGCCCCAGATCCACAGCGGCCTCCCGCATGTGGCACCACTCCCCCCCTTCTCGCTCGCTCATACCTCATCGCGCCATCCGAATCAACGGATCAACGGCGATCCCGCTCCGCCCGCCAAGCCCTCGGCGGCAGGGAAGGAGGCGGAGGGTGCCACTCCACCTCAGCCCACTGGGTGGGACGGGCGATGGCGAACCCCTGGGCGGCGAAGAAGCCCAGCTCTTTGGCCACGGCATACTGCGCCTGCGTCTCCACGCCCTCCGCCACCAGCCGGATTCCCCGATCCTGAGCAAAACCGCGGACGAGCTGCAGCCAGCGTCCCAAGCCAAATCGAACGGGAGCCTGCCACACCAACCCTGCGTCCAGCTTGACCCACTGCACCGGCCAGGTCGTCAGTCGGGTCGTGGTGCCAACGGACTCCCCCCAATCATCCAGCGCCACCGGAGCGCTGCCAGCCACCCGCTCGATCAGGTTCGTGGCCCATCCGGCCAGCTCAAGGATCTCCCAGACGACTGGTGCCAAGCCCGCCCGCGCCGCCACAGGATCCCATTGCGCCAGAGCCGCCACCCCATCTGGGTGCAGGTTGACCCACACCGGCTCCGGCGGCAGCTGTCGCCTCCAGCGACGAATGTCCTCCAGCACCTGCCACTCCAGCGCCGCCACACGCCCAGTTCTGGCCGCCCAGCTCCAAAGCTGGGCGGCCGAGGTCTCCCCTGCTCCCCGGGTCAACCACTCCCGCCCAATAATGGCTCCGGTTTCTAGAGCCACAATGGGCTGAAGCCAATAAGCCAAGCGGATGGGCGCCGATGGGGTGGTCATTTGGCGGTCTCCTCCAGATCCCGCTGGGCTTGGCGCAGCAGCTCCTCCATGCGATCCAGCAGCCGGGCGGTGGCGACGGCCAGGGCCACCTCCTCTTCCAGCGGCAGTCGTCCGGATTCCAGCGCCGCCACGTTCTGCTCCACCTGCCGCTCCAGATCCTCGTAGCGATCAGGCGCATCCTCCCGATCCGGCATGCCCGTCCTCCTCCTTCGGTACCACCACGGCGCGTCGACAGCCGTCCAACCATCGAATGAGGAGTCCGCCATCGGCCGACGCGGCGGTCACCCGCCTACCGTGATCGTCGGTGACCATGGCGTATCCCCGCTCCAGCACCCGCAGGGGATCCAGAGCCTGCACCCGTTCGCGCCAGGACCGCAGATGCGCGGATCTCGCCTCCAGACCGCTGGCGACGACCCGATCCAGCCGCATCCGATGCCGATCCAACCGGCGGGCCATCTCCCCAATGGCACGATCCGCGAACCGTTGCAGCCGCGCCTTCGACAAACGGATGCGCTGGATCCTGCGATCCAGCATCTGAGCCCGGGTCGGCACCCGTCCGCGCAAGGACGCGATGCGATCCACACGACGACGCTGGGAGGCCATCACGGCCAGCCGCAGGCGGTTCCGCTGCCTGCGCAGCGCATCGTCCATCGCCAGCCAATCCGGCGTGGCCAGCTCGGCCGCCGCGCTGGGGGTGGGGGCGGCGGCGTCCGCCACCAGATCCAGGACGGCATGGTCGATGGCGTGCCCCACCATGCTGATGGTGGGGCACGGGGATGCGGCCACCTTGCGCAAGACGGCCTCGTCGTCGAATGCGGCCAGATCGGTGGGATTGCCTCCACCGCGTCCGATCAGCAGCACCGGGGGGGTCGCCGCATAGGCGGCATCCAGCGCGGCCAGCAAGGCGGGGACGGCCCGATCCCCCTGCACTGCGGCAGGGAACAGGCGCACCAGCATTCCCGGATAGCGCCGGTGCGCCACGGTACGCACATCGTGCACGGCGGCTCCGGAGTCGGACGTCACGACCCCGATCCAGGCTGGCAGTCTAGGCAGTGGCCGCTTGGCGCGGCCGATGACCCCCTCCCTGGTCAGTCGCCCGATCAGCTCGTCCCGCGCTCTGGCGGTGGTTCCCTCTCCAATCCGTCGCACCGTCGAGACGACGAACAGGATCTGGCCGTCCCGGCGCATCACCTCCGGATGCCCCAGCGCCTCCACTGCGGTGCCATCCCGCATCCAATCGCCGTCGTCCTCGCCAATCGCGCCAGCCCACTGGACGCATCGCACCCGGACGTCGGTGTTGGGATCCCGGAGACTCCAATAGCGGTGACCCCTTGTCCCGCTGGGTCTGGCGTCCACCACATCTCCCATTAGCCAGAACTCGCCCGCCCGATCCACGCGATCCCGCAACATGCGATCAATGGCCTGCACGTACTGGGGCACCGTGAACCGACGGGCCGTCAACACCTCGTGTGCCGCCACCATCGTCATCTCCTGATGATCGGGCAGGTTGGTTGGGAGGGCACCTCCTCTGAAGATCAGCCCCCGATGAAGCCACCACCAGCGATCGCCCTGGCGCGGTACACCTCCATGCACTGCGACCAATCCACAGGGCGTCCGACCTGCCGCCGGATTTCCTCCAGCACGGCCGCAGGCCCGGCCGCCACCGCGGATGCGCCCACCTCCACCGGATCCGGATACCCGTCCACCAGATACGTGATCGTCCAGACAGCGTCCACGGCTCCGCTCCTCCTTTCGCGGCGCGGCGGCCATCGCCTGCGCAGGTACCCGATGCGGCGCGGCGTCATCCCCTGTCCCCGGAGCCGCTTGGGCCCACCGGATCGGGCCCATCCGATCGCCATGGACGCCTTCCGAGGTTCCCGTGAGCGGCGATGGCCCGCCATCCGCTCCATAGGTCGGTCCACATCCGCCGACAGGCGTCGGCCGCCAATCCCGTCTCCAGGGCGATGGCTGACCACGACTGGCCGACCCATCTCAGCTCCGCCACCAGGCGTTCGGACTCGGATCGCGCGCGCCAAAAGGCGAACCACGCCTCCGTGCCCAGCGTGGCTGGCTCCACACCGTCTGGGACCGGGACGGGCTCCCACGGAGTCCAGGAGAGACCCGACGCATCCCACACGTGCCCCATCGCGTCGAGGAGCCTCCGCATCTGCCGAAGCAGCGAGGTCCGGACACGATGAGCGAAGGCCGGGTCCTCGGCGGCCAACGGCGAATATCGAGCCTCCACACCGGAGGCGCTCCACGCCACGGAACAGCCACGTGGCCATTGCGCCCGCAGCCCGATGACCGCCAGCGTGTGCCAATGGGCCTCGCCGACCTCTGTGGCGCCGGGACGGACGGTGATATACGTGGGGGATCCTCGATGTCCAGCGCAGGACCCGTCGGTGGCGATGCCCATTCGCCACAGCCGCAGCACGATGGGCACCACGGGCGGGTCGGGTGGCTGGCCCCAGCCCGCGAACGTCATGCGGCGGACGGCTTCCGCCGTGGAGATCTGGCCCAGTTCGGATCCACCTCTCCCTTGCGACGAAGGCGATTCGCGCGCAATCGTGGGCGGCTGTGCGGACTCCACCCATTCAGCGTCTCCGCCCCCGTGCTGCCTGGCGCCGCGGCAGGACCGCCAACGATGGCGATCGGGGGTGGTTGACCGTTATACAGCCGACACTGGCTGACACACGAACCGCATGTTGCCAACGTCCAGCCCACAATATGGGCAGACGGAGCCGGCAATCTCATCCATTGGCGTGCCACAAACGTGGCTGATTTCGCAGCCCTGCACCTCACTGGGCAAAATTCCGCGCTGCTCGGCCATGCGCTGGCAACGGGACGGCGTATCCCAGTCCAATGGCAACACGCCGGATTTGTATGGGCAGGTCATAGGCGAACCGTCTCCTTCCAACGATTCAGAAAGCCCATCCAGCGATCTGCCGCCGAGCCGAACAGGGGAGGATCCCACACCCCAGCCACCTCCCACCAACCGGATCCGTCCCGTGGCTCCAGGTGCCGCACCACACGAAGCATGCCCCGCACCTGCACGTCAGGCGACGAGCGGGACGAGAGAGCCAGCACCACCGTCTCCCCGGGCGACAGGGCCTGCGGGCTCAGAAACCGGCATCCGGATCGCGAACCGTCCAGCGTTAGTGACTGGAACTGCCGACCTCCATGGACTTGCACCACCAGCACCGGAACCCGTAGCGGCACACGGGGCTCGCGTCGACGCTCCCTGCCGTCCCATGATGGTGAGGGATTATCAAACGGCATGGCGGAGCGACGACTGCTCGTCCTCCGCCCCCAGGGCCATCGCATGCGGTCATCTCCCATTCATGGTTCTGGTGGCGCCCCCATCCATCCGGCCACCACCGCACCCATCCCGACGGGCACCGCGGCTGGCCCGCCAACGGTGGTGATCGGCACCCCGTCTGGCAGGCCGCTCAACCAGGATCGGGTCGACCGCGGCACCATCCCGCCGTCCACCAGCGTCACGGCGTTCTGATCCTCCGCCGCGACGGGGGCAGCAGCCAGGGCGTCCACCCAATGCCCATCGGATCCGTTCGCCACCCAGACTCCCTTCGGGATGGAGTCCAATGCGGAGGCCACAGCGGCTGTCGTAGAGAACCGCGTGGTCCCGGCGAGGCGCCGCACGGAAGCGGACGGAGGCAGCCCAACGATCCGGCCGGAGGCCACCGATCCCACCAGCACCACTTGGGACGCGGCGGACACGATGGCCTCGTCGGAGGCGGGCACCGCCCAGCCCGTGCCGTCCGCCGCGCTCGTCACGGGGATGAGCGGCGCACCCAGTGCGCTGGCGGCCACGGCGGCCGGCACCAGATCCACCTGGTGGCCCGGAACGTTGGCCGCCAGCACCACCACGCCATGGGAGGATCGCGATCCCAGGAACCCCGCCACAGCCGCGGAGATGGACGATCCGCCCAACCCCGTTACCTGGACGCCAAGCGCCACCAGCCCGGATCTCAGCGACTCCGTGTTCGCCGACCCCACGAGCACGGCATTCGATGGATGCAGCGCCCGCACTGCGGCCGTTGTGGAGGGACCCAGCTGCTGGGCGGAAGACGCCTCCAGCAGGGGAGCCCGCATCTCCGCAGCCAGCGGAGCGGCATACGCCGCATCAGGAAGAGCCTGCCGCCCGTCCACGATGACCACTGTCCGGGATCCGTGCGGAAACGCGGACATGGCGATGGCCGCCGCAGTGGCGGATCTGGTGGTGCCAGCGATGCGGGAGACGCCAGGAGGTCGCCAAGCAGTGCCTGGAGTGGTCGGAGGCAGCGGCGTCCCGCTCTCCTCCACCACGCCTGTGGCGGCACCCATCAGGGCGGTCCACGACCCCCATCCCTGACTCCAGGGTTGGCCATTGGACCAGGGGGCCTGCGCAGTCCCCATCACGGGATCCCAAAGGCCGGGCTGCCATCCATACTCGTTCAGAAATGGGTGCCATTCGAGCAGGATGTTGTTCCGGTGCCCCCAGCAACCGGGCGCCGTCGGCCCGGTGCAATCCACGTTCGACGTGGATTGCTGGGATCCGGACCATCCATCCTCATACATCCAGATGTAGTCCGCCACCAGGGCGGTGGGGGAGGCGGCCCAGATGGAGGCCCATCCCACCATGTCGGGATTCCGCGATCCAGGAGCTGGCGTCGGATCCGCGTGCTGCTCGGCCCCCGACGCTGCCCACTGGTTGACGTTGGGATCCAGGATCAGCGGATGCAGCCCCCTGGCGACCCGCTCCGCGTTCACGAGCGTCGCCACCTGGGCCGCTGGCGTCATCCGGGTCCAGCTCGACGGCAATGCAATGGGGGGCAGGCCCTCCTTGGCGCGGGCGGACGCCAGGGCGGCCAGGGTCTCGGATCGGCAACGGTTCGAGTGCCATCCGAGAGCTAGACAGGCGTTCCAGAAATCCGGATCCGGCTGGATGTTGGCCGTCGGATCCGGAGGATGCGGCACAGGCGGCCCCGTGGCCGCCTTGCTGATGGCGAGCGCGCCAGGAGACGGAGCGATCGCTCCGCCCATCGACAGGACGACTCCAGCTAGCGCCGCCCATCGCCAGCGAGAACCTCGTCGCAAGGATCCACCTCCCGATGATCGGCTCCCCCAGACCTGGGTCTGGGGGAGCCGAAGGATGACGACCTCCGACGGCTACGCCTCCTCCGGCGGGCCGTCCCGCCGCAACACGTCGATCGCGGTGGCGCGCATGGTGGCGACGCACCAGCCCAAGGCGTCCTCCATGGACGACACGTCGTCCGGTACGCGCCGCCAAACGGAGCCCCCCTGCCGCTTGACCCATCCGCGGCGGGTGCGCTCGTCCCACCACAGCTCCACCACCCCGGATGGGAACCGCACCACGGATCCCACGCCGCATCCCTCCCACACGCAAAGGGCCTTCCGCGCTAGCGGAAGGCCATCGGAAGCTTCAGGACGTGGTGCGCCGTCGTTAGCCGGGTGGAGCGAACGCGATGGGCCGCGTTCGACAGCTTGTCTGCGCGCGGGCAGCCCGAAAGTCTCCAAAAGACCCGCCCCGGCATGAGCCATGGGGTGCCTGCCTCCCTCTCACGGATCGCCCGCGCCCGGCTGATGTCGCGACGCCCAGTACGCGACCCGCACCGATTCCGGCACCACATGATCCGGCAGCACGGCCTCCTCGAACCACGGGCATCGCCTCCCCCGCACCACCAGGCAGGCCCCACCGGTCTCCTCCGGCTCCTCTTTGCACCGCACCCCCGCCACCTCCGACCCATGCGCGTTGGCGCAGAACTCCAGCACCGCCTTGGGCACGGGATCGGTTGGCCGCGCTTTCCTCGGCCCGGCTTTTCTGCGTTTGGGAGACGTCCGCTCGGACGATGGACGTTTGGTGGTCGACTTGGCCGCGGTTCCTCGTCTCGGCATCCTCACGCCTCCTCGATGTCCGGCCACAACGGGACGCCCAGTTGCCGCAGCAGGATGGGTCGCACCCCTGGCTCGAAGCTGGAGTCGCAGGTCGCGCACCAGACGTAGGCCCTGGGATATCGGCGCAGGATCGGATCGGGGTCCGCCAAGGCCGGGCTGTCCCGCACCTCCAGCGCGTGGGCCTCTCCGCAGACCGGGCAGACCAGCCGCAATGGCATGGAGAACACGGTGCCACCACTCCCCCCAAAACCACGACGGGTCGGGACGACCACAGCTGCCCCGACCCGTCTTGCTAACCCTGACCGGTTGCCCGGATTCAGCCCCACAGGGTCTGCTGCCGGGGCTCGTAACTGCTAAATAAAACTTCGACACATCTTGATATTCTTACTCACATTGTGTAGAATTTGGACATGAAGGTTTCGATCGGAAAAGCAGCCAAAGAACTGGGAGTGTCGCCGGAGACGTTGCGCCGCTGGGAAGCGGAAGGGAAGATCCGGGTGGAGCGGACACCGGGCGGGCACCGCCGGTACGATCTGGCCAGCCTTCGCGGATGGACCCGCAAGGAACCGGAACCGAAAGAGCGGATCACTCTTGCCTATGCCCGGGTATCCACCCACGACCAGAAAGCGGATCTGGAGAGGCAGGTGGAGCTGCTGGAGACCTTTTGCGCCACGAACGGGTGGCGGTACGAAGTGATCCGCGATCTGGGTTCCGGGCTGAACTACCACAAACGGGGTCTCCGGGAACTCCTTCGCCGGATCTGTTCCGGCCAGGTCAGTCGGCTGGTGGTCACCCACAAGGATCGCCTGCTTCGGTTCGGGTCGGAGTTGGTCTTCTCCTTGTGCGAGCATTTCGGGACGGAGGTGGTCATCATCAACGCCCCGGAAGAGGCGTCGTTCGAGGAAGAGCTGGTGCAGGACGTGCTGGAGATCATCACAGTGTTTTCGGCCCGGCTGTACGGGAGCCGGAGCCGGAAGAACCGGGACATCATGAAACGACTGCAGGAGGCGGCCGATGCACTCCGCCCTGAAAATGCGCTTGGAAGTGGATGAACACACTGCGGCGGTGCTGGACGGCCAGTCGCGGATCGCCAACTGGCTGTACAACCGCCTGCTGGAGGAAGCGAACGAACTGCGCCGGCGGTTCCGGGAAACCCAGGACCCGGAAGCGGCCAAGGTGCTGTACACGGAGCGGGGCTTGCGGAACCGGATTCCGGCACTCAAACAGGAGCACCCGTTCCTGCGGACGGTGCATTCGTCGGTGCTGAAAAACGCGGCCCTGCGGCTCAGCAGTGCGATCCGGAAATACCAGAAGGGCCGCCGCGGCGAGCGGGCGAAGCGGGTGGGCTGGCCGACGTTTCGGTCGTGGAAGCGGAAGTGGTTCTCGTTGCACTACGACGAGCCGTGGAAGGGATTCCGGTTGGACGGCCGGACTTTGCGGTTATCCCTGGGGAAAGTCCTGGACGAAAAGACGGGCAAGGAGAAGCAGGCCCAGGTGACGGCCCATCTGGCGGAACCCTTGCCCGATTGGTTCAAACCGGGGATGGTTCGTCAGCTTCGGATCGTCAAAGAGGGAAGAGTATTCTACGCGGTGTTCACGGTGGAGAGGCCTGTACCGGCCCGGCGGCTGGCGGGGCGGGTCATTGCCATTGACCCGAACCACAAGAACCTGGGCTACGGAGTGGGAACCGACGGGGTGGCGACGGAAATCCTCAACCCCTGGTTTCTCAAGATGCTGGACCGGCGGATCGACGAAGTGCGGTGGTTGCGGGACCGGTGCAAGCGGAGGTCCGTTCGGGTGGTGAGGGAAGACGGGTCGGAGGCGTGGCTGCCGTCCCGGCGATGGCGGAAGCTGAATGCGCGGTTGGAGGACCTGTGGCGGGTGCGCCGAGAACAGACAAAGGTGTACCTGCGCACGGTGGCCAATCGGCTGTACCGGGAGTACGACGGGGTGTTCGTGGGGGATTACACGCCGCGCGGCGGGGGAATCAGCCGGGGGATGCGCCGGGCGATGAACAACCAGTCGCTCCTTGGGCGGTGCAAGGAAACCCTGGCGTGGGTGGCGACCCGGTCGGGCAAGGTGTACGGCGAGTGGAACGAAGCCGGGTCCACCCGGACCTGCCATGCCTGCCACTACGCGGTGCCGGGCGGGATTCCACCGGAGGTTCGGGAGTGGGCCTGTCCGGAGTGCGGGACGCACCACATCCGGGACGAGAACGCGGCGATCAACGGACTGGCACGAGTGCTGAAAAACGTGGAGGTGCCTGGCTCGGGCCGTCTGGGAGACAAAATAGTCGTTACGACCAGGCGGGCTTGGCGGTTCGACGGTCTAGGGATCCAAGAGATTCCGGGGATCGTCGGCGGGCGGGTGGGGGATCACGCCGCCGGCTGCCAAGAAATCAAATGAGGGACATGACAGTCCCGAACCCAAATTCTGCGCAAAGGGAGATTCGTGTAGGTTTGGGAGAGCGGCTTCGCACATCTGGGAGAGAGCCAGATCCGCTCCTCTCTGCGGCCGTCGCCGCGCCCCGCCGCCGCCCACAGGTAGCGGGCGAACCGCCTCCCGCTCCAGCCGTCCCGCTCCAACGCATCGTACAAGGGATGCGCATAGCCGCTCACGATGGCCATGCCGCGCAGGTGGCGCAGCCGGTCGACGAGTTCCGCATGATCCGCTTCGGCCATCTCGTGTCGATAGGCTTGAGGAGCCGTCCGCGTGGACGCTGGATAGGGCGGGTCCAGATAGAATAGGGTGTCTGGGCCATCATAGCGGTCGAGGCAGACCCGCCAGTCCAGCCGATCCACCACCACGCGGCGCATGCGGGCGTGCCACTCCGGGAGCAGATCCACGGCACGCAACCACGTGGCCGCCGGATTGGCCGATGTGGCGAATTTGACGTAGGACCAGCCCTGATGGCTCGGGTCCACGAGCGCCAAGAAGCCGGCCCGCACCATGAACCACCACCGGGCTGCCGCCTCCACCGGATCCGGATCCCTCCAGCCTTCCCCCTTCCACGCCTCGAACTCGGCGCGGTTGTATGGCTGCGGGGCGCATCGCCGGGCAAAGCGTGGAAAGAGATCCTCGTTCCGCAGCACTCGGAAGAAACCCACCAAACCATCATCAATGTCGTTGTACACCTCGAGATCCGATGTCGATGGGGGCTTCGAAAACAGCACGGCGGCCGATCCTCCGAACACCTCCACATACGTTCGATGCGGAGGCAGCATCCGCACGACGATCGGTGCCATCGAGGCTTTGCCTCCATACCACTTCAGCGGGGCCACCATGCTTCCCATAAACACAGCCTCCATGTGGCGGTCGAGCCCGAGAAAAGCGAGGGCACCATCCCCGCCACGGGGTGGCACCCGTTCCGCGATCGCCGACGTCCCTTATGCCCAGAGCAGCAGATCCGGCGCGACGCACACCAACGCGCCCGAGTCCACCGCCTCCCGGACGCTACCAACGCCCAGAGCCTCCGGCACGGCGCGGCGTGCCCATTCCAGCGCCCGCGCCGCCGGATCGGACGCGGAGATCCGAAGGGGTCGGGGCGGGCGATCCGGAGCGCAGACGCCGAGGATGGCGTGGGCGGGCTCCAGGGACGCCCACCACCAGCGCCCGTCGCGATCCAGGGCCAGCCACCAGATCGGGGAGCGCTCCGGATCCTCGCCTAGGGCCGCCAGCACCTCCGCCTCCGGGGGGTCCGCCGGAGGCGCGGCATAACGCAAGGCCGGAACCGCCGGGGGCGGCGGAGCCCACGGATCCCACGTGGACGCGCCGAGCCACAGCCGGGCGCAGGCGTTGCAGAGCGTGCGGTAGAGCGGGCACCACTCCGATCGACGTTCCCGCAGAATCCCCGGCCGGCCGCAGTGCTCGCAGATGACGAGGGATCGCCGCTCGGCCTCCTCCACCAGGGAGGCGACCCGCCGCCGCGCCTCCCCATCGCCGTCCGCGTCGTAGTAGAACCGCAGGCCGCCGAACTTCTCCTTGACCTGGCGGACCTCAAGATGCAGACCGCCGTCCCGCGTCAGGCAGGTCAGCGCGTGGGTCAGGTCCGCCAGCAGGCGGAACCATCCATCGTCGCACTCGAACCCGAACCCCAGGAGCGACCGCATGGGATCGGCCCAGCCCGGATAGCGGTACAGGCCGGGAGCCAGAGCCGCGATGGCCTCCTCCAGCTCGCGTCGCATGGCTGCGTCCCCCCTCGTCGCCCTCTCCTACCCAAACAGGCCCAACTGCACGGGCACCTCCATCACGGCGGGAGATTTTTCACATGCGCCGCACCACATCGTGCGGCCTCCTTTTCTCTCGATCCCGATCGCCCGATCGTATCGACCGCTTTGGCCGACCCTGGCTGCTGGGCCCGAAGTCGGGATCGGGCCTCCGGCCCATCCGCCCAGCAGAGGGTCAACGGGCGCGGCCTGAACCTCCCCCCGGCTAAAGCCGGGGGGTTCTAAGGGGAACCACCGCAGTCTCTCCCCGGCTCTCGCCACACGCTTGTGCGTGCGCTACAACATCCAGGGCCTCGGCTTTGGCTGTCCCCTCTTCCGCGGGCGACCCACTCCGACTCCGGGGTGCTGCCCCGAAGGAGGACGGCTTCCGCCGCCCATTCGCAGGTTCTGTGGCTTCGCTCCACGCCGCCCGCAGGAGCCGTTCCGCACCTGACCAAGCGGTATCCGCCAGGTCCGCGTGGAGCAGACCGTCCTCCCCCACGCACCGCGCCAGGAAGGCAGAGTAGAGATCGCGCTGCATCTCGATCCCGCAGGCGCACCGGTGGACGCGCTGCGAGAGCGGTTTCTTCTGAACCCTGCCGCATCCGTGGCAGACCTGGGAGAGCTTCGTTTGGCGCGTGGAGAACTCGATCACCCTGCCGCCGGCGCTCTCAGCCTTGCGGCGGAGGATCGAGACAAACTTCCCCGGCGCGCACACCCCCACCGACCTGCCATATTGCCGCTGGAACGCGCGGTACGAGAGCTTTTCCGTCTTGACGACCCGGCCCATCGCCAGGATACGGTGGGCCAATTCGCCGTGCAGCGTTTCGCGGTGTGCTGCCTCACGGCGGAGGAGGTCGGCCAACTCGGCCTCGGTCCGACGCTGGCGGTTGGACTTCACCCACCGCTTCGGGCCTGGCTTGACCCGCCCATCCGGCAGGTAGTTGTCTGGGTTGTTCGCCCGACGCTGGCGGTTCAGCTTCCGCTGGAGCCGGCGGACGACTTGGTGCTTGCGCACGACCTCCTCGCAGAACCCCTCAAGCCTCAAGAAAGGCGGCATCCTCCCCAACCACCGCGATGGTGGACGGGCCGATGTCCAGTCCGACCGCACCCTCGCCGATCCGATGGCACGGCTTTTGGTACGGGACGCCCTCGCAGACGAGTTGCGCGTAGAAACGGTCCCGGCCACCCAATTTGCGGCGCACCAGCCGCACGTATTTCACTCGGCTGCCGAGCGCATGGCCGATCACCGGATCGCGGGGGTCGATGACGGCCGGCAGGCTGAGCTCGAACCATTCGACATGATCCCCGCGCCAGCGGATGCCCGCGTGGTTGGACTTGCCCTCCACCGTGTCCAGCTGGCGGTATCCCTTGAACCGAGGCCGGCCGTGTTTTCCCAGGAGCCATTCATTCGCGGCCGCGAAGGCGCGGGAAGCCAGTTTCTGCGCCACGTGCACGTCCAAGTGATCGCGGAACGCACGCTGCCGGAGGCGCACGGCGTATCGCTGCAAGGCGGCGTCGGTGAACTCCACCGACCGGCGGCAGGATTGGAATGCTGCGGACCGCTCACCACCCTTGGGCATGCGCCGGGCGAACCGGTACGCTCGGCGTTCCCGCAGCAAGCGCGCCCGCCGCAGCGCCTCTCCCAGGCAGGCGTTGTACACCTGCCGCGCCGCTTCCAAGCGGGTGGTAAGGCAGCGGGCTTCCACCGGGGCGACCCGCAGCGGGATCTCGCAGATAAACGACGGGGTGCGCTCAGACCCGCTTCTGCTGCTCGATGTATTGCTTGATGACGGCAAGGGGCGCGCCTCCCACGGTGGCGACAAAGTAGCTGTTGGTCCAAAGGGTCGGCAGACGACTGCGCAGCCATCGGAACTCGTCCCGCAAGAGCCGGGACGACCGGCCCGTGATCTTCCGAACCAGTTTGTGAATGCCGAACTGCGGATCGACTTCCACCAGAAGATGCACGTGGTCGGGCATGACCTCCAGTTCGATGACCTCAGCGCCGCATTCTTCAGCTACGGTACGTATAATCTGCTTCAGCCGCTCAGCGACCTCGGGAACCAGGACCGGGCGGCGGTACTTGGGACACCATATGACGTGATACTTGCAGGAATAGACCACGTTGTTGTTCGATTTGTACTCCACCATGTACCGTGGCATGGAAGTATTATACCATACCCAACCAGCATAATCAGAGGTACAAACCGGCCGCCTTATCCCCGTGGCTGAAGCCAGGGGCTTGCGGCGGCCCTTTCTCGGTCATCCAGCACGATGAGCGCTTGGCGGGACGGGGACAGGGGAATCCTCATTCTACTCGGGATACGGGGACTCGACGCGGCGCACAACCTCTGCGGAGAGGACCTGTTCACTAGCCAACTCATGCACCACGAGGCGCGCCCGGTCCATTTCGCCCAAGCGATCGTATTTCTCCTCCGCGCTGGCGGAGGCGTCTTCGGCCGGCAGTCCCAGAGCCCGGTTCAGCCGCTGCTGGTCCACAAACGCCCCGCCGTAAGGATTGGAGGCGTCCGTCAGGCAGATGGGATGATCGCACACACGACGTTCCCGCAACGCCTCCACGGCCGCGGCCAACGTCGGGAAGCAGCCGAACTCGCTCCACTCGTCCGGGTCCGTATTCCCATTCTCCTGATAGTCCGTGCAGGAGCGCAGAAACCACCGCATGGGAATCGGGCCATGCGCCCAGAGGTGGCGCGGCCCTCCCTCCTTTCTCTTCCTTGCCGCCTAGATCTCTTCCACCAAATCCCGATCGCACAGATCGCACAGCAACAGCCCAGGCTCCGCGTTCTCGATGTCCCAGTAGAACAGCGGCTTGGGTGGGCCGCAGTGTGCGTCCAAACGGCTGACCCGGGCCGGGTTCGCCTCCGCGCACTCCGGGCACAACAGGGCGCATCGCCCATCCCGGGTGTCCCAGAGAAAGCCGTAGATGCGCAGGTTCGATCCGGGCATTCGACATCGCCTCCCGGCTCTGCGCTGATCGCCGCGCCCGCATGCTACAATGACGCCGATGCCGATGAGGAGGAGCGGGTTCGCACGTGCCCTGTGCACGAGCGGAGTCGTTCCTGGAGAGCGCCGGAATCGAGGAGGAGCAGGAGCCATGACCACCACCTATCGACCGCAGCCGCTGGCGCGAGCTTGGCAAGCCGTTGTGGAGGGGAGGCTCGACCCGCACATTGCGCTGGGCGACTTTCTGGACGACTGGCGGAGAGCCCCGTCGACTGATCGGGCGCTCCTCATCGTGGACCCGATCCCGGACAGCGCGGATCCGACCGTCCATCGCTGGGGCGCGTTCGCGGCCGCGCTCGTGGAGCATCTCACCCGGACGGAGGGACTGCCCACGCCGCCCTGGGCGTTCGACGAGCGCTGGGTGCTGCCGGAGCCGTGGTTCATGCTGGGGCGCGGCGCGCTGTGGGCCTGGCAGATGGTCGCGACGCCTCCGGCCTGGAAGCGGCGGCGCATCTTCGGCGGCGATGAGACCATGCTGATCGGCCGGGTTTGAGGGTGCCTGCCCACCGCTCAGAGTGCCGCCGCGTCGGCCTCCGCCAGCAGGAGAGGCGGGCTGTCGGCCATGGCCGCCAGCAGGCGGGCGCCCCGCAGCGCGGCCTCCCGGGCCATCGGGGTCGATGAGGGAAAGGGCGGATCTCGCAGTTGTGCGCACGCATGCGCAACGGCCGCCAGACGCCGCACCTCGTCCAACGGCATGCAGATCCAATAGCCGCCGTCTTTTTGGACGCCCCCAACCAAATCCCACAGCATCCGGGGCTCTCCAGACGCCGGGTGGACGCGCATCAGGATTCCGGCCGCCTCCCGCAGTGCAACCATCGGTGGCCGCGGCACAAAATAATACGCCTCCATGCGCTCACGCACGCGCCTCCGCCTCCGTCCGCACCCCCATGGGTGCCGCTCCCAGCCATGTGGGGCGCGCCACCGCCATGCCCCAGACCGCCGCGACTCCGATCCCGATGGCTCGACCCACGGTGGCCTCGTGCTCCGCCCGCATCACGGCGTGCGCCGGGTCCATCGGCTCCGGATCGCGATCCGTCACCTCCACCATCACGTCGCCCAACTCCACGCCCCATCTCTCCGCTGTGCGGCGATCGACGATGATGGGAGCCATCGATTGCAACAAGCGCAACTCGGCAATTGGGCGGACCTCCTCCTCCCGCTGCACCACCCACGCCATGGGCCGGATCGCCTCCGTGACACGGCGCAGACCGGCGACATCCTCCAATCGGTGGACCCGCGGGGCAGGCATCCACACCGGCTCCGGCGGCAGCAGGCCAAGGGCCCTCCATCTGGCGGCGTCCAGCAGCGCCTGCTCAAGCACCCGATCCCCGTTGGCGGAGAAAGGAGCCGACGTGCGCCAGACGCGGGCCACAATTTCCCCGGTGGACGGGCGCATCACCGGTTGCAGCGCATACTGCACCACCCGCAATGCGGATCCTCCTCATCATCCAGATCCAGATTGCTTAAAACGCATGGTCGGATCGTTGACCGGTTACCTCATCCTCTGGCGATTGGCCACGCACCCAAGTGGCCCATCGAAGGCCACGCAGCCAACTCCACCACGCCAGGCGGCGCACCCATCCCGGCCTCAGCGGCACGACCCATGGGCCTATGGGCGCCACCCAGGATCTGCGGGCGATCCGCGCGGCGGCCAGCGACGTGACCGCCGCCAATCCGCGCTGTGGGCGATGGCGCCGACGACGACCCACAGGCGATGCAGAGCGTCCGGATTGCCAGACGACGCCCAGCCAAGCCCCAATGACAAACGCCCAGGCCACCAGAGGAGCCAGGATCGCCAGCAACTCCAGCGCCATGCCAAGGCCTCCTGTTCCAAGGCACCTCGCTGAGGCTCCGCCATCATCGAGCCTTCGCGACCAGCGGGCGCCGTCGCTCCTGTCGCGAGGCCAACCACGCCACCCAGGCCTTGGCGGCCCGCCGCTCGTCCACGGTCACACCGGGCAGATCCGGCGTGATCAAGGTGACGGGCAGACCCAGCCGAGCGGAGGCTCGACCGACATAGCGGCGCAGATTGTCCGCATGGGATCGACTGACCCCGTTGGCCAGCAGGTCGTCCCGCCATTCGTTCAGCAACGGATCATAATCCATCAGCGGCTTGCCGATCGATCGAGGCCGGGAGGCGGCGGGCTCCTCGGCCTCCACCACCAGCTCCACCATCTCCTCGACGGGGGCCTCCGAACCCTTCGATACTGTCGGCTCCTCCTTCGCCGTGCTCACGGCGGCCATGCGACTCCAGGTCTCGCCCACGATTGCGTCCCACCGCTCCAGGTCGTTGGGTCCGGCCAACGCCGCTTCCCACTCCAGCTCGATGGACGGATCGTATGGCACCGGATCCCGCGCAAGGCCGCGCAGAGGCGCCCAGAACCGCCGCAGGCCGGTCACGAACTCGGCCAGACCCCAGGCAAGGCCCGCATCCTCCCAGTGATCCCAGACCCGCTCCCACAGGGCGTACCAGCGCCACTGGCGACCGTACTCCCGCTGCGTCTCGGGGGACGGGTCCCCGTCCCCGCGCCACTTCCTCCAAGCCGCCCGGGCCGCGCGGAACTCGGGCAGCACCGCATCCTTGTCGTTCCGCATCGCCCATCCCCTCGTCTTCCTCGAATCCTCGCGACGATCATCCTGAATTGGTGGCGGAGGATCCGACGTTCAGCCCCCGTCGTTCTCCTCCATCTCCGCCCACGGCACGCGGAGCTGTGCCAGCACCTGTCGTGTGCCGGGATCATAGGCGGTGCCGCACGACTCGCACACCACATACTCTCGCCCATACCGCAGGCGTGCCTGGGGACCGTCGCCGGTGTTCTCCCAGGCCAGCCGATCCATGCGGCGCTCGCCGCAGACCGGGCAGGCGAACCGATCCTGCACCAATGGATCATCAACGTGATCGTGGTAGGCCACTCCCGCATCGCCTCCGTGATCCGGCCTAGCCGTGCCGCACCAGCATCCCTCGCCGCTCCGCCAAGCTCAGGAACGCATCCACATGATCGTTCAGATCCCCGATGGCCGCCGCCTCCGCATCGTCCGGATCGAGGAGGCTGGCCATCTCATGGGCCACGCTGGTCCGCAGCTCGGCCTCCGCCTGCTCCCGGCTTGGATAGGTGGCGACGAACTCCGATTCGATCGGGTTGTCCGTCGCCGTGGCCCACAAGCCCCCCGCCGTCGGCGCCAGCCAGAACCCTGTGACGGCCTCCGGTCGATCCGCCAGCAACGTCCATCGCAGGATTGGCTGCCCCACGTTCTCCTCCGGCGTCTCCAGCATCGCCGCGATGATTTTCCTCACCTGCGACGCCTGATTCGCCTCATCGCCTCCTTTCCGATGCCGCCGGATCCACACCAGCAGAGCCTCCCGCCATGCCGTGTCGCTATCGCCTTCCGATCCCACCCACCCGGCCACGTTCGTCAGCAGCTGGCCCAGCCGCTGGTTCGGGGTCGTCCGCCATGCCAGGTCCAGCGCCCGCAACACCGTCTCCTGCTCGACGCCCAGTGGGGGGGCAGCCGCCGCGCCCAAGGCCAGCAGAGCCTGGTACCACTCCTCGTCGAAAGGATGCCACCAGCTCCGCCAGCCCCTGGATTCGGCCGTCTCGGCCACCACCCGGATGATCGGCCATTCGCTGTGCGCCATCCAGGCTCGACGCAGGGCCGCCACCATCCACGGGATCCGATCCGGATTGAGGCGGAACCATCCGATCTCCACAGGAACAGGTAGAGTGCTCGGCAGATCTCCCATTGAACTCATGCGCTATCGCCTCCTACACCAGGTCGGGCATCCCCCACGCCATCCAAGCCGGGCCAATCCGAGGCCAGGATCGCCTGGGGGTCCAACCCCTCCAGTGCGGCCCGGACGCGGGCCAGCACCCACCACCCCATCGGCACGGCGACGGCGTTGCCGATCAGCCGATAGCGCACGGAGTCGACCAGCCGCTTGGCCGGCTCCCCCTCGGTCCAGTCGTTTGGGAATCCCTGCAGGCGTTCCGCCTCCCTCGGCGTCAGCCGGCGCACCGTTGTGCGACGTCCCGGCGACGGATGCGGCACTATCAAGGTGTCCGCTGACGGATCCCCCCGCCATTTCGTCGGGACGGTCAGCGCGACCGCTTGCCGCTCCGTCGCGGTAAGGGCGAACATGGGATCGGACGATCCTCGCACGCGCACATCGCGTCCGATGCCCCGCGCCCCGTGATTGACGTGCCGGATGCTGCCGAAGATCATCGGCCCTTCTCCGCCACAGGCGCCACAGGTCGCTGACCCCAGGTCCCCCACGATCCCGCGTCGTCGGCCCCAGCGGCCATGGTCGTCAGCGCCGTTCGCAGATCCTCCGGCAGCGTCCTGCCCCGCGCCACGGCCCGGCGCAGGATGCCCCGCGCGGCCAGGGGACTCAAGCAGTATTTGGCCGGAGCGTTCTCCTCCAAAATCCGCGACAAGGAAGACACGACGGCGCTGTTGGGGGACTCCGAAATATTGCGCGTCCAGCACTCGCCACGCGAGTTCACGAGCCCCGAGGTCCCGAAACGCGGCGAGGACAGCCGCGAAATCTCGTCCACGGTTGGTGGAAAGAGCTCCAGGGACGTTCTCCCATACAGCCAGAGCAGGGCGGACTCCGGCGATGATCCGGATCGCCTCCCAGAACAGACCACTGCGGCTTCCCTCCAATCCAGCCCGAGGACCGGCCACGGAGAAATCCTGGCATGGGCTGCCGAAGGCGACCACGTCCACCGGCTCCAGGTCGCCGGGATGCACCCGCCTGATGTCCCCGAACCGGCGCACGGACGGCCAGTGCCGTGCCAGGACGGACGTGGCGTGGCGGTCGATCTCGATCTGCCAGGCGACCTCCATGCCCGCCTGCTCGGCGGCCAGATCGAAGCCGCCGATGCCGGAGAAGATGCTGCCGATCCTGATGGGCATGCGCACCGTCCCCCTCCCCCCGATTCCAACGGGTGCGACACCACCGACCATCCTCCGCAAAACACGAGCGCCGCATCGCTCCGGGGCGATGCGGCGCTTCCCGATCCTTGTGATGCCAAGCGTACCACGAGGCAGGCCATCCGTCAAGGCCCTTCCGACCACCACGGCAGCGCCTGCTGAGCGCATCGCCGCTGGATGATGGGCAGGTACGCCGGGTTCAGCTCGATGCCCCACCCAGTCCGTCCGTTCCGTTGCGCGGCCACCAACGTGGTGCCCGACCCGGCGAACGGGTCCAGCACGACATCGCCAGGCTGGCTGGCGATGAGGATCACCCGCTCGGCCAACGCGAGAGGAAACGTTGCGTAGTGGGATCCCCCCGCCCCCCGGGCGTGCAGGACCCAGACATCGCGCAGGTGCCTGCGACCGCTCCCCTCGTTCTTGAACCCGGTGTGGGGCTTGTATGGACCCCCCAGATTCCAAGACTCGCCGGATCGGTCCCGCCGCTGCCGCTGGGGGTCCGTCCGCGCGGGCTCGGTGGCGGCCTCCAGATCGTAGTAGTAGTTTGGGGACTTGGCCAGCAGGAACACATGCTCATGGGATCGCGTGGGCCGATCCCGCACGCTCTCCGGCAGAGGGGCTGGCTTGGCCCAGATGATGTCGCTGCGCAGGATCCAGCCATCGGCCTGCAGGGCGAACGCCAGCCTCCACGGCACGCCCAGCAGCTGCTTGTCGGGTAGCACGGCGGTGCCCTGGGGCGCCGCATTGGCCCAGGCGGATTGACCGTGCGCCCACCGCTCCCGATCCCCGGCGCTCAGCACCCTGCGACCCCGACCGTACGTGTCGGCGATGACCACCCACAGGGTGCCGTCATCCCGTAGCACCCGATGCACCTCCCGGAACACCGCCACCAATCGGCCGATGTACTCGTCGATGGATGGCTCCAGGCCAATCTGCCGCTCGACGCCATAATCCCGCAACTGGAAATACGGTGGCGAGGTCACGCAGGCCCTGACCGAGGCGTCCGGCAGGCGACGCAGCGTCTCCTCCGCATCACCGATCCAGACCAGCGCCGATCCGGTGGCTGTGCGCCATGCGGGGTCCATCAATCCTCACCTCGCCGGGCAGAGATTGGCGATCGCGCCACCATCGCAAGAGGGGCCTGGGGCCCACGGCAGAAAAGCCGACGGGTCGGCCGCACCGGCGCGCGAACGGGCCCAGAAGCGGGCATCCAGTCGGGACAGCGTCCGGACATGCCGTTCGGTGAGGACAGCGGTCCGGTGCCGGGGGATGCCCCCGGCCAACACGCCTTGGGGGGATTGGCGAACGAGACATTTTCTGGCTACAGACGCCTTGCAGATCATGCCAAGGACGCTCCCACGACCGTCTAATCACGACACATGATGAATGAGCTTTCGGCCATCCGGCTACTCCTTTCCGTACTTGAACGTGCTCCGCGTGGCGGCTTACATTCGATTTCGACGGAGGCGATCGGATCATGATCCGGACTTTTTGGATCGAAAAGCCATGAGCCACCTCATCTTGCGGGAAGGACGGGCAACAGACCTTGTGGCCGTCTTGCCTCGAATGGCACGGGATTTCCCTGGAGATGAGCGGATGCCCCCAGTCCAGATGACGCGGTTGCTCCGTCGTGGGCGATACCGGTTGTTCCTGGCTTGGCATCCACTACTGGAGGAGATGGTGGGTTACGCCTGCGTTTTCGATCCGCCAGCCATTCCGGTGCTCTGGCTGGACTACATGGCCATCGAGCCCCGATTCCGGAGTGCAGGCTATGGCACGCTTTTGTTCAATCGATTGGCCCAAATCCGTCCCGATGCCCTCGGGATGGTGTTCGAGGTCGAGCCGGTGGATGCGCTGGAAGCGGGCCAACGCGCCGAACAGGAGCGCCGGATCGCGTTTTATCGCCGACTGGGAGCCCAATGCGTGACGGATCAGTACCAATTCCCGAATGCCGACGGAGGACGGCCCATGGGCTTGTGGGTCCGGTTGTCTCCCGGGGTCAAGATCCTGCCAGCCGAGGTGTCGCGCAAGGCCGTCATGGCGGCGTTCGACACGCTGCACGCCGATGTGCCCCAGCGGGATCGCCTGCTGCGGGAGATTCTGCCCCATATTGCAGACGCGCATGCGCCATCACCGTGTGCCATGACGCTTTCGCCACCCGTCGGCCAACAAGAGTCCGGCCGACAGCGCCAGTAGAATCCCCTCGAACGGACTCTGCGAAGATGGTCCGGTCCACCGTATGCCGGCTCCGAGCACATCAAACAGGCCGATAACCGTTTCTAGGATTGCTATCACGACGGCATCCACTTCTTCTCCGTTTTCTCGCGAGGAACATGGCGCGAGCCCATAAGGAATCCGTTCTGCAACTCGTGGACAAAAGTCGCACGAGCTGCAGAACGGTTTGGCTGTGGCCAGGCCTGAGCGGGTTGGCGGGTGGGCTGAACGGCCTGTGCAACCGGATTCCGCACCGACAGGAAGCCTATTGGGACGGCACCCGGTTGTGGCGCCGCGCAAGCGCCCATTGCCGCCGGCGGCGTTAATCCCCCCAATGCAGGTCCGGCGCCAACAGACAGACCGCGCCGAAGCTCATCCAGATTACGTGGTCGACCCAGGCTGGCCAGGCCCGCATGTGGGAGAACAGCCCCACGATCCCAATGCCCATCCCGACCAGGCTCAACAGGCTCAAACCGCTTATCAGCCCGCCCAACGACCACATCATCCATCGCTGTTGCATGTGGGTCATTTCTCCCTTCCAACCCGGCAGGTCCGCCCAACGCTGCTGGTGCCATTCCCCGTTGCACATGCAACGGAAATCGCCAAAAGTGGGCGCGGCAAGGCTCTCCTTGTGGCTGCCGTCGCCCGATGGGTCCGCGGGTGGGGAAGGGCCGCACCGGAGCCTGGCACAACGCCGGCTATCCGCTTCGTTTTCGGTAATCCACCCGGCGACGGGGGTGGGTCGATTCCTGTCGCAGAGTGGGCGGCCGAGCGGGCAGGAAACCGGGTTTCGTGCGGAGAACCCACACTCTGGAGGAGTTGTCTAGCCATCCAGGAGGCATCGCCGCCTAATCGTGCGGGGGAAGGCCCCTATGAGAACCTTCCCTCCAAATCCGGACCACAGGCGGGCGAATCTCCTTGACCCTGAGGGAATGGTCAAACTCCGGCAACGGCGTGGCCCCGTCCTGCGGCATCGGATGGGTTCCCTCAGCTTGGGACGAAGGATGGGGATCTTGCGGCGGGAGGACCGGGAGGTCTCCGTGGGAGTTCCTAACCCGTCCGCAAGGCAGGAAAATTTCCGTCACCTGGGCGGCAAAGTCAAAAGCCGGCAAAGGCTTGGCCCCATCACACATGGACAAGCACCTCCCAAACCGCCGCTTGGCCTCGACTGTGGGCTCATGAGGATGGCAGCGAGGCGTCGTCCGCATCGGCGGGCATCCACAGAGGCGCGTCCTCCATGACCACCAGCAGTAGTTGCCGGGCCTGGTAGGCCAAGCTGGCCGCGCTCCTGGCTTCCAACCTCGGGGACGCCAGAGCCAGACGGGCCAGCTCCCCCGCATCCAGAATCAGCGCCTCCAGCTCCCGCCCACGCAGGCAGACGCTCCCGTGCCAATCCACTCCCGTCGTCAGTTCACGGATCCTCCCCACCGTCGGATCCTTCGGAATAACGGGAGCCAGAATCTGGGACGCCTCTCCCAGCGCCCGCAAAGCCGACGCGGGAACGAACCACCAACGCTCCGTTCCCATCCAGCGCATCTCCCTTCGCGATTCCAGGGATCCAGCCGCCAACCGCCAATCTCGCGAGACGCCAGCGCTGTCGCCACATCTCCATGCGACGCTCATGCTCCGCGCGATCCGTCTCCCTGGCACCCGGGCCCGGGCCGGACAGATCCAGGACCACCCCGAGAATGCCGGCGGACACTGGCTCACCGTGCGCGTCGAACCGCATGACGATGCCGTCGTCCACGAACGTCGACCGTCCGTCCGGAAACCAATGCCACTCGCTCATGCGTCTCCTCCATTGGCGGCGAACAGGGTTTGCTGCCGCGGACGGCCATTCCAGGCGGAAGGCGACCACCACAGGCATTCCGTGCGATAATCCGCCTCGCGAAGACGGCCCCCGGCCAAGCCGGTGGTGGCGGTTCTGCCAACCAGGTTCACCGGGACCCGCCGATTCTCCCGCCACCACCCGGCGTCGTCCAGTCGACGATACAGCGGATGGTCGTAGCCGCTGATCACCACCATGCCCCGCAGTGCCATCGCCGCGTCCAGCAGCGCCCGATGCTCCGCCTCCCCGAACTCCAAGCCGTATTGCGTCGTCTCCCCAGACGTCACCAAGTAGGGGGGGTCCAGGTAGAAGATGGTGTCCGGCCGATCGTACCGGCGCAGGATGTCACGCCATGGCGCGGTCTCGATCACCACCCCGCGCAGGCGGCGGGCCACCCGCCAGAACCGCGACCGCGTTGTGATCAAGCGGTTCACCAGATCCCCGGACAGGCCGCCGGCCCAGGTGCCGGACGGCTCCTTGCCACCGAACCCCTGCAGTAGCCGGACGAGAAACCTTGCCGCCCGTTCCAGCTCCTCGTCCGCCCCATCCAGCCCGTCCGGCACGGGCGATCTGGATCGCGCCCACTCCTCGCGATGGATGGGCGTCCATCCCAGGCGGCGATACAGGCGCCTGGCGCAGGCCTCGTCCTGCAGGCAGCGGTACACCGCAAGGAGATCCAGGTTGCCGTCATGGATGATCTCCACTGGGCTCGGGCGCTTCGCCAGCAGCACGGCCAGCGTGCCGGCGAACGGCTCCACATACGCCCGATGGGGAGGCAGGCGATCCGCGATCCAGTGCGCCAGGCGCACCTTGCCCCCCCGCCACGGGAACAGCACCGGGCTCCCGTCACCATGGAACCCCATGTTGCAACCCCCTCTCTGAAAAAGGAGGAGGCCCCGGATCCGATGGATCCGAAGCCTCCTCGAGCCCACCGATCGTTTGGTTGTGGCTCAGCTGGGATCGACAGCCGGCGGGTCGACCACCAGCTCCATGGCCCACAGCTGCACCAGCACGACCTCCGCCACGCCCCACGCCAAGCCAAGCAGCTGGCCGATGACCGGGATCAGGCCCAGCACCCCGACCAGCATGCCGATCACCAAGACGACGGCCACCGCCTGCAGGCTGCCCCACCAGAAGGTGCCAAGGCCATCCGGGCTCATCGCCATCCGCATGGCGGACGCGAACCCAAGCCGCCGCACGAACAGCAGGGCCAAGAACCGGAGGGGCAGCGGGATCCAAGCCAAGGCCAGCACCGCGGCCAGCACCCCGCCCACCGCATGCAGCGTGGCGATGAGCAGGACCATCACCATGCCAAGCGCGGCCATCAGCAGCAGCGACCCGAGCATGGCGGCCCACGCGCGCCCGTACTGCGCCCGCGCCTCCCGCCAGAACGTCATGCCGTCCACAGGCTCTCCCCGCACCGCGTCCGCCAGCGCGCCGTTGAATCCGGCCAGAAAGACTGGCCCGATCATCGCCGTAATCACCAGCATTACGGGCAGCGCCCCAAGAATGGCGGCCACGACGGCGTGCGGGGACGCATGCCCCGCGCTGGTGCTCCCGAGGATGGCCCCCGCCCCCACCACGCCCATCACCACCAGCACCAGCAGGCTACCCAGAGCCTCCCACGCCGCCGCCCACCACACGCCGGGGTTGCGCACCACGTTCCGATAGCGAATCCACGCCTCGCCCACGGTCATCGACCGACCTCCTTTCGCAAACGGACGAGGGCCGCGATCACGGAGATCGCGGCCCGGGGAACCAGCCAGACCACGGCTTTGGCCGTGGAGCCTATGACCGGAATCGTGGACGGCGGCGATCATCATCGCCTCGCCGGGTGTTCGGCCAGGAGCCGCTCCACCCACACCAACACGTCCGCTTGGGGCAGCTCCCATTCGTCATGCGGCAGGCGCGCAACCACGCCCCACTTGAAATCTTGCTCCATCCATCCAGCCAGGTCATCGTCTCCCGTCGCATCGGCCAGCAGGGATCGCGCCAAATCGGCCGGCCCGGAGCCGCCGTACCCCCATTCAAACCCAGAAGGGGAGTGATTCCCGACATGGCGCAGCGGTCGCGTCGCGCCCTCCTCCAGCACCACCACCTCGGCGTGCGGCCTCCGCAGGCCCACGTACACGCGCTCGCTCACGATCTGTCCCCCCATCCCGATTCTGGCCAGCACGGACGCCATTGGGCCGGATCCCCAGAGCCACGCAGCCAGCACCATCGCCACCGGCCACAACAGGAACAGCAGGAAGGCTGCCACGGGCGCACCGGGCGACCCCCCGCCCCGGGATCCCACAGCCACCCCGCAGGCCCACCATGGCCGCCATAAGCAGCAGGAAGCCCAACGTGATCACGGACGGGCGCCACCAGACAGCCGCAATGGCCATCAGCGCCAGCATGACCCATCCCATCCGCCTCGCCTCGCTTCGCCCCGACGACGCCGGGCCGCTACGATCCCGCCAGCACCTCCAGGTGCATCCGGATGGCCTCCCACGCGGCCACCTGGCCGTCTCGGTAGCCCTGGGCGTACCCGTCGTCCTCCGGGGCCTCCATCGCCTGCGCCTGGGCCAGCCCCCGATCCGCGACAGCCATCAAATGCATCAGCAGATCCCGAAGCTCTTTCTTGGCAGCCATGCCGCCACCCCCTTCTCTCCGCGGAACCGCGTCTCCGCGCTGATCCGCCTATATATCTCGGGCACACATCGACGCCGCGCCTCCTCAGCCTCTCGAGGAGGAGACGATGGCGCGCGCCCAGCGGTCCAGGCGCGGCCACGGCGCCCGCAGGACGGAAGGCGGCGCGCTTTGGGTGTAGGGCCAGGGCGGAGTGGCCACCGGGAATCCAGCCCGGACCCTTGCCCACGTCGCCCATTCCGCCGGGTTGTCGTCGATCAGGGCGATCCCGCCCAGATCCGCCTTGCTACCGGACAGCACCGGGACGATCTCCACCGCCGTCGCCACGTCCGACGCATGCCGCCGCAGCCAGACCCGCTTGGCCATCAAAACGCCCGGATCCACGGTGGCGGTGGCCAGCACGAACGGCACCCCGTCCCGGACCCAACCCGCCAGCGTCGCCAGCGCGCCCGGCATCGGGCTGCTCTCCTCATAGAGCCGCGGATCCCCAATGGCGCGGTAGAAGTGCTCGGCCGCCTCGTCCCCAACGCATCGGCGCAGGTCGTAATCCCGCACCTGCCCCAGGCGGATTCGGCGATCCGGGTGCTCCCGATTCCATCGCGCCAGCCAGGCCGACACGATGTCCGCGATGGTGCCGTCCCAGTCCACCACGACGGGTCGAGATCCCACGGTGGCCACGCGCGTCACGCCTCCATCCCGGCGATGGGCGTCGGCCGTCCCGTCATGGGGCAGGCGGCCTCACCCTCCGCGCGCTGAAAGGCGACCATAATGGACTCCAGGTCGTAATAATGGCGAACCTCCATGCCACAGCGAGAGCACCGCCACAAGGAGAATTTCTCCTCCCGGGTCTTCGCCCCGCGGGCACCCCCTCCATCCACCCGCCGCCAATCATGCGTGATCGTCGCCACGGCGATCCCCCTCTTTCCAAGCAAACCCCAGCTGACTGTCCAAGCGAACGGGTCGGGATCGGCAACTGGACTCGCTCCGCCGCCGGTCGATCCCACGACAGCAGCTTCCATCCAATCCGGTGCCAGACGGGTGGCTTGGGGCATCGCAGCACAGGCTCCGCCTGCCCGGATGCCAGAGCCGGCGGTGGTGTCGGAGGTGCTGGGGGTGTCGGAGGCGGCACCACGATGGCCGACTCCGTTCTCAGCACGTCCGTCCAATATGCGGCGGCGTCAGGCAGTCCGACGTCCGGCCTACCGGTGTGGTAAACGCTCAGCGCCACGCGCCATGACCGCCATTTGGCGTACAGAGCGGCCATGGTCCTGGCCTCCCATTGCGCGGCCCAGGCGGGCTGATACGCTAGGACGGCCGGGACGCGAGGATGCGCCATCGAGTTGATCTGCGCCAGACCCCGATCAATCGACCCGGGGCCATCCACCCTTCTGGCATTCGGCCGCCACCGGCTTTCGACCCATTGCTGGGCCAGCAGCAGCCGCAACGGGACATGCCATCGCGCCGCCGCCGCCCGATCCCATGCCACCACCGATGGACTGGGCACCAACGACAGCAAGCCTCCCTTCCGCTCCCCCGCGCCCGCCGTCTGTGGACGCGGGGTTAGACCAGCGGTACCAGCGGCATCAGCCAATGGGTGTACATCGGTCGCTCCATCGTGGCCAGCCTGGCCGGATGCGACGCCACCGCGCTCAACCGCACCTCGGCGATCTCGCCGACCAGAGCCTGCACCGCCTCGGCCCAAAACTTGGGATTGTAGGAGGCGGTCACGATCTCCGCGCCATCGGCGAACTCGGTTTCCGCCTCCAGCTCCTCCGCCGCGTGGCCGACCTCGGACGCCGTGGTGGAGAGGATCAGCAAACCCGGCTCAACCCTCGCCACGAGATCCGCCTGGGAATTCCCGCGTCCCGTCACCACCACCAGGCGCTCCGCGGCTCCGCGCAGATCCTCCAGTGGCAGGCGCACGGTCACGGACGTGGAACGGGACGTCACCCCCTGCACGGGAGGATACTGGTCATCCAGCAGCCGTGCCACGCATCGGAGATGCGGCGTCCGCACCATCAGCGCGACATCCGATCGCGCGACGGACACCTCCGCGTCATCGTCCGCCTCCGCCAGAGCCCTGGCGATCTCTGCCATCGCGCGGCTGGGCACCACGAATCGGCCGGAGACACCGCCAACCCCAGGCAGGTGCCACCGCGCCATGCGGGTGCTGTCGGACGCCACCATCTCGATGGCCTCGTCCTCCGGCGGGGCTGGCAGGGCGTCCTCCTCGTATTGGTGGATGGTGGCGCGCCCGCGCCCGTACTGGATCGCCATCTGCTGGCCCGACGTCTCCATCGTCAGGGTGTCGGTGGGGATCCGCCGCACCAGCTCGGTCAAGGGACCGGCGGGCACCACCGCCGATCCCGCCCCGTCCAGGGTCTCCACCGGCACGGAGGCGTCCATCCACAGCGTCAGGTCCGTGGCGATCACCCGCAAACTAGCAGCATCCACCGTCAGCTGCACTCCCCCCAACAGGGGCAGGGCCAGCTGATTCGCCACCGCACGGGTGACCCGATCCAGCGCGCCCGCCAGGGCATCCCGAGATACCGTAATCCGCATGTGCATCAGTCCTCCTCGTGGTATGAAGCCCAGCGCCAGCCGTGCCAACGCTGCCTCGGCCGTGGTCAGACCCTCGAATCGTCCGGGGGGGGCATCCTCATACGCGATCCGCTCCTTTCATCCCAGTCGGCAAGTTGAGGCGCAACGCGCTCTCGTTGGGGCGAGGGACTGGTGGTGGAGGGTGCGCGACGAAAAGTCTGGCAAGGCTCTGGCGATCGGGGCTAACAAATGGTCGCCCAGCCAACGGACAACAGGAACCGCGACGCCATCGCCCATGGCGCGATACGCATCGTGATATTTTTCTGGAAGTAGACGAGCCTGTCGGAGAAATCCCCGCCAGCCCCCGCCTTTAGGCGTGGGGGCCATGACCGGGAGCCTGTGTCGGTGTTTCTGCTTCCTGGAGCGGCTGCGGATGGAACGGGGCAGGACCCGCGATCCGTCTTCAGCGCATTATTCCAGCTCCAGCAGATAGGTCCCGTCGGGGAATCGATACCAGTGCGCCGACCGCACCCCGGAGCGGATCAGGTCCGCCTCCGTGATGGGGCGGGCTGGGTCGGCAACGCCCATTTGCCGCCGCAGCCACAGGCCCAGGGCCGCCGTGTCCCCATCGGACTCGATGGCCTTGCCACCATCCTGGGCCACCCGCAGCCGCATGCCGATGGTCCTGGCCCGATCCAGCCACGCCCAGAACGTGGATCCCTCCGGAGGAAAGAACCCAGCTCTCGCCACCGCCCTGGGCACAGGAACATAGGCGGCGCCAACCGGTCGCCGGGGCGGCTTGGCCCAGTTCAGGCCGCCCATCTCATGCGGCACGCCGTCCCGCTGCGTCAGCGGGCAGATCGCCTGCGGAGCCGCCTTCAGCTCCGCCGCAGTCAGCGTGGGCATCCGCGCCATCTCCTTCTCCCATCACCAAAAACCCGTCAACGACGCGGTCAGGATCAGCGCACCAGCGCCGTCGACTCCTGGGAGCTGGCCGCACCAGGCGCATCGCCCGCCCTGGGCCTCCCATCATGCCGCCAGCCTCTGCGCACGGTCGTCAAGCCAAGGGCAAGCGCCATCTCACCAGCCCCCCGCGATCCAGATCCGATACGCGAAGGATCCAGAACGGTTGCCCGGTCCGGTGGTTGATGCGCTCCTGCACCGGGATGTCGCCGGCCATAATCGCCAGCTGCAGATCCGGCCAGGAAACCACCACGGCGTCCTCCAGATCAGTCTCCGACTGGTTGAGCCAGCCAGTGAGCAGCCACTGCGGCACGCCCTTGTGGTACTCGCTGGGCGTATGGCTGCAGGGATTCCAGAGGGTGATGGTGACGTCCCGCCTCTCGGGCGGGGTCTGCCTGCGAAACCGCTCCTGCACGGACAGCCGGATCCACTGCGGCGTCCTCGGCGTGGCTCCCGGGGGCCGAACCTCCAGCACATAGTCGACGCTCAGGCTCAGATCCAGAGTCCGGTTGACGTCTCCGGCATCGTCGGATCGCCGGACCTCGACCTCGGCCACGGATCCAGCGGGTACCCCCCACCACGCGGGGTAGATGCGTTGCATCGCGATGCGATGGCCTTTGTCCGACAGCTCCCGGTTGCGCAGGCTGTACGAGGTGGCTGCCATCCCGGCGCTCCTCCCATCGTTTCATCACGATGAGAGGGCGGCGGCTCCGCCATCAGCGGAGCCGCCAAACTGGGTGCGACACGCTGGCGTGTCGCCGGAAACCCGGGCATGAGATTAGAAATGGCTCGTGCCAGCCCGTTTCGGGCTACCATCATCGTACTCGCATCCGGTCCAGCAGTCAACGATCCAACGCCAGGATCTGCCGCGCGACGCGATCCAGGCGGAACAGCGCGTCCGCCCGCTCCGCCTCCTCGTCAAACCAGCGGTCTGGCGGGGTCCTGTCCAGATGGCGGCGCAGCTCCCATCGGCGACGATTGGCCATGCGTGCGGAGGCTGTGCGAGACCCCATGCGCAAGATCCTCACTCCTTCGCCCGAAAGCCCATGTCGAACCCATCGTCGCCCTCGTGCTCCCGGCGGCGGCGATGCCAAGCAGCGGCCCAGCGATCCACCACCGTCCGAGGATCCTCCGCAAGCCCTCCTTCCTCCAGGGCCAGCCAGCGGAGCAGCAGTCCGATCTCGGTGAGAGCGGAGACGGGCATTCCTTCGCTGGCTGCCACGACGGCCCGCCGCTCCTCGTCCAGCAGGGCGTCCCCGAACCGCTCCCGCAGATACAGATCCCGCCATTCCGGACCCGGATTGGGAAACCGGAACACCCGGTCGAACCGGCCCGGCCGCAGGAACAGGCCGGGATCCACCAGATCCGGGTAGTTCGTGGTGGCGATCACGTAGACGCCCTCCAGCCGCCGATCCATACCGTCCAGCAGGTTCAGCAGCGTGGATCGGCTGGCCCGACTCTCCCGCACGGCGTCCAGATCCTCCAGCACCAGCATGCTGGGGGCCATCTCCCCGGCGACCCGGAACCACTCCACGAGATCCGTGTCGGCCGTATCCCGGGTCAGGATCCTGACCATGCGGTAGACGCCAGGGGTCTCCAGCAACAGCGCATGCGCCGTGGTGGTCTTCCCGTTGCCGGGCGGCCCCGTGAACAGCACGCCGCGGCGATGGGGCAACCCCAGGCGCCTGTACTCGGACGCGCTCCGGAAAAAGCGCCGCACATCATCCCAGATCTCCCGGCGCATGGGCTCCGGCAGGATGACGCGGGGAGGCCCGGAGGGCGGGCGCTCCACCCCGTCGATCCCGATTCCACCCTGGTCCCGCATCCACCGCATCAGGAGGCCGCGCCAGGCGGCCAGGGCGCGATCCGCGTCCCGCAGGGGAGCCGCGACGGGCGTCAGCAGCAGCACGATCTCGGCTGGCGGCGTCGACAGTTCCCCGTCCTTCCTGCGCCACACGTCGTACCCACGCGCCAAGCCCCAGGGGGGATCCGCGTGATGGAACCACACCACTTGCCAAGCCGGCAGCACCACGTCCAGAGGGTCGTTGAGCCACACGGCCTCCTCATCCGCCACCCAGGAGGCCGCCTCCGGCAGCTGGGCCATCCAGCGCCAGAACCCAGCGTCCATCTCCCGGAACTCCCGAAGATCCCCCACGATGCGGACGATCCGCAGCGGAGGCAGGGACAGGGACGCGGCGGCCTCCCGTAGCCATCGGTGCACCTTCCGTCGCCATGTGCTGCCCGCCATCCAGTCTCCTCCCTCACGGTCCTAGCGCACGGGGCGGTGCTTCACCAGCTGCCACCGCTTGCGCGCAGCCTCCGGGGTGCGCCCCAGCTGCGAGGCGATGTCGGTCCAAGACAGGCCCCGCTCCTTGCCGTGCCGCAACCTCCTCGTCTCCTCCTCCGACCACGGACGGGCCTCTGGCGGTGAGGAGGACCGGGAATGGTTGCTGTACCATCCCATCCTGATCGCCCGATCCCGCACAGAGGAAGGCGATCTCCCGATGCGCAGCGCGATGGCTCCCCAGGCTTCCCCTTTTCGGATCCCCTCCACGATCGATCGATCCTCCTCCGCCGTCCACTCCACCACCCGCTGTCGACGAGCGGACGGATCGTCGCCCCACCCCTTCGCACACAGCAGGCACGGCTCGGCTTCGGCCACCCGCCGAATGTACCAGATTGGCGGCTGCACCCACAGCGTTTCATCATGCCCGCAAATCCGATGAACCCGGATGGGCATCCACGCCTCCACACCCGGTCGATCGCCGCCGGAGCTTCCAGTTTTCGCCTCGATCATGCGCGATCATCTCCATCCACTGCCGTTCATCTAGTTGCGCGGGAAACCCCGGCGTTCAGGCCGGGGAGGGATAGCGCAGCGGCGTAAGCCGCCCCTGTTACCGCTCCTCCTTTCGCAAAAGCTATCTTTGCCCACGAATACCCGTACCCGTCTGCCCGCTGAATCAGCGTACAGAAACGGTGATGGATGCCCTGTACCAGACCCGTTCCGGTTTGGATGTTAAAGCTGCCACTAGCGCGAATCGCCACGCGACCCCGATACGTTCCCGCTTTTTTGCCCGTGGTGACGACGGCCTTGACCAGATCCCCGGTCTGGAATCCGAATGCGCTCTTGCGCCGCATCAGGTATCCACGCGGAAAGCCGTGTTTCGTCAGTCGCGTGCGCTGGTAGCTACCGCGTCCTGTGGCCTTGATGTTGAACACTGGCTGTTGCCATCCTTCGATGGCGTCTACGTGCCCCACACATGCGGCGTCCAGGCAATGCTCCTTCGGTACCAGCAAGGCGTGGGGTCTATGACAAAATGCCTCCTTTTGCTGGCGCAAGCAAAAGCGGCGGCGACCGCCTCCCGCACCCGGGAGGCGGCGTGGTTGCCCACGCCGCCCATGCGGGTCCCAGGTCAGGCCGTGCTGGTCTTCGCGCGCTCCTTTTTTTTTCTAGGGGCGGCTCAGCCCATCCGCCCCCACGATGCGCCCATCCGCGTCCCGGATGGCTGGGCCCGGGGCGAAGACATCAGACCGACCCATCGCAACGGCGGCCTGGGCCGCGAGGAGGGATGCCACATACACGACCCCAGGCTCCGGGGCTGGGAGATCCGTGATCTCCTGACCCAGGGTCATCCGATGAAGGAGAAGGCCCTCGATCTCCCCCTCCACCACGTCCTGGGCCGCCACCCGGGCGATGCGCCCGGAGGGCGGCAGGGTGAGAACGCTCCCATCCGCCTTCCGCAACTGGAGGGCGTGCGGCGTCAGGTTCAGGATCATCTCTCTCTGCTCCTCCTTCTTGCAATCTTCTTGCAATCGTCGTGGGCTGGGCGGCGACCGCCTGCCAGCCACATCAGGAGGAAAAGCCCCCGCCCGATCCGGGCGGGGGCGATCTCACCAAAAAACCCAACAGAATTTTATGCTATACGAGCAGGCATAAACCCTCGCGCTCCCCCGTTTTTCTAAAACCATGCGCCAGAACCCGACCCGGGTCAGAGTTGGCGGGGCTTCGCCCACGGCGCTGGCGCGTCCATGAAGCAATCTGGCATTGAACACAACGCCCGCGCATTCCCCTATGGGGCGACGCCAGCCCCGCGCCCCGGCGCGGGAGAGGATGATCGCGGCGCTTGCCCACGCACAGAGGGGCTCGCTGTTCGCGCATGGCGGCCGCGTATTCTTCGGGCCGACAAACAACCAGCACGTCCTCTCGGGTCTCTAGCACTCGGAGGACCGCAGTCTGGCCGTCTGATCGCCGGACTTGGATCAAATCACCTGCGTGCATTATCCCAAGATCAGCCTCCGCTTTCCTGGTTCGGATGCGATGGCTTTGCTGGCAACCCGCTTCGAGCGGGCCAGGTGGCCGTTCGCGGGGTGCCCGCCCCCCATATCCGCCACGGAGCCAAACTCCCGGCCCAACGCGGGGTGAGCGGGCGCGGCCAGTCGGCATGCCGAGCAACGACGAGCTCGTGTGGCTTCCAAGACATATACAGCGCCCGTCCTTTCCTTTTGCCGACTTCCGCCCCGCACAAGCGGACGGCGATGCGCGTGCGGGTGCGACACCAATCCCGTTATCCAGGCTCCCGGGCATGCCGATACCAGGCGGGAGACCCCGCCTTGCCAAACAACATGCTACCTCGCCGCGCCACCGCTGTCGAGACCATCCATCCTGCGCCAGCCAGCCCGGGAACCGTCGACCCACACGGCGTCCACGCGATCCAGCAGCGCCGCCGCCACCAGGGATCGATGGCAGCGCAGGGCGTCGGCCTCCACGCACAGGAGGGCCATCCGATTCCCATCCCGCACCCTCTCCGCCAGCTCCTGCACCGTCGGCTCCTGCCACGCCAGCCATCGCCCATAGCCCAAGGCGAACGCCTCCCAGCTCCCGGAGGCCAGCAGATCCTGGCGCAGTGCTGGGGGACTGCCTAGACCCCGCGCCGACTCATAGCCGACGCCCCATGCTGGCAGGGTCTCCGCCAATCCGCTGCGGGAGAAGCCGGGCTTGCGGCTGATGGGCGTCCATCGGATGTCCACGACGACCCGGATCCGCTCCTCGGCCAGCAGGGCATGCAGGTCGTCCAGCGCCAGACCCTCGTATCCGATGGTGTGGAGGACCGGGCCTGCCTCAGCACTGTGGCGCGGGGCTTGCGCCGCCTGGTTTTCGATCATTGTCCTGCCGCCCGCCGCACCTCGCCCGGCAGATCGTCCATCGGCATCTCCAGGCTGACCGAGACGCCGTCCACGGTTCGGAAGGCGGCGATCCGCACCCGGTCCGCGCCCACGCCCAGCGCGTCGAGCAGACGCAGCGCCCTCGCCAGATCGATCGCCACGACCTGCTCATCGCAGTCGAGCAGAATCGACAGAGACTCCTGAGACGCTCCGACATCCACCACGGCGACGTCAGACGCTCCAACCGCCTCCAGCCTCCGGCGCACCACGCCTAGCAACGTGTCCATGCCCTTCCTCCCTGCTCTTCATGCGGCTGCGGGGCGCTCAGCCGTCGATCTCCACGCCCGCCCGTTCCAGCCACCGGCGCAACCGCTCCGGCACGGGGTCCAATGGATGCCGCCGGGCATGCTCCACGTCCGCGGCGATTTCCCCGCTCACTTCAAACTCGAAGTACGCATAGGAGGGGTCATCCTCGTCATCCAGGTCGTGGCAATAATGGGGGTTCGTGGTCAGGGTCTCGTTGGTGGAGAACTCCCGGTTGGGACCGCCCGTCCGCGTCCCCACCACGATCCGCCCGTCATCCCACCACGCGCTACGGAATCGATCAATGTACGCTTGCCGCAACCCGATCAGCGCCAACAGCAGCACGGGATCGGGGTCGTGGTGATCATCCCCAAACAGTCGCAGGTGCCAATGGTCCATTCCGTTTCTCTCCCTTCGAAACGCGATCATGGGCGTGCCTCCGGCTCCGGCCTGGGCGCGTTGGTCTGGTCCCATCGCCCGCCCCAGCCCATGGCCGCCTCCGCCGCCAGCCGCCAATGGTAGCGGGCGGAGGCGTCATCGTGTCGGAGCGCCCCGGGGGGCAGCGCCAGGCGCGCCACCGGCGGGGAGATGACGAGCAGGCGGTAGCCGATCCGCAGCCCGGGCACCCCGGACAGCGCCTCCTGCACCCGGACCAGCGCGGCGTGGGGCAGCCAGGCGTCGTCCCATCCGGCCAGCACCAGCCAGTCGCCGGGGCGCCAGGTCCAGTCGTCGGCCCGTCGGATTTCCCAGTGCTTCGCCTCCGCCAGGACGCGATCCAGCCAGACCGGGGCGATCTTCTTGACCACCAGCCGCATCGGGCGCCTCCCTCCCGGCATCGGCGGAGTCGCCCTATTCGGGGCGACTCCGCAGCCAGGCGTCCACCATCCGCACGGCCTCCTCGTCCGCAAGGTCGGCCAGGATGGCCCGGGCGATCTCGACCCGCGCCCCATGGGACACCCGCGCCCAGACGGAGGCGAGGTCGGCGCCCGAACCGGGAACGGGGCGGAGCGCCTCGGGATGGGCCAGGATTGCCCGCTGAGCGCGGGCGGGGGAGGCGTTGGCCGTCCGGCCGGCGGCGGGGGCCGTCCCCCGCCGGATGGACGCGGAGGGCGAACGCGCGGAGAAGCTGCGGATGGCGACGCCGCCGACCTCCGCGGCGTCCCGCAGCACGCCCTCCCATGCCCGCTCCGCGCCGTCGCGGATGATGCGCGGCGACCACTGGTCGCGCAGGCGCAGGATCATCCGATGGGCGTCGGTGTGGTCATAGGTCGATTTGCCCGCCATCATCAAGGCGCGCCGATCCTTGGGGTCGGCGGTCAGCCATAGCGCCAGGTCCACGACCACGCTGGCCACCGCCTCCGCGCCCGGGGGCCCCATCAGCTGGGTGATCCATCGTTGCAGATCGTCTCCATCGAGCCCGCGGGCCCGGGCGCCGTCCAGGGGACGGAAGGCGGGGCCGATGCCGCGCAGGGCGTAGGTGACGGCCCGCATCCGTAGCCAGGCGTCCAGTCTGAAGGCCGGCGGCGCCTGTCGGCGCAGGAACGCGACGTCCCTGCCGTGCAGCGTCCGAAGCGCGACGTCCGCCGCAGCCAGCGCCGACCGGACGGGGCTGGCCCCCTCCAGATAGGCGTCCAGGATCCGCCTCCGGATCTCTCCCATCGGCTCTCCTTCCGACCGGCCGTTGATCACCCGCATCGTCACCATACCCCGCGCCTCCCTCGTCGGTTTCGGGTCGGCCATCATCGCCGCCGTTTGGTGGAGCATCCCACGTTCGGGGCGATCTGTCAACGGTTCGGGCTGTGGGTTTCCGACCGCATCGCGAAGGATCCGTTCCTACGGACGTCCGGACGACCGGACCCGCCCGGTTCAGCCCGCTTCGGGCCGGTTTCCGGGGGGAACGACCCCAATGGACCACGCGGGGTCCCCATATCTTGTGGTATTCTTAGGAGGCATACTACATATGGGGGGGATCGCCATGAATCTGGTAGACGCCTACCTGGATCGCTCGGATTGGCGGGTCCAGGAGAACAGCAACATGGACTACAGTCTGCAGGGACTTAACACCTATCTGTCCGGTGCCGCTGTGGCGGATCACTGGCTGACGAGGGTGTATCCTGCTCCCATCGCGGAGGCGCATCGCTCCGGGGATCTGCACATCCATGATCTGGGCACCCTCGGACCCTATTGCGTGGGCTGGGACCTGTACGACTTCCTGCGCCGCGGCATCGCCGGCGTCCGGGGCAAGATCACCTCCACCCCGCCCCGCCATTTCCGCACGGCCCTGGGGCAGCTGGTCAACCTGCTGTACACCCTGCAGGGGGAGGCGGCGGGTGCGCAGGCGGTGTCGAACCTCGACACCCTCCTGGCCCCCTTCATCCGCGCCGACGGCCTCTCCTACGCCGACGTCAAGCAGGCCCTGCAGGAGTTCGTCTTCAATTTGAACGTCCCTACCCGGGTGGGCTTCCAGGCCCCCTTCACCAACATCACCCTGGACGTCACCGTCTCCCCCACCTACAAGGACTGGCCGGTGGTCATCGGCGGCGAGGACCAGGACACCACCTACGGCGACTACCAGGCGGAGATGGACCTGTTCAACCGCGCCTTCTGTGAGGTGATGCTGGAGGGCGACGGGCAGGGCCGGGGCTTCACCTTCCCCATTCCCACCTACAATGTGACCCGGGACTTCCCCTGGGACTCGGAGGTGGGCCAGGCCATCGCCCGCATGACCGCCAAGTACGGGACGCCCTATTTCGCCAACTTCGTGAGCGCGGACCTGAACCCCGAGGACGCCCGCTCCATGTGCTGCCGGCTGCGTCTCGACCTCCGGGAGCTCAGGAAGCGGGGCGGCGGGCTCTTCGGCGCCAACCCCCTCACCGGCTCCATCGGGGTGGTGACCATCAACCTGCCCCGCCTCGGGTACCTGTCCCGGAGCCGGGAGGAGTTCTTCCTCCGCCTCGCGCACCTGATGGACCTGGCCAAGGAGAGCCTGCTCGTGAAGCGCCGGCAGGTGGAGGAGTGGACCCGGCAGGGGCTCTACCCCTACTCCGCCGTTTACCTGGAGCCGGTGCGGGGGGCGTCGGGCGAGTACTGGAACAACCACTTCAACACCATCGGCCTGGTGGGCATGCAGGAGGCGGCCATGAACCTCCTGGGCCGGGGGATCGCGTCCGAGGCCGGGCACGCCTTCGCCCGCGAGGTGCTGGACTTCATGCGCGAGCGCCTGGTGCGCTACCAGGAGGAGACCGGCCAGCTCTTCAACCTGGAGGCCACCCCGGCCGAGGGCGTGAGCTACCGCTTGGCGCGCCTGGACAAGGAGCGCTACCCCGGCATCGTGCAGGCCGGAGACCCGGAGGGGGATCCTTACTACACCAACAGCACCCATCTGCCGGTGGGCTACACCACCGACCCCTTCGAGGCCCTCGACCACCAGCACGACCTGCAGACCCGCTACACCGGCGGCACCGTGCTGCATCTCTTCTTAGGCGAACGGGTGGAGGATCCGCGGGTGATCGGGGAGCTGGTGACCGCCATCACCCGCAACTACGGCATCCCCTACTTCACCTTCACCCCCACCTACAGCATCTGCCCCCGCCACGGCTACCTGGCGGGCGAGCAGTGGGAGTGCCCCTCCTGCCACGCCCCCACCGAGGTCTGGAGCCGGGTGGTGGGCTACTACCGCCCGGTGCAGAGCTGGAACCGCGGCAAGCGGCAGGAGTTTTCCGATCGCCGCGCCTACGCCGTCCAGATGGATTGAGGATTGGACCCGAACGCGCAGCGGGGCCGGTCGCCAGGACCGGCCCCGCTATTCAGATGCCATCGCATGCGGCCGGCAGCGCCCGATCAAGAAGCGCTCCTCCACATCAGCGCGGCGGAGACGGATACCGCCTGCACGGCGCAGACGGCCGTGGCCGCCCCGGGCGACGATCCCAGCTCCCGCAAGTCCGTGGCGGCGAGCGCCGCCCGCGCGAACGGTCGCCAAGCAGGCGGCGTAACGATCAGCACCTCCGCCTCATCGCCCTCCATCCGCATCCACGCCCAGGCGTCCGTGACTGGGGGCCATCGCGCCGCCAGTCCCAGCCGTAGGGCATGATCCGGCGTCCCGTCCGGAGCGCCCGCCAGCCGCCTGGCGGGCTCCACCCGCCGATCCGCCAAGCCCGGCCGCGCCAGCAGCCACCATCTGGCCGTCTCCGCGGTGACTGGCACGTCGGCCCGTCCGGTGGAGATGACGAGACTCCCGTCGCCCAGGCGGCGAGGACGGCCCACAGCCACCAGGCCAACCTCGCCGTCCCGCAACCCGAACCGGAGGCCAGACCACAGCACCGCCGTCGCGGCCCACGTCCGCAAGTCCGCCATGGCCCGCCAATCGTTCCGATCCATCAGCGCCCTCCTCTTGCGCCCGCCATCATCCGGGGCACCCACGCCGTCCAGATCAGCGCTCTTGAATCGGTATCGCCTCCCGACGATCTAGCGCGAACAAGCCAACGGGCGCGCCGGGTGCGAACGCAACCTGGTCTTCCTGATTACTAAAACACGCCGTAGTGCGCCAGTTGTCACTTCATCCACACCCTTGGCAGAGTCCCGTCCCGATCGCGCTTGATCTCGATCTCGCCGATGGGCACTCCCCATCGGCCCAGGACCCGATTCCCCGCGTCCGTCATGGCCCGTTGCAGGGCGGCGGCGTCCCGCTCCGCCTCGGCGTCCGGCGAGCAGATCAGGATCTCGTCGTGCACCTGCCCCACCACCCTGGCCGCGGTGTCCGGCGCCAGCTCCCACAGGCGCCGGATGGCCAGCATGGTCATGTCCGCGCCGGAGCCCTGATCCTGGAGATTCAGGGCCTGCGTCGATTTCCACACGGAAAACGGGCGGTTCAGCAGGGTGCGCACCCTCCAGATGTCGAACGGCCGGCGGCGTGGCTCCCCACCCGGGCCGTTCCGGACCAACAGCCATCGGCCGCGCTCGGACGGCGTGGCCAGCGTCCACAACTGCCACACCCGGAGCTCCGGGAGCGCCGCGAACCAGCGCTCCCGCAGATCGACGGCATCCTGTTCGGACAGCTCCAGGTCATAGATGACCTGGGCATAGGTTCGGAAGCCATCGGCACCCATGCCGTACAGCAGGCCGAAATTCGCACCCTTGGCCCGATCCCGCAGCGCCTTGTGCTCCGCCTTGAATCGGGCCGCCTCCTCCGGCGAGGCGGGCAGCGGCATCTCGTTGATCAGGCAGGCGGTGCCCACATGGATGTCCAGCCCCGACGCCAGCAGCTCCCGCAGCGTCGAATAGGGCAGGCCGTTGCCCGACGCCCTCAGCACCTGCCGCAGGCGCAGAGCCAGCTCCGTCCACGTGGCGACCCGCTCGGCCCGCTCCGCCTCCCGCCATTTGCGCGCCCGCCGCAACTCGCCGATCTCGTCCCATCGCGCCCGCACCTCCTGCGGGCTGGGGTCGACCCCTCCATCCAGCACAGCCCGCAACCATCGCCGCAGCTTGTCCCGATTCGGATCTTGAGACGCGATCACCGCCAGGATCTCCTCCTGCGCCCGCAGCGCCAGCGCGGCGGCCACCCGCATCTCCTGAGCGGCGTAGTCAGCCGCCAGGATGCGCCATCCCGGAGGCGCCTCCACAATCGCCCGGAAATCCGGATCGTGCGGAAGGTTCTGGATGTTCGGCTCCTGGCTGGACAGGCGGCCGGAGATCGGGCCATGCGCCAGCAGGGGGTGGATCCTGCCGTCCGGGGCCAGCCGGGCGGCGTAGTCCAGCGCCATGTCGCGCCGCTTGCGCAGAGCGCCCACGGCGTCCCAGGCCTTGCGCACCGCGTCGGCGTCCTGGTTGCCATGGCTCGCCCGCTTCAGCGCCTTCCTGCTCACGGCGGCCTTGCCGGTGGCGGTGGTGCCGATGCCGGCTCCCCGCCCCCTCAGGGAGGCGGCCAGCGCGGTACGGAACTCCTCGGATACCCCTTTCCCCGCCTTCAGATCCTCGACCCAGGGCGACAGCTCCGGAGCCAGCTCCGCCAGCCGATCCACCGCCTCCATCGCCTTGGCCTCCTGGGCGTGCGCATAGCGATGCGCCGCCTCGGCGCTCAGCGGCAGGCCCGCCTCGCGAATGGCCACCACGTCCCGAATCTGCTGGCCCATGGCCGTGGCGTTCCAGGCCGGGTGCGCCTCCTTCCACGCCGCCCATTGCCGCAAGGGGTCGTCGCCGGGATCCCCGCCAACGAGAGCCATCCACAGCCAAAAGGCCACGTCCACGTCCCCGATGGCATATCGATACAGCGGCTCCCGCAAGGGAACAGGCAGTGTCCAATGCGCCGGGCCCTGCCAGGTCTTGTCCATGCGGCGACCCAGCACCAGCCAGGCTAGCGCCTCCAGGCTCCACCCCCCCTTCGGCTTGTGGGCGTCCATCAGGCCCTCGGCCAAATGCCGGGCCTCCATCACCCGATCGGTGCCGGAATCGTCCCGGCTGGCGGCGTCCAGCAGCTCCAGCGGGGCATCCGGGCGGGCCAGGCGGGCCAACAGCAAAGTGTCCACCACCTCGTCCGGCCACGCCGCCGCATCGGCTCCAACGACATGGCGCAACCAAAAGAGGTCGAACCCGGCGTTGTGCCCCACCAGCACGCCCCTCAAACAGGCCGCCGCCACCCTCCGACGATCCGCCGGGGTCAGCGCGTCCAAATCCCAGGCCGCCGTCTCCAACGTCCCGTCGTCGGCCGGCCAGGCCGCCGTCACCACGCGCAGCCTCGGCCTCGTATCCACCGGTCCCGATCGCGGCAACCCCACCGCGGCGCGAGCGCTCCTGGCCAGACTCTCCGTCACCGGCTCCGACCATGGGGTCAGCGCGGTCGTCTCCACGTCCACCACCTTCCACGGAGCCGCGGCCAGGCGGTCCACCCGGTCATCCGCTGGAGCCCACAGGGATCGGGCTGCGACATCCCGCTCGTCCTCCCAGAACGTCGACTGCGCGACGACGCCTTTCTGGTCATCGCGCCCCGGACGGGATGCCGACCCGCTGGACGGGGTCGACGGCGCGATCCTCGACGTGCTCCCCCCGGACGACATCGATGCCTTCGTTGGCGCCGATTCCGGCCTCATCATCGTCTCCATCAAATGCCATCGATGCTGGCGCAGGGCGGCCAGCGCGGATCCGTCGTTCACGGGAGAGGCCAGCCGCAGCGCATCGCCCACGCGCTCAATGGACGCCGCAGCCAGCAGGCTGGCGCACTCCGGGCAGACGTTCCTCGTCATCGCCTGTCCACCCTCGATCCGAACGCATCGTACTCGATCCCAACCGTGGCGCCAGCCTGACCGACGGGCACCACCAGGAACAGCAGAGCCGCCCGATCCGACGCGGGGAATCGGCGGGAGACGATCATCGCAGCCTCGCGCGCGGACGCGGCCTCCACCGTCACGTCGCCCAGTCCTGCGCCGCGCCCTTGCGCCACCCGCACCAGAAACCCGCCCATGCCCAGGCCCTCCCCCTCCAGACGATTCCGCAGGCTCATACGCTCAGCGCCGGGCCGGACGGCAGACGACGCCAGTCAATGGATCCGTCCTCCCTCACCACGCCACGCCATCGGGCACCGGGACCATGCCCGTGGTGCCCAGGCAGCCACATCTCGAACTCGCCGCCTCTGCGCAGCACGGCCACCAGCTCCATGCCGTGGTGATCGGCATACGACCACACCACGGCCGAGCCGACGATCGTCGCGGCGGTCATGGCGTTGTAGCCGCGGCGCAGAACCACCACGCGGGAGAAGTCCTCCTCCCGCAGAAACGTGGAGGCAACGCGGGCCGCCGAAGCGCGGCATGCGGCGTGAATCTCCACGCCGCCCATCACCGGCACGATGGCTGGGCGATGCCCCCAGGCGAAATCCGTGTCCACCATGGGGCTCATCCTTTCCTTGCCTTGCGATCAAGCCATTCTTGGCGCGATCTGGACGACAGCCGGCATGCTGGGCCACCGCCGGGCCGGAATCGTGGCGGTGTGCCCCCTGCGGGGGGAGCGGCAGGCGGGTATGCGGGCAGATAGATGGGAAACCCAGATGGGAAACCTAGATGGGAAACCTAGATGGGAAACGACAAAAAGAGAGTTGGACCGTCGTCGTCCGCCTCCATCTCCGCCGACGCCGGATCCACGCCCATCCGCCGCAACGTGCGGATCAGATCGGCGAGGCCGATCCGAGCGGTGCCACATCCCCGCCAACCAACCAGGACGACGGTGTCGCCGTCCTTTTCCAGGATCATCACCTCGTCCACCTCCGGTCCGGCGGCTGAGGTCCATCTAGCCAGGAAAGCCGATTCCTTCTCGTTCAGCTTGTTCTGCTTGTCCATCCGTGGCTCCTTTCGTGTCGACATCCTCGCGCCTCATATCCCCATGCCTAAAGGCGGGGGGTTTTATGGCGCATTATGGTAAAGTACTTGAAAGGGCAGGCCGCAGCCTGTCCCAAGAATTACCCGGCATGTTCGAAACCCCCTGATCGAAACCGATCATCAAGCTTAACCGGTCACAGGAGGAATCCCAATTGCTCAAGGCGGTCATCCTGGATTTGGGCAACACCCTCATCGAGGAAGTCGAGGATCGTGCGGCACCGCTCGATCGCCTGCCGGTTGTCGCAAAAGCTGGCGCGGAGACCCTGCTGACCTGCTGCCGCGCCCAAGGATGGGCGCTGGCCTTGCTCTCGAATACCGTGCAATCCGACGAGAAGGTGCTGCGCCGGCTTTTGCGACGCCTGGGATGGCACGATTGGTTTGCCGTGGTGCGCGGCACCTGTTCCGAGGGGTCCAGCCACCGGCCGGGCAAACCCGCCGCGGTGGTCTTTGAGGAGGTGCTGCAGGCGTTGGGATGCGCCCCGGCCGAAGCCGTGATGGTCGGAGACACCTGGGCCGCGGATATCGTGGGCGCCACCGCCGTGGGCATGCACGCCATCTGGGTCGGCCCCACCGCCCCCGATCATCCACAGCCGGACACTGGGCATCCCATGGTGTTCGTGGGACACGCCCAAGACATCGCGCAGGTCGTGCCGTGCCTGCTGCGCCTGCGGGACGCGCTGGCATAGCCCGTCCCAGCCGGTCACAGGGCCCACGGCGTGGCCAGCACCCGCGCCAGATCGTCCAGCAGCACCGCCTGCTCCGGGGACCCGTGTTCGCGCCGGGCCGCAATCCACGCCCGAATCGCGCCCTCGCTCGCGGTCGGGGGCACCTCGCGGGCAAACGCGGCCTCCAGATCCCGAGCGGCGGACAGCCAGGTGGGATCCGAGCGAAAGGTCGCGGTCTGACGAGCCCACCAGCGCCCCACCAGCAGCCACAAACCCATGCGCCGCCTCTCCTTTCCACCTCGGTCCACCAGGACCGCAGAAAACGACCGGGCATCCGCCATCAGCCGCTCCGGGCCGCCGCCGAGGGAGGCAGGATGCGGCCGCGAACCGGCACCGAGACCAGGACATCCATCCAATCCACCGCGCCCAGCCGCGGCACGGCGGGCAGGTCGTCCTGTCCGATCCAGGCCCAGCGGATTTCCCGGGCCCGGTCCACCCGGGCCTCAAGCCGCCAGCCCACGGCGGCGGTGTCGGCCCCAGTCCGGTACAGGACCACCGCCAGGTCGTACACCACCAGGCGGTCGGGGGTGTCGACCGTCACGACGGCCGGCTGACCCCAGCGCAGGGCCCAACTACCCACGGGCAAGGCGCGCCAGCCCGTGCGGGCGGTCACGAGCGGCCAGCCTTTGGCGCGCCAATCCAGGAGCGCGTTCGCCCAGGCCGCCTCGGCGGCGTGCTGCATCGCCAGGAGGCGCAGGGGATCCCCGGGCGGGAACGTGAGGGGAACCGGGGTGGTCAGCCGCATGGGGGCACCTCCATCCGGTCCCAGCGCCCGCCGCCCACGCGGTAGCGGACGGACGGCCGCCAGGATCCAGCCCGGGTCCGTTCCCGGAGCTCGACGGGGACGGGCTGCGGGAAGGCCAGTCGGAAGGCGGCCAGCGCCCCCAGCAGGGCCTCATGGGTGGCGGGCAGGTACAGGATCACGCCATCCACCGCCGCCTGGGCGGATGCCCAGGCGAAGGCCGCCAGGAAGGCCCGTTCCCGGGTGACGGGACCGGCCGGCAGCAGGCTGGCGCCACCGGGGGGCGCGGGGCCCCAGCAGGCCAGGATGACGGGCATCGGGAAGCACCTCCTTCGCGGAAGCGGCCTGGTGGCGGCTGGTGGTCCACAAGCCGCCCGGCAGGCGGGAAGCCCGGGTCAGCGGGTCGGTGGCCGCGTCGCCGATCCGTTCGGCCCATCCGGGCCCGTCCGCGGCGTCCAGCGGCTCCACGGTCGGGACCCGGGACGCGGGGACATCCCGGAGGCCGCCCGGGCGGTGCAGCCGCTGGGCCCAGCGCTGCAGCCGGGTCCGGATGACCGGTGCCAGATAGGTGCTGGGCTGCGTCCCGGCCTCGGGCCGGTACCGCTGCAGGGCCAGCCAGAGTTCCTCGGCCGCCCAGGCCTCCCAATCCGTCTGGGCATCGCCGGAAGGCCGGGCGATGCCGCGGAGGATCCACCGGAGAAACCGGCGGGTGTCCGGCTCCGCCAGGGCTTGGGCGAAGGCGGCCGGATCGCGCGCGATCCGGGCCGCCGCCATCGGGTCTTGCAGCCAGGACATGGATGCCCCTCCTTCCGCGAGGCAGACGAACAAGACCAGCGGGCCAGCAACGCCACCACCGGGGTGCTGCTCTGAACGGGCAGGCATAACCGGACGGCCTGCGCGCCGCCGGGCCGTTCAAGGGCTAATGATTGGAGAGGCGGATGCCCAGTTCGGCCAGCCGCTCCCGCCGGGCCGGATCCTGGCCGGCCCAGGCATGGTAGCGGGCTTCCGCCTCCTGGACGTGGGCAGTGCAGTAGTGATAGGAACCCAAGGTGTGGACAGCGGGCTGGCCGCACCAGCACCGCGGCGGAGTGCTCATGAGGGATCACCGGCTTTCTGGCAGGGGTGGGAAGCGGACCCTTACAACCGGCGCTTGGGCAATGCCGTGGGGAAGTGTCCCGGTCGCAGGTTGTTGCGCCTTCCGGAATTTTTTCCGGAAGGCGCTCTTGCAAGGCAGGACGGGAAAGAGGGGGACCGGCGGCCAAAGGTCAGGTCCTCGGAATCGTTCTCAGGGCCGGCTGGATTCCTCACGGGGCACGGGCTGTATACTAGGGCTGTAAACCAAACCTCCGGAGGTGCCATCTCCGGGGGCGGTGAGAGCCTGGCGGCGTCCCGCCAGTGGCACCACAGCGCAACCGTCAACGCGCCGGACAGCGTCAGGGGAACGGTTATCTGCAGGTGCATCGCCCTCGCCTCTGCTCTAGGAAGTCGCCAAGGGCTTAGCGGGCTTCCGCATATGCGGGAGCCCGCTGGGCGTTTGGGGCGCAATGCGGCACGTGGCTGGATCGACGGGGACGAATTCGGGCACGTTAGCCGGGATGTTTGAGCGGATTGCGGAAGCGCACGCCCTCGATTACCGCCTCCGTCGGGCCATCCTCGGTGAGCATTTCCTGCAACCCGTGTTCCCGGGCCACCGCCCACTGCATGGCGTCCCAGAAGCTGAGGACGTGCGCGGCCACCGCCGCCAAGGCCGACGCGACGGTTTGAGCCGAAGGGGCGAGGACCGTCCACGACCGTTGATACGCTGCGACCAAGTCCCGGCATTGCGCGGGCGGCATGCCCTCGCGTAGGGCGACGGCGCTGAATTCCGCCAGACTCTGCACGGTTAACGCGGCATCGCCCCGCACCGCATCCAACACGGCGATCGCTTCCTGCTGGCGTTCCCGCGTGGTGCGCAGGCCCGCCGCATAGACGAGTAAATTCGTGTCAACGAGGGCGCGCATCGGATTCCAGCCGGCCGGCATACGCGTCTTCCCGCCGGAATGGGGTGTGGGCGGAGGCGGCCGGCAGTGCGAGCAGGCGGGCCTTCAAATCCGCCCAAGCCTGGTCCGCTTCCTGGGCGGTTTGCCATTGGCGTGTCAGGGCTTCCCGGATCACGGCCGCCTCGGATTTATGCGCCCGCCGGGCAATCTCCTTGAGCCGCGCGTTGTCCTCGGCCCGCAGGTAAATCTGCTTGCGGATCATGACGGCTCTTCCTCCCGCCCTGAGGTAGACTACACCACTAGTATACATTACGTGCGCATCCTGCGGGCATAGCCCGGGCGCGGTGCGGCCCGGCTCCTGGCCAGGCTGATCCTAAGGCGCAAAAGTCCCCTTGGGGTGCGGCGGCAGATGGATATCAGGACAGCCGCTCCAGCAGCGCCGTGAGCGCGGCGGCTTGGGCGCTGCCCTGGCCGGGCAGGAAGGCCCGCACCTCTTCCAAGGAGCGATCCCACAAGAGCCGGCGGCGGTGCCAATACAGGCTGGCCCGGCGCTTGGGGCGGAACACCAGCAGATACATCGGCGCACCTCCTACTCGACGTCCACCAACCGGAGCAGGCGCCGATAGGCGGCAACGGCCTCCTCCGCCGTCCCGGCGGGGACGGCGGGGAGCATCGCCTCCGCGAAAGCCCGGACGGTGGCGCGGCGGGCGGCGTCGGCCGGCGCCGCCGCCAGGTCGTCCAGGGCGGCCCGGAGGGTGCGCCACTGGCGCAGCGTCAATACTTCGAAGCCGGGTTCCCGGTCGAGGGCGGTCAGCCAGCGCTGCGCCAGGGCGGCGCCGGGAAGGCGGGAATCGTCACAGTCGTGGAGCAGCGCTTGGAGCAGGCGGCGGGGGCCACAGGACATGAGCAGCACCTCCTAGGAGAACCCTGGGCCGGCGTCGAGCCCGCCGGCCGGATGTCACTACCAGGGGTTGTATTGGAGAGGCGAATGCCCCGTGCGGCCAGCCGTGCCGACCGGCCGCACGGGCCCAGGCAGCGACGACGGGGACACCTCAGCGCAGCCGCTCCAGCGGCGCCAAGGGGTTGTAGGCGTTGTAGACCCAGGTGAACCGGGGGGAATCCGGGTCCGCCAGGATCGGATTCAGAATGGTCAGGGTGCGCTGTAAATCCTTCCGATACTCGTCATGGTCCACCGCAAATCCGTCCGGCATGGGCAGCAGGTCCGGTGCCCGCTCGGGATGGGCCAGCACGGTAACGACGGTATCGCGGAGGGTGCGGAGATCGCTGTAGGGAACCAGCGCGAGGCGGTAATCATCCACGCCGTCCTGAACACGGTCCACAAACCAACGATGGATGGCGATGGCCTTGTACCAGTACCCCATCTCTTCCAGACTCAGCGCGTCCCAAATGCGCTGGGCCTCTTGCCTCACCTCATCCAGGAGGGAGGACTCAAACGGGGCGAGACGGGCGAGGGCGTTCCAACGCTCCAGCAAGCGCGGGGCGTCAGGGTGGGCGGTGCGATTCAGGTACATTTCCAGGCCCATAATCTGACCTCCTGATGATATTCGCGTGCGCTCGAGGCACGCGCTTTCGACTGCTAGGAGGAGCGGACCCCTCCGGCAACGGAACGAATCCTGGCCCAGCGGCGCAAGGAGCGAATCCAGAAAGAGTTCCTGACCGTGCCAGGAAGATCCGTCCGGGTATGCCCAGTGATCCTCCCACCACGTCAGGACCAGATCATCGGCGAAAAACAAGTGCACGGTCCAGGGCCGCAAGGGATTAAGGACCGGATCAAAGACCGGATAGGAGAACAGTAGGGCGATGGAGGTGCTGCGTACGACGAGGCGTCGGAACAGCACATCGTCCCGGAGGACCAGGCGCCCTTGCGCGGCCATTAGTGCTTGTTGCAAGAAGGCATCAAATGCACGGACCACGAGCGGCCGGGCATCGAGGGACGGGGGCTGGGCAGCCGCCTCCTCCAGCGCCAGGAGCGCTTCAGCGGCCGCCAGCAGGCCACGATCCGGCATGGTGGCATCCGTCCTGAGGAACAAGTGCGTGTGACTGGCGGATACGGGCGTGTTGGGCCTGAGCGTTCTCGATCGCGTGTTTGTTGCGTGTCGCCACTATACCTCGCATCACCGCCCCAGCTTCATTGCCATCTTCTTCCCTCCCTGCGTGAGAAGAGGCGGAACTGGGTCAAACCTGGACGAAGGCGGGGTCTAGTTGTGCCTCATCCAGGACTCCAGGCTGAAAACCGTCCCGTCGGGGTGTGTCAACAAGGCTCTGCCCAACGGGTTCTCCCCGATGGCATGGCCCTGCCGCACGCGGATGACGAGGCTTTGGTCCCGGTTCTGGGCGGGGGAACGCACATCGTACGTGATGAATTTGGCGTTCCCTATCCACTGCACGCTGGTCCCGACGTCAGGGAAGGCGTGGGCACCATCGCCCGCATCCCAGCGTTGCAAAGCCCACATCGCGTTGGCCACCCGGCGGGGCAGCGCGGGGACCGTGCGCGCGAAGGACTTGTAGTTGGCGCGGGCTTGCTGCGCCTGGACCTGATACCAGAGCATTGGGACACCCGCGAAGAGCGTCATGACTAGCCCAATCGCCGCAAGCATCTTAAGAAGCATCAGCGCGAGAAATCGATGCCCCTCTGGGGCGTCCTGTACGTTGGTGCACGTAGCCATCGCTGTACCTCCATTAATCTTCATCAACGACAAAAGCCGACAGCAAGGACCGCGCCACATCCAGCGTGGTGGGGGCTGATGGCGGCAAGCCGGGCCCGCCGGATGCGGGTTCAGCCCGCATCGGCCATCCATACCCGCACCCCGGCCGCCCGGGCAATCCGGATCATGTGATCCGTCCCCGGGCTGGGGCCGGGCGCCCGGAACGCCAGCACCACGTCCACGCCACGGGCCAGCATGGCCAGGTCCCGAAGGGGCCCAGCCGCCATGCCGTAGCGGGCCCAATCGGCGGGGTAGACCTCGACGGCGAGGCCCCGGGCCCGGGCCAGGGCGTCGGCCATCCGGTCGGCGCCGCGGGCGCCGCCATGAACGACGGGGCTGCCCGGAGGAATGCGGGCGATGACGGCGGCCATCAGGGCCCGGTCGGTCCAGGTGCGGCTGCCGCAGATGAGCACGCGCGCGGGAACCCCTCCTACTCAACACGAAGCCCTGTCGGTGGGCATGCGGGACGTCAACCCGCAAAAGCAGCCACCCGCCGTGCTGAGGCGGGTGGCTGAGAAGGGGAAAGGCCCAGCCTTATTGCGGCTGGGCCATCGGCTGGCTGGCCAGCCAGCGGGCCGCCATCTCGGCGTGGTGCCGGGGATCGAGGATCTCGAGGCCCACCAGCCCGCCGTTGGCGGCGAGGTCGGCGATGATGGCGGGCGTGACGGTCATCTGCCGGGCCACCGGACCCGGGCCCAACCGCACATACAGGGCGTCGGCTTCGGGGTCATACGTGTGGGGAAAGCGGTCAAAGCCGAACAACTGGAGGGGCTCCGTTCCTGTGCCGAGCCGAAGCGCATCGCAGTTTTCCGAACTGGTCGGGACGGCGGGACTCGAACCCGCGGCCTCCGGCTCCCAAGGCCGGCGCGCCGCCATCTGCGCCACGTCCCGGTTTGGAGCTCCCAGGCGGACTCGAACCGCCATCTCCCGCGTACGGGGCGGGTGCCCTGCCGATTGGGCAATGGGAGCAAAAACGACGGAAGAGAGGGGATTGGATCCCTAGGCAGCCCAGCGAGATCTCGGTCAGACCCGTCGCAGACGCATGCCCCCCACCGCCGTCCGGAGGGCGCTCGGCCGGCATTTAGGCCAGAGGTAGATCTCACTCACACGGATTACCACCGTGCCGTTCGGCGCGAGCGTCCCGCGCACCACCAGCGCGAACATGGCGTTGGAAACCACGGTGATCCAATTCGATCCGACCGGATCGGGAGACACCGCGCCGTCAGTAATAACATCCTCGCTTCTTCCACGCGCAGCCGATCGCCCATTTTTTTGCGTCCGCCTCCCGTCACGCAGATCGCCGACATCCCTTGCATCAAGGGGAATTCTGCTCCAGCCACGTTGCCAAAGGCAGGCGCGCCCCACCCGGGCCTACAACCTCAAACCGGGGGATCTGCCCCCACATTCCAGTGGTTTCCATTTCGGCGCCGGGGGGCAAAGCCCGCTTCAAGTCCTCCGCAGACGTAAAGCGGGCCACGCGATAAGATCCCTCGTCACACGACAGGCACGTGATGCACAAGGTGTACATCGCACACCTTCCCTTCAGCGATGCGGGGGCAAGGCGGCATCGACACAGCGATGGACCCCGCCCGAAGGCGGGGTCCATGATTGGGTGCGACATGCTTGACGAGGACGCGCCCGAGTTCCACACCCACGCAAGGGGGACGCTCCGCGCCCGGACCCCGCACCCAGCCGCCGCCCTGGCCAGCCCACCATAGCACACTCCGGGGTTCCGTGCCAAGCTCCCGATCGGATGGAGCCGGACCGGCGCGGCTGGGCGACGCCTCAGCCCGCCTTCCCCTGCTCCGCCACCCAGGCCTCCAGCGCCGAGCGGAACGCGGCCAGTCCGGCCGTCGGCACCCACACCACGGGGGCATGGATGCCAGCCAGCTGCTCGTCCATCCGGTGCTTGGCCCAGGCGGTCACCTCCACCACCAGATCCCATTGGCCGTTGGGCACCCGACTCCCGGTTACGCCATCCAGCTGCCGAACGGTCTCCGCCCCCATGGCGCGCAGGATGGCCTCGTAGCCCAGGCGATGCGACGGATCCCCGATCACCAGCACCCGGCGCCCGAGCAGCGGAAGCGGCGCCTCGTCCTGGCGGCTGGCGGTCCGGTCCGCCCACCGCCGCAGGCAGTCGGTGTGGTTGCGGATCAACGCCTCCATGGCGGTGTCCGCGTCGGCCCGGATCTCGGCAATCTCCCGCTCCGCGTCCGCCAGCCGCGCCTCGGCCGCGGCCAGCTCGGCCCGCAGCCGATCCCTGTCCGCCAGCAGGTCATCCACCAAGCGGGCGTCCGACCCGTCCCGGATCGCCCCCAGCCACGCCAGAACGGGCTGCAGATCCAGCCGCGCCTCCCGCACCGCCGTCGCCAGCTCCTCGGAGCTCCAGCCCTCCAGGAACCGGATGGCGGTGGTCTCCGCATCGTCCAAATCCGGATGATTGGCCAGCAGCCATGCCGCCATCAGCGGGTCCACCCTCCTGGCCTGCCAGAACTCCGACCACGCCTCCACATCCCCAACGGGCAGACCCCGTCGCAGGGCGGCCCGGATCTCGGCCTCCAGGAAGGCCCGGGTCGTCGGCAGCAGGGCCCGGCTCAGCAGGAGCCCACGGATTTGATCCGGGGGCAGTCCCCGAAAGGAGGCCGGAATCCGTCTCGCCTCCTCCCCGCCGGCACGCGACACGGCCAACCTCCATCGCAAACCGAGCGCGTGCAGATCCGCGATCGGCATCTCGGCCAGCCATCCCGTCAGCACGGAGACGTACGCCACATCCTCGTCCGTAAACCGCCGCTGCACCAGATCATCCCACCGCTGGGCCCCGATCCCGACCGCCTTCGCGTCGTCCCGTTGTCGCTTGCCCTTCATCACTTTGCGGCGGCGCGGAGACCCCCGGCTTCAGCCGCGGGGAGGAGCGCCGCCTTTCCTCCTTTCTTTCGGTCTCCACACGCGCCAAGAACATGGCGCTAGCGCAACGATGTCCTCACGGCGGGCATTTTGTGTTAGCCGTCTCCCGTCCCGCATTGCGTGCAGGCTAAGTCGATTCCCCATATAACCACCCACGTAGCAAAAACCGAACTTTGGATGGAGCACTTGCGTTCCACGACGCAGACCCAGGCTGACCGTCCCGCCATGCCGCCGCCGCCCGCCGCCCTTGGCGGGTTGCCGCAGATGGAGTGACCGGCGCCGGAAGCGCAACGGGGCCATCCGGAGGATTGGGGTGTGGTCCGGCACGGCGCCGCCCACGACGGAGGCCGCCAGCACCCAGGCATCCACGCAGTGCGCCCAGAAGGTCTCGCGAGACTTGTTTGCGGTTTTGGGCAGTCCCCGGGCGTCGCGGAGCCGCTTGGTGTCGTATCCCGGCACCATCGTCACCGGAGCCAGGCGTCCCAGCTCCATGGAAAACCAGCGTTTGCCGGCTTCCAATGGGGAGAAGCGGACGTTCCAGCGGTGTTGACCGGGCCGGGTTTGGGCCGCCACGTCCTCGACCACGAAATGGGTGATGGGGTACAGCGAAGCCAGAAACCCGGCGATCCGGAGCTTCCACCCCCATCGAGCCCGGGTGGATGGCGGCAGGCCGCCCCGTGCCCGGTTGGCCCGGGGCGGACGGCAGGGCGTCTTCCGGTACCGGCGCCCCCGCCGCATGTCCCGCCGGGCGGTCACGGCCTCCCGCACATGCGTGACCGCGTCCACGTGGAGGTTGACGAACGTGCGCCGCGCGTCTTTGACCGCGATCCCTTCCCATTTCGAGCCCGGGTCGATGCCGCAGGCGACGGGTTGCGCCGCGCCATCCGTGCGGTCCAGAAGCTGGAGGTAGAAGAAGCCCTTCCGAAACCGCCGCACGGCTCGGCCTCGGCGAACGAGTTCTCGCGCTCGGGCCGGGTGGCAGGGCATGAGGGGCGTTCCGCGAGCGGAAAGAACCGGTATCCATCGCATGGAGAGTTACCTCCCCGTCTCCCGTGGTATACGGGGCAATTGCTCCCCTTCGCCGCTGGCCGCCGGAGAGGCCGGGGACTAGGGGAGCATCCCCGGCATCCAGGCCCCGCCACGGGCGGGCGGCTCAGCTGCCTTCAAACGCCCCCGGAGACCCGTCGCCGGGTCCGGTGGCTAGGCCAGGCTAGTCGTTCGCGGTCAGGGACCGCCTCGCGGTTTCGTGGGTGGCAAGACCACTACTCCCGCAAGCCCCGGGCTTTGGCCCTGGGGTACTTGACCATCCAGCCTCTTCCTCCTCCCAGCCAGCAGCCCGTAATGGGCTCCGCACGGCGTTCCGCCCGGCCCCCGGGCTCCAGTGCCCCACAGACGCCCACAGAAGCCGCACAAGGCGACTGGATCCGGGGGTGGCTATTCCAACCCCCAGTCCCCGATTCACTCGCGGCACGGACGTTCTATGGCGTTCTGTGGCGATGGACTAGAACAGGGTCCAGGGTGGCTCGATGTCTGGCGGGGTGTCCGGTCCCAGGCCCAGCTCCCGGGCGGAGATCCGCCAGCTCTCCCACACCCCGATCCAGGCCCGCAGATCCGCCTGCTCCGCGGCGGCCTCCCATGCGGCCTCCACGGAGGGTGGGGGTGCCCCCCACGCCAGCATACCAGCGTGAACGGCCAGGGCCAGGGCGTCCGACGCGGCCTCGTCCCACGGGGCGGGGTCCGCCGCCAGCCCGCGCAGCCACGCGGCCCACGCCTCCGGATCGTCCGACTCCGGGACGCCCACGGGGCGGGGGAGCGGGGCGATCTGGCGGGAGGACGCCTCCGCCCGCAAGACGGAATCCACGGCGTCCCGGAGGGCCGTCGGCACGGCGTCCTCCGCCTCCGGCGCGGCATCCCCCGCCCATCCCGCCACGACGGCCGCGGGCTCCACTCCGGCCCGGATGACGACCCACCAATCCGATTCTTCCACCAGGGGTCCCCAGGCCCATTGGTGCATCCGCATCTCCCGCCATCCCGCGCCGGCCGCCGGAGGAGCGACCCACCCGGAGCGCAGGGCCCACTCCAGCAGCGACCGACCCACCACCCAGTCGGCGTCCCCGGCGCGCTCTTCCTCGCGGAACGGCCATCCGCCTCCCGGCCACCGCGCCACCGCCACCGCCCCCAGATAGCCCCGCCCGTCGGACAGCGGTCGCCACCAGATCGCGGCGCGGGAGGAGGGCACCGGCAGGCGCCACCATTGGGGGCGGGAGGCGTCGAGATGGGGAGCCGCGACGTTTCCAGCCCCAGAGGCGGTCCCCCGATTTCTGCGTGCTCTCACCCGCTGCAGATCCCGTGCCATCAGGCCGTACACAAGGCATCTCCTCTTCGTTGGTGGAATTCTCGCCCATAAAAGGAAAACCAGAAGAGGCGGGGTCCGTCTGAGTTCGGACGGCGAGGGGCCTCTTCGGTGCCAAATCCATCCTGTACTGGCAACAAACGGATGGCGTCCTTACCTTTTTCGAGGGGTCGCATTACCTCTCGAAAATGGCCTCAAACCCGCATGGCTCTAGGAAAAATCGCGTGTGAACACCGCCTTACCTCTTCTGCGGAGATACCCCCTATGATCATCTGGGGAGATCGTTTTTTTTGCGGGTTTCTTGATCATCTGGATCTGGTAATGGGGATCTGGTAATGGGGATCTGGTTTCTCGTTTGATCTCCGTTTTTTCGAACAAAATTTTTGCCCCTATAATACATACTCTGTGGAGGTAAGACAGGTAAGAGAGGTAAGGATCCTTAAAAAATGGCGATATTATAACATCCACCACGTCTTGTGGTCCTTACCTCCCTTACCTCTCCGGCGCAATGAGGTAAGGCGAAGCGGCAAAAGGAGGACTCGGCGATCCGCATGCGGATCGCCGAGTCCTCGTCACTCCGCAGGCGGCGTCGCCGGGTCCGCCGCGGGCGAGGGCCTGATCCAGGTCTCCTTCGGCACGTCGAACCGGCGCAACATGGTCTCGATTCGCAGCACCACGCACTTGCGAGTGCCGTTGTGCACCCACTCGGCTTTGCTGACGTCGGCCACGAGCTCCGGATCCGACCGCAGCAAGCGCAGAAAGGCGCTGCGCCCCAGCCACGCCTCTCCGATCATCGCCGCCTGTCGCGCCATGGCCGCCAGCAGTTGCGCTTGATGGACGACCAGCAGCTCCGGGGCTTTGCGGGCCGGCTGCAGCATGACCTCCCTGCGATCCTCCGGCAGCGCGGCTTGCCGCTCCAGCAGCCGCACCATGGCCGCCACGGGACCCTCTTCCTGCCTGACCTCCTGTTGCGCGTCCATGGCTCGGAGGAAGACGGTCTGCAACACGTGCATCGCCTGATCCAGTCGCTCCAGCTCCCGCCCCAGGTCCGGAATCCACTCTCCCAGCCAATAAAGGCCGGCCCGCACGATGGCGATGTTGTGCCGGGGGCGTTCTGACAGCCCCCCAGCCTTCTGCGCGGCCTCGTCCTCTAAGCTGCCGTCAGCCGCCTCCAGCGCCTCCCGCACCCACGTCATCGGCGTCTCCGCCGCCCGGGCCCACAACCAGCCCGCCACCCTGCGGAGGGCGTCGTCCCCCAGATCCCGCAGATCCCGGAGGGCGTCGGCCGCGCCCGGGTGCCCGGCGATCTCCTCCCGACCCACCCAAACCGGCACCGAGCGCTCCATGAGCGCCCAGTCCTCCACGGCGGATTCTCCGACGAGGACCACGGGCGCGGTCAGGTGGTAGTCCCGCGTGGTCTGGTTCGCCTGTCCCCGGGTCTCCCGCGCGCCCCGGTACGCCATGCGCAGGTAGTGGTGCAGCTGCTGCAGGTGCTCCTGCCGGATGTCCTGCGTGCGGTACTCGTCCAGCACCACCGGCAGGCTGTTGGTGGCGCTCAGCTCGCTCACCAGCGAGAACGGTGGCCTGCGGGCGCTGCCCAGGTCGTCCGTGGCGGCGAAGGCGAGCGCCAGCCGCTGGATCAGGGTCGATTTGCCCGTGCCCGCCGGCCCGTAGACGTTCAGGAACGGGAACTCCCCCCAGCCCGCCGCCCGGATGAGGGGGGCGAGCAGGGCGGCGGCGAACCACCCCAGCAGGGTCCAGGCCACGGGAGGGGAGGCCGCCCGCGACAGCGGGGTCAGCACCCGTGCCGCCTCCGCCTCCGTGCCGCCGGGCAGGGGTCGGATCCGGCGCACGATCTCCGGAGCCTTGGGGTTGTCGAACCGCAGGTCGACGGCCTCGGCCGGATCTGGCAGTCCAGCGGCCCGTGCCTCGGGGGTTTTGACCCCCCACACCCCGCCGGGGTGCACCCAGATGCGGGGGGCGTCCGCCCCGTTCTCCTCCCACCGATCCAGCCCGTCCGCGGTGTGCTGGCCGGCCACGGGCGTCGTCTGCATCACGGGCAGGCCGGAGTTGGCCCAGGCCGTGATGTAGGCCATGGCGTCGCCCTTGATGGTGTGATCGATGGGCAGGCCGCGATCCGCCAGCCGCAGGATGAGCCGACTGTCCTCCGTCTCGCTCACGGCGGCCGAGAACGACTCCCATTGCCCGCCCTCGGTGAGGTGCCAGATCTCCCGGCGCCGCTCCCGCGTCTGCGCATCCACCAGAATGGCGGCGACGCAATACGGTCGGAGACCGGCTGGGCGCGGATCGGGCTCGGCGGGCGATCCGTCGTCCTCCTCCGCCTCCGCTTCCCGAGACCGGATCACCAGAGGCAGCTTGGTGTCGGGATCGAACAGCACGCCGTCCGGCACCCGCAGGGTCCGCAGCCGATCCGGCAAGCCCAGGGATCCCCAGACCTCGCCCAAGGACCCGACCCGCAGGGCCTCGTCCCGACCAGAGCGATCCCCGCCAGCGGATCCGTCCGTCGTGGACCCGGCGATATCCGTCTTGGACGGTCGCACCACCTGGAGACTCACCCGCCGCAATCGCCGCTCGGCCTCTTGCTTGGGCACGCCGATGCCCCGCAGCCGATCGATGATCGCGGCATGGATGGACTGCGCCAGCGTGCCATCCAGCCGCGCCACCTCGCGCTCCCATCGGGCGGCCTCCTGCAGATCCCGGTCCCGCAGGATGCGCTGGCCGCTTTGCCACTGCCGCAGCCATTGTCGGGCCTGCGCTTTGACGAGATACGCGCGCCGCCGCCGCCTCATCCGCTCGACGTGCTCCCGCCACCACTGCTTCGCCATGCTCCGCATCCAGGGCCTGGGATCCGTCCGACGCAGATGCCGCAGCCACGACGGGAGATCGGAGCCGCCGTCCGCGCCGCATCTCCACATCCCGCCTGGGCCGAATTCCGGCCCAGCGTCCGCACCCCCGGCATGGACATGCGGATTGGCGGACAACCGGCGACGGGACCACGATGCCGCCGTCCAGCCTCCCCGCTCCCGATGCCGCGGCAGCAGGGATCGGATCGGGGAAGCCAGCCGGGTCCGCACCCGGGACGCGGCGTTGGCGCTGGCGCGCGCTTTCCGGGAGCCCGTGCTCCGCGCCCGCTTCCCGGCGTCCTGATCGGCGCTCGTCTGGGTCTCATCCGGCCGATGCGGGTCCTTGTCCTCCGCCATTGGACCACCTCCGCAAAGAGGAGGGGGCCCCCGCCCATATGGCGGAAGCCCCCGGCTTTAGGCGCGGGATCTAAGACTGGGTGCGACACGCAAGCCATCCGGCTTGGCGATCTCCATGCTCCAAGCGTGGAGGGCGCGAGATCCATCATCCATCGTCAGCATAGCCCGTTGCGGGCTGGATGTCCAGCTGGTGGGATCGGCAGCGCGCGTGCTCGTCCGGGAGCGGGATGGTCCCGAGGCCAGGAAGGGCGCTCCCCAGGCCCACCGGACGTGCCCTGCCCTGTTGCGTGTTTGGTGCCTTCACCACGATTTTCAGCTGATGGCCGTTGCTAAGCGTGGGAGGCTGTCTTCGCCTTGCGCATGCGGATCGCCGAATCAAAGCCTCGCCCGCCACATCATTCAGGCCAGCCCCGAGAGATCAATAAAAAAGGGCCAGCACCAGCCAACCGGCTGCCTCTACCGGATCGTCCGACCATGCGGTCGATACCGTCGGGGTGGCGGAGGGTACCTCCAGCGGTTCTCCGATGTCCTCGATGTCCTGGGGTTCCCACTGGCAAGCTGGCAACGCCTCGCCCACACAGACCGCGAGCCGCGTGCCGTCCCGTTCGCCCACCACATGGGGATGAGGCCCATCCCGCCGAATCCCCCGCCGGATGCCTTCCAGCTGCGCGTGCTCCAGCAGCTTTCGTCGCACAGCACCCTCTCCTCTCTAGGGTTGGCTCAGGCTGTCGTGGGCGCTTGGCGCGCCCGGGCGTTCCTACTCCTCCGCCTGATTCTCCTCCAGGATGGCGTCGGGCTCCAAAAGCTCATCCCGCACCCACTTCGCGAAAGCCAGCACGCCCTCCGGCGCGTGCAAAGCCCACGGATCTCCTTGCACCCACTGCCCAAATGGGTCGTTCTCATACCCGTCCACGCCCCCGAATGGGGAGGGGAACATCGTTTCGTACACCCCGTCCTCGTCGGGCACCGACGCCCGGAAACCCGTGCCATATTTCCGCGCGACTGCGGACACCGCGCCCGGGTCCGGCGGGAAGACCACCACAAGCGTGTGGTCGAAGTTCATGACAATGCTTACCGTAATCGGGGCGGGATCCCACCCCAGCTCGGCTGCCAGGTGCAGGATCACGCCCAGAGGAATGTCAGGACCTCCCCGGTCCCGAACCAGGTACAGCGTGCCGTTGTATCCCAACCAGACGACCAGATCTTTGGAGGCGGCCGCCTCCGCCACCGCCTGGAGGTGGTCGACGGGAATGGGGACGTAGCATTCGTCCGGAGCGGCACCGTAAACGTTTTGCATCGATTACGCTTCCGTTTCCTTCTCCTGATAGCGATGCGAGGCGCATCGCTCCCCATGCCGATGCGCCGCCATCAGCCGGCTGAGGCGCATCGCATGCGCATCGCCAGCGGGCCGGGAGGGGCGATCCCGCCGGCCGGGCGACCGGGATTGCCCCATCGTGGTGATCGCCGGAGATCGCGCCGTTTCCGGTCGCGATCCCCCGCGAAGTCCCCGGCTCCCGCGCCGATGCCAGCGGGCGGCCCCGGGTCGACCATGGCGCGGCCCCGCCACGTCAGCGCCGCCCAGCCCGTGCCCTTCTCCCGGGCCGTCCCTCCACCTCCGCCCGGAACGCGGCCCAGTGCCGATCCGCGCAATGGTCGTGCAGGCACCGGAATCCCACCGCGCCGTCGCCGGACCACCAGACCATGGTCTCGCTGTCGTTCGAGGTGGAGTGCTCCGCCTGCCACGGGCAGGCGATCAGGATCTTCGCCCCGCCGCCCTCGGCGGGCTTGGTGCCCCGGATCGCCACCCCATGGGCGGCCAGCCAGGCGAGCAGGTCGTCCAGGGTGCGGGCGAAGGCGGGCCTGGGCTGCGGGCCGTCCCCCCGCCGCGCCCCCCGATCGTCCGCCCAGGCCGCCACCGCCCGCAGACGATCCGCCGGCACGACCAGGATCCGATCCGGGATGGCCAGGATCCGCGCCGGCCGCCACGGGCGGTCGGGCGCGTTGGGCCCCTTGCGGGCCGTCGTGCCGTACACCTTGGAGACCCGGCCGGCGTTCCAGACCGACTCGTCCACCTTGGCCCCCGGCCCCCGGATCCGGGCCGCGATGCCCCGCAGGACGCGGCGGACCAGATCCGCCGAGGCGGCGTCGGCCGGCAGGTCGACGCGGTAGAGGAGATGCGCCCCGTTGCCGCTCGCGGCCCGCACCGGATCCGGCCAGTCCCAGATGGCCAGGGCGTCCCGGATCCGCCCCGCCAGGGCCAGCGCCGCCTCCAGCTCGGCGTCGGTCGCGTTCGTCCCCGCCGGGCGGTCGGGGTCCAGATCGATCAGGAGCCACCGCCGGGCCAGGATGTCCTCGTCCCGGGCCGCCCGCCCGCCCAGGCGCAGGCGGTCCAGGGGGCCGTCCCAGGGGGCATCAGGCCGGAGCGGGTTGATCGTGGCGTACACGCCGGTGACCTCCGCCCGATCCGACGCCGCCGCCGCCCGGACGAAGGCGTCACGACGGAGGAACCGCCCCACCGCGGGCGGTCCGCCCCGGCGCAGCACGCGCAGCTCCAGAGGGCTCTCGCCGTCATGTAGCAGGTCCCAGGCGCGGGAGAGATCGCCCTCGTCGGCCATGCGCGTCGCCTCCTCGGTGCCTGTCGTACGGCGAACCATATCATCGCAAAACACCGGCTTGCTTCAACGGCTTCCACGGAACCACGGTCAAGCGACCGTGGAAACAGGCCGCCCCGGACGCCTTGCCGCGTCGCCTTCGCGGCGGCCGGGTGCGCGGCTGCACACGAGTCTCCGGGCGGTGGCTGCTTGCTGGTTGATGCCTGGCAGTTGCGTGATGAAGGTCAACGCTCGGGGCTAGGCCAGATGTCGCCTAGGAGGACCAACAGTCGCCGCCGCCGATCCCCAATCGCCTCCCAGGTGATGAGATCCTCCCAAGACGGGTGTTCGTCACCATGGAACATCCTCCTTCTGGGCGGAGGGGGCGAAGCCGGTCAGCCGCTGGAACGTCTGTTTCCATGTGTGGATTTGCCTGGCGTCGACGAACGCGAACCCGTCGGGACAGAGGGGCATGCCCGTGGCGGTGAAGCAGCCGGCAACGACCTCTAACTGGTCTTCGGCACCGCAGCGGGGGCAGGTGGTGGCGTACACAAGAATCCGCTCCTTTCTCGATGAACGCCGGAAGCGGGGGTGGCCGGGCACACGGAAGCCCGGCGTGCGGCTTCAGGCCTCGTAGTCAGCTAGGCCTTCCCGCATCGCCCGCCGGGCGTCCCGGCGGTCCTGCGCACGGGTTTGCCGGCGCAGGATGCGCTTGTCCTTGCCCTTGCGCGGGCGTTCGTCCAGCCGGATCCACTCCCGCGACCACCACGGAGGGGACGGCGGTGTTTGCTGTGCGGACCCATGGGACACCTCCTGACGCGGATTCCGCCGCATGGGCGGGAGGCGGGCCGGCAGGTGCGCCTCCCGGAGGGGGCGGCCGTCCGGGTCGAGCCACCGGATCCGGAAGGCATGGCCGGGGGTCTTGCGCTGGCGCTCGGCGGTGAGCGCCAGCCAGTGCTGCCAGGCGTCCTCCGTGGCGCAGGGCAGGATGGCGCGCTCCAGCCAGATCCAGCCGCCGGGGATGGGGAAGCCTTCGGCAATGGCGGCCCGGTCGCCGGAAGCCGCCGGCGGGGCGGGCCGGGCATCGGGGAGGGGAGCGGCTGGGTGGTGCGCATCGGCATGGGGCGGGGCATGGCGTGGACACCTTCGGAACAGGGCTGCCGGATTCATGGGCGGCGCGGACGCCGGACGCGGCGAGGTGCCCACACGAGGTGCAGGATGGTGATGACTTGGTGGGTGGCGGGGTCGACGACGAGGCGCACGCTGCCTTTGACGAACAGGGTCCGGCCCTGGCGGTCCGACTGGGTCCAGTCGGAAGCGCCATGGCAACGACCTCGCCAGCGGCTTCCACCTGTCGTATTTGGGTGCGACAGAATCCTCGATCCCGCTGTTCTGTAGCGCACGCATCCAAGCCCGGTTTGGACTGTCAGCCCGATTGTACCGGATCAGACCCCAGCGAGCAAGGAGATCGGCATGGGCTGGGTCGATCCCGGGCGGGGGGATCCTCCTCGGTCGCGTCCCACATCGCTCGTAGACGCTTGCGCGTCCGGATCAGATCCCGCGCTGGCAGGCCCAGGCGTCGCGCCGCATGGGCGGCGATGCCGCCCTCCTCCATCAAAGCCCAAACCACGCGACGGTCCGCCGTGGATAGTCGGCTCCACCATTTGGACCATCGATCCCGCAAATCCAGGCGGTCCTCCAGATCGGGAGCCGGATCTGGGTGGCTGGGCAGCCAATAATCGGCCGGAGCATCGATCTCCTCATGGTCTGGACGGGCATCGATGGACAGCACCTGGATGCATCCGTGGGCGTTCGCGGGCGATCTCGGTGCTTGGTGAATGCCTCCCGGCCGCCCAGTCAGCCCCCACGCTTCCCGGGCCGCCCGATACGGCACGTGCGCGGCGCACCAGCTGACGGGCGAAACGCCGCCTGGCTTGAAGGCGCGCAGGAGCAGCCAAAGGGTCTCCACGACCACCCACCTCTGCTCCTCCTCGGTCAAACCGGGAGGCCAGGCGATGCGGCGCTGCAGCCACGCGAGGAAGCGCTGGGTGTCCGGTTCGGCCAGGGCGGCGGCGAACGCCTCTCCGTCCTGCGCCATGCGCAGGGCTTGTTCGGTGTCGTGCATCCACGTCGATGCGGACGCGCTGGGCGTCACGACCACACCTCCTGTCGCTGGCCCGATGTGCCAAGGGCCAGCAGCAGCGCTCTGCTGGCATCCCGCTCCAGGCCCAGGTCCAGGGCCATCCACCACCGCGCCAGGGTGTCGCCCCGCAACACCCATGAGGTCCGCTCCTGCCGATGGGTCCAGTCCCGTGCCAGCAGCAACGTCCGCCGCGCCAGCACCGGATCCGGAATGGTGCTGGGGGCGTGTCCCAGAAGGCCGTCCGCCGCCGTCCAGTCGACCAGGATGGCGAGGCTCAGCAGGGTGTCCTGGTCGTCCCATCGACGAGGATCGCGTATATCATGAAACCTGGGGTCTCCCCGGGATCCGGGTCCCCAGAGCCACACCTCCGAATCCGCGGCGGATCGCCACGGCGCCGAGAGGGGCCGGATGGTCCCGTCCAGCACGACGCTCACGGTGCCCCACACAGGAGACCGGGGAGACCGATGGGGATCGCCCGGATACTGTCCAAACGCCCGGTAACTAATGCGACTATCTATCGGCATCCGAAAAGGGATCATGGCAGCGAATCACCTCCAGCGGAGTGGGCCCAGCATCGGGGGCACAGCGGCACGTACCGGTCCCCGTCCCCCACCGCCACCCCGTCCTCGGGCAGGGTGACCCCGGGGCGGAGCGCGGTGTCGCGGGCGGGTCGTCCGCATCGGGCGCAGCGGGCGTGCAGCACGATGATCTCGTCCGCTGCCGCCAGCAGGGAGGGCATCGTCCCGAAAGGGCGGCCCAGGGCGTCGAGGCTGAGCCCAGCCAGATGCACCCGCAACCCCCACGCCCGCCATCGTCGGATGGCGTCCAGCCAGCTGGGCGGGGCGAACTGGGCCTCGTCCAGCGCGATCCCGTCCACGCCCTCCGCCCACGCCTCCGGATCCCGCTCCGGATCCCAGTCGTCCGGCAACGGTGCCCATTGGACCGAGGACTCTGGCAGCAGGCCGCGCAGGCGGTCCGGCAGATCCCGTCCCTGCGGGCGGGCGGCCCAGGGGACCACGCCGATGCGCCAGCGCCCGCCGCGATCCGCGATGGATCGGGCCAGCGCCGTGGTCTTGCCGGCCCACATGGGCCCAGTCCAGGCCACGATCCAGCCTCCGGCCGTCAGCGGGTGGTTGCCCGGGCGCCGCGCGCGGCCAGCATTTCGTCGATGAGCCACGATGCCTCCCCCTTCGTCACGCTCTCCACGATTTCGGCTGGCGCGCCCAGGCGGCGGAGCAGCCGGCGCTGGGCCTCGGTGGCCGGCGCGATCTGCCACAGGGCGCCGGACAGGCGACCCCCGATGTCGTCCCGGTCGCCCCACAGCTCTCGCCAGATCCCGACGCGATGCCGGATCCAGGCGTCCATCGCCCGCTTGTGGGCGTCCAGCGCATAGCTCGCTTCCCACCTGGTGAGTCGTGCGACCTCGTCCTGCGGCCAGCCGAAGTCTCGGAGCCGCTTGGCCTGGGCCTCGGAGGGCGGCGCGTCCGGGTACTGCATGCGGGAGGCGGCCAGTTTTCGTTGCTCCCGGAGCAGATCCGGATCCTCCCGGATCTCGGCCAGATCTCGGGCCACATCCCGCCAGTCGGCGTAGGGCGCGTCCGCCCCAGCGAGATCCTCGTAGAGGTCCAACACCCGTTCCGCCTCCACCCGATCCGGCCACAGGCGCGCCAACCAAGCCTCCGCGTCGGCGCTGAGCCGCGCCTCCCGGGCCATCCGCTCGCTGACCCGCGTCCCCTGCTCGGGCTCCTTGCGCAGGCCGAGCAGCGTGCGGATGGAGGCCAGCTTGTGCCTGCGGGTGGCGTCCACCACATCGATCACGATCACCGCGTCCTTGCCGGGCGCGATGCGGGTGCCGCGGCCCAGCATCTGGGTGTACAGCCCCAGGCTCTGGGTGGGGCGGGCGAGGATCACGGCGCCGATGGACGGCTCGTCGAACCCCTCGGTCAGGAGCATGGCGTTGCAGATGACTGGGGTTTCCCCCGTGTGCAGGCGCTGCAGCGCGGCCTGGCGATCGTTACGGGACATGCTTCCATCCACGGCCTCCGCAGGCACCCCGGCGGCGCGGAAGGTGTCGGCCAGGGCACGGGCATGGTCGACCCCGACGGCGAACACAACGGCACGCAGGCCGGGCGCATACTGCTGATACGCGCGCACGATGATGGCGTTGCGACCCGCGGTGTTGACGGCGCGCTCCAGCTCGCCGGGGGCGAAGTCGCCCGCCTGGATGCGCACCCGGTCCAAATCTGCCGACCCTTGCACCCGGTACGCCACGATGTCCGCCAGATAGCCCTCCCGGATCGCCTGCTGGATGGGGTAGGCATACGCGATGCCGTGGGGGAACACCGTGGCGAGGGAAATTTTGTCCCCCCGGAAGGGAGTGGCGGTGAGGCCCAGCAGCAAGCGGGGCCGGAAGTGGTCGATGGCCCGGCGATAAACGGGGGAGGGAGCGTGGTGCGCCTCGTCCACGACCACCAGGGGGAAGGCGTCCGGTGCCCATTGGGCGAGGCGCTTGGGCGTCAGGCTTTGCACGGAGGCGAGCACGACGTGCGCGTCGGCCTCGTTCCGCTCGGCCTGCACCACGCCCACGGACGCCTCGGGCCAGACGCGGCGGAACGTGGCCCCGGCTTGATCCAGCAGCTCCCCCCGATGCGCGATCCAGAGCACGCGATGACCGAGCTGCCGAGCGATGGCGACGGCTGTGACGGTCTTGCCGGTGCCGGTGGGGAGACTGACCACCGTGCGCGCGGGGCCGGAGGCCAGTTGCTGACTGATCGCCTCGGCGGCCTCCCGCTGATAGGGTCGCATCTCCACCATGACTACGATGCCTCCCCCATCCGCTCCGCGAGATACCACCGCACAATGCCCCGCAGCAGCGTGCTGGGCGGCACGCCCAGCTGCTCGCCCCAGGCGACGAGCCGGGTCCGCAGCCCGGGCGGCAGCATGGTGCAGGCTTTGGGTCCCGCCAGGGCCTCCGTATCCTGTGCCCACCACACGGGGTCCAATTGGCTCTCCTCCACTGCGGCGGCGATGGCCCGCCTGATGATCTCGGCCATCGGGACGCCCTTGGCGTCCGCCGCCTCCCGCAGCTGAGCCAGCACCCTGGGGGACACCCGCACGGTCCACGGCACCATCGACGCCCTCGACCACGCCATGGCGGGGGCCAGACTTCTGCGCATCCGTGTCACCTCCTTACATCAGTCGATCGCCCCGAAGCCCGGGTTCTGGGTGCTGACCCATCTGCCGCCTCGCTTCTGGGCCCCCGTTCCGTCGTCCAGCCGCGGTCGATCGGGGCAGGGCTCCGGTTCGGTCACCCACCGATCTCCCCTCCATTTCCTGGGCTCCGGCGACTCGCCTCGGCGTCGCCAGATCGACCATGGGTATGGCCCCCATCGCGCCTCGCGCGCCTTCTCCCGCCGCATCCGATCGCCGGAAGCGGTGGTGGATGGGATCCCGGCGAAACTGTCCGGCGTGGACGGCGGTCGCCATCCGACGCTGCGCTGCGCCCGGAACCGCAAATCGGTGAGGCGGTGGCACCACTCGCGATAGGCGTTGGACGTGACGCTCATCGCGAGACGCAATTCGGCCTCGGCCCGTCGTTGGGCCTCCAGCATGCGGGCGATGGCCTCCGCCCGGATCGAGAACAGCGTCCGATCCCAGGCGATCTCCCACCGTTCGACCTCGGCGTTGTGGTCCTGCACGTCATCCCGCGTCAGGCCCCGGGGATGGATCCTCCAGTCGGAGGCGTCCGGCTTACCCCAGATGTACTCCCGCGCCTCCGCGTCGGATCCGGTCAGCACCAGATCCTGGAACCCGGCCCACTCCGCCCGGCTCATCTCCCCGAGACTGAGCCAGCGCAGCCGAGCGGTGGTGGAGCCGCGAACCGGGTGCGGGGCTGGCAGCAGCGACACCACGTCGTCCACCATCCGGGGATCCAGGCGGATCAGGCCCAGGGCCTTCCGCTCGTCCTCCCGCGCGATCCGCGCCGCCCGCAAATCGGCTCGGCATTGCCGGGCTATGCGGTGCAAATCCGCCGTGAACTTGCGCAGCACGGCGGTGACCCATGCGGAGGAGGGGTCCGGATCCTCCACGAGCAGGCGCTCGGCGGTGCGGATCGAGCACCCCAGGCCGTCCGCCATCCTGCGGGCGTTGACGATCATAGGCATGGGAGATCCTCCTTCGATGGGGGTGCGGGCGGGGGCGGATCTCCGCCCCCTCCGGCCGGAGCGTCTACTAATCGTGGGGATCCGAGGCGGCTTCTTGCGCCCGCCATCCGGCGGCAATCGCGAGGACAGCGGGATGCGTCAATCGCGCCGCGAGCTTGGCCAGGTTGTCCTGGTCAAGATTTTCCAGTGTCTCGATGCGCAGCACCCCCCACTGCTCCGTGCCTCGCCGCTGTTCGACCACGCTGAGCCGCACCCGGACCTGCCAAGAGTGCGAGACACCGCGGGTGGCCATGAGCGAGACCCACCGCTTCAGCGGCACGATGGAGGTGGGCGGCGCGGAGACGACGACCGGGAATGCGTCCTGGTCCCGCAGGAAAAGGATCAGCCGCTTCTCTCTGCACGCCTTCCCCCGCCGGTGGGCACCGGTCTTGGCGTCCACCGCGCTACCCCATCGATTGGCCGGACAGGAGGCGCACTCCCGACGCTCGGTCGGCGAATCCGGGTCGCCGGGGCGCAGCACCCACTCCCCGACGCCGTATCCCACCAGTTGGCATTGCACAGCGGCCTGACCCTCTCCCCCCTCCGCCGGCAGCCACCGCGAGGGCTTGATCCCGAGGACGACCCCGGTAATGTCCTTGGGCGTGTCGTCTGGATCCGGCCCTTCAAAGCCCCGGCCCCGGATCCGGTAGATGATGGGGACGATATCCTCGGTAGGCAGATTGCCCCCGGGAATGGCGGGCAGCGATTCTGTGCGGAACTCCTCCATGTCGTGCCCTCCTCCTTGTTCCATCGCTTATCGCTTATTGCTTATCGCTTGTTGTCGATGCGGCCCGGGTGGCCGCATCGGAGCCCCCTCGAGGGGGCGGCGGTGTCGAGGGTTAGGTCTCGGCCACCTCCGTACCCTCGAGCTGGGGAAAGCCGAACCGCTCGGCGCATAGATCCCGGAAGTCGCATCCGGCGCATCCGTAGCGGGTCATCGGATTCGGGATGATCCGATCCGGCCGCGTGGCCAGGTCTTGCGCCCAGGCCAGCTGGCGGCGCACGCGATCGATGGCCGCCTCGGTCACCGGCACCGTCACCGGGGTGTACACGGCGCCCTTGGAGGAGGTACGCAGATAGTCGAGTCTGAAGCCGGCGGGCTCCTCCCCCGTCTGCTCCCGCCAAGCTGCCCAGTAGACGGGCGCCTGCACGCTCTCCCATGCGACGGTGGGGCGGATGGCGCGCCGGGTGGTCTTGAGGTCGCGGATTACCCCTCGCTCGTCGACCACGTCGATCTGCGCCGTGACCGGCAGGCCGTCCAGCACGACCTCCATGCGGCCCTCCACCAACCGCGGCTGGCCGATGGTGGGGCGCACGTCCCGCTCCCATCCCGCGATGAGCGGGCGCCATCCATCCTGCGGCGGGGTCTCACTGACCTCGATCGCGATCTGCCGCGCGAAGTCCGGATCCACCCCCCGCAGGCGGGCCTCGGCGTATGCGTGTACGATGTGGCCGATTTCCGCCGCCTCGCTCCGGGGCCAGGCCCAGTCCGCGGGCAAAGGGAAGACTCCGGTCTCCCACGCGCCCTTGGCGGGGCACATGAGCCACGCGGTGAGCCGGGTCGGGGACCAGTTGCCGACCGGTAGCGGATCCACGCGACCGGTCGTCTCCTCCCCGACCCCGAGAATGCTGCCCAGCAGATCGACGGGATCGACCCCCTGGGGCGGCGCGGGCCGCCGCGCGTCGGTCGAGTTCGGGATGGCGGAGGCGGGCACCCGGACCAGTCGCCCGATCCGGACCGATTCCAGTCGCCCGGATCGGATCCAGCTGCGGATGGTGCCCTCCGGGCGCCCCAGGATCCGGGCCACCTCGGCCACGGTCAGCAGGTTCGCCATCTCCGCTCTCCCTCCACCAGTCCAGATTGGGCTGTGGGTTGATGACTGCGCACCCCAACCATAGCACAGAGCGGGCTGGTCAGCAACGGTCGAATGCGTGGTATTTACTTCCAGCCCGAGACGTGCTACGATGCGGGGCGATCTGGAGCATCTTATCGCTATCCGTGAAAGGGGGATGACGATGCGGAAGGTGACGCCCCAGCAGCGCAAGCGAATCGGCCGGCGCATTCGGCGGCTGCGCGAGCAGCGGGGATGGAGCCAGACCGCGGTGGCTGGGATGCTGGGGGTGCAGCAGCGCACCATTAGCAACTACGAATGCGGCAACCGCCTGCCGGCGGTGCCGCTCATGCATCGGCTGGCGGAGATCCTGAACGTCCCGATCACGGATCTGACGAGTCCTGAGCCGTGGGAGGACGAGCCTCCGCTGGAGGGAGACGAGGCGACCGAGGCAGAGGAGCCGACAGTGGAGACGGCTGAGGCCAAGCGGCGCCGAGCGCTCACCACCTCACCATGGAACTGGCTCAGCATCGCGACGGCCGTCCGATCCCAGCGTCTCTGGAGACGATGGACCACAGCCAAGCTGGCAGAGCGGGTGGGAGTGGACGTGGCGGTCGTGGAGGCGATGGAGAGCGGCGATCCCGTGCCGCTCGACCTGCTGCGGAGGGTAGCTGATGAGCTGGGTCTGGGTCTGGCCTCCCTGCTGGCCACCGCGCGCAAGGATCGGGAGCCGGCCGTCGTGGAGGGAGGGGTGCCAGTCCGATCCGTGCCAGTGCTGGGGAGGGTGGTGGCGGGGGTGCCGATGGAGGCGCAGCCGGACAAGATCGGGATGGCTTGGGTGCCGTCCGCCTTGCGCGCCGATTTCGCGCTCGAGGTGCGGGGGGACTCCATGATCGGTGCTCACATCTTCCCCGGTGATTGGGTCATCGTGCGCAAGGTGGATGCGTGGCAGGACGTGGAGGATGGCCGGATGGTGGTGGCGGCCACGAACGGCGGGGAAACCACGTTGAAGTATCTGATCCGCGAGCCGGATCCGGCGGGGGATCGATGGTGGCTACGAGCCGCCAATCCGGCTTACCCGGATCGCCCCCTCGACCCCGAACAGGATCGGGTGCTGGGGGTGGTGGTGCAAATCCAGAGCACCAGGCCGCCGGAGAGCCCTGCGGTCGCAGCCAGCCGGGCAGCAATCGCGCCCCTACCCGCCCAGGATCTGGACCCCCTTGAGGGGCTGACACCTGAGCAGCGGGCGGCGGTGCTTGCCCTGATCGCCCAGCTGCGATCCGCCAACCGGGATCATGAGAAGAAGCAGCCGGGGAGTGACGAGGTGGATTGATGGGTGGGACGCCGGTGATGGTTCTCGACGTGGAAACCGTACCCGATGAGGAGGCCTGGAGCCGTCTGGGCGGGCGCTCGGAGGACGCCCCCCTCAAGCCGGCGCTGCAGCGGGTAGTGGCCGTCGCGGCGGCCTGGCTTGACGGCAACGGCGCTTTGCGGCGCCTGACGGCCCTGGAGTCGCCCGGCTCGGATGAGGCGACCCTGATCCGATCCACGTTTCGCATTCTCGAGAGCCGGCCGCGGCTCGTCGGCTGGAACACCCGCGGCTTCGACCTCCCAGTGCTGGTGGCGCGGGCGATGCTGCACCAGATCCGGGCACCGGCCTACTACGCCGGCCCGCCGTTCCAGAGCTACCGCTATCGCTACGCCGACGAGATCCACACGGATCTGATGGATGTCCTGTCCCAGTACGGAGCCGCCCCGCGCATGCGCCTGGCCGAGATGGCGGCTGTCCTCGGCATCCCGGCCAAGGTGGACGGGGACGGGGGCGACGTGGTGGCCTGGGAGGCCGCTGGCGATCGGGATCGGATCCGGGCCTACTGCGAGACCGACGTCCTCGCCACCGCCGTGATCTGGGCCCGGTACGCCTGGCACCGGGGGTGGTGGGGCGAGGACCAGTGCGTCACCTTCGCCGCTTCCGTGCGCGAGTTCGTCAGCTCCGCTCCAGGCCCCCACTGGGACCCCTGGCGGACGCTTGATCTGAGGCGGGTGCTACCCATCGGGCTGGGGCACGCATGGGAGGCCGGGGAATCGGAGGCATGACCATTCCCGTCGCCGTCCGCATCGAACGATGCGCGGCTCGTGCTTATGCATCCTGTGGGCGGTCGAGGCGCCACATTTCCTGGGGCAGTCCGAGCGCCTCGGCCAGATCCCGCCAGGCCCAGGCGATCCATCGGGGATCGCCGACGTAGTCCGGCAGGGCGTTCAGCACCCGTTGCCGCGGTTCGACCGCGTCCACCCGTCGCGCGACGGAGAGGGCGTCCTCGGGATCCTGCTTCTGCCATCGCCCAAGCTTGGAGACGATCCAATCGATGGGATCCAGCCAGCCGACGGTCAGGTGCTCGAAACGGGCGGGTGACCACCGCGCCCGCTCCTCCCAGCCGGCCGGCAGCCAGGCCACTCCCTCGGCCCGGAACGAGAGGCCGAGGCGCGCGGCGATCTGCCGCAGGCGATCCGGCAGCGCGTCCGACGTGCGCAGCAGAGCGTCGATGTCCTCCGTGGATCGGGCCGGCCGATCGAAATAGAACGGCAGGGCGCTGGCACCCATTAGCACGACTATCGCATGGGCACCCGACGGCCATTCCTCGGCGGCGTCCCATGCCCGCAGGGCGTCCAGCACGGCCTCCTGGTCCGGAAACCCGAGATGCGTCATTCCACGCCTCCCGCCCGCAGCAGGGGGCCGCAGTCCAGCCATCCAGCCCCCCACCGCGCCCGCGCGCGCCCCTCGACCGCGCAGGCCACCATCGCCCACAGCACGGCACCCAGGCGCTCCAGCCGCAGCCAGTCCGCGACCGGACGCCTGGGCTCGCGCTCCCAGGCCTCGGCCAGGGACGACGGCCAGATGTCCTGGGTCAGCCACGCCACGATGGCCCAGGTCTCCGGCCGGGCGTACGGCCCCCATTCCAGGCTGCGCCAAAACCAGGCCGCCTCATGCCGCGCCAGCGCCTCGGTGTCCGACCGCGGCGGGCGGGACAGCAAGGGAGTCACCTACGTCGGATCGCAGAGGAGCAGCCACGGCCCGCGCCACTCCCACCCGCGCCCGTCCACAGCCAGCAGCAGCCGCCAAGTTTCCTCATCCCCGCCCGGATCTCCTAGCCGTCGCGCGTCCCCCGTCGCCAGCCGGATGCGCCCAGCGACGGTCTCGCGCCATGCCGGCAGCTCCCGGCGGATGGAGGGATAGCTGTGATGCAGTGGTGCCGGGCGCGTCGGGGTCGCCTCCAGGGCTAGTGTATCATGTCCCTGGTTTCCGCAGCCGCTCCAACAGCTCGTCCACTGCCCAGGCCGGAATCAGCCACGGTCGCCGAGCGGCCGAGAGGTACAGCGGCAACTCCCCCCGCCGCACCATCTGGCGCACGGAGTAGGGTGCCACGCCCAGCGCGATCGCGGCCTCCCGGACGGTGTAGACCAGTCGAGTCTGCGTCTCCATGCACCCACCCTCATCGGGCACAGGCGCGATCCTCATCCGACATCGCTCCCCTCGCGAATGGGTCGGAATGGATCATACCAGTCCATCTCGGGCTGGTCAATCGAGGCGATGGGGCATGTCCGTCCGGCAGCGGGCGCAGACGGGGCGACCCTTGAACGACCGCAGGTCGACGGTGGAACCGCAGATGGCGCAACCCGGCACGAAGCGCCGCAGCGCCATGACGTCCCCGCCCACGAGGATCTCGATCGGGGATCCGGGCGACAGGCCCAAGGTTCGCCGAATCGCGATGGGAACGGTGACTCGGCCCAACGCCTCCACCGAGCGCACGATCGTATGATGGGCCACTCGGGGTGCTTCCTTTCCACGCTCGACAGGGTTCGATCCCTTTGCGACCCAGAACCCATTATGCTAGGTTGAGGCATCAGGCCTGTTCTGGAGGAGGATGGGCGCATGGGACAGGATCGCCCGCGGGAGCCGCATGCGCGGGACCCGCGCCGCCTGCCGTCGGGGCGGTGGCAGGCCCGGGTGGCCTGGTGGGATGAGCACGGGCGGCGGCGGGAGAGCGCCAGAACCTTCGCCTCCCATCGGGAGGCCCGCGCCTGGGCCCGGGAGGAGGAGCGGCGGCTCCGGGAGCTGGGGCGTCCTCCGGCGGAGGACGCCCTGGCGTCCTATCTGGATCGGTGGCTGGAGTCGATGGTCGGTCGGGTGCGGCCGACCACGCTGCGCAGCTACCGCGCCATGGCGGCCCATGCTCGGGCCGCCCTCGGGGATCGCCCCTTGACCCGGCTCACGCCCTTGGACCTGCAAGCCTGGCTGGCGGACCTCCAGGCGGCTGGCAAAAGCCCCCGCACGGCGCAGTATGCCTACGCGGTGTTGCGACACGCCCTGCAGGACGCCGCAGACTGGGGCCTCCTGCCCGCGAATCCGGCCGCACGGGCGAAGCCTCCCCGGGTGCCCCGGCGGGAACTGCGGGTGCCGACCCCGGAGGAGGCCCGCCGGCTGCTCCAGGCGGCGGAGGGTCATCGGCTCTACGCGCTATGGGCCTTTCTGGCCACCACCGGCACCAGGCGGGGCGAAGCCCTGGGCCTGCGGTGGGAGGATGTGGACTGGCAGCGTCGGGTCATCCTGGTGCGGCAGGCGCTGACGGGCACTGGATCCCGCAAGGCCCTGGGGCCGGTGAAGACCGATGGAGGTCGGAGGTCCGTCGCACTCGATCCCTGGATGGAGGACGTGCTGCGCCGTCATCGGGAGGAGCAGCGCTTGGACCGTCTGGAGGCTGGCGCTGGATGGGAGGAGACCGGATTGGTGTTCACCACCCGGCGCGGTCGTTGGCTGGATCCCGGCAACGTGCTGCGGGACTTCAAGATCCTCTTGGCGAAGGCTGGCCTGCCAACCACCTATCGCATCCACGACCTCCGCCACGCCATGGCCACGGCCTGGCTCGCGGCCGGGGTCAGCCCCAAGGTGGTGTCGGAGCGGCTGGGGCACGCCAGCGTGGCCTTCACGCTCCAGGTGTATGGCCATGTTCTACCCAACGCCCAAGCGGAGGCGGCAGCGCGGATGGTCCGCCTGCTGGCGGACGATCTCCACCAGCCCCCTGCGGACGGTGGGACCGGCGATGCGTAGGCCGTCCGCCGCGCATGCGGGAGGATCAGGGCGTCGCCATGTTGCCCAGCTGGGAATCGGCGCGGGGCGTGCAACCCGCAGTGCATGTGGCGCGGGCGTTAGATCTGCCAGTGACCGGTGAGGCCCCCCGCACGATCCCCACACGATCCCCATGATCGCCCCGTTGCACCCGGACGCCGGCGTCACACCCCGCATCCGGCTTTGGTGGGAGACACCCCCGAAACCGCGGTGCGACGCGGTTTTCAGGCGAGATCCCCGTCCACCCCGACACGGGGGAAACGATCGATGGGTGGACTCACATTCAAGAGGTCAGAGGTTCGATACCTCTCGCGCCCACCATATGAACCCCGTATCCGGCAAGGGAGGCGGGGTTCTTTTCTTTCCCGCCGACCCTGCCTCCACCCTGAATGCCCCCACCAACGCCCGCAGAACGTACGGCATGCGGTCGCGTTCCAGCCGCACCGGCATCCTCATCGGGACTCCTGCTGCAACAGGGAGGAATCGCGCCGGTTTGCATCCATGGCTTCGGCCCACAATCCGGCAGGCGCTCCAGAGCGGTCAGGCGCAGCACGGTCTTGGCCTGCAGGCCTGCGGGCCACCCCGGCGACGACCGCGTGCACATCGTCCCCGGTAAACGATGCCGGGGAGACGGGCGCTCGGTTCAACCTGATAGCTGCTTTCCGCAACAACGAACAGGGAAACGACCCCTCGCCGCATCCGGCGGCGCCTCCGGGGCTCTTGCCAGGGCAGGGAACCCGCTACGCGCGGTCCAGCCCGCCAAAGTCGGGCCCATCCTCATGCGCGCGACGGCCTGGGCAGTCACCACGACGAAGGGGCTGGGCCCCTCCTGGTCGGCGGCCCGCAAAGCCGCCAGATACGCCGCCCGTTCCGCGACCACATACAACGGCAGCGGACAACCGGCCCGCATGGTCAACCAGGCCGTGAACAGCCGGGCGGTGCGGCCGTTGCCATCTGCAAACGGGCGGATCCGCACAAGACGACGACGGTGGCCAACCTGGGCGCGGCCGCTATGCCTTGGCCCGCTGCCCGGTCCAGATGCATGCGGGCCGCAAAGGCGACCGGATGCTCCCCGCCTGCCGGCCCGGATTGAGCGTGCGGAGAGTCTCCTCGTCCGGCGGGTGGTCGGCCCGCACGGCCTGCCGGAGCCAGTCCAAGGCGTCGCGCATATTCAATACCTCCAGCTGCTCGCGGACCGACTTGCCGCCGATGGTCACGCCCGTCTCCAGCACTGCTTGCGTCTCGGCGGGCGAGAGCGTATTGCCTTCAAGCGCGGTCGTCTCATACGCATAGCGCACGGTAAAGTCGCCCCCCCGCGCCTGCAGGGACGCCGCGGGCAGGAGCGGAGCCTGGTCAATCTCCCGTTGGTTCGCGTCCACACGAGCCAAGGCCACCAGCTGCGGATGACCGCCGGGTAGCCGGCTGCGCTGCCGCCGTTGTTGGGGGTGAAGGTGACCCGTCCCGCGACGGTGCCGAAGCCGCTGCCCGATAGGGTAACCACCGTGCCCACCGGACCCTGCACGAGGGTCATGGACGCCGGCATGGGGGCCGCCGGCTGCCGGGCCGTTACCGCCAGCCGGGGTGGAAGGCGCCGAACCCGACCCGGATCCGGTGGCGGTGGTGGTGTTGCCGGCCAGGAAGGGACGGCGGTGTGCGTCGGGGGGCGGTGGCGGGGGACGGCAGTGGTACGGGCATGGTCGGAAGCCGGCGCCGACGGGCCGCAACCGGCCGTCTCCAGCCCGGTCAGGACGGCTAGCAGCCGCGCCGGCCGCCACGCAAGCCTGAGCCTGTCATGACGGATGCTTCCCTTGAGGGCCGATCCCCCGGCCCGGCGGCAACTGGAGAAGAACCACAACCCGGTATCCTGTCACCTTTGGCGCTAACCGGAAGGGGCCATCCAGCGCGGTTCGGGCCGGGCGGACCTTCTCCGGCAGCCCGGGCGGTCCCGGGCGCATCCGCCGCACCGTCCCGCGGACGGACATCCCCGCCCGCCGGGCGGGCTGCCTTGCCCCGGGCCGGCGGGTTAGGGTATTCTACAAGCAGACTTACCTGATAGTCGCTCTCAGTTGATACGACTTCAGCAGCAACGTCGGCCCTTCGACGGGCACGGCCAAACCGGAGGTGACGGGACGGTGCTCCCCGATATCCAGGACCAGCGCGACGAGCGGGGGCTGCCTATCCAGCGGGTCGGCATCAAGGATGTCCGCCTGCCGCTGACGATCCGGCAGCGCGACGGCCAACTGCAGACCGTGCAGGCCACAGTAACCCTCACGGTCGACCTGGCCGCCCACAAGAAGGGCACCCACATGAGCCGGTTTGTGGCCGTGCTGCACGAATGGCGGACCCAGGAGGTGGATGCCTCCAGCCTGCGAGAGCTCCTGGAGGCCATGAAGCAGCGCCTGGGCGCCAGCTATGTAGACGTCATCCTGTCCTTCACCTATTTCGTGACCAAGCATGCCCCCGTCACCGGCCTGGCCAGCCTGCTCGACTACCGGGTCAGCCTGGCCGCCGAACTCGACCGCCACGACCAGTTCCGGCTGCTGGTGGGGATGGAGGTGCCCTACACCTCGCTCTGCCCCTGCAGCAAGGAGATCTCCGACTACGGCGCCCACAACCAGCGCGGCAGCCTGCGGGTCAAGCTGGAGGTCGACCCCGCCCATCCCGCCCTCACCCTGGAGGACCTGGGTGAGCTGCTGGAGGCCCAGTCCAGCTGCGAGGTCTACCCGCTGCTCAAGCGGCCGGACGAGAAGTTTGTCACCGAGTACGCCTACGACCACCCCAAGTTCGTGGAGGACATCCTGCGCGATACCGTGCTGGCGCTGCGCGAGGACCCGCGGGTGGGCTGGTTCGAGGCCGAGATCGAGAACTACGAGTCCATCCACAACCACAACGCCTACGCCTATCACAACGAAGCCTGGGTGCAGGACGGCCCCGCCCAGCCCCTGGTGGCCAAACTGATGGTCCTGGAAGGGGCCGGCCGGTAATCCCGGCCCCGGCCCGCCCCCGGCCCCCGCCGGGGGCTTTTTTGTCCGCCGCCGGCCGTTCCCGGTCCGGGCCCGCATACCCTGGGGCAGGCCCCCCATGCCCCCGGAAGGAGGAATCCCTCATGCCGGCCCGCCTCCCCGCCGCCGTCGCTGCGGCGCTCATGCTCACCGCCTGTGCAGGTCCGGCCACCCTCACCCCCCAGGTGACGGTGGGCACCACGGTCAACCGCCAGGCGGCCGCCCTGCCCGTCCACGGGACGGACTTCCGGCCCCTCACACCGCTCTATACCCGGGTGTAGAACCCGGCCGCCTTCGGCACCACCCGCCTGGTGGTCCAGCTTCAGCGGCGCGCCGGCGCCGGCTGGGAGATGGTGGCCTCGCGCGGGGTAGCCGTCGACCCGGCTGACACCATCGCGGTCATCCCCCTGTTCGTGACCGCCGCCGGCACCGACCGCGTGAGCTTCGTCGACGGCAACCAGGTGCTGGGGGCGGCCGACTTCACCGCCCGCCACCCCGGGCCGGCCGCCCCCTAAGGGCTGCTCCCTGCCCGCCTTGACCGGATGTCGTCCGGGTCCTATAATGGGAGGTCCGGCATGCGAGCCGGCCGGGCGATCGCGGGGCGGCCGCGCAGGCGGACGCCCTGAGGAAAGTCCGAGCTGCACAGGGCAGGGTGCTGGATAACGTCCAGTGGGGGCGACCCTAAGGAAAGTGCCACAGAAAACAAACCGCCGGGCATGCCCGGTAAGGGTGAAACGGTGCGGTAAGAGCGCACCAGAGGTCAGGTGACTGGCCTGCTTGGTAAACCCCACCCGCAGCAAGACCGAATAGGAAGAGGATGAGGCGGCCCGCGGACTCTTCGGGTTGGTCGCTAGAGGTTCCCGGCAACGGGGATCCCAGATAAATGATCGCCCACGACAGAACTCGGCTTACAGGCCGACTCGCGCCGGCCCCGCCCGGATCGGGTTCCGGGCGGGGCGCTGTTTTGCGCATAACCGGCCCCGCAGCCGCCCATCCTGACGCCAGGAGGTGCGGCTATGGCCCCGACCATCAAGACCTTCCGCATCCATGGCCATGACCCCAACTTCCAGGTCAGTGCCGTGCTCAACCCGGGCGGGGAGGACCCCCAGGACCTGGTAGTGGAACTGGGCCCCTGGGATTACGTGTCGACATTAAGCGAGTCCCAGCTGCGGACCCTCATCCGCACCAAGCTGGCGGAAAGCCGGGGGCCCGTTTTCACCGCCGCCATGCGCAACCTGAGCGGCCAAGCCCTGGACTAACGGCGCCGCTCCCACCGCCGACCCGCCCTTTCTCGGGTCCCCGCCGTGCCGTACAATCGGCAGCAGGGAATTCTGCCCATTCCCGCCGCCGGCGGTGGCCCGGGGAGGTCGCGATGGCATCCATCCTGGTAGTCGACGACGACTGCGACATCTGCAGCATCATCGCCCTGGCCCTGGAACCCCTGGGCGTCACGGTCCTGGCCGCCTCCTCCTGCCGGCAGGCCCTCGAGCTCTGCCGGCGGGAACGGCCGGCCCTTATCCTGCTGGACGCCATCCTGCCCGGGGAGGAAGGCCCCTGTCTGACCCAGATCCGGAGCCACGCCGACCTGGCCGGCCTGCCGGTGGTGGCCATGAGCGGTGACCCTTTGCGCGCCCAGGCCTTGCAGGCCGAAGGGGCGGTGGCGGTCCTGCCCAAGCCCTTCCCCTTGGAGGAACTGCGCCAGCTGGTGCGGCGGTGGGGCGGCACCGGATCGGCCTGACCCTGGTCCACCCGACCCATTCCTCTTGTCCGACCGGACCCTCCATACTACAATTACGCCAGACTGTATCATACCCTTACGGGTATCATTTTGGAGGTCCGGTATGGTGCATCATCTGCCCTCAAGCCGGGTGGAAGCCATGGCCCGGAACGGCCAGGCGGTGCTGGTGGACGTGCGCGAGTACCATGAGTACAAGGCGGGGCACATCCCCCGCTCCCGGCACATCCCCCTGAGCCAGCTGGTTCACCGCCTGCGGGAGGTGCGCAAGGACGCCACCATCGTGGTGGTCTGTCAGAGCGGCAACCGTTCCGCCCACGCCTGCGAACTCCTGCAGCAGGCCGGCTATCGGAAGGTCTACAACCTGGAGGGTGGCATGGCCCGCTGGACCGGCCCCCTGGATCAATAAAAAACCAGGCCCGCCCCCCGGGGCGGCCTTTTGATGCCCGCCTGGCTACAGACGGCCCTCCCGCCGCTGCAGGCGCGCGGCGCGGCCGGGGGCGAAGGAGGCGGGGCGGGCCCGGTATTGGACGCGCGCAGGGTCGATGCGGGCGAACATCAGGTTGGTGAGGGCCATGAACAGGTTGAGGCCGAGGTCGTGCGGTTCCTTGAAGCCCAGGGTGAGCAGGAAGATCACATTCAGGGTAAAGAGCACCCAGCCCGCGATGCGCCGGCCCACGTTGGCCAGCATCATGGCCCCCGCCACCGCCTCCACCGTGCCCAGGGTCAGGCTGAAGACCTGCAGATGGGGATAGATGAACTGGCGGATGATGGGCGCCAGCGGGGTGGTGGGCAGCGCGGCGTTAACCCGTGGTACCAGCCAGACCTGAGGCGGGGTGTACCATTTGTGGATCCCGCGCCAAAGGAAGTAGCCCCCGTCCAGCAGGCGGTAAAGCAGTAACCAGATGCCCATGTGTCGTCCTCCCGGTGCCCCGGGCTGGCCCCGGGGCCTTTCCCCCAGTGTAGCGCAGCCGGACCGCCGCCCGCGTACGGATTTGCGCCCGATTGCACCCCTCCGGGTACCCTACTACAATGGGTTGGGGCCCGGTCCGGGCGCCCGCCAGGAGATTCCCGGCGGGCGTGCGGCCGCGTCCCGCCCCGGCTGCCGGCAGCGGCGGCCGGATGAAGGGCAAGGAGGGATCGTGCGCGTGGCGGACGCAGGGGAACAGCAACGGACACTGGTGGTGCTGACCACCGGCAAAGAGGCGTTCATGCGGGCCAACGCCGTCCTGCAAGTGGCGCTGGTGCTGGCGACGCAGGGGCTTCAGGTCCAGTTCCTGGCCATTGGGCCCGGGATCGAGGTTTTCAAGTCCAATCAGCGCAACTCCCCGCAGTTCGCCGAGATGCTGAACAAGATGCGGGAGGCGGGGGTGCAGCTGTCGGTCTGCCAGGTCTCCATGGAGAACATCGGACTCACCCGCGACCAGATGTTCGACGCCGAGATCGTGATGGGCGGACGGGTCATTGCCCAACGCATCCGCGAAGGCTGGACGGTCCTGACCTTCTGAGCCCGGCGGGCGGGGGGCGGCCGCCCGCCCCCCGGTCCCGCCCGGTTCAGAGGCGTCCGGCCAGGGGTTCCTGCACCGTCCCTGCCCGCTCCACAAAGTAACGCACTCCCTCCGTTGGCGGCTCGAACAGCGCCCGGCGCAGGAAACGAGGATACAGCGAGGCCACCGCCTCCGGGGTCAAGGGGATCCAACCGACCGCCAGGCCGGGGTGCTGGGCGTCCGGCCACCGTTCCTCCCCTGCCGGACCTGGCCCACCCTCCAGGATGCGGAAGTACCACCCGTACTCATGCTGGCGCCAGCCGAAACGGTTGGTCCATACGACGTCCCCGATCCAGAGCAGGCGCCCGATCCGGGGCGGCAGCGGGGTGCCCAGCTCCTCGACCCATTCCCGCTCCAGGCTCACCGGCAGGGACTCGCCATGTTCCACCCGGCCTCCCACCAGGAAGCGCCGGCCGTCTTCCCACTCGCTCACCAGCAGGCGCCCGTCCCGCACGTACACCCCCCGCACCACCACATTCACCCGCTCGTCGGGCCCGTGCAGGATCATGCCCGTCTCCTTCCCGCCCGGCCCCGTTGCCGGGGCGGGGCGCGTTGACTACCATGCATGGTACCGCCTGTCACTACGGTATGTAGGGATAGGCCCGGCCACCGGCCGCGGTTACGAGGTACCAGAAATTACTATACTAAGGCAGAAGGCGGCGGCGGTCTCCGGATTCCCTGTCCAAGCATAGTCTTGGCCATGACCCCGTACCGTCCGCCGCCTACGCAGCAGGGAAGGGGGATCATCATGGCGGTGAGGAAGATCCGGGAAAGCGGAGACCGGGAAGGATGGCAGGCCGCAATCCAGGCCGCTGTCCGCGAAGTCCGCGAGATGGAGGACGCCTTCAATCAGGCCGAACGGGAAACCTGCGACTACCAGATCTATCGCCTGCGGGCGGCCGAGGAGCACCTGGCCCTGGTGCTGCGCCAGGCGCGCCGGGCCCTGGGCGCGGACCCGGCCGTGGCCCGGCTGGCTCCCCCGCCGCCCCGGGCCCTGCCCTACGCTTCCGAGCCTCCGGCGGACGACTAGCTGCCCGACTCGCCCGATTCGGTCTCCGTCCCGCCCGCCAGCGGCATCAGCCATAACGGGCTGGACGCCTGGGCCGCGCCCAGCCGCCGCCGGCCGCCTTCCACCAGCTCCTCGGTCCAGAGTTCCAGCATCAGCAGGGCGTAGATCTTGCGGGCGGTGTTGGACGACGGCGGGGCGGTGAGGAGGGCCTCCACCGCCCGGGGCCGGAACCAGCCCCGGGCCTGGGCCCGGCCGCCCGTCAGTACATCCCAGGCCAGCTCCGACAGCGGCCCTTCCAGGAAACGGGTCAGCGGGGTGGGGAACCCCTGCTTGCGCCGGGCGACCACCGCTCGTGGCAGGTAGCGGGTCGCCACCCACCGCAGCACCCGTTTGTCCCCCGCCCGGCTGCGGCGTAGGGCCAGGGGCAGGGCCAACGCCAGCTCCACCACCCGCCGGTCGCAGTAGGGGGCCCGGATTTCCAGGTTGTAGGCCATCCCGATGCGGTCGGTCTTCAGCAGCACGTCATCGGGCAGGAACCAGCCGACGTCGAAGCCCTGCATCTGCTGCAGGTCGGGCAGGCTGTCGTTGCGGGTCCAGTACGCCGCCACCTCCGGCGGCCGGTCGGGGCCGGCCAGGTCGGGATGCAGCACCGCCTGCGCCTCCGCGGGGGTAAAGGTGAAGCCCACCCCCCGGTAGCGGGCCGCCACCGGCTCCTCCGCCCGCCGGAAGGCCCCTGCCCCCGGCCATCCCCGTCCCGCCCACCAGCGGCGCAGGGGCGCCGGGATGCGGCGCAGGGCGGCCAGGCTGGCCACCTCCCCGTAGCCGGCGT